>CAMJMQ010000007.1 GCA_946407065.1 uncultured Clostridia bacterium | reverse complement strand
TGGTTGCGGGGGTGGGACTTGAACCTCACGACCTCCGGGTTATGAGCCCGACGAGCTACCATCTGCTCCACCCCGCGATATCTGCCTTTCAGCCTCTATATGTTATCACTCTGCGGCAGTTTTGTCAAGGGCGAATGGGGTCGAATCAAAGGAATCTCAATCTTTTTGGTTATTATGGTCAAAATGTTTCAAAAACAGATTGACAATATAGTGTTTTGTGATAAAATAAAACCATATATACATATTATGATAATCGCTTTTTAATCGGCGAAAACGATCGGTTAAATAGCAGGGCGTGAGAGCGCTCACGCGGTGCGATACAGGCAGTTTATGATAATATTAAGCCGCCCGATCGGGCACAGCTTTTGTACGGAAATGGATGAAGCAGGAGATGGGGAGTTGAGGCAGGTGCCGAAGAATACGGGCGACATACGGAAGATCGGCGCGGTGATACCCGCCGCGGGTATGTCCTCGCGCATGAAGGCGTTCAAGCCGCTGCTGCCGTGCCGTGACAGCACGGTGATCGAATGTACCGTAGGCGCCGCATTAAAGGTAGCGCAGAGGGCGGTCGTCGTGCTGGGTAATCACGCCGATGAAGTGGAGCGCATACTGAGAGAGCGCTTCGGCGACAGCGTAACTATCGTGCGCAATCCCAACTATCGCGACACCGATATGCTCTATTCCGTGCAGATCGGGTTGGAGTCCTTGGGAGAATGTGACGGCTTCTTTCTTCTGCCCGGCGATATGCCTGCTGTCGGGAGCGACACGCTCCATGCGCTGGTTGAGGCGTTCGACGGCGCGCATACGGTGATCTTCCCCTCCTTCAACGGCAGAAAAGGCCATCCGCCGCTGATCGCTGCATCACTGATTCCCGCGATCAGGAGTTATCGGGGTGACGGCGGTCTGAGGGCAGTTCTCAACGGCGTTCCGCAAAAGGTGCTCGAGCTCACCGACAAGGGGATCATGACCGATCTCGACACGCCCGAGGATTACGCTGCTATGCTCAACAATGGCACGCTGTCAAATCATCTAAATCATATGTGAGAATGTGCTTGCTTCGCCGTGTTGTGATACAGGCGAGGTGGGCGCTTTACACTTTTATGACGGAGGCCGCCGATTCGATACGGCTGTCCCGCAAATTCCGTCGATCTATCAACAATCCATTCACAGCATCAGGAGGTGCATACATGAAAGAGATATGTCAATCGGTCAAGAAAAAAGACCATGACCCGAAGATCGAAGGTCGTTCGGTCTATGTCGACGACTATAACCTGACCGCAAGCGGAAAAAAGATCCTTTGCGGCAGACTGCTCCATTCGATCTATGCAAAGGCAAAGGTGCTCTCTGTCACTGTGCCCGAGCTGCCCGAGGGATATTATTGGGTCGACCGCAACGATATCCCCGGCGATAACAACGTCAATATCGTACTCGATGACACACCGGTCTTTTGCCGTGACACGGTGGAATATATCGGCGAGCCGATCGGTATGGTCGTCGGCCCCGATGAAAAGGCCGTCGAAGCACTGCTCAAAAAGATCGAGGTCGAGTACGAGGAGCTCGAGCCGATGCTCGATCTGAGGAACGGCGACACCACCTTCTTTGACTATCACTTCGGTCACGGCGACGTCGACAAGGCGTTCGCCGAGGCGGATAAGGTCTATGAGGAAGAGTTCACCACCGGCTATCAGGATCAGACCTACTTAGAGCCGCAGGGCATGATGGCGGAGCCTGAGGAGGACGGCAGGATGTTCGTCCACGGCTCTCTGCAATGCCCCTACTACGTCCACGGCGCTGTCGCCAGAGCGATGGGAACAGGCCCCGAGGGTGTGCATATTTTGCAGGATGTAACAGGCGGCGGCTTCGGCGGCAAGGAGGATTTCCCCTCCATCTTAGGCTGTCAGGTCGCGGTAGCGGCAAAGAAAACCGGTCAGCCGGTGCGCTGCGTCTACAACCGCCGTGAGGATCTGGAATTCACCCCCAAGCGCCATCCGTCATTATCCAAATACAAGCTCGCCGTCAAGGACGGCATGGTGACCGCTGTCGAAGCGGACGTTCGTTTTGACGCGGGCGCGTACTCGACCCTCAGCGCGGTCGTCTTACAGCGCGGTATCATCGCCGCGCCCGGCATCTACAACATCCCCAACGTGCGTGTGACAGGCAAGGCGGTCAAGACCAATACCACTCCCTGCGGTGCGTACCGCGGGTTCGGCGCGCCCCAGACCTTCTTCGCCATCGAGATGATGATGGATCATATCGCACAGGATCTGGGGATCGACAGCATTGCATTCAAGCAGAAGCACTTCGCCAAACAGGGCGATATGACCTCCACACAGGGCAGGTATCATTTCCCTGTCCCGATCCCCGCGATGCTCGACGAGGTCGACGAGCTGTGTGACCTCAGACGCAAGCACATCGAATACAGCAGGCCGCAGTCGGGCAGATACCGTAAGGGTATCGGCTTCTCGGCGATCTTCCACGGCGCGGGCTTTACCGGCTCGGGCGAGCGCGACATGATCAAGGCGACTGCCAAGCTGCGCAAATATGCCGACGGCACCGTTGAGGTGCTCGCCTCCAACGGCGATATCGGTCAGGGCGTTCGCACGACCTTCCCGAAGATCGTCGCGCATGAGTTGAACATCCCCTTGGATAAGGTCTATTACAGCCATCCCGATACCGCGCGTGTGCCCGATTCGGGCCCCACGGTCGCGTCCCGTTCGCTGATGATCGTCGGCGAGCTGCTGCGCCGTGCCGCAATCAAGCTCCGCGGTATCTGGGAGGAAGGCAAGGAGCAGGAGGTCGAGGAGCATTACAAACAGCCCGACTTCATGATCCCGTTCTATCTCGACCGCTTTGAGGGCGACGCTTATCCCACCTACGCGTGGGCGGTCAGCGCCGTCGAGGTCGAGGTCGACACCTACACCGGCGTTGTCGAGATCCTCGGCGCGTACGGCAACTTTGACGTCGGTACTCCCGTGGACTACAACATCGTCGTCGGACAGATGGAGGGCGGCTTCCTGCAAGGCTTGGGCTATGCCTCGATCGAGAAGATGAGCTATGATAACAAGGGCAGGATCCGCAACAACAGCTTCACCGATTATCTGGTGCCCACCACAATGGATGTACCGCATATGGTGGCGAAGATGCATGTCGAAGAATATCCCGACGGCCCCTACGGCGCGAAGGGCGCGGGTGAGCTGCCGCTGGTCGCGCCGCCTCCCGCCTATCTGGAAGCGGTCGAAATGGCGCTCGGCGGGATGAAGAAGCATCGCCTGAACGCGATCCCGTTCTCCACCGAGGACGTCATCCTGGAACTGAATAAGGAGGTGCTGTGATGAACGGTATCCACTTTAGACTCAACGGAAAAGACACGTGCTATGACGGATCGGCGGCTGATCGCCTGCTGGATGTTTTGCGCGATACCTATGATATGAAAAGCGTGAAATGCGGCTGTAAGGAGGGTGAGTGCGGCGCGTGCGCGGTGCTGATCGACGGCGTGCTGGTCAACTCCTGCTGTGTCGCGATGGGTGCGGTCGATGCGCATGAGATCGTCACCGTTGAGGGCTATCGTGAGACGGCGCGTTTTGCGGCGCTCTCCAAGGCCTTTGCCGATCTCAGCGCGGTACAATGCGGCTTCTGCATCCCCGGCATGATCCTTGCCGCGGAGGCGCTGCTCAGTAAAAACGCGCATCCTACCGAAGAAGAGGTACGCACGGCGCTGTCGGGCAATATCTGCCGCTGCACCGGCTACAACGCGATCGTGAACGCGGTGCTCAACGCTGCAAAGGAGGGTGACGGATTATGGTAAACGGATATAAACCCACCACATTACAGGAAGCGGTCGAGATCAAGAGCCGCGTGAGTGTGACCCCCTACGCCGGCGGTACCGACCTGATGGTCAGGAACATCCCCGACGCGGTCTATCTCTTTTTGAACGATATCGATGAGCTCAGGCAGATCACGCAGGATGATGCGTACATCCGCATCGGTGCGGCGGTCACCTTTACACAGGCGCTTGACAGTGATCTTGTCCCGCCTTTGATGAAAGAGGCGATCTCGCGTATCGCCGCACCCGCGATCCGTAACGCGGGCACCTTCGGCGGCAACCTCGGCAACGCGTCCGATAAAGCGGACTCTGTCTTGGCGGGCTTTGCGCTGGACGGGCGTGTCCGTCTGGTATCGGCAAAGGGTGAACGTGTGATTCCTTTTGACGATTTCTGCGTGCGCCGCGGCGTGACCAACATCGCTGACGACGAGCTGATCGCCGAGATCCTGCTCCCGAAGGAGAAATGCGCCCTGCCGTATTATTACAAGAAGATCGGCGGCAGAAGCGCGCTGGCGATCTCGCGCGTCGCCTTCGCGGGCGCGTATGAGGTGCATAACGGCGTGATCCAAGCGATCTCCGCCACCGTGATCGGCGAGGGCAAATTCACCCGCTATCGTGAGGTGGAGGCGACCCTGATCGGCAAGTCGGTCGATGAGGTGAGCGCCAACGCCGACGCCTATGCCGAGCGCTTCATCGAGAAGATGACCTTCACCCGCGGCAGAGTGTCCGCGGAATACCGCAAAACGGTCGTGACCAACCTGTTCAAGGATTATTTCGCTTCAATGAAGTAGAAAAAAAGGCTCCCTTTGGGAAAATGTCGCGCAGCAACAGAGGGTGGAGTCACTTTCGGCGAGAAAGCATTCGCCGATTGACATTTCAAAGCGCGTATGGATATCCCACCATCCACTCCTCACTCCTAACTCCTCACTCCTAACTATCAAGGTGATTTTATGTTTACAGTCAATATCAACGGAAAAGATTATGAATCCGCTCATGATAAAAAGCTGCTCCGTTTTCTGCGTGACGATCTGCGTCTGACCGCCGCCAAGGACGGGTGCTCCGAGGGCGTATGCGGCACCTGTACCGTCCTCGTCGACGGCAAAAAGACCAAGGCGTGCGTCGTATCCCTGTCAAAGCTACAGGGCAAAAAGGTGCTGACCGTCGAGGGCATCGACCCTGAGGAAATGCGCGTATATGAGCACTGCTTTGCCGAAGCGGGCGCGGTACAATGCGGCTTCTGCATCCCCGGCATGATCATCTCGGCAAAGTCGCTGTTGGATGAAAACCTCAACCCGACACGCGCTGACGTCAAGAAAGCCATCAAGGGCAATCTCTGCCGCTGTACCGGCTACAAAAAGATCGAGGACGCGATCCTGCTCGCGGCGGATTACTTCCGCGAGAAGTGTGAGCTCCCCAAGCCCCCCACGACCCTGCACATGGACGAGTATGCCCAGCGGATCGACGCGAAGGAGAAGGTCAACGGCACGGGGCTCTTTGCCGACGATCTGTATTTTGACGGCATGCTGTACGCCAAGGGGCTGTATTCGAAGTACCCCCGCGCGCGGATCAACAAGATCGATTTTTCCCGCGCGATACAGCACCCCGACTGTGTCGAGATCCTCACTAAAGCCGACGTCAAGAACAACAAGATCGGACACATCAAGCAGGACTGGGACGTCATGCTCGGCGAGGGCGATATCACCAAGTATGTCGGCAACGTGCTGGCGGTCATCGCGTCCACCAAGCAGGAGTCTTTGCAGGAGATCCTCGATCTGATCGAGGTCGATTATACGGAGCTGACCCCCCTGACCTCACCCTATGAGGCGCTGAAGGGTGACGCGCCGCTGATCCATGAGGACGGCAACGTGATGAGCCGCGCCAACCTCGTGCGCGGCAACGCCGACGAGGCGATCAAGAATTCCAAATTCGTCGTGACCCGCAAGTACAAGACCTCGTGGCAGGAGCACGGCTTTATGGAGCCTGAGTGCTGTGTGGCGCTCCCCGAGGGCGACGACGGACTGCTGATCTACACCTCCAGCCAGAGTATCTATGACGTACAGCGCGAGTGCAGTAAAGCACTGGGGCTCGCACCCGAAAAGGTGCATGTCCGCGCGCCGCTTGTCGGCGGCGGCTTCGGCGGCAAGGAGGATATGAGCGTCCAGCCCTACGCTGCGTTGATGGCGTGGTACACCAAGCGCCCCGTCAAGGTCAAGTACAGCCGTCAGGAGAGCCTTGACTATCACGTCAAGCGCCACCCGATGGAGATGGAGTTCACTACCGCCTGTGACGAAAACGGCATCCTCACCGGCATGAAGGGCGTGATCATCGCCGATACCGGCGCTTATGCCTCGCTCGGCGGCCCTGTGCTCCACCGCGCCTGTACCCACGCGGCAGGTCCGTACAACTATCAGAATATCGACATCTTCGGCATGTCGGTCTATACCAATAACACCCCTTCGGGCGCTTTTCGCGGCTTCGGCGTGACCCAGAGCTGCTTTGCGACCGAGAGCAATATTAATCTGCTCGCCGAGATGGTGGGCATCGATCCGTGGGAGTTCCGCCGCCGCAACGCCATCAAGCCCGGCGATATCCTCCCGAACGGGCAGACCGCCGATCCCAACACCAACATGGAGGCGTGCCTCGACGCGGTCAAGGACATTTACTACGGCAACAAGTATGTCGGACTTGCCTGCGGCTTCAAGAACTCGGGCACCGGTATGGGCAAGAAGGATATCGGACGCGTCCTGCTCTCGATCGAGGACGGCAGGATCCATATCCGTACCTCCGCCGCCTGTATGGGTCAGGGCATCGGTCAGATGGTGCTCACCGAGATCTGCCATGTGACGGAGCTCGACCCCGCGCTGTTCTTCTTTGAGACCTCCGACACGATTCGTACCCCCGACGCGGGCACCTCGACCGCCTCGCGCCAGACGGTGATGACCGGTGAGGCAGCACGCAGGGTAGGGGAGAAGCTCAAAGCCGCCTTGGCGGATGGTAAAACTCTTTCCGATCTTGAGGGAGAGGAGTTCTTCGGCGAATACAGCGCCAAGACCGACCCCCTCGGCGCGATCAAGGAGAACCCCGTCAGCCATATCTCCTATTCATACGGAGTCCAATTGATCGTACTCGGTGATGACGGTAAGATCAAGAAGGCGGTGTCCGCCTTTGACGTCGGCACACCCGTCAACATCCAGTCCGTCGAGGGACAGATCGAGGGCGGTATGGTCATGGGTATCGGCTACGGCGTGACCGAAAAGTTCGAGTGCAAGGACGGTTACCCCGTGTCGAGGATCGGCAGGATCGGCTTTATGCGCGCGGATGAAGCGCCCGAGCTGGAGGTCATCCTCTGTCGCCCCAAGGAAGAGGACAAGCTGCCGTTCTCACTGGGCGCGAAGGGCTGCGGCGAGCTGTGCATGATCCCGACCGCACCCGCCTGCGCGCTCGCGTATTACAAATACGACGGCAAGTTCCGCCAGAGCCTGCCGCTCAGCGATACCCCCTATCGCAAGGACTGATATTTGATACTTAGTATGAACAGAAAAAAACACCGCGGAGAGCAGGACGCTTTCCGCGGTGTTTTGTATGCCTTAGTATTTTGCTTAGAATTTGTCGGCGAAGGCTTTGAGCTTTGCTTCATTCGGTCTGCCGTTGAGGAGCGCGCCTTCCACGATAGTCGCGCTCGGTGCGCTCGGCTGTAATCCCGCGACCGCCTTGCCGAAGCCCGAGCCGCCCGAGGTGGCGAACAGCACGATCTTCTTGCCGCTGAAATCATACGCCTCTAAAAAGCTGTTGATGATCGTCGGCGCGACGTACCACCAGATCGGGAAGCCGACAAAGATAGTGTCGTAGTCCGCGATATTTGCGTCGGTATCCGCCAGCGCGGGTCGGGAGCTTTTATCCCTCATTTCCAGCGAACTGCGGGAGTTTTTATCCTGCCAGTTGAGGTCGGCTCTTGTATAGGGTACGGCGGGTTTGATCTCATACAGATCCGCGCCTGCCGCCTTTGCCAGATCTTTGGCAACGCGCGCAGTGGTGCCGCTTGCCGAAAAATAGGCGACTAATTGTTTGCTCATATCTATCTCTCCTTAATCTATATTCGGTTGAGATTGCCACAGCTCTTGTGAGCTTCGCAATGACGATTGATCGATTGAAATTGCTACAGCACCGGCGTGCTTCGCAATGCCATTGGATAGGGTGACTTATGACAGGTTCAAGCCTTTGATCCATGCCGCGATGTCGGTGTCGGCGCTCAGACGATCACCCTCTACCCAGTTGCCGGTGCCGGCGATCTCAGCGAGATTCTTGCCGCTCGAGCCGATGCCGGAGCCGCCGGAGGTGCAGAACGGGATCATCGTCTTGCCGGTGAAGTCATAGCTCTGCGCGAAGGTATCCATGATGCGCGGCTCCTCGCCCCACCAGATGGGGTAGCCGATGTAGATGGTGCTGTAGCCGTCGAGCGAGAGCTTCTCACTGCCGATCTCAGGGCGAACGCTCTTGTCGTTTTGCTCGGTCGTCGTACGGCTGTTCTTGTCGTTCCAGTTCAGATCCGACTCGGTATAGGTCTGTGCCGCGAGGATCTCATAGGTGTCCGCGCCGGTCGCGTCGGCGATCATCTGCGCCACGCCCTTGGTCGTACCTGTCGCGGAGAAAAAGACGACCAGCGTATTGCTGTTGGATGAAGCCTCTGTCGCGTCAGCGGCGTCGGTCGCTTTTGTCTCAGCATTCTGAGTATCGGCAGCCTTTGCCTCTGTAGCAGCCGCTTGTGTCGCCTGTGCTTCTGTTGCCGCCTGTGTTTCCTTGCTGTTCGTTTTACTGCCGCACGCGGCGAGGGAGAACAGCAGGAGAACGGCTAAGAAAAATGCGAGTATTTTTGTCCGTTTTGCGTTCATTGACATCATCATACCTCCCGGATCAATTCGTTATAGGTTGCCGGGTCGACCGCCTCCAGCCATTCGGTGGACGCGCCGTCGCCGTCGATCTCGAGCGCAAGGTGCGAGAACCATGAATCGGGAGCCGCACCGTGCCAGTGCTTCACTTCGGCGGGAATGTTGATGACGGTTCCGGGCGTGAGCTCGACCGCCTCTTTGCCCCATTCCTGATAGTAGCCTCTGCCGCCGACACAGATCAGCATCTGACCGCCGCCGCTTTCAGCGTGATGGATGTGCCAGTTGTTGCGGCAACCCGGCTCAAAGGTCACGTTATAGATCGGTACCTGCTCGGTCGAGACCGGAGCAAGATAGCTTTGACCGACAAAGAATTCGCCGTAGGGATTCGGCTCACCGATGGGGAAGAAGATATCGTTTTGATACCTGTCCTTTTCGGTCAGCGCGGGCGTCTGTTCATTCCAGATATCCTTTGCCAAACGAAATACCGCCCAGCCCTTCGGCCAGCCGACATACATCGTGGCGTGGGTGATGATCGCGGCGATCTCTTCCTTGCTCACGCCGTGATTCTTCGCGTTTTGCAGATGATAAGCGAGGGACGAGTCGGTGATGCCGGACGCCATCAGCGATACCACGGTGATGATACATTTTGTTTTGACGTCGATCGCTTCTTCGTTCCATACCTCGCCGAACAGGACGTCGTCATTCAAGTGCGCGAACGCGGGGGCAAATGCGCCGAGCTGTTCTCTGCCGGCTGTTTGTACGATCTTTTCTTTCATATCACATTACTCCTTTATGTATCGTTTATCATTGTCGGTGATCCCGTTTTCATCCTTGATGAAGCGCTCCACCCGCATATGCAGGTCGTATTTCTCGCGCAGCGCGGCGATGGTGTGCATCATCGGGGACGCGTGATGACGGTCGAGCGACGCTTGATCCTCCCAGCAGTCGATCAGTAAGACGGTCTCGGGGTCGTTCATCGGGACAAAGTATTCGTAGCGCAGGTTGCCCTTTCGGGCACGGATCAGATCGGCCGTGCCGCTGCTCTCCATCTCCCGCGCAAAGCGTTGTGCGCTGCCATCCTTGCCGGTGTAGTAGATGTTTACCGTGATCATATCATCCCTCCAGCAGCTTTTTGGCGCAGATATAGGCGAGATCGTGGATGGAATAATATGTGTAGCCTACCTGTGCCTGTTCCATGGCGGTTTTCTGCTTTTCGGTGACGATCGTGTACGGATAGATGCCGTAGATGAACGGGAAGAAGGAATAGAGGAATTCACGGCGCGCCGTCTCATCCATATCGCGACAGAACTTTTGCAGGAGATCGTTGACTGCCCGCAGCGAGTCGCCGTAAGCGATCTTGAATTCGACGAGCCTTTCCTCACGGCTGTTCTCCTCCATGTCGTAGTGGTTCATGCTCATCAGCTTGAGCAGCAGCGCGCGCTTTTCCAGGGACGCCGCCAGCGCCTGAGCGATCTCATCCTTCGTCATGTTGTTGTTTCGCTTGGTGATGTCGTTCAGGTCGGCGACCCACAGCTCGTATTCCTTTTGCAATATCGCGAGGAAGATCTCTTCCTTTGTTTCAAAGTAGTTGTAAATCGACGCGCGGGAAAAGCTGGTGGATTCCGCGATCTTCATGATCGTGATATCCTTAAAGCTCATATCCTTGTACAGCGCTTTGCACGCGGAGATGATCTCTTCCTTACGCGCGTTGGTCAGTTCGGGAGAACCTTTCGGCATAGTATCACCTGTTTGTTTTATTCTGACACCGTGTCAGTATCTATATCATACCTCTATTCTGACACAATGTCAATATGTTTTGATAAAATAATTTGATAAAAAAGTATGTTGTTGCAAAATCATCCGATTTGATGTACCATGTAGGTAAAAGAAACCCGCATACAACTGTAGAAAACGATTTAAGGAGTTATTGTGAAAGAGACAAAGATCATGATAGCGGGCGATCTGATGCCCATGCCCTGCAACTATGAATTGTTTGCGTCCGGAGATGCGCACGCGCTGTTCGGAGAGAGGCTTTGCGACCTGTTTGCGTCGGCGGATATCCGTGTCTGCAATCTGGAGGGCTGTTTTACCGACAGCGATCAGCCGATCGAGAAGATCGGTCCGAATATCAAAGCGCCGACAGATACGATCCGCGCTGTCAAAGCGCTCGGTATCGACTACGCCACCCTGGGCAACACCCATTCCATGGACTATGGCAGACAGGGGTATCTGGACACCTGCCGTGTATTGGATGAGAACGGGATCGGCTATTTCGGCTGGGGTGACGACGCGGCGTCCGTTAAGAGCTATGTAGCCGTCAACGATGGCGGCAGAAGGATCATTCTGTATAACACGACGGAACAGTTTGAGAACGCCCCTCGTGAGGATCATCCCGGCGTGGATCTCTATGATGAGTATCGCGTATGTCATGAGATCAACGCGCTTAAGAAGCGTTGTGATTTTCTCATCGTCCTGTATCACGGCGGCATCGAGGGCACGCATTATAACAGCGAGGTGATGCGCACTCGCTTCCACCGCATGGCGGACAACGGCGCGGATGTGATCCTCTCACAGCACACGCACGCGATCGGGGAACAGGAGCATTACAACGGCGCTTATCTGCTCTACGGTCAGGGCAATTTCTGCTTCCACTTCCGCACCGAGGTCACGCCGCATTTGGCAGAAGGACTGGTGCTGGAGTTGATCATCGATGACGACGGCTTCTCGGCAACGCCCCACCGTATCATCCGCACCGAAAAGGGCTGTGTCTATGATGATGAGCAGGAGCTTGACGCGTTTTATGAGCGCAGTCGGCTCCATGATCAATTGATCGCCGGTGACCGAAAAGCAAAGGATGAATTTGACCGGCAGTTCGGCAACGACTGCGCCAAATGGGCGAACGCGTTCTTCTACCTTTTTCGCGGTACCAACCCTCTGGATGCGGAAAAGCGCAAGGCGCTCAGCCCCGAGGAATTCACACAGTATCTCAAAAAGTCCTATACGCGGGAACAACTGCTGGGCATGCAGATGTTCCTGCGTAATGAGGAATTCAACGAGGTCGGCAACCGCATCCTCAGTGACCTGTTGGCGGAAAAAGACCTGTAACGGTGATAGAATAAGAGCAAACGAATCGATCAAAAAAGCCGGGACATCTTTTTGGGTGTCCCGGCTTTTTCTTAACAATGTATTTTTATTTGAAGATTTTGTTGATGAAATTATACATACATACCCGCCAGAAATCGGAGTCGTGCGCAAAGCCCTCCACATAGTCATACTGATAACCCAGTCCCATATCGCGGAACACCTCGCTGTAATACTGTGTGGCGCGGATGTTGTAGGGATCCTCGCTGCCTACGGCGAGATAAAGGTAGAGCGGCATGGTGTCCTGTGTCGGCTGCGGCAGAGAGTCAAAGTACGGGATCGACCAGTAGCTGTCCCTGTAATAGCCGTTCACGGCGATTACATTGCCGTCGGGCGCAATACCGGCGATATAGCCGATGCGGTCGAGCCATTTGAAGCCGGTGCAAAGCGACTTTGCGCCACCCTCGGATACGCCCGCCACAGCGGTGTTCTCCCGTCCCTCGGCAACCGCGTAATGCGACGCCATGAACGGCATAAGATCAACGGCGATATCGTCCACCGTCTTGTCATACGCGGCGCGCATCTGATACCCGTCGAGGTCGTCCTTGACGCTTTGCTTGCCCGTGTACATATCCACACCGACAATGATCATCGGCTCGGCGATACCCTCGCGGAACATATTGCCGTACAGCATATGCAGATAAGAGTCCTCATGCAGATGGCCGGTGTAGTCGCCGCCCCAACCGTGGATCATGTACAGCACCGGATAGGCGCCGTTTGCGTCATAGTTCGGCGGGAGCAGGATGTTGACGCGTTTATCGTCGTCGGCAGTCGTCGAAAAATAGGTGACGTCGGTCAACAGCGTGCCGTAGTCGGTACCGCCCTGTCTTTCAAACCATGCGGAGCTCAGATCATATTCATTCGCTGTCGCGTAGGGATCAAAGGAGGATTTCTTTTCCGTCGGCGCGGGCGCGTCGGTTGGCGCAGGCGCCGCGGTTGCTTGGGGGGCAGCTGCCTGCGTTGCCTTCACCGATTCCGTTGCCTGTGTCGCGGCTTCGGTTGCCTGATCCGCGGTGGCTTGCGGTTCTTGTTGATCCGTGGTGGCAGTATCGGTCTTTGCGCACGCCGCCATGCTGAGCACCAGCGAGAGTATGAGCAGCAGGATCCATAGTCTTTTCATCATATCACTTCCGTTTATTTATTGCGCTTTTTGCGTGAGAGCCTTTTCAAACCGAGCGACAGCAGATATGCCGCGAATGCCCATGCAAGCAGCATAGCGAGGTTCTCAAGGAGCACCAGCCACCATGCCTTGGTATAGTCGAGGAAGGCAAAGGGATTTTTGAACAACATATACTTGAGTATATCCGATGAAAAGAACAGGGAAAAGCCATACACAGAGATACCTGTCATCACGATCCCAAGGACGATCCTCACCGTTTTGTTCTTCAACCTTGAAACGATGATGCCGAGGTGCAGTCCGAGGTGCAGCCCCATCAGCACAAACGACCAGTGCGACAGGGCGAGGTGCCCTTGCCGAACGACGGATGACGGGAGGATGCCGTTGAGAAAGGGGGTCGCGTATCGGCTCATCATCATGCCCGACAGCGCCGTGCAAAGGAAGGACAGCAACAACAGGGTGTTGACGATCAGCTGAAAGACCCGCAGCGGCGTGTACCTGCCCTTGAAGATCGCCGCGTAATACTTTCGGTTCAGGAGCTGGTGCACGATCGTCAGCACGAACATCGTAATGCCCAGCCACTCATGCGCGAGCTGCTCCGTTACCTGAAACGCCATCAGGAGCAGTAAGGTGACCGTCAACGCTATGTCGATCACGCGTTTGATGATGGTATTCGACTTCATTCATGTCACGCCTTTCCAATGTGATAGACCGCAAGCCCCGTGCGCTGACACGGAGCTTGAATGATTTTTAATAGCCCATTTCCCGTAACCATGCTTCCATGGCTGCCGGTGAGGTTCCCGCCGCAAAGCGTTTGCCGTCTTTCCATGTAGAATCAGGGGAGAGGGCATGCAAATTTGACGCACTCGTACCGAGCGGACTGGAGGCAGAGGTGCAGAACTGGATGATAGTCTTACCCGAGAGGTCATAGCTTTCGAGGAAGGTATAGATGATCTTCGGTGCTTGACCGTGCCAGATCGGATAGGCGATCACGACCGTGTCGTAACGCGCCATATCTGTGACCTCATTCGCGATCGCGGGACGAGCAGTCGGATCACGCTGTTCCCGATCTGCGCGGCAGTTGGTGTAATAGGCGATATCCGCGTCGGTGTAGGGAACGGCGGCTTCTATCTCAAAGAGATCCGCGTCTAAATATGTTGCCGCAGCCTGTGCCAGCGGCTTTGTGTTTCCTGTACGGGAGAACACGACGACAAGGGTGTCCCTCTTCGGTTCGGTGGGAGTGACAGTTTTCTCCGCGGGGAAATGATCGATCAATCCCGCGAGAAACCGCTGGATCAAGGTCGCGTCCGTGATCGACAGCTCATCTTCGCCCGATACGGTCGCAGCCTTTATGTTCTCCTCTTGTATCAAGGCGTCGGCGACAGAAACAAGATGCCGCTGGATACAGGTAGCATCTAATATTGTGACCTCGCCGTCGCCGTCCGCGTCGCCGTACAGGATCGTCTCGGCGCCGGATACAGTCGGTGCGATCAACAGTGATATGATCATCAAAACCGCCAGTAAGAACGCAATCGGTTTTTTCATGATGGCCTCCTACTTCATTTCCTTTTCCCAGAAGCGGATCGCGTTGATGTTTAGGGTGTCGGCTGTCTGTTCGAGCTGCGCGACCTCTTCCGCTGACAGGGTGATGCTTGCCGCTTTCACCGCGTCCTCTACGTGCTTTTCCTTTGTCACACCGATGATGGGGAGCGTGCCCTTTGCGATCGCCCATGCCACGGGGATCTGTGCAACGGCAACCTCATATTTGTCGGCGAGTTTTTGGAGCGCGGTATTCAAGATCTCGATCTTATCGAGGACGGGGTTATAGGTCTCCGCTCTCGCCGAGCCCGCAGGCATCGGATGCTCCCGATCATACTTGCCCGAGAGCGCGCCCTGCTCGAGTACCATGTAAGAGAAGAAGATGATGTCGTTCTCCTTGCAGTAGTCGAGGATGCCCGATTCTTCGGACGAACGGTTGATCAGGCTGTAGGGATTCTGCACCGCGCCGAGCTTTAAGCCGTGGGCTTTGAGGATCTCATTCGCCTCTTTGATCTCAGCAAGGTTATGGTTGGAAACGCCGAGGATCGGCACGTGATCTTTCCCTTCAAAGTATTTTGCCATTTCCTGCGTCCACTTGGGCGCGTCCCACACGTTGTGGATCCAGTAGATATCAAAATGGCTGAGCTTCATCAGCTCGAGCTGCATCTCGATCATATCCTTGAACGCGGTCGGGCCGGCGGGATCCGCGCACTGCGGGGTGAATTTATCGGATACAAGACAGGAGCCCTCTTCACAGCCTGCCACAAAATCAGCCAGCACCTTTTCACTGGTGCCCATGACGTAAGCGTAGGCGGTATCCCACAGGTTCAAGCCGTTTTGCATAGCGGTGTCGAAAATAGGTCTGAGCGTATCGGCTGAAAGACTGCCGCCGAAGGTTCCGTCGTTGCCCCATGCCCAGGCGCCGAGAGCAATTTTAGGTAGATTTTTCATGTCGCATTTCTCCTTTATCATGAATGATGATTGGACCTGTTTCTATTCTGACACCGTGTCAGCACCTATACTATACACCTATTCTGACACAATGTCAATATACTTTTGCATTATTTTTTTAGGAAAGGGATCGGTTTTTTCTGTGGCTCAACAACGCGGTGTTTTGATCGATACGATAACAGAAAGAGAGATCACGATACAAAATCGATTTGACCGGCTTTTGATGCCGAATGACAACGCCGTGTGATCGACCGCAAAATGAATAATCAAAGGATTTTTTCAAAAACTATTGACAAAAGGGAAATGTTCACGTATAATACTGGTTAGCGGCAGCTAACTAAAAAGTTAGCTTTATTTAATCAACATTAGTTAGCGTCCGCTAACCGCACGATAAGGAAGTGGATCATGTCAGAAGAAGCATTGGTCAAGTATTGCTCGCCGACCTTGGCGGGGATCAAAACCGGCAGTCTGTTCAATTGTTCCTATCACTCAAAAGCGGAGCTCACCTCGTTTCTGCGATACTGGAACATCACTTTGCGGGATAAGGGCATCCGGATCATTCCGCTCAGAGCCAAAGGGGGAAAAGCCCTGATCTACGTTTTTCGACCCTCACAGCTCAAAAGCAGACTGCAGGAGGACGAAGCGCGCGATCTGCTCAAAGAGCACGGCTATTGTTCTCAAAGCTGCTCGGGCTGTCTGTCCCACCTGATCAGCCGATTGACGCAGTGCCCGGATTTTCCGCATGAGATCGGATTGTTCCTCGGCTATCCCTGTGAGGACGTCAGGGGCTTTATCGATAACAAGGCGGCATGCGCCAAGTGTGTCGGCTGCTGGAAGGTTTACGGTGACGAGAAAAAGGCGCAAAAGCAATTTGAGCTTTTCAAAAAATGCACACGGATCTATCAACAACAATGGGTTGAGGGCAAGCCGCTCACAAAGCTGACCGTAGCCCGTTGAGAGAATCATTGAAAGGAAGAGTAATATTGAAAACAGCAATCGTATATTGGAGCGGTACAGGAAACACCGAAGCGATGGCGCAGGCTGTCCAAAACGGCGCTCTGGCCGCGGGAGCAGAGGCAAAGCTGATCAAATCCGACGCGTTCGACGCGGCAATGGTCGATGCGTTCGACACGATCGCGTTCGGCTGTCCCTCGATGGGAGCGGAACAGCTGGAAGAGGATGAGTTCGAGCCAATGTTTGAGGCGTGCAAGTCAAAGCTCAGCGGCAAGCGTATCGCCCTGTTCGGCTCCTATGGCTGGGGCGACGGCGAATGGATGCGCACCTGGAAGGATCAGTGCGTTGAGCTCGGTGCTGTCCTGACCACTGAGCCCGTTATCTGTAACGAAGCGCCCGACGACGAGGCGACCGCCGCGTGTGAAGCGCTCGGCAAGTCACTGGCTGAATAAGCAATCAATGAATCTCAGCGATTTCATTTGAATAGTGTTTTCCCTTCTGAAAGAGCGCAGTTATCCGGTGTGATAACTGCGCTCTTGATTTGTTAGCGGTAATCGACTCTGCCGAGGATGAAGCTCGCCACGGGGAAGAAGAACAATCCGAAGAAGCACACCGGGATGAAGATGCCGACAAAGGGCAGTGCGTCATCAAAAAAGCGCAGGTATACGCCGTCGTTGTAATACGCTGTGATACTCACACAGTCGTTAAAGCTGACCGGCGCGTTATTATAGGGATATTCCACCTCAAAGATCAGTTCATCCTGAGGCGACACACCGAAATGCTCCATAAAGCTGTCGGCAGAAAATGACCTCACCTGATAGCCCGGGGTATCAGCGGCGGATCGAAATAATCCGTAACAACATCACAATGATTCAATCAAACAGAGAATATAACGAGTAAGTGATTCCCTGTTTTCAAATCGATTTGCAATCATCACTATTTATTGTTATAATGATAAAAAGATAACGATCAAACAATAATTGGAGGGAAAGGATGAAAAGGATCCTCGCCTATGGCGATTCCAACACATGGGGCTTTGACCCCGCAACATTCGCGCGATACCCTGCAGAGATCCGCTGGACGGGTTTACTGCAAAAGGCGCTCGAACCGGACGCGCTGATCTTGGAAGAGGGCTTATGCGGCAGGACAACGGTATTTGACGACGCAACCATTCCCGGTGCGAACGGGCTGACCGCGTTACCCGGGATTTTGGCTGCCGACAGTCCGATTGACCGCGCGATCATCATGCTGGGTACCAATGACTGCAAAAGCGTTTTCGGCGCTTCATCGGCGGCAATCACCGACGGGTTGGAGCAATGTTTGCGAAACGTAACAGCAGCCGTCGATCCCGCCGACATCCTGCTGATTGCTCCGCTCGATCTGACGGACGCCGCTTTGGGCTTTGGTTACGACGACCGATCGCTTGCCGTGAGCCGAGAACTCAAACGGACCTATAAGCAGCTGGCTGACAAATACGGAACCGCCTTCCTCGCCGCCTCGGATGTTACACAGGCGAGCGACATTGACGGTCAGCATTTGACCCGGGAAGGGCATCACGCCTTGTATGAAGCTGTTTTGAAAGTGATCGCTTCCATGCTTTGAGCATGATGATAGTGAATAGATTTGAATGATAAAATAAAGGAGAACAATATGGATTACAGAACAATGGTAAACCCCACCTATCTGACCGCGAAAAGCACGGTGTTTTTGCTCGCGGTCGCGGGCAATGAGGACGCGAAGCGCATGATCGCGGGCTTAGGTCTGGAGGATTCTCTCGCAAAGAGAGACCCTTCCGATACGCTCGTGTCTGAGGCAGACGCCAAAGCGTTGATGACAGGCGTTGCGGTGGCGATCGAGGCGCGGTATGCCGCTCTTTCCAGAACGCTGAAAAATGACGGCTGCAAAAACCTGTTGGATATCGCCTGCGGTTATACGCCGAGAGCGATCTTCTGCAAAAACAACGGGATCTCCTACGCGGGCTTAGATGTTCCCGTCGTTGCGGAAGAGTTGCAGGGCTTCGCCGACAAGGAAAGTCTCGGCAAAGTATATCACGGAGGCGACGCGACAAACGCCGCTTCTCTCAACGCCGCCGTCGATGGCTTTGAGGGTAAGGTGCTGATCTCGAGCGAGGGGCTCTTAGGTTATCTTTCGACTTCGGAATTCGAGCAGCTTCTTGACGGGATCCGTCAGATTTTGGAGAAGCACTCGGGCGCGTTTGTGACCTCGGATATGGGCGTGGATTATGAGCTGTTCGCAACAGCGAACATGAGCTCTCCGGAAGCATACGACGCGTCACGCAAAAGAACGATGGAGCAGTCGGATATCTACAACGAGGGCGTAGTACACATGGATCACGACAAGATAAAGGCGTTTATCGAAGCCCGCGGCTTCAAGGTGGAGAAGGTGCCCTTCTACCACGGTGACGAGAATCTTTCAATGCTGCAGGGGATTCCCGAGCAATGGAGGGACAAGTACATCGAGCTTTTAAACAACGCCTGCGTCTGGAAAATGACCCTTGACCCCAACTATACGCAGAAGGCTTCTGTCAGCGGCGCTGAGAAGATCGAGAACCTCACCGTTGATTACCAAACGATCGGCGGTGTGCTGGAGATGACCGTCAGCGGGCGTATCGACACCATCAGCGCCCCCGCGATACTCAAGGTGTTTGACGAGTGCGGCGACGGTATCACCGCTGTCAGGGTGAAAGCGGACGAGCTGGAGTATATCTCCTCCGCGGGACTGCGCACCATGATGATCATGGTCAAGAAGCTCGGACAGGGCAACGTCACCGTCGAGGGCGCGTCGGATGACGTCAAGGAGATTTTTGCCGTGACGGGCTTTGACGGGATCATCCCCCTGCTTTGACGGCGGTGACGCTCCATATGCGCCGTTTGAATCAGCAATAGAATCATATACAAAAACCGCTTGTTCTTGAATGAACAAGCGGTTTTTTGGTGAAGATAAACGCCTTCCCGCATGCCGCGGAAGTGCATACGAGGGGAGGGTTAAACTAAGTTTCCATTTAACGCAATAAATGATAAAGTGTTTTAATGAAACGTAGTATTATTCGTGATCGACAGTAAACCGATATATCGTTTTACTGTGATAGATATCGCCTTTTTTCAGTACCGAATCGGGAAAGTCGGGATGATGGACTGCATCCGGAAAGCCCTGTGTTTCCAGACAGAATCCGCCGTAGCGGGGATATCGAACGGAGCCCTTGCCGTGCGGGGCGGCGTCCTCGTGGACGAAATTCCCTGTGTAGAGTTGAAATCCGGGTTGGGTAGTGAGTACCGTCATGGCGATACCGGAGGCATGGCTTTTGACGACAGCCGCCTCTTTGAGCGTGCTTGTTGTGCCGTTAATGATCATATGATGGTCATAGCCCGCGGTCAGCCGGAGCTGACGGTCATCGGAGGCGATATCCGCGCCGATCGGCTTCTCCCGACGAAAGTCAAACGGCGTATCATCCACACGGAGGATATGCCCTGTCGTGAGTTTTTCTTCGTTGATCTCGGTGAAGCTGTCGGCATGGAGCCGCATCGTGTGGTCGAGTATATCGGAGCCGTCCTGACCGTTGAGGTTGAAGTAGGTGTGATTGGTGAGGTTGATCACGGTATCCTCATCGCAAACGGCGGTGTACTCGATCTCGAGCGCATTATCCTCCGTCAGGCGGTACAGCACCTTTCCTTTGAGTGTGCCGGGGTAGCCCTCCTCCGACGGCGGACTTTCGATCAAGAACGCGACCGCGCTCTCCTCGATGACCCCTTCATGGACGCGATGAGAGAATGTGCCGTGAAGATGGTTTTCTCCCTCATTCTTGCTCAGATGATAGGTTTTTCCGTTCAATGTGAACGCGGCGTTTTTGATGCGATTGGCGTACCGTCCGACGAACGCGCCGAAAAAGCAGCCGCCTTTTTCATAAGACGCCGCGGTATCATAACCGAGGGCGACATCCCGAAGGACACCGTCCCGATCGGGCACGAGGATACTCTGTACCGTACAGCCGTAGTCGATCACGGCGATTCTCATGCTGTTTTCGTTTTCCATGACGAATCTCGTCACGTTGCTGCCGCTTGCGGTCTTGCCGAACGGCTCTGTATCAATCTTGATCATCGTACCGATTGTTAATGCCTGCGCTTGTTGTTCTCAACGATCTGTCGGACATAGGGGAGAAACTCCTCTTCCTTGCCGACAGTGAATGCGTCTTTTTTGAATACATACACCATCTTTTCGGCGGTCTGGATCATATAGTAATGCTTGGTAACAAACACCTTGGTGAGCTCACTGTGGAGGATGAGGACAGGCTCCTCGCGGTCAGAGGATTCGCTGATCAGTTCCTCATCGGTCAGGGTAGCGGTCACGGTGACAACGCCCTTGTTGTTGGTGTCCTCGGCAAAACGTTTTTGCGCCGCCTGAACCGCCAGACGGTAGCGGAGCAGCAGGACGAACAGCACGATGACGCACATCGCGAAAACCGCCATATTGGCATAGATCACGCCGACGAACAGCATCATTGCAAGATTGATGACAAAGATCACGCACAGGATCACGAGGCTCGCGATCATCGGTGGCGAGGCAAGGTGCATGTAACGGTACAATTCCTGTTCGATTTCAAAGGTGCGCTCAAATTGAGAGACAAATTTCGGTTGCATAGGTTCCTCCGGGGATCGGATTGATTGAGTATAGTATAACATAAAATAGGGTGTGATGAAAGAAAATCTCTTAACGAAATCCCCCGAGCGGTAGGAAAAGGACCGCTCGGGGGCTCCGAAAAGGAAACGTATTAGAGGAATAACATGAAAAAATGAAGAAAAAAGCAAAAATTCATTTTTGGAAAGGAGAGACTCTAATACATGAATGCTGTCATTTAGAATTTAGCGCATTCGGGAGCGTTCGCCTTCGCTGATTCTTCATCGTACCAGATCAGGTTGTTGCCGCTCTCTTCGTCAAAGAGCTGGATCAGATCGGGGTCGATGTCAAAATTGACAGTAGTGCCCATGGATACGTCCGCCTTCAAACCGACGGTCGGGATGACCATGACGACGGCGTCGTCACCGCTGAGAGCATGGATATTGTACTCGGTACCCATCATCTCGCTGACTTCGATCTTCGCGCTGAGCTTGCCTGCGCCGACGGTGATGTGCTGCGGGCGAACGCCTGCGACGATACCGGTGGGCTTGGCGCCCTTTGCCTTGAGCGCCTTCTGCTGGAAGTCGCTGAGTTCAAACTTCTCGCCGCGGATCTCGGCAAAGTACTTGCCGCCCTCTAAGAGCAGCTTGCTGCCCTTGAAGAAGTTCATGACGGGCATGCCGATAAAGCCGGCGACAAAGAGGTTGACAGGGCGGTCGAACAGCTCCTGAGGCGTACCGATCTGGTTGACATAGCCGTCCTTCATGATGACGATACGGTCGGCGAGCGTCATCGCCTCCGTCTGGTCATGGGTAACATACATAAAGGTGGTGTTGATGCGCTGGCGCAGCTTGATGATCTCGGCGCGCATCTCGTTCCTCAGCTTTGCGTCAAGGTTCGACAGCGGCTCGTCCATCAGGAAGACCTTCGGGTTTCTGACCATCGCTCTGCCGATGGCGACACGCTGTCTCTGACCGCCGGAAAGCGCCTTGGGCTTACGGTCGAGATACTGGGTGATGCCGAGGATGTTGGCGACCTCGTTGACCTTAGCGTCGATGTCCGCCTTGGGTGTTCTCTTGAGCTTTAAGGCGAACGCCATGTTGTCGCGCACGGTCATGTGCGGATACAGCGCATAGTTCTGGAAAACCATCGCAATGTCTCTGTCCTTCGGGACGATGTCGTTCATCAAAGCGCCGTCGATGTACAACTCGCCTTCAGAGATATCCTCAAGACCGGCGACCATGCGCAGGGTGGTGGATTTGCCGCAGCCGGAAGGTCCGACCAGCACGATGAATTCCTTATCCTTGATGGTCAGGTTAACATCGTGTACGGCGGTCACTTTGTTGTCATAGATTTTCTTAATTCCTTTTAAAATTACTTCGGACATAAAATCGGCTCTGACGATAATGCCTCCGCAAAACCGCCTCACGGGCATACGCGTATATCAATGGAATCATGTTTTCATTAGATATACGGAACACTCCGCATTACGACAGGTCTCCACGCTGCCGCACCGCAAGCCTGACGGGTTGACAGTACCTCCTTTAGGATGTACGCCGCTCATAATGTGGAGTGAGCAAGCGCCATTGGAATGGTTTTCTGCCGAGAAACTACTCGACAGCTTTAGTGTAAAGGAAAAAAAACGAAAAGACTATAGGCAGATGTAATAAAAACATAACTAAATGTTGCATTATAACAAAAAATCTATTATAATCTTCTTGAAACACGGATTTTTAAGCCGGAGATGCCTTGAAAACAGCCCCATAATCACTGAATTTTCCTAGGAAACAAGAGGGTTTTGACGAGATCAATTGCACAAAATATAAAAAGGTTTTTGTGTAATTTGACGAATGGTATCCATGATAAAAACCAACAAATAAAGTAGGAAATTGTTGATAAAGTATACAGCAAAATGTATAATATGACACAGGAGACATCTCACTTTTAATGCTGCAGTTGCAATAATTCCAACATAAAACCATGTTTGGCTCACATCGTACCATAGAAAAATGTGAGATAAAGGAGTACAATGGCGTTGTAAACATGCACGAGAGGACGAACTTGTGCAAAACTCCCAAACATTTATCCACATTTTGGTGCTTGGGAACAACAAATTTTATTCTTAGGAGGAAAACAATGAAAAAGTTAGTTGCATTACTACTCGCGATCCTGATGGTTGCATCCGTAATGGTCGCTTGCGGCGGATCGAAATCCAATTCCGGTTCCGACAAAAAGGATTCCGGCGCAAAGGCAAGTTCCATCACCGTCAACATTTGGGACTCCAACCAGCAGAAGGGTATCCAGGAAATCGCTGACAAGTGGACCGAGACTTCCGGCGTCAAGGTCAACGTAGAGGTTGTTGACTGGGATAACTACTGGACGCTGCTCGAGGCAGGCGCTTCCGGCGGTACCATGCCCGACGTATTCTGGATGCACAGCAACACGGCTCAGATGTACATGGAAAACGACATTCTGCTCGACCTGACCAGCTACATCGAGAAGGACAGCTCCATCGATATGTCCAAGTATTATGAGGGCGTCAAGAACCTGTACACCCGTTCCGACGGTAAGGTCTTCGCTCTGCCGAAGGACCACGATACCATCGCGCTGCTCTACAACAAGGCGATCTTTGACAAGTACGGCGTAGAGTATCCGACCGACAAGTGGACTTGGGAAGACATGTACAATGCCGCTAAGAAGATCACCGACGATTCCAAGGGTGAGATCTACGGCATGGCGATGAACACCTCCAACAACCAGGATGGTTGGTACAACCTGATCTATTCCTACGGCGGCAACGTAGTAGGCGACGATCACAAGAGCACCAAGATCGGCTCCGACGAGTCCAAGGCGGGCATGGAAATGATGCGTAAGCTCCTCACCGTAGGCGCTCCTCAGTCCGTTGTTGCCGAGACCGGCACCGACTCCCTGTTCCAGTCCAACAAGGTTGGTATGATCACTCAGGGCTCCTGGATGATCAACGCATTCTACACTGCTGAGCATCACGCTGACTACGCTTGGGCTCTGCTGCCCTATGCTGATCGCAACGGCAACGGCACTTGCGAGAAGGAAGAGCGCTGGTCCGCTTACAACGGCCTTGGCTGGGCTGCTTCCGCTAAGGTCAAGGATCCCGAATCCTGCTACAGCCTGATCGCATATCTCTGCGGTGAGGAAGGCCAGAAGCTGCAGGCGGAAAAAGGCGTTACCATGGGCGGTATGACCGGCGTTTCCGAAGCGTTCACTAAAGCATTCGACGGCATGGACGTTTCTCCGTTCCTCAAGGCAGAAGAATACAGCCTCTACTTCCGTCCCTACACCCGCAACACCACCGTTTGGGAAGACGCTCTCCAGCAGAAGGGCGCGTTCCTCGATCCGTGGCAGAAGCCCGATGACCCTGAGATGATGTCCAAGGCGTGCGAGAACGCTCAGAAGATCATTGAAGACGCAATCGCGAAAGAGTAATTTGTTTCATAACAACTCTGACTGAATAACTTTCGGCGAGCCGACCGGTTTTGCGGCACGGCTCGCCTTGCGGTTTATCATTTTGACAAAGGAGGGAAATTATGAAACAGAAAACGCTTAAGAAAAAACGGACGAAGGCGCAAAAAAGAGAAGCCATATGGGCGTTATGTTTCATTGCGCCGACGATCATCGGATTGATTGTGCTGAACTTCTATCCGGCGTTCGACACCCTATGGCAGTCCTTTTGTAAGACCGGCGACTTCGGCAAAGGCAATACATTCATCGGTTTTGAAAACTATGCCAAGGTTTTCGCTTCAAGCGAGGTTTGGCACTCTCTCTGGAACACGATCAAGTACGCGTTGATCGAAGTGCCGTTCGGCGTTGTGATCGCACTGATCCTCGCGGTGTTCCTGAATAAAAAGCTCAAGGGAACCTCGTTGTTCCGCACCATCTTCTTCCTGCCCATGGTCTGTGCCCCCGCGGCGGTCGCCATGGTATGGAAATGGCTGTATAACCAGCAGTTCGGTCTTTTGAACAACGTAATGGGCACCGATATCGCATGGATCTCCGATCCCAAGATCGCGTGGATCTCCATCGGCATCATCGGCGTATGGTCGATCATCGGTTACAATATGGTTCTGTTCATCTCCGGCTTGCAGGAGATCCCCGGCGATTACTACGAAGCGGCTGAGATCGACGGCGCTACCGGTATCAAGCAGTTCTTCCACATCACCGTTCCGCTGCTTTCGCCGACGACCTTCTTCATCGTCCAGACCCGTATCATCGGCGCTCTGACGATCTTTGACTTGATGTTTATGGTCATGGATAAGACCAACCTCGCGCTCGAGAACACCCAGTCCATCGTTTACCTGTTCTATGACTATGCGTTTACACAGGGCAACAAGGGCTACGGCGCGACGATCGTCATCTTCCTGGTCATCTTCATCATGATCGTAACCTTCATTCTGCAGCGAGCTGAAAAGAAGCTCGTTTATCATCCGTAAGGAAGGGGGAACTGATTTATGCAAAGCGCTCGTGCGAGAAATATCGCAAGTAAAGTAGTCATGTACATTGTGCTGATCATCATGGCGTTCATCATGCTGGTTCCCTTCGTCTGGATGATCCTCACGGCACTCAAAACCAATCAGGAAGCGATCTCGGTCGATCCGTTCTATATTTTCCCCGCCAACGGCTGGCACTGGGAAAACTTCGGCGAGGTTTGGGAGAGCTACAACTTCCTTATTCTCTATAAGAACACCCTGCTGATGATCCTCTTCCGCGTGATCTGCGCTTGCCTGACCGCCACCATGGCAGGCTATGCGTTCGGCAGACTGAAATTCCCGGGCAAGAACTTCTTCTTTGCTCTGGTACTGGTACAGATGATGATCCCCGCTCAGATCTTCATCATCCCTCAGTATCTGATGGTTTCCGGGCTCGGATTGCTCAACACGATCACGGGTCTGGTATTCCCCGGTATCGTCACCGCGTTCGGTACATACCTGCTCAAGACGGGCTATGAGGGACTGCCGAAGGATCTGGAGGAAGCGGCGGACATCGACGGCTGTAACATCGGCCAGCGTTTTCTGCGTATCATGATGCCGCTGACCCGTTCTTCCATGGTCTCCTTAGGTATCTTCACCGCACTGTTCGCGTTCAAGGATCTGATGTGGCCGATGATCGTCTGCACCAAAGCCGAGACCACCACATTGTCGGCAGGTCTTGCGAAGATGCAGGGTCAGTTTTCCAGCAACTATCCGACCATGATGGCAGCGGCAGTTCTGGCGGTTGTACCGATGATCGTGATCTACATCATTTTCCAGAAGCAATTTGTAGAAGGTATCGCTACCTCGGGCGGCAAGCTGTAAGGTCGATCTCACTCCACTGCAGAGGAACCTTAATATGAATTGTATAAGCCGGAGGTATCCTCAGGATACCCCCGGCTTTCTGCATAGAATAAGGGATCCACGCCTGCTTTCCGTCATCAAAACAACTGAACATTTATGAAAACCGAGCGGCATTCGCTGATTTCCTCTTTTAATATTTTTGATTTACGCGGCTCGGTTTTCATCAGTGTTTACGTACCAAAAATTTTGAATGATCCTGATACAGCAGCGCTGTTGCGGTCAAAGGAAGAAGTAAAGAAGGTGATCCCATGCATAATGATTCCGTTTACGGCGAGCCGGGGCTGTATGTGACCCCAAAGGTAAGATGTCTTGTTTATAAAAAACGTATTTCCGATGATCTGTATCTGATGCTGTGCGGCGTCGAGCACTGTCTGCCCGATTATTGTTTCCATACGACAGACAGACCCGGTTACCATTTGCATGTGATCATGCAGGGCAAGGGTACGCTCTCTGTCAACGGCAAGGAAACAGACCTGCACTTCGGTCAGATGTTCATGACAAAGCCCGGCGAGGAGACATGGTATAAGGCGGATTCCGACGATCCGTGGGTCTATTGCTGGATGGCGTTCGACGGCAACATCGCGCAGAAATGTGTGGAGGAAGCCGGCTTTGTCAAAGGCGTCAACGTACTGGACTGTCATGTGGATACGCGTCAGTTCTATTCCATCGTTTCCAAGGTGCTGGATCAGGCGGAGCTGACCCCCTCCAACGTTTATTCCCGTACCGGTCATCTGCTCGAGTTCATCAGCACGGCAGTGCACTCCAATTACGAATCCGAAAAGCATATCCGCAAAGCGCGCCAGTATCCCCCCGATGATTACGTCACCTACGCGGCGGATTTTATCCGCGGCAATTACGCTACGGCAAAAATCGGTGACGTCGCGAAATTTGTTGGTCTGCACCGCAGCTATTTGACCAATCTCTTCAAGGCGAAGATGGGCGTCTCCCCGCAGGAGTACCTGATGCAATGCAAGCTCAATCAGGCGCGCAAGCTGCTCGATGAGACCGATAACCCGATCCAGGAGATCTCCCGACAGATCGGCTATGATAATCCGCTGACCTTCTCCAAAACCTTCAAGAGCTTCTACGGCGTCAGTCCACGGGAGTATCGTCAGCAACAACGCGGAAAGGAAGCATAAAGACATGAGTATCCGATATAACGAAGCGACAAAACAATTTATCTTAGAGACAGCGTCGACCTGCTATCAGATGGAGGTTGACGGGCTCGGCTTTTTACATCACCTGTATTACGGGTCAAAGACCGGTCAGGGCGATCTGTCCTATCCGTACAGGATCTATGATCACGGTTTTTCGGGAAATCCCTATGATATGCGCAACAACCGCGCCTTTTCGCTCGACTCTATGCCGCAGGAATATACCTCTTTCGGTGTAGGGGATTTTCGTGTGACGAGCATCCGCGCGTCGTGCTCCGACGGCAGCCGCTGTTTTGAGTTCCGCTATTCCGGTCACGAGATCATCGACGGTAAGTACGCGATCCACGAGCTGCCGTCCGTCTACAGTAACGACGATCAGGTGCAGACGCTGGTCATCAGCCTCATCGACGGCCCCGCTAACATCGCGATCCGCCTCTATTACGGCGTTTTTGAAAACCTCGATATCATCACCAGAACCGCCGAGATCATCAACCGGGGACACGAAACCGTGTGGCTGAGAAAAGCGTCGTCGCTCTGTCTGGAGCTGCCGTTCGGCAAATGGGACATGATCCACTTCCACGGCCGCCACTGTATGGAGCGTCAGCCCGAGCGTGTGCCGCTCTTTCACGGCATCCATACCCTGTCCTCCGGCAGAGGCATGTCAAGCCATCAGCACAACCCGTTCGTGATCCTCTGCGAGCATACGGCGACCGAGGACAGCGGCGCCTGCTACGGCTTGATGCTGATGTATTCCGGTAACCATAAGACCGAGGTCGAGCTCGATCAGTTCGACTCCGTCCGCGTAGTGATGGGCGTCAGCGACGACCGCTTCCGCTGGGAGCTGACCCCGGGCGCGAGCTTCCACGCGCCGGAGGTGATCCTCGGCTGTGCCGACGGATTGACAAAGCTCTCGCACCGCTTCCATCGGGTCGTTCGCAACAATGTCTGCCGCGGCGAATACAAGCTCAGCCACCGTCCTGTGCTGATCAACAACTGGGAGGCGACCTACTTTGACCTCAATGAGGATAGGATCGTTGCTTTGGCTCAGAAGGCGGCGGATATCGGCGTCGAGCTGTTTGTCCTCGACGACGGCTGGTTCAAGAACCGCAATGATGATAACGCGGGTCTGGGTGACTGGACGCCCGATACCAAGAAGCTGCCCAACGGTCTCGACGGGCTGATCAAAAAAATCAACGACATGGGGCTCAGGTTCGGTCTGTGGGTCGAGCCGGAGATGGTCAACGAGAACTCCGACCTCTACCGCGCGCATCCCGACTGGGCGATGACGGCGCCCAACCGCGCTCCCATGATGGCGCGCAATCAGCTGGTGCTTGACCTCTCCCGTGAAGAGGTGCATGAGTACATTTTCAACACACTGTCGGGACTGCTGTCGACCTACAATATCACTTACATCAAGTGGGATTTCAACCGACCGCTCGCGGACGTCTACTCCCACTCCACCCCCTCGCCGCGCCAGGGCGAGGTTACGCACCGCTATTATCTGAGCCTGTATCGGCTTTATGAGAGGCTGACAAAGGCGTTTCCGCACGTGCTGTTTGAGGGCTGTGCGGGCGGCGGCGGACGATTTGACGCAGGCATGCTGCAATACTCGCCGCAGATCTGGTGCTCGGACAACACCGACCCCATCTCGCGCCTGACGATCCAGTACGGTACCTCGTTCGGCTATCCGGTCAGCGCCATCGGCGCGCATGTCAGCGCGACCCCGAACCATCAGACAGGCCGTCTGACGCCGCTGTCTACCCGCGGCACGGTCGCGATGATGGGCGCGTTCGGCTATGAGCTCGATATGACGAAGCTCACCGACGAAGAACTGGAAGAAATGAAAGAGCAGATCAAGCGCTTCAAGGAGCTCGAGCCGATGATCCACAACGGATTGTATTACCGTCTCAGCTCGATGCAGGAGAGCGGTCACTACTTCGCGTGGCAGTTTGTCGCGCCCGATCGATCGCGCAGTCTGCTGAGTATCGTCGTTACCGATCCTCTGGCGAACGCCACTCCCGTCCATGTCCGGCTGAAAGGACTCGACGCCGACACGGTCTACTCCGTCAACGGAGAGTTTGAGTGTACCGGTTCGGCGCTGATGAACGCGGGCTATACCTTCCCGCAGCTGATAGGCGATTATCCCGCTTTACAGCTGGATATCATCAAAGTGAAATAAAGCAACCGTCATCCTGAACGGACACGCTTGTCAAGTGATGGACCGCAAAGATCCTTCGGCGAGCCTCAGCATGATGAATCGATTGCTTTGAAGTACAGTATTTACATCTGTCAGGAGAATTACGTTGAACCCGAATAAAATCGTTTGGTCTGAGGAAAAAGCAAAAATAAAAAGGCTGCCGTTCAAGGAAAAGCTCCGATACATATGGACGTATTTTTGGATCCCGATCGTGGCGACCCTCTTTGTCATATGCTTCGGCACCTTCCTTGCCGTGCGTATCGCGACCAACATCCCCGATAACTGGCTGATGGTCACTTTTGCCAACACCTATGCGGATGCGGGCACCGGCTCCAAGCTCTGGGAGGATTTTACCGACTACGCGGGCTATGATCTCAAGGAGAAGAAAGTGGAGTTCAATGCCGAATCCTACTTTGATTACACGAAGAATCAGGCGAAGGGCAACGCGTATTACAACACGTTCGTGACCCTCGTTGACGCGGGTGAGATCGACGCGGTCACCATGGAGCCGAATTCATTGGCGGCTCTCGGAGAAAGCGGCAGACTCTTCGATCTGAACGATGAAAAATGCGCCGGCATCAAAGCCAAGTATGCCGACCGATTTGTGTACTATACGCCGGTGGATGAGAACGGTTCTGAGCTCGAGCCGATCCCCGTAGGCGTGGATATCAGTGACAGCCTTCTGGTGACGAAATATCATGTCTATCCCGAAGGCTGTGCGCTGGGTATCGGAGCGCAAAGTAAAAATATCAAGGAAGTCGGAGATTTCCTGCAATTTGTATTAGGGGAGGGATAAGCCATGCGGAATTTTGTGAGCTCCTTTATGAGCCCCGACAGCGCCTTCGGCAGGGTGATGACCAAGGTTGGTATCATCATCTGCGCCAACCTGATGTTTGTGCTGTTCAGCCTGCCCGTCATCACCATCGGCGCGTCCTACGCGGCGCTGTACCGCGTCATGCTCAAGACCCTGCGCTCCGGCGGTGTGACCAATCCCTTCAAGCAGTTCTGGCTGGGCTTCAAGAGCAGCTTTTTACAGGCGACCGTCGTATGGATCGCCTATGTGGCGTTGATGGTCGCGGGCTACTTCGGACTGCGGATCTGCCTACAGGCAGGTGGTATGATGGGCTACTTTCAGTATGCGATCTACGGCGTCGGACTGCTGCTCACGCTGATCCTGATCTATACCTTTCCGTCGATCGCGGCGTTTGAGGCGACGATCGGCGGGCATCTCCGCAACGCGGTCTACTTCGCGTTCCACAAGCCGTGGTGGATCCCCGTCAACCTCTTCTTCCATATCTTTCCGCTTTATCTGACCTACAGCGATCCGCAGATGATGCCGCTGTACGCGTTCTGCTGGTTCTTCTTCGGCTTCGGCGCGATCACGATGCTCACCTCGCGTCTGCTGATCAAGGACTACAACCGTTTCCTGCCCCTTGTGGATGATTTCGGCGATTTCATCCTCACCGAGGACGGCAAGCAGATCATGCCCGGCAGTCCCGAGGAAAAGGCGCTCTATGAAGAGGGCGGCGACAGCGTCGGCGGTCACGAGATGTCCGAGGAAGAAATGATAAAAGAACTGCAAAAACTCGATATGTAATGGTGATGTTATGAAAGCAAAAGAATTGATCAATCAACTCCATAACAGTGGATTGAAAGAAGAACTTTCGGTGCTGTACGGCGCGGACTCGAACGTCCTCTACACACAGCGCCATCGATATATCAAGGCGATCGAGCGCTTTACAGAGATCTTCCCCGATCGCGTGGACGTCCACCTTTTCTCTGCGCCCGGACGCTCGGAGATCGGCGGCAATCATACCGACCATCAGCGCGGCTGTGCGTTGGGCGCGGCGGTCAATCTGGACGTCGTAGCAGTGGTCGCTTTCCATGATGAGGGCGTGATCCGCCTTTACAGCGAGGGCTACGGCATGACGGAGGTCGATCTCTCCGACCTTGACATCCACGAGGACGAAAAAGGAAAATCGATCGGTATCGTGCGCGGTATCGCCGCGCGCTTTGCGCAGATGGGTGTAAAGATCGGCGGCTTTGACGCCTATTCCGTGTCGGACGTTCTGTCGGGCAGCGGACTGTCATCCTCCGCCGCCTTTGAAACGCTAATCGGTACGATCATCGACGTACAGTATAACGACGGCAAGGCAGGTGAGATCGAGATCGCCAAGATCGGTCAGTATGCCGAGAACGTCTATTTCGGCAAGGGCAGCGGTCTCTTGGACCAGATGGTCTGCTCCGTCGGCGGCTTCGTATTCCTCGATTTCAGAAACGCCGAGCAGCCTGTGGTGGAGAAGCACAGCTTTGATTTTGCCAAGGCGGGCTACAACCTCTGCATCACCGATACCAAGGGCAGTCACTCTGACTTGACCGATGATTATGTCGCCGTACCGAGCGAGATGAAGCAGGTAGCGGCGCAATTCGGTAAGGATGTCCTGCGCGAGGTGGATGAGAAGGAGTTCTTCAAAGCCATCCCCGCGCTGCGCGGCAAGTGCTCCGACCGCGCGATCCTGCGCGCCATGCACTTCTTCGGTGAGAACAGCCGCGCGATCGCTGAGGCGGACGCCTTGGATCGCGTCGACATCGAACGCTTCTTCACCCTCTATCATCAAAGCGCCGATTCCTCCGCCAATCTTCTGCAAAACCTGTATGCCACTAAGAAGCCCTTGGAGCAGGGGATCCCGTTGGCGATCGCCGTGAGCAAGTCGGTGTTGGGAAATGACGCGAGCGTTCGTGTGCACGGCGGTGGCTTTGCCGGAACGATCCAGGCATTTGTGCCGCTTGATCAAACCGATGTTTATCGTGAAAAAATGGACGCCCTGTTCGGCGCGGGGAGCTGTTATGTGCTCCGCATCCGTCCCGTCGGCGGCGTAAAAATCGTATAATATATCCTTTGGAAAAAGCACAATAAAAGGTGACCTATGAACATTTGTACAGCAATCCAGCAATTAATCGATTATTCCGTTAACAATAACCTGATCACAAAGGATGACGAGCTGGTCGTCCGCAATATGCTGATGGACGCGCTGTGCGTCAGTGATTGGGAAGAAGATGCAATAATGGGGAGAACCGACGCGTCGATAGACGATATCCTCAAGCCGTTGATCGACTACGCGTGCGAGAACGGTGTGATCGAGGATACCACCGCTAACCGCGACCTGTTCGACACCAAGCTCATGGGTGTAGTCACCCCCATGCCGCGCGAGATCATCCGCGATTTTTGGGCGGAATACGAGAAGTCGCCCGAGGCGGCGACCGATTGGTATTTTGACATCAGCCAAAAGCTCAACTACGTCCGCGCGGGCAGGATCGCCAAGGATCTGAAATGGACCTATCAGGGCGAGTACGGCACGCTCGATATCACCATCAATCGCAGTAAACCCGAGAAGGATCCGCGCGATATCGCCAAGGCGGGCGCGACCAGATCCGCCGCGTATCCCAAGTGTCAGCTCTGTGCAGAGAACATGGGTTATGCGGGTCGGCAGGATCACCCCGCGCGCCAGAATCTGCGCCCCATCCCGATCAAGATCGACGAGGGCGACTGGTATCTGCAATATTCGCCCTACGGCTATTATCATGAGCACTGCATCGTGTTCAACAGCAAGCATATCCCGATGGTGATCGACGCGGCGGTGTTCCGCAAGCTGTTCGATTTCATCGGACAATTCCCGCATTATTTTGTCGGCTCCAATGCCGATCTGCCGATCGTCGGCGGCTCGATCCTCTCGCATGAGCATTTTCAGGGCGGTCACTACACCTTCGCGATGGCGGTCGCGCCCGAGGAAGTTGTGTTCACCATGCAGGATTATCCCGATGTTCACGCCGCCACGGTCAAATGGCCGATGTCAGTTATCCGACTGCGCAGCGGCAACAAGGAACAGCTCGTCAACGCCTGCGCCCATGTGCTGAAGAATTGGCGCGGCTATACCGACGAGGCGGCAAATATCTTCGCCTTCACCGGCGATGTGCCGCACAACACCATCACCCCGATCGCGCGCATGAAGGACGGACTCTTTGAGTGCGACCTCGTGCTCCGTAACAACCTCACCAGTGAGGATAGACCCCTGGGCGTGTATCATCCGAACCCGACCCTGCACCATATCAAGAAGGAGAATATCGGACTGATCGAGGTCATGGGTCTGGCGGTACTCCCCGCGAGATTGGCGACCGAGCTCGAAGCCGTCAAGGACGCACTCCTCCACGGCGACGACCTTTCAGCAAATCCGCAGACCGCGAGCCATGCACAGTGGGCAGAGGAGTTCCTGCCCCGCCATCCTGAGTTCAATGCCGACAACGCGATGGATATCATCCATGCCGAGGTAGGCGCGGTATTCGAGCAGGTGCTCCTCGACGCCGGCGTATTCAAGCGCGACGAAAACGGCTTATCCGCATTCAAAAAGTTCATCGAACAGATCCAATAACGAAACAGGTGATTTGATGTTTGATATCCTCACGATCGGCGAGATGCTGATCGATCTGACCCAGACAGGCGTATCCGATCAGGGGATCCCCGTCTATACCGCTTTTCCCGGCGGCGCTCCCGCCAACGTTGCCGTAGCCGCCGCAAGGCTCGGCGCGAACACCTCGTTCATCGGCAAGGTCGGCAACGACGCGTTCGGAAAGCTCCTGGTCGATACCGTTAAGCAGAACGGCGTCAACGCCGACCATATGATCATCACCGACAAGGCGAACACCACGCTGGCGGTCGTATCGCTGCAGGAGAGCGGCGAGCGCGACTTTGCCTTTTACCGCAGGGGCTTTGCCGATACACAGCTGTCGGAATCCGAGATCTCCGACGATACGCTCAAAAACACCCATATCCTCCACTTCGGCTCCGTGAGCATGACGGAGGATCCCTCCCGCACCGCGACCTTCAACGCCGCTTTAAGGGCGAAGAACTTGGGCGCGACCGTTACCTACGATCCGAACTACCGCGCAAGCCTCTGGGACAGCCTTGATGACGCGCTGGCACAGATGAAAATGCCCTTGAGCTTTGTCGATATATTGAAGATATCCGATGAAGAGCTGCCCCTGCTCGCCGATACCGACGACCCCGAAAAGGGCACGGCATATTTAGCAGATACCTACGGCATCCCGCTGATCCTGCTGACCCTCGGCGCAAAGGGTGCGTACTATCGCTTCGGCGACCGCACCGGCTTATGCGAGGGCGTCAAGGTCAAGGTCGCCGATACCAACGGCGCGGGCGACACCTTCTTCGGCGCGTTCCTCAGCGGCATGGCGCGGCTCGGAACATATAAGCCCTCCGAGCTGAGTGAGGACGAGATCAGGGAGCTGGTCATCTTCGCCAACAAGGCGGCGAGCGTCACCACCTCTCGCAGCGGCGCGATCCCCGCGATGCCGACCCTCAGCGAGGTGATGGGATGAAGCATACCGCACAATGGGAAAAGGAATTCGCCGACCGCTTTGAAGCCCGCTTCGACGAGCTCAAATGGCTGTACTGCGAGGTTTACAATAACGATATGCAGGCGTTCTACTGGCTGACGGGCGCCATGTATGAATACTATCAAAAGCGCGGGACAGCGCTCAAAAAGATCGACCGTCAGCGTGAGAGCACGCCGTTTTGGTACAGCACCAACGACCTTGTCGGCATGATGCTCTATGTCGATAACTTCGCCGACAACCTCAAGGGCGTCAAGGACAAGATCGATTATATCAAGGAGAGCGGCGTCAATTATCTGCACCTGATGCCCCTGCTCAAAAGCCCCAAGGACAGGAGCGACGGCGGCTACGCGGTAGCGGATTTTCGCCGTGTACAGCCCGAGCTGGGCACGATGAAGGATCTTGAAGCGCTCACCGACGCGTGCCACAGGAACGATATCAGCGTATGCCTTGACTTTGTGATGAATCACACCAGCGAGGATCACGCGTGGGCAAAGGCGGCGCGCGCGGGGGACGAGGACGCGAGAAAGCGCTATTTCTTCTTTGATAATTGGGACGTTCCGTTTGAGTTCGAACGCACCGTTCCGCAGGTGTTCCCGACCACCGCTCCCGGCAATTTTACGCAGCTTGAGAACGGCGATATCGTGATGACCACCTTCTATCCCTATCAGTGGGATCTCAACTACGGCAACTGCGTTGTATTCAACGATATGGTGTGCAATATGCTGTCGCTGTGCAACCGCGGCATCGATATCATCCGCCTCGACGCGGTGCCCTATATCTGGAAGGAGCTCGGCACCAACTGCCGCAACCTGCCGACCGTGCACAAGCTCGTGCGTATGATGCGCATTATCTCTGAGATCGTCTGTCCGTCGGTGCTGTTGCTCGGCGAGGTCGTGATGGAGCCCTCTAAGGTCGCGCCGTACTTCGGCACCAAGGAGAAGCCCGAGTGCCACATGCTGTACAACGTCACCACCATGGCGAGCACATGGCACACCGTGGCGACCAAGGATGTGCGGCTGCTGAGCCGCCAGATGCAGCAGCTCGCCGAACTGCCCAAGGATTATGTATTCCTCAACTATCTGCGGTGTCACGACGACATCGGCTGGGGGCTCGACTACGATTATCTGAGCGGCTTCGGCATGAGCGAGGTGCCGCACAAGCGGTTTTTGAACGACTATTTCACCGGCAAGTTCGAGGGCAGCCCCTCGCGCGGTGAGTTGTATAATGATGATGAAAGCCTCGGCGACGCTCGGCTGTGCGGCACGACCGCAAGCCTGTGCGGGATCGAAACGGCGCTGGCGAAGAATGACAAAAAGGCGCTGAAAACCGCGCTCGACTGCGATATCATGCTGCACGCCTATATGCTGACCCAGAGCGGCATCCCCGTCATCTACAGCGGCGATGAGATCGCGCAGCTCAACGACGAGAGCTATCATACCGACCCCGACAAAAAGGCGGACAGCCGTTATCTGCACCGCGGCAGGCTCGACTGGAGCAAGGCGGAGAAGCGCCATGATAAGCGTTCGGTCGAGGGCACGGTATATCAGGCGCTGCAAGCGCTGGAAAATATCAGACGAAAGCACAAGGTGTTCACCGCGTCGGCGGACTTTTCCGTGATCGATACGGTCAGCGACCATGTCTTGGGCATCAAGCGCGAGTATGAGGGAGAGCGGCTCTGTGCGTTCTTCAATTTCAGCGCGGAGGAACAGCCCGCGTACTTTGACGGGATCCTCTCGGGCGTCGATCTGATCAGCGGGGAGAAGCTCCGCGGCTTGTCTGAAATCATGAAGCCCTACGGATTTTTGTGGCTTCTTTGCGATGATACTAAGTAAAACCTGAGGAATAATATGCGTAAGATTTATGATATCAACAACGATTGGGAATTCACCCCGCAATTCACCGGTGATTTTTTGACAGGCGGGGGAGAGGCAGCCGTCGAAGCTGTTCGACTGCCCCACACCTGCAAGGTGACTCCCTACGACTATTTTGATGAGAGCATCTATCAGATGGTTTGCGGCTACCGCAGGCGGCTCGATCTGTCCGATCGCGGCAGCAGACGCGCGTTTATCTGTTTCGCAGCGGCGGCGCATTACGCCAAGGTCTACCTCGACGGCGAGTTGATCGGCGAGCATAAGGGCGGCTACACCGCCTTTGAGTTTGAGCTTATCACCGATAACCCGACCCCGCTGCTCGCGGTCGAGCTCGACACGCGGGAGAGCTTGAACTTCCCGCCCTTCGGCAAGGTCATCGACTACATGACCTACGGCGGTTTGTACCGTGAGGTGCGGCTCGAATACCGTGAGCTCAGCTACCTTCTCGATGTGTTCGCAAAGCCCTCCGTTCCCGACGCGATCCGCGTATCGTCAAAGGCAAAGCCGAAGATGGTTGCGGGGCTCACCTTTGACGGCGTGATCGATTGCGAGCTCGACATCGTCGGCGACGCGGACGCAGTGCGTTTGTCTGTGATCCAAAGGGACGATGCTGCCGTGCTCGCTGAGGTCACGGTGCCCGTCGGCGGGGACTATACCATCACCGTCCCACGCGCTCATCTGTGGGATCCCCTCAGCCCTGTGCTCTATGAGCTGAAAACGGAGCTGATCAAAAACGGCGAAGTGATCGACTCCCTGACCCGCAGGGTCGGCTTCCGCCGTGCTGAGTTCAAAAAGGAGGGCTTCTATCTCAACGGCAGACGCTTCAAGCTGCGCGGCTTGAACCGTCACCAGTCTTACCCCTATGTCGGCTACGCGATGCCGCGCTCCATGCAGCGGCTCGACGCGGATATCCTCAAAAACGAGCTCGGCTGTAACGCCGTGCGTACCTCCCATTATCCGCAGTCACACCATTTTATCGGGCGCTGTGACGAGCTGGGTATGCCCGTCTTTACCGAGGCACCCGGGTGGCAGAATATCGGTGATGAAGCATGGAAGGACGTCGGGGTTGAGGCGGTCAAAGAGATGGTGCGCGAGTACCGCAACCACCCCTCGATCATCCTCTGGGGCGTCCGCATCAACGAAAGTCAGGATGACCACGATTTTTACATCCGCACCAATGCGGCGGCAAAAGAATTAGACCCCACCCGCGCGACGGGCGGTGTGCGCTGTCACAAGAACAGCGAGCTGCTCGAGGATGTGTATACCTACAACGACTTTGTCCACGACGGCGTACAGCCCGGCTGTGAGCCGAAGGGGGCGGTTACCTCCGACACGGAAAAGCCGTATTTGATCTCGGAGTACGGCGGTCATATGTACTCTACCAAGGCGTTCGACGACGAGGAGCATCGGCTTGAGCATATGCTGCGCCATGCCCGTGTTCTGGACGCCGTCGCCTCCTACAACGATATCGCGGGATCCTTTGGCTGGTGTATGTTCGACTATAACACGCACAAGGAATTCGGCTCGGGCGATCGTATCTGCTACCACGGCGTGTGCGATATGTTCCGCAACAAAAAGCTCGCCGCAGAGCTCTATGCCATCCAGGACAGCAAGGAGCCGATCCTCAAGCTGAGCTCGTCGATGGATATCGGCGACCATCCCGCCACCAACCGCGGCCGCGTCTATATCCTCACCAACGCCGACAGCGTCCGCTTCTATAAGAATGACAGCTTTATCTGTGAATATACCCATGAGGGAACGGACTTTCCGCATATGCTCTGTCCGCCCATCGAGATCACCGATTATATCGGCGACAGTATCGCCGAGAACGAGGATTTCACCGAGAAGCAGGCGCAGTACGTCAAGGATATCCTCAACGAAAGCTCGCGCTTCGGCATGAACAATCTGTCTGCCGGGGCAAAGAGCAAGGCGGCATACCTGATGATGCGCTACGGCATGGATGCCGACGCCGCCTACCGGCTGTACGGCAAGTACATCGGCAACTGGGGCGATAAGAGCACCGTATTCCGTTTTGAAGCCTACCAAAACGGCAAGCTCGTCAAGGAGCTGAAGGTCGCGCCCTTTGAAAAACGCGTGCTCGTCGTCGAGGTCGATCATACCGATCTGATCGAGGACAAGACCTATGATGCAGCGGCGGTACGCATCCGCATGACCGATCAGAACGGCAACACCCTGCCGTACTTCTTCGGCACGGTCGGGGCACAGGTCAGCGGAGAAATCGAGCTGATCGCCGAGAGCCCCGTGCTCCTGCGCGCAGGCATGGGCGGTCTGTATGTCCGCACCATGGGAAAAGAGGGCAAAGCGACCCTCACCCTCAGTGCGGATGGCTGTGAGAGCGTCAGCGTTGACTTTAGTATATCTGCCCGATCATCATTGTATTGATACCGAAAGCTCCTATGCTTTTTGCACAGGAGCTTTTTAGGCAACCGAGGATCGATCAGAGATCATGGATTCTATAACAGGAGATTCAGATGCAACAGGAATTGTATTATAAAGAAGCCCTCAAGCTCGGACAAAAGGAAGTCCGCGCTAAAATCGCCAAAAACGAAAATCCCTATCTGCCTGCGCTGGATGAGATCATCCCACCCGAAAAGGCGCTGACGGGGATCCGTCTCGGCGTGCTCCAGATCCCCGTGTGGTTCATCGTCGGTACCAAAACGGCAGGTAGGCTCAACGCCTTTTCCTCCGGCTTTCTCCCGATCCTTGAGGAGGGCACGGAATTTGCCGACAAATGGGAGACGCTCTATCGTTCCCACATCAGCGAGGGCATCCGCGAGCCGATCAAGGTCTATGAATACCTCAACCGCTATTATGTCGAGGAGGGCAACAAGCGCGTCAGCGTGCTCAAATACTGCGGCGCCTACAGTATCCCCGCCGATGTGATCCGCATCATGCCCGAGAAAACCGACAGTGAAGAGGTACGGCTCTATTATGAGTATCTGGAGTTCAACCGCTATACCAAGATCAACTTTATCGAATGCTCCAAACGCGGCGGCTACAGAGAGCTGCTCCGCTATATGGGCAAGCCGTTCGATGAATACTGGAGTATCGAGGAACAGAGGCGATTCTCGAGCGCCTATTACTTTTTTGAAAAGGCATACAAAGAGAACGGCGGCGACAGGTTGAAGAGCACTGTCGGTGACGGGATGGTGGCGTATATCCGCATCTACGGCTATAACGAGCTGCAAAACGCGAGTGAGGACGCCATCCGAATCAATCTCAAAAAAATCTGGGAGGAGATCACGCTCAAGGAGCAGGACGATGTCATCGAGCTCAAAGCGACTCCCTCACAGGAGAAGAAGCAGTCGGTGCTGTCTAAGGTTCTGCCCATCGCTAAGCCCCCCAAGCTCAAAGCCGCGTTCGTCTATGACATCGTGCCCGAAAAGTCGGGCTGGATCAGTGACCATGAAATGGGCAGAAAGCACGCACAGACCGTCCTTGGCGATCAGGTCGATACCTCCGTCTATATCTCTGACGGTGAGAAGGATGTTTTTGATGTGCTGCAGAGGGCGATAAGCGACGGCAACAAGATCATCTTCACGGTGTCGCCCCGTATGCTCAACGCTTCCCTGCATGCCGCGGTGGAGTATCCCGATACCGTCGTGATGAATTGCTCGCTGAATACCTCGCACCGCTATGTCCGCACCTATTATCCGCGGATGTATGAGGTCAAGTTCATCCTCGGTGTGCTTGCCGGCTCGATGACAAAGAGCGGTCGGCTGGGCTATGTCTGCGATTATCCGATCTACGGCCAGATCGCGGGCATCAACGCCTTTGCCCTCGGCGCTCAGATGGCGAATCCGCGCGCCAAGGTATTCCTCGAATGGTCATCTGTCAAGGGCGCCAAGGAGGCGGCGTTGTCGCTGAACCGTCAGCATATCCATCTCATCTCCTCACAGGATACCGCGCGCTATATCGAAGATGACCGCCACAGCTTCGGGCTGTCCCATATCGGGCGCGACAAGACCGATCTGCTCGCTGTTCCCGTATGGAAGTGGGGCGTGTATTATGAGAAGATCCTGCGCTCCGCACTGGATAAAACCATCAAGAGCGAATATATCAATACATCCCGTGCGCTGAATTATTACTGGGGCATGTCGGCGGGCGTTGTTGATATCGAATACGCACCCGCGTTACCGCTTCCGTCACGCCGTTATGCCGATTTCTTCCGCAACAGTTTGATCAACGGTGCGGGCAAGCCCTTCCTCACACCGTTCTATACCCAAAGCGGTGAGATCATCGGCTCGCGCCAGCAGGAGCTGAGCTTGGAGCAGATCATCAACATGGACTATCTGGTGGATAATGTCATCGGCAGTATCCCGACCTATGACGAGCTCTCCGACGTCGGCAAGGCGACCGTGGATATGGTCGGCATCCGACAGGCAAAGATGAGGGGCTCGCAAAAGGAAGGGGCAGAAAAATGAAGATACTCGCAGTGTCCGACGTTCCGTCCGACCGTTACTACGAATACTACCGCCCCGGCATATTGGACGAGTTCGATCTGATCCTGTCCTGCGGCGATCTCAGGCCCGAGTATCTGGAGTTTTTGGTGACGATGGCGCGTTGTCCGCTGGTCTTTGTGCACGGCAACCATGATGACAGCTACGGCCGTGAGCCGCAGGGCTGTATCTGTGCGGATGATATGATCGTAGAGGTCGCGGGCTTGCGGATCCTCGGACTCGGCGGCGCCAACCGATACCGTGACGGTGCGTATATGTATACCGAACGGCAGATGAAAAGCCGTGTCCGCAAGCTCTGGCTGCCGCTGAAAAAGCATCACGGCTTTGATATCCTACTGACCCATGCTGCCGCCTTCGGGCTCAACGATTTTGAAACGATCCCTCACAGAGGGTTCCAATGCTTTCACACCCTGATGGATCAATATGAGCCCGCGTATTTCATCCACGGGCACATCCATCGCAATTATGATTTTCGCATTCCGCAGCGCGATCAACACGGCAAAACCATCGTGATCAACGCCTTTGAGCACGCAGTCATCGATACAAAGGAGCAGGGAATATGAATCAAATGATCAAGAGAATCATCATGAGTATATTAGGCGTTGTGATCTGCGGCATCAGCGTCGGCATGTTCAAATTTGCCGCCCTCGGCGTCGATCCGTTCCAGTCGCTGATGAGCGGTCTGGACGCGGTCATCCCGATCCGCTTCGGTACCCTGTATGTGATCGTGAACGCGATCCTGCTGCTGTTCGCGCTGATCTTTGACCGCAAAAAGATCGGTATCGCCACCTTCATCAACCTTTTCCTGCTCGGCTACATCGTTGAGTTCTCTCAGGGCTTGTGTGAGAAGCTCATGCCCGACGCGCCGTTATGGCTGCGGATCGTGATATTGCTGATCGCGATCGTCATCCTGTGCCTGTCGTCGGCGCTGTATTTTACTGCCGATCTCGGTGTGTCGACCTACGACGCGGTCGCGCTCGTTTGGTCACAGCGACAGGATAAGATCAAGTTCGCCTACTGCCGCGTGATCTGCGACTTTGTCTGCGTAACACTGGGCGTGATCCTGCTGTTGATCGCGGGCAAGAGCTTCACCGAGATCTTCGGCTCGGTCGGCATCGGTACGATCATCACCGCCTTCTTCATGGGGCCGCTGATCACCTTTTTCAACGTCCACATCGCACAGCCGATGCTCGGCAAGCAAAAGTCCGTTAAATAAAGAGGTGACGGTATCGGCGCATGCTGCGGCGTCGGCTCTCGAGCACGATGATAATGCTAAAGTTGAGTGTACCGGATCATGCGTTGATGCGCGTTTCTGATTTGATAAAATCAATATATAAGCACAGCCTGCTGATTACAAAAAGTCAGCAGGCTGTTGTCATATAAACGATTCAATTAACGCTTTGGCAAGATACAAATGATTTGTAATTTATCGTCATCAACGATCTTCGCCTTGATGGTTCCGTTGTGCTTTTCGGTGATGGCGCGCGCTACGGAGAGCCCGATGCCGAAGCCGCTGTTCTCTTCCTTGGAGCGGGATTCGTCGCCGCGGTAGAAGCGGTCGAACAGGTGCGTCAGCGCCTCCTCGCTCAAAGGCTCTTTCATGGTGTTTTCTGTTTGGAAAATGATGTTCTTTCCCGATTGACGGAGCGACACATGGATATCGCTGTCCTCGGGCGCGTATTTGACGGCATTGTCGCACAATATGCCGATGAGTCTTCTGATCGCCGCCTCGTCGCCGTAGAATGTCAGTTCATCTTCCGCGTCAACGGTCAGCTCCTTTCCGTTGAATTCTGCCATGCCGACGAACGGATCGACGGTATCACGCACGGCGTTTGAAAGGTTAAAGTCATGCATTTCCAAAGCGGAATCCGCTTCATCCATGCGCGAGAGGTAGACCAGCTCGTTCACAAGCTTGCGCATATTGGCCGCCTGTTTTTGAGTGCTCTGTATCCACTCGTTTGGCCCGATATCCATCGACAGCACATCCATGTTAGCGGAGATGACCGTCAGCGGTGTTTTCAGCTCATGGCCTGCGTCGGTGATGAATCGCTTTTGCCGTTCGATGTTATCCATCATCGGCTGAATCGCTCTCTTGCTGAGCAGCGATACCAGCAGCAACGACAGCAGGATACCGACTGCGCAGGCGATCAGCGAGATGACTGCGAGCGACACGACCTCTGACCGCTTGGATTCTATGTTAAGGAACACGGCGGTTTTGGAACCGTCTGCTTTGTTTGTCACCTGATACAGATAGTTGTCGACATAACCCGAGGCTTTGCCCGAAGCAAAAATGTTTTCCGCGATCAACAAAAGATCCTCTTTCGCGTACTCGGTTTCCTTAGTGCCTGTACCTAGAAAGGCTTCACCGTCCGCACTTTGGATCGCGATAAAATACCGTGATTCTTCAAGTTTGGTATTCATGCGGTGATCGCTGCCCTTGTGACGATACAGCTGTGCACTGTCGTCGGTCGAGAGAGCCTCTTCTTTTTCAATATCAAATTTCCCCTGCTTTTTCTGTGTATTGTTGTTCTCGCTTTCGACAAGGTAGTTCAGCGTTTCTTTTAATTCACTTGTCGTGTTGACATAATGAACAGCATTGATGACGCCTGCCACTAACAGCATAGCAAGCGTCAGCGCGAGTAACGCAATCTTGATAAAGCGTTGTCTGATCTGTTTCATAACGTACTCTCCAAAGAATAACCGACTCCGCGGACTGCCTTGATCTTAACATGCGCGCCCAGCTCCGATAGCTTCTTGCGTAAAAAAGAGATGTTCACCCATACGACGTTGACCTCTGCGTCGCTGTCCCAGCCCCAGACGCGTTCCATGATCTGCGAGATGCTCAGCACCGCTCCGGGATGTTCAACGAGCATTTCCATCAGCTGAAACGCCTTGTTGGTCAGACTGACACTTTTGTTATGACAGCGGATTGCCATCGCCGATTTGTCCAGTTCGATGTCGGCGAATTTGATCACATCATGTTTATAATCCTCCTTGCGCCTCAGCATCGCGCGGATACGGGCGAGCAGCTCTGAGGCGGCGAAGGGCTTGGGCAGATAATCGTCTGCACCGGTATCCAGCCCTTCCACTCTGTCCTCGATCGCGTCTCGGGCGGTGAGCATGAGTACGGGCGTTGTGATCCCATTGGAGCGCATTTGCGCGAGCACCTCGATACCGCTGAGTCCCGGCATCATCCAGTCGAGGATCACGTCGTCGTAGCCGCCCTGTTCGATATAGTCGATCGCGTCCCGACCGTTATAGACCGTGTCAACGGAATAGCCCGAACGCGTGAGAAGTGTTTGCACCGCTTTGGAGATATCGCGGTCATCTTCCGCAAAGAGTATGCGCATCATAAACACCTCCGGTGTTTTTTAGTGGTTAGTGGTCAGTGGTTAGTAGTTAGTGGTTTTAATTATACCAAAACATAGTAACTACTGCAAGGATTAAAAACAGGATATATACCGTTAACTGCACATATGGCATCGCCTTGCCGAGCTGTTTGTTGATCTTGCCGCTGAGCGCTCCCGATAAGCCGAAAACAACCAGCATGGGCGTCAGGGAGCTTGCCAGCGCAAATACAGCGCCGAGCAGAACAGCTGCGGGCAGCGACAACAGCATCGCGTAACCGGCTACCATCGTCAGCGGAACACACGGATAAGCGCCGTAGGCCAGCCCGACAGAGAAGGATGGGATTAGTCGGGAATTGTGTTTGGACGAGCACTTGCCGCCGCATTGTTTGCAGTCGGGCTTGCGGTTCTTGAACCATCTGTAAATCAGGAACAACGCAGACGCGATCATGACCCATGATACCAAATGATGGAGATTGAAGCTGCCGATCATGCCGTTCTCGTCAATAAACACCTTGCCGATCGCAGATGTCAGCGCGCAGATCGCACAGACCGCGAGGATCTTACCGAGAAAGTAACTGCCGACATGTTTCATCGAGCTTTTGAAGCCGCCGCCTTCGGTAAGTATGTAGACAGCCAGAAAGGATGACGCCGACGAGCCGCAGCAGGTACCGCAGCCCAAGCCCACCGATACCGACGCGGCCAATGCTTCCATCAACATACGCTCACCCCCTTTCGCTTGCGAGCAGCGCCGCACCGATCGCTCCGTTGAACTGCGGATGATTCGCGACAAAGATATCGCGCATCAGCTCATCCTCAAACGCCTTGCGCAGTCCGATATTCAATGCGCCGCCGCCTGTCATCAGAACATCGCCGTTCTTCTCGCTCTTTTTCATCATCTTGATGATGCGCTTCGCCATCGACAGGTGCATTCCGGAGAGGATGTCGCGGCGGTCGAATTTGCGCGCGATCAGAGAAATGACCTCCGACTGCGCAAACACCACGCAGGTGCTGTTGATATCGCAGGGCGCGGTGCTTTCCAGCGAAAGCGGCCCGACTTGGTCGATGGTGGTTTCCAAAATCTGCGCGATGACCTCCATAAACTTGCCGGTTCCCGCCGCGCATTTATCATTCATGCTGAAATTCTTAACGGAATAGTTGGCGTCCAGATAGATAATCTTGCTGTCCTGACCGCCGATATCGACGATCATGCCGGGACGATAATCGCGCGGAGCCGTCACGCGCACACCGTAGGCGTGAGCGGTGATCTCGCTGACGTCGTCGTCCGCTACCTCCAGTATCTTGCGGCTGTAGCCGGTCGCCATCGTATAGTCGACGCGGGAAACACCGACCTCACCCATCAGCTTTGCAAGCAGCTTTTGTGCAGCGCCGTTGTTGTCGATACCGGTATTGGTAACGCCGGTGCGCAGTACCCTGCCGCGTTCGTCCAATAAAGCGGCTTTCAGATAGGTGGAGCCGCCGTCCAAACCTGCGTATACTTTCATATTCTTACCTCCCGTATTTGATCAGCTCAATAAACGCTTCCACACGGATGCGGAGCTGTTCGACGTCCTCTTCGTTATAATCGCTCTCGACGCGGATAATAGGAATACCGAGCTTTCCGAGCTCTTCTTCCATTACCTGATACTCATAGTCATAGACGAGGCATCCGCGCAGAACGTGATAGATCACGCCCTGTACCCTGTAGTCCTCCAGCATTTGCATGATACGGTACAGCCTACGCTTGTTATCGACAAAGGTCGGACAGGTGCAGGGACGGGTGCTCTTGTTCGCCAATGCCCGCATGATACCGTCGGTGCTTTGATCGACGATAGCGGGCGGATCATAAGCACCGCGTTCGCCCATACAGGTCTCGTCTGCGACCAGCGCGCCGCCCATTTCTTCGATCAACAGCGGCAGTTTGAAGTTAGGGAAAACGATCGGCGAGCCTGTGATCAGGATGCGCGGACGGTTTTCTTTGGACGCCATCTCGCCGCGCTTTGCTTTTTGCTCTGTTTCATCACACAGGTCATGCATATACTGCGTCCACAGCGAAATATGCGTATAGCTGATTGCGTTCATCGCCGCCATGTAGTGCGTTCCCTTAACGGCAAGCGGGTATCTGCGCCGCAGTTCGATGAAGCGGGACAGCTCATACTGTGCCGCCGCGGTCATGCCGCACGCCCATGACAGACGCTCATAGCTGAGTTCGATTCCTGTTACTTCTGTCAGCTTTTGGCTGAACAGATACAGCTCTCTGACGTACTGCTCCATATCCTCGTCGCGGTCGCGTCCGGAGGGGACATGCAGTGTAACGGTTCTGCGGTGTTCGGCAAGGTAGCCGGCGAGCTTCTTTTTGCAGTCACAGGTGATCGGCACCGCCATCATCTGACACTCCTGATACACCGGCATCACGCCGATGCTCTCAAAGCCCATGATCGCCTTGATCAGCGGACAGGCGTCGCGCGGCGCGATATCGTCGCCGACGTTGAACGCGGTATAACTGCCGCCGCAGAGCTTGACGGGCATCGCGCCCGCCGCGTAGATCAGCTCGGGCGGTACCATCACGCAGTAGGTGCCGACGGACGGGACGCCCATGGGCTTCACCGCGCCCTGCATATCGACGAAAACGTGTTTTAAAACATCCGTGAACGGCTTCAGCGCTTCCGGCTTATGCGGCAGGTCTTCGATTTTTCTGAGATACTTGATCGCGGTCGCGGAAGATTTATTGAGAAAACGCGCTTTCCTGCGCTCCTCCGGAGTACCCTGTCGGGTGTATATCTCACTCATTCTTATCACTCTTTTCTCGTCCTCATCGGCTGAACTCGGTAGGCGTATCCGGTAGGTACGCCTTGACCTCGTATCGCCGTTCGTCCTCTCCCCAACACGCAGGCGTGTCGGGGACCCCATATTGACCTCGCAACAACTGCGATAGTTATCGGTGCTTTTCATTATCATAAAACGGTGCGTATTTGTCGGGTTTCGGGGCGTATTGCTTCATGAATTTTATGCGGTCTGCATTATATATCTTCTTTCCGCAGAAGGTAATAGCTAGAGCATTGTTTTCCGGGCATCGGCGCACACATTCGCCGCACATAATGCAGTCGGCGGTGGTGACGTCGATCTTGCGGATATCCTTGCCCTCGCGCTCGGTAAAGATCGACTTGATCCCCATCGGGCAGGCTTCGTAGCACGCGCCGCATTCGGTACAGGCGACCGCGTCTTTTTTGAGCTTGAACAACGACGCCTTGTGCGTCAGACCGATGATATAGCCCAGCGGACAGATATTGCAGAAGGCTCTGCGCTTGAAAAAGCCCGCGACGATCACGACGATCATGAAGAAGCCACCGAGACCCAGACTCAATTTAAAGCCCGCCAGTGCCGGTGAGATCGCCGCCGCGGGACAGAAGTCGCAAAAATTGCCGCCGATAAAGCCGATCCCGAGGAAGATGATCAGCATGATCCACTTGACAAGCCTGAGGACGGTGTACATCTTCTCGTTGAGGGAGATCCCCTCGATATGTAACGCCTGTCTTGCTTCATGCGCGACGTCCTGCACAAATCCCAGCGGACAGATAAAGCCGCACAGAACACGTCCGAGCAGGACGGCGCAAACGATAAAGGTACCGACGAATGCGAGGATCTCCTGCCAGCCCTCGGCGAACAGTACGTCAAGGTGACTGAGGTAATAGCATCCGGCGCTCGTCAGCTGATCGAGGTTGTACGGACAGGCGAGCACCGGAAGCTGGACATTGGTGAATACCGTTCCCGTCAGCCTGCTGCCGAATATCAACAGCCCGAAGCTGAGGATCATGATGATCCATCTGATCGTCTGAAAGCCGAATACAAATCGCTTTTTGCGTGTATCTTTGGAAGCGATCGCTGTTTTGCCGATCGGCATCTTTTCCTTTTTGTACAACAGCTTTCTCAGCAACACATCCAACGCGATGCAGATGATTGATATCAGAATGATGATACCGAACGGCAGCATCGCCGACAGCCATCGCGCGGTGAAGATCGTATCCGCCTCCACCTGATAGTTGAGCGTATAGGTGTTGTGTGCATCGGGGATATAGGTAAAGGTCAGACCGTTGCGAACATCGTTGAGGTCAAGGTCGTTGATGTTACCGTTCCCGTCGGTCGTGACCTGCTTTGTCGTGCCGTTCGCAAGCGTCACGGTGACAGCGGCATTGGGAACGGGTTCACCCCCGAGATAAACCGTAAATTGATCTCTGTCGATATACGCGACCTCAAAGGGTATCTCGTCGCTGAGGAACACGTTTGCCGAGGTGGAATAGCCTTGCGTATATTTCATATCGGTCTTGGCAATATGATAAATCTTCTCGGTGATCCCGTCGCCGTCGTCGTTCGACGCATCGATCCGTACAGCCGCGAAGCTGCCGAGAAAATCAGACGGCAATGATTCAGTATAGGCGCTGTCGACGGTCTTGACGCCCGCGACTGTCAGCGCGTAAACGAACGAATTCTCCGCGCCGTGCAGGGTGATCGCGTCGTTATCATAGGTGAAAGATAAATTTTTGTCGTCGTTTTCAACGGTCAATGAGGCGCGTGCTAAGGGATCGTCATATTGAAAGAACGCCAGATCTGCCGCAAAGTATGCCGCGACGCATATTGCAACCGCGAATACGGCAAAGAGAATCTTTTTTATTGTTTTGTTTTTCATTGTGATCCTCCTTTATGCGCTTCGTTTTGCCTTTCTTTTGACGATATTTTTTTGATTCAGCATCTCGCCGAACGCCTCCATACGGATTCTGAGCTGCTCCATATCCTGATACTGATAATCGGTCTCAAGCCGGAAGACCGGGATGTCAAGCTCTTCCGCCGCCTTTTCGATATATGGCAGCTCAAAGTCGTATTCGATCTGACCTTTCAGGATATGACACACGATACCGTCAGGACGGAGCTGATCGACGAGGTGCAGGAAGTAGGAATATAAGCCCTCGTTGTTCACTCTTGCGCCCGAGGACGTCGCCCGCAGATGATCCTGCGCGATCTGATCCAGTATGCGGTCGGCTGAGATCATCCGGTTGCATCTCGTGACCGACAGCGCCGCCTCTAAGGAGAGGCAGTCGGCTACCGCCGCGATCCGCATATTTGCCGAAGCGATCAGCTGCGGCACCTTGTAGTTTGGGAACACGACGGGTGAGCCGAGGATCAGGACATTAGGCTTTTCTTTTTGCTTGAGCATGAACCGCTTGTTCAGCGCTTCGAGTTCCTTTGTCAAATCGGCGACATGAAGCGCCCACTCGTTCAAGCTGTCTGCAAAATACATGCACTGCGTGACCAACAGAACCGCCTCATCGGAAATGAAGCCCTTTGCCGCATACGCAGTCGCGGTGAAGCGCTGCCACTGTCGGTGAGCTCGCGCGACCTTTCTGACAGCGCGTCTGAGATTACCGCCTGTCAGATGCTTGTGCGTATATTTGCCGATCTTCTCCGCAAGCATCACCATTTGATCTTTATAGTAGTGAATCGCGTTGCTCGTGTTGTTCATCGGAGGGACATCCATCGCGGCGACCTGACGCCCCGCGCTTTGCAGAACAGCGATCAGCTTTCGTCTGCTGTCCGAGGATGTGGCTGTGACAATCAGAGCATTTTTGGTGATATCAAAATCGGGATTGATCAGCCAGCCCAGTGTCGATCGGCTGAACGGATCGGTATCGCGCGGGGTCAGTTCATCCGCCCAGTGCGCCGTACCGAGGCTGCCGCCGAGCACATAAAAGGGGTGATTGCATACCGCATACAGCACTTCGGCAGGGATATCGTTGCCGAGGACGATCACCTGCGGCTGGATTTTCTTCAGATAACTTTCATCAAATCTTAACAATGCTGTTTCCAAAAACCATTTCAATTCAAAGAGATTGCTGTTTTCCGTTTCGATCCTGTTGATCGTTTCTGTCGCTTCATTTTTGAAGCTGTTATGCTCCGTAGGTTTCATAATATTCCACCGTTGCGCTCTCTGCCTTGGAGCGCCCTTTCATACATCTCGGGCTGACGAGCGAGCAGTTGTGCCTGCACCCGCCGCATATCATGGTCGAGAGAAATTCTGTTAGGGAAGGTGCGTCGCCGCCGGACTGTTCTTCCGGTTCGGGCTGCCATTCCGCATCATTATCGTCATCCTGCGACGAATCCTCTTCGTAGTATACTTCTTCCGGAGCTTCTGTCACCGCTTCTGTCGGAGATTCGGTCGGCATTTCTTCCGGGACGGCTGTTTGCGCCTGATACTGCATAAACAATTCCGTCGGAGATACCGTAGGAGCGGCTGAAGAGGGCTGTGTCGCCTGCACCACTGCGGTTGGTTCCGTCTTCTTCCAATCACCCGCAATCAGCGCGCTCGGATCGCTCATTACCGCGAACGGCTGTTTGATCAGCGCGTAAGCAAAGAATACGCCGACCGTCCCCACCGCAAATCGCTTCAATATCTTATCTCTCATAAGAGCCACCTCCTGTGCTATGCCTGTATTGTAATCGGTGAACCTAATATGAAACTAAAAAATAAATCGCGTTATGTGAACACCGTGTGAAACTTGTATGAAGATTGTTTGAAATAAAAAGCAGATCATTCACTCCTGCTGTTTTCGGATTGCTCCTTATACTAATCCTTGATAAAAAGATTTAATCAGATATTAGTGATAAATTTCGCAGAGCGAGGCGAGTGACGCAGGCATACTGTCGTATGTCATATCCGGGGACCCCGACGCGCCCCTGCGCGGTGGGGGGAAGGAGGAGCCGCCACACGAGTACGAGAGTGGTCACACTTGACCGCTCTCAGCGAGTACGGCGAGCGACGACGCTAACAAAGCTATGCGGAATTTATCGCAATAGATGATAAAGGGTTTTATTAAGGATTAGTATTATACCTCTTTAATATCAACTCTTTGCAAAAAAGCCCCAACCGGATTTCTCCGATCAGAGCTTTTATGAAAACCATGCCATGTCGTTCTTCCGAAGGAATACCGGCTTGCACATAAAGAAAGCGTAAAGTTCAGCACCTCGCAGGCGAAAAATACCTGCTCTATCAGCACATCGGCTTTTGGAAAAGCGTGTGTGAGGAATAAATAGCTGACACGACTTTCCTGATCCAGCCCGACTGCGAGACCTTCGCCGACTTGGTGATAAATTATTATCCAGCCTTTTCGTTGGATGTTATTTTGGATAAACCGGGCGTAATGAAAGGCAGAATTACCATCCCGATCGACGAGGAAAAGTTACGCTATATAAAAGGATAACAGCTGTTGCAATCGATGAACTGCAGCAGCCGTTAATATTAAATTGAATAGATGATTTCAGCAAAAACGATCTCACTTGCGCGTGAGTTGATATTGTTCATTTTTGCCACCCACTCTAACGGATCTTCTCCTTTGAGCTTCTCGGTAACACCTTCTTGTTCTGCAAGCTGTTTTACGAGCCGGTCATACATGTTTTGCGCTTCTTCATTGATATCAGCGAGATGATCGATTAGCTTGCATTGGGTGAGCAAGTTATAGTATAGGATTTTGTGATGTTCTTTGAGATAGCGTCTGCGACGCTGTCCCCAGATAAGCTCCGCGCAGAGGTCGTAAAGTCCATTCAGAGAGAGAGCGCCTTTTCGCAGACGATGCTCGCCGGATTGGTCGAGGAATCCGAAGCAAGGGTGCAGAGCTTGAACGAACACTGTGACGAAGCACAGCGTGAGGTAGAATCCTCGGAGAATCTTATCAAAGACCTGAGTATGATGAGATCATTTCATGGTCGAGCCTGTATGACAGTGCTACCGTAGAAGCGAAAAAGATGATCGTTAATTCGATGATCAAACGCATCGACGTTTGCCGCAACTATGACCTGAACATCGAGCTGAATATGAATTTCCGCCAGTTCTTCCTCGGTATGGAGGAAACAGAGAATATTCCGATTCCGGCATAAAATTTACCCGCCTGTTCATTCGTGAGCAGGCGGTTCTTTATGTTGCTATATTATCTTGTAAATGTAAAGATTCTACCATCGATTATCGACAAACACAAAAAATAATGTTACAATCATTTTATAGTTGCATAATACTATGCAACTATAATCGAAATCTCCTATGACGGATTGATTTTTATTACTCTTGATCATTACAGAACATTTATTGAAATTATATAAGGAGGGTAATCTATTTAATATGAAAGCAATAAAGATAACATTAGATTTTACCAATATGAAGTATCCTGCACAACTCCATAGGGAACTGAAAACAAAGTTTGAGTTTCCGGATTATTACGGTGAGAATTGGGATGCTCTATGGGACTGTTTAGATGGTTGGTATGAAGATGATGAGAATGTAACCGTTGAAATCAAAGGGTTAGAAACAATGCCGGATGATATGCGACAATACGCGCAGACTATGCTCAGGTTTTTTGATGATGTACACAGCAATTCGCCCAATGTTATTTTTAAAATAGTGACAGCATAATAATCACAGAAAAAATAACCGCTTGTTCGTTATGAACAAGCGGTCAGGCTGTAGAAAAAGCCATGTTTCGGCGGAAGTTGAAACATGGCTTTAATTTTTGAATTAAGATTTCTAAAAAATGTAAGCAGTAATTTGAGATAGGAACTAAAACAGGGTCAGGAGAGTGATGTTTCCTACTTTTTGCTTTCCATAGTGCCAACTTTTTGAGATTCATGGCAGCAAACTTAAGCCTGACCCAGTTGGTAACTGCGTTCAAGCCTCTGTAGGGAGTGTATCGCATCGCGTGTTTTTCTTTCGCGTCTGCAAATACTCTCTCGATCTTCTCTTTTCTCTCTTTGTAAAGTTCCGCGTACTCAGGTATATGACGAATATCCTCGCACCGTTCTATGTACTCATGCCAGATGTGTTTGGTTACTGTCTTTACACAATCCTTTGAAGCTGTACACAGATGCCTGCTCGGACAATTCCTGCATATCTCCGGATTGCTCTTGTATTCTCTGTAACCGTCGCGATTGGTGGTACTGTAGTTCAGTATTTGGTATTCCGGACAGATAATGCAGTCATAGTATTCATCATATACATACTCGTAATATGGGTGGTTGCCTTTCTTTGTCTGCGGTCTTTTGTACGCAGTATCTAATACTCTGTCGTCATCAAATATCTTCTTTGCTATGTGCGGAGTTTTGTATGCGCTGTCTGCTACGATGGTTTCTACTTCGAGATATCTCTCTACTACTTTGTCGTATACATCGTCAAACGCTACGCTGTCGTGTACATTGCCGGGTGTTACTTCTGTTTCCAATACAAAACCGTTCTTGTCGCAGGCTGTATGCGCTTCATAAGCAAACTGTTTTTTATGCTCTCCCTTTACGAACAATCCGCTCTCGGGATCGGTTGTGCTTTTAGTTACCTCTTTTGTTTTCTTCTTCGCTTTTTTCTTACGTCTTTTTAACTTCTTCTTTGAAGTGTTATCTCTTTTCTTCTTAGGCTTTGAAGGCGTATTGTTATCGTTGCCATTATCTTCGTCAGTTTTAAACGGTTTCTTTCCATGTGCTTCTCTGTCCTCGTTGATCTCTTCAAGAAGCTCATCAGCATATCTCTTTGCCGCGACCGGCACTTCTTCCTTGATCTTTTTCTTAGTGTTGGCGTTGGCTTTGATGTGCGTTCCGTCTATGAATACAGCTTCTGTATTCAGATATCCTGCTTCCGCTATCTCATCCAGTATCCAATAGAATACCTTGTCTACCGTTTCTCTGTTGAATCTTTTCCTGAAATTGTAGCTTAATGTGGAAAAGTGTGGCGTTTCATCATGCAGACTGTACCCTAAAAACCAACGGTATGCTACATTCATACTCACTTCTTTTGCCACTCGTCTGAGAGAGGTGATTCCATACAGATGTTGGATCAGTACCATCTTGAACAGTATGACTGGATCTATACTTGGTCTGCCGTTATCCTCACAGTACAGATCTTCTACAAACTCATAGATCTTGCTGAAATCTACCGCTGCATCTATCTTTCTCAAAAGATGATCCTCGGGGACTAAATCCTCTAAGCTCACGATCTCTACTAACGATCTATTATTTACGTTCTTTTCCAACATTTCAATCACCGTATCTATTTTACCATAAATACGACAAAAAGCCCAGCTCTCGCTGGATTTTTCGACAAACTGAAAGGACTCTTTCGGAGTCCTTTTCTTTTTGTAAAACCGCATGGATAAGCCGTTTTTCAGGAATGAATAAAAATTTTTTAAAAAATTTCAAAAAATGTTGGTATTTGTTGTAATCTTGTTGTAGTGCGCCTGCTATACTTTAGTCACAGTCAAGGGAACAAACGAAAAACAAAGGCAAACGCCCTCGACCAAGAACAATTTCAATACCATATAAAAAGGAGTAAGGATAATGAAAAAGATGAACCAACTCACAACCATCAATCAAACCAACACAAACAATAACAATAATGATAAAGGAGGAAGAAAAATGAAAAACAACAAGATCAAAACCAGGATCATCGCAGGAATGCTTTCACTGGTCACCATCGTTTCGGTAGGCGCGGCAAGCGTCACCACCGCTTCGGCGGCAGCACCCACCGCTAAGGGAGTCGCCAAGGATCTCTCGAGCTTCGCGCTCTGCCAGACTATCGACAAATTCGTTCCGAGCGGCATCGCCGGATCGCTGTTGAAGATGGGCACCGGCTACCTGCTCAACTGGATCTTCGACGGCACCGAAGAGAAGCAACCCACCGTAAAAGACGCGATCGATAAGATCGACAAGCTGAAAGACATCATTGAGGACAATCATAAGGAAGAGATGAACAGCCTCCAGGTCATCAACGGCGCGATCAACACCGAGTCTTTCCGTAATGCAGCCGACACCCTCCACGACGACTACTCCAACGCTATTGACAAGATCTCACACAACGCGAAAAACATCACCGATTCCGGTAAAGGCAAGATCGACGACAAAACCTACAGAGCCTACAAAACCATTCTTGCCGACAGCAACTGCGATATCTCGAAGCTGGAGAAGAACTTCGGTATCATGCGCGATTATGTCCTCGGCAAGCGTCTGAGCACCAACAGACAGTCCGGCTATGAAGCGACCACCAAGTACCTCTTTGACAAGGTCACAGAAAAGTATAAAGAGTCAGCTCACAGCTGGAAGGAATCCCTCGACTATTTAAAGGTCGTTCAGAAGGACATTAACGGCGAGCTGACCACCATCCACTATGACGCCGGCTTGGACTACATCACCATGCTCACCCTCAACAACATGGCGTACAAGGTCAGAGAGTATGAGATCGACAAGGGTATCTATAAGGTATGCGAGGGCGAGGATCCCTACACCAATTACGAAGGTATCGAGCAATCCATCAGCAAGACCATGAATTCCTTCAACGAGGCATACAAAAAGGCGATCGACAACAACCTCAACAACGGCACAATGCTCGGCGCGACCGTCAAGCTCTCTGAGCCGGTAGACGGTATCCAGGAAAAAGGCTTCCGCGACTTCTCCGAAGCATGGGCACAGGCTTCTTCCACCGGCAAGGACTTCACCATCACCATGTACGCCGACATGAAGGCAGACAAGAACAACGGCTTCAACTTCAATAACCTCGACTGGAAAAAGTACGGCTTCAGCCCGTCCAACAACTTCAACGTCAACGACGGTCGCACCATCACCATCAACCTCGGCGGCCACACCCTCGACAACACCGCCCGCTCCAATAAGCCGATCTTCGGCTGTGAAGCCAACACCAACCTCACCGTCAAGAACGGTACCCTGCTCGGCGGCAGCAACGCGATCAGAAACGAGAACAGAAACAACGTCACCAACAAGCTCGACGGCGTTACCATCGACAAGACCACAGGCACAGGTATCTTCATGGGTCAGGAAAACGACAAGAACATCAAGCTTGATCTGACCGGCTGCACCATCAAAAACGCAGGCAATTCCGGCGTGATCATGTTCCCCAGAACCGGCAATCTGACTGTCACCAAATGCAACTTTGAGAACAATTCCGCTAAATACGGCGGCGGCATCTATGCCCGAACCGATAACGAAATAGTTGTAACTGATTCCACCTTCAAGAACAACAAGGCATGGCACGGCGGCGGCGGCGCGATCGCGGCACAGAGCTTCACCGCGGCAGGCAGCAACCTGAAAATCACAGGCGGTCACTTTGAAGGCAACTCAAGCACCACGATCATCGATGACAAGTACGCTCACACGAATGAAGATTTAAAGAAAGGCGCGGGCGGCGCAGTTTGGGCTGAAAACCTTACCGTAGACGGCACGACCTTCAAGAACAATTACTCTAACGATCAGGCAGCCGCGATCTTCCTCAACCCCGGCATGGAGCATCGTTATACCGACTTCAAAACCAGCATCACCAACTGCACCTTCGAAGGCAACAAGGCTGACCACGTAGGCGGCGCGATCCGTTTGTTCCACATCGGCAACCGCAACGTCATCAAGAACTGCAAGTTCACCGGCAACAGTAGCAGAGGCTCCGACGTATTCGTTCAGTACGGTCACGGTATCGGCGACAAGTTCTTCAAGGATTGGGGCAACACCACCGACGCAAACAACAACAGCACGGTCGTTGTCTACAAGTGAGATAAACAACAGACATGAACCAATCACTCAAATAGAAACGCTAAATAGAATACCAACATTAAAAATCCACCGGCATAGCCGGTGGATTTTCTTATGCGCCTTAAAGGCTATTGTATTAGCGGCGCCTTAAGGCGCATTGCGGTCCGACACTTGCGATTGTTACTTGCTACCCGTGAACGGGTCGTCCCAGCCTCGTATCGTCATTTGATCGCTGACTTGATCTTCTTTGAGTTGGTTTTGGATATACTCTGCTATTCTCTTTGCATTCTTCCCAACTGTATCTACATAATACCCCCTACACCAAAATGAACGATTGCCATATTTATACTTTAGATTTCCGTGCCTTTGATGTATGATGATACTGCTCTTTCCTTTCAAAAAGCCCATAAAACTTGATACGCTCATTTTTGGTGGGATTTCTACAAACATGTGGATATGATCGGGACACACTTCTGCTTCTATGATGTGTACTCCTTTCCATTCACATAACTCTCTGAGTATCTTTCCTACTTCTACTCTGTATTGTCTGTAAAACACTTTCCTTCTGTACTTCGGCGCAAATACTATATGATATTTGCAATTCCAACTTGTGTGTGCTAAACTATTATTGTCATGCATGCTTGACCTCCTTCTGATTCTTTCGTGCAGTTGCCAGACCGCACTTCCATTATATCAGAAGGAGCATTTTTTGTGTATCGCTTAAGCTCTTTTGAACCCCCGATACAATCGGGGGTTTTCGGTTAACAACAAAAAGAGAGGCTGCGAATCGCAGCCTCTCAGTCTGTAGAAAAAGCTATGTTTCGGCGTAAGTTGAAACATGGCTTTAATATTTGACTTAATATTTCTAAAAAATGTAAGCAGTAATTTGAGATAGAAGCTGAAACGGGGTCAGGAGAGTATATAAACTTTTATAATAATAATTAAAAATCTTTAGAAACTGCAAAGAAGTTGCAAAGGCGGTCTCTTTGAAGGCAACGTAAGCAACAAAACGATCGAAGACAAATATGTTCGTACACCTGAAGATTTAAAGAAGGGTGCCGGCGGCGCGATCGCTTGCGACAACCTGACCGCGGACGGCGTGACCTTCAAGAACAACTCCTCTAACGACCAGGCAGGCGCGATCTTCATCGGACCCGGAATGTCATATGACCGCTCCTACTTCAAAAACAGCATCACCAACTGCACCTTTGAAGGCAACAAGGCAGACCACGTAGGCGGCGCGATCCGTTTGTTCCACATCGACGACCGCAACGTCATCAAGAACTGTAAGTTCACCGATAACTTCGCCAACAACCGCGTAAGCAACATACTCGTTCAGTACGGTCACGGTCTGGGCGACAAGCTCTCCAAGGAATGGGGCAACACCAGCAACGCAATGAAATACAACAACAACGCCAACGGTGTGTCCGTCGTATACAAGTAATAACAACTAAAAACAATATAACGAACACAATATAACGAACACAATTCGATGCTCCTATTGATTGATAAACCAAAAACGATCCCCCTGTTCTTCTGACACGGGGATCGCCCTGCGGTGGTTCGTGTCGTATTTTGATCGCGATCACCATCGCTGCATTGACTTTACGGGAATTGTTTTTTATAATAACAGTATATGACTCAGCAAGCATCATTTCGTTATATGTGAATGGATCGGGAGGTGAAGGTATGGTAAAGGTACTCGGCAGCAAAAGATGGTCTTTTGTCAGCATCGGCATCGTGGTCTTGCTGTTTATCGGATTGGTCGTATACGGCGCGCACTACTTTTTCAAGGTCGACACGACAAGGAACCAATCGATCTTCATGGAGGGTGAATACTCCGTCGACGGCGGCGCGTGGAAACCGATCGACGCCGACAAATCGATCAACGAGACCTTTCATAAGATCGTGTTCAAAGGAAAGATGAATGAAGCTTCTACGTTGCTTTACGCCAATATGACGGTTTCCTCTCAAAACGTTTGGTACACGATGAAAACCACGCAGGGCGATACGGTCTTTGAACTGACCTATCGCAACAAGGAAACGCTCAGACAACTGTATCTGGAAAACGCGGAGGATCCGAATGACCCGATGCTGCAAAAGGATGTTTTTGATCAGAATTATACGATCGGGCTACTGCAGGATCTCAGCTTTCCCGATACGCCGGGGTACTGGACGAGCACCATATTCACCTCGACGCTGAACGCCGACGGGATGCTCGGCGAAAAAGATTATATCTTTGAGGTGGAGAATCCGTATCCCTTTGCGCAGCAGAGCTTTTCCGAGTGCTTCCATGTTCTCTACAGTGAGGCGAACGGCTCTTATCTCAAATTCTTCTTTGAGATCATGCCGCCTTTGCTGGCGTTTTTGCTGGTTTGCTTCTTCGGAATCTTCCTGTTCCCCGTAGCGGGCTTCATCCTCGGAAAGATCAACAGCAAATACTTTGCCTTCGGCGCGCTGTGCTTTTTCTGGGGGATGTTCATGATCGGACAGCGGATGGTTCCGTACCTCAATCTGTGGATCGCCGACCCCGCTGCCTGCATGATCATTGAGACCGTGCTTGATTACTGCCTGATCATCACGATCATGATCTATCTGAAAGCAAATCTGACCGGACGCGTCACGCGCGCGATCGCGAATGTGGTCACCGCGCTGTATATCACGGTTGTGATCGGGGCGATCATCCTGCAATTTACCCGCGTGCGCGATCTGTACGCGACCTCGCCGAACGTCTATCTGTGTACGGCGGCAGGCATTGTGACCTTGACGATACTTCTCTTTACGGAGATACGGAACAACAAAGAGGCTGTCATCATCCTTGCGTCATGGACGCCGCTCACGATCTCCATCCTGCTTGACGTCATCAATCACTATGCGCATTTTGCGGACGTCCACTTCTATCATTTCGGACTCGCGATCACCATGATCTATCAGATGGTACATCTGGTGCGCGATCTGAGAAAGCAGTATCTTGCGTCCATCCGTTATCAGCAGATGCAAAAGGAATTGTATGAGGCAAAGGTCAGCGTGATGGTGTCACAGATCCAACCGCACTTTATGTATAACGCCCTGACCTCTATCGCGATGATGTGCAAGATCGATCCCGATACCGCGCAGGAGGCGACGGTGACGTTTGCCAAGTATCTGCGCGGCAATATGGATTCGCTCAAACGAACCAATCCGATCCCGTTCGATCAGGAGCTGGAGCATCTAAAGAAGTATCTGTATATCGAAAAGCTCCGTTTCGGAAAGAAGCTGAATGTCGCCTATGATATTCAGACGACGGATTTCGTCCTGCCGCAGCTGAGCATCCAGCCGCTGGTGGAAAACGCCGTCAAGCACGGCGTCGGCATGAAGAAAAAGGGCGGTACGGTCACCATCGCGACCCGTGAAACGGAAAAGGCCTATGAGGTGATCGTGTCGGATGACGGCGTCGGATTTGACGTCAACGCGCCGCAGAAGGAGGACGGACGCTCCCATGTCGGTATGGAGAATACCCGAAGACGACTCAAAGAGATGTGCGGCGGCGAAGTGAACATAGAGAGTACGATAGGGGAGGGCACTGTCGCGACAGTCAGACTCCCGAAGGAGGATCAAAAGAATGAAGATACTGTGTCTTGACGATGAACAGCTGGCATTACAGATGCTGGAAATGTGCGTCAAACAGGTCAAACCCGACGCGGATGTTCTGGCGTTCGACGATCAGGATGATTTGTTGGAAGAAGCGGAACAGAACGGCTGTGACGTCGCTTTCCTGGATATCCATATGCGCGGCATGAACGGCGTCGAGGTGGCAAAAAGGCTCAAGCAGAGCAATCCCAAGATGAATATCATTTTCGTCACGGGCTTTTCGGAGTACAAGGCGGACGCGATGGATATGCGCGCGAGCGGCTATATTATGAAGCCCGTCACCAAGGAAGAGGTCGCGCGTGAGCTTGAGGAACTGCGGTTCCCGATCATTCCGAAGAACGACGCGCTGCTAAAGGTACAGTGCTTCGGCAACTTTGACGTGTTTTTGCCCGACGGCACGCCTGTTCATTTTGAACGCAGCAGATCGAAGGAAATCTTTGCGTATCTGGTACACCGCCACGGCAGCTCCTGCAGCACCCGAGAGATCGCTGCGGCGCTGTTTGAGGACAAACCGTATGATAATAATCAGCAGAGCTATGTGCAAACGCTGATCTCTGCTATGATGAAAAGTCTTAAAAAGGTCGGCGCGCAAAAGGCTGTTCACAAAAGCTACAATGCGCTGTCGGTCAATCCCGACGTGCTTGACTGCGATTATTACCGCTTTGCCGAGCTTGACGCGGGCGCGGTCAACGCTTACGCCAATGAGTATATGAGTCAGTATTATTGGGCTGATTTTATGTTCAATGATTTCTGATTATCAGCATAGTATTTAAGTATCCGCCTGTTCACACTGTGTGAGCAGGCGTTTTTTATGTGCCAAAGCAAAAAGGTGCCGGCTCAAAAGTAAAAACGAGCCGGCACCCCAGTCAAGACGAAAATGTATTGATTCTTAATTATACGAACAGCGTAAAACAGAGGGTATTGCTATTCTTAAACTTATTGGTAAGCAGGATATTATAATTATTGATCTGATGTTATCTTTATAGCTTTTATAATCAGAAAATCGGGCTTATGTAATAAATCATTATACGCAGGATGTTCTTTGAGTGCTTCAGGTGTTGGTACAGGCTCAATCAACTTGTTTATTTGAAAGCCTGCTTCAATCAAAGTGTTAATTATAGTTGAAAATGTCCGATGATACTTTTTGACTTTATCAACAAACCAAGTGGATTCTCGTTCTCCGTCAACGCTGTAATTAGAAATATTAGCAAACAACTTGTTGCCGTTTTCATCTTTGTCAAGCCTTTTCCTAAAAATTCTTCAAAAAAACAGGGCACCCACTTCTTTTGAGTGTCTTGTTGCTTAACTTAATGATATTGGGCCTGAGCTGGACTTTTTCGACAATCTGAAATAACCGCTTGTTCGTTATGAACAAGCGGTTATTTTTCTGGTGGAGATAAGCTATGTTATATTTACAGGACGGCGGTTACCCCGCCTTGGGAGCATTCAGCGTACGGAAAAACCTGATCTACGCTCTCGCTAGAATTAGTCCCCCGGACTAATTCTACCTGCACTCAGAGCGACTTCGCGCTCCTCGTTTGGCACGCTCTCCTTCGAATCCGCTTATCACCCCTGTACGGTATAAATGAAAAAGACGGTAGATATCTTACGATACCTACCGTCTTTTTCAATGGTGGAGATAAGCGGATTCGAACCGCTGACCTCTTGAATGCGAACCAAGCGCTCTCCCGAAAGAGTGGCTTACGCACCCCTAAAACAGAATTATCTCGTAACGCATAAGAATACGTTATCTGATCGCGTCCTTCATGGATTTCACATATGCTCCTACGTATTCGGACGCGTTTTTGCCGTGCTTTTCGAGCAGCTTGATGATCGCGGAGCCGACGATCGCGCCGTCGGAGAGATCCGCCATCTTCTTCGCTTGTTCAGGTGTGGAAATGCCGAACCCGATCGCGCAGGGAGTGTCTGTATTCTCCCGGATGACCTTAATAATGGACGCGAGATCGGTTTTGATCTCACTGCGCATACCCGTCACGCCTAAGCTGGACACAACATAGATGAAGCCCTCTGCTTCTTTGGCTATCATCGCGATGCGATTCTCGGAGGTAGGCGCGATCAGAGAGATCAGATCAACATCGTATTGTTTGCATACGGGCTGAAACTCGTCCTTCTCCTCAAACGGCAGATCAGGCAGGATCAGTCCGTCGATCCCGATCTCGTGACAGGTCGAGATAAATCTTTCGGCGCCGTAGGAGAACACGACGTTCGAGTAGGTCATGAACACCATCGGCACGCTGACGTCGCGGCGCAGCTCCCTGACGAGTGAAAAGACCTTGTCGGACGTAACGCCGCCGGAAAGCGCTCTGAGATTTGCCCCTTGGATCACGGGACCTTCCGCGGTAGGATCGGAGAAGGGGATACCCAGCTCGATCAGGTCGGCGCCGTTTTCCACCGCGGAACGCACGACCGCCGCTGTCGTTTCCAAATCGGGATCGCCGCAGGTGATGAAGGCAATGAAGGCTTTTCCGTTTGTAAAAGCTTTGCGGATGTTACTCATAGATATCCTCCCCTCTGTATCGCGCGATAGCGGCACAGTCTTTATCGCCTCTGCCGGAGATCGTGATCACGATGATCTTGTCCCGATCCATCGTCGGCGCGAGTTTTATCGCGTGCGCAACGGCATGCGCCGATTCGATCGCGGGGATGATCCCCTCTGTTTTCGCGAGATACTCAAAGGCGCATACCGCCTCTTCGTCGGTGATCGGCACATACTCCGCTCTGCCGATATCATGCAGATGAGCGTGCTCGGGTCCCACACCGGGATAATCTAATCCGGCTGAGATCGAATAGACGGGTGCGATCTGGCCGTATTCATCCTGACAGAAATAGGATTTCATGCCGTGGAAGATGCCGAGCTTGCCGGTGGCGATGGTCGCGGCTGTCTCAAAGGTATCGACGCCTCTGCCTGCCGCCTCACAGCCGATCAAGCGAACCTCCTCATCACCGATGAAGTGATAAAAGCTGCCGATCGCGTTGGAGCCGCCGCCGACGCACGCGATCACGGCGTCGGGCAGTCTGCCTTCCTTTTGCAGCATTTGTTCCTTGATCTCCCTGGAGATGACCGCCTGAAAATCACGGACGATGGTCGGGAACGGATGCGGCCCCATCACCGAACCGAGGCAGTAGTGGGTGTCGCTGATGCGTGACGTCCACTCGCGCATGGCTTCGGATACCGCGTCCTTGAGGGTCGCGGTGCCGCTTTTGACAGGGATGACCTCTGCGCCTAAAAGCCGCATACGGTAGACGTTCAGCGCCTGTCTTATCGTATCCTCTTCACCCATGAATACTACACATTCCATCCCCATCAGGGCGGCGGCTGTCGCGGTGGCGACGCCGTGCTGACCGGCTCCCGTCTCGGCGATCAGGCGTGTTTTGCCCATCTTCTTGGCTAGGAGCGCCTGTCCGAGAACGTTGTTGATCTTATGCGCGCCGGTGTGGTTCAGATCCTCGCGCTTGAGATAGATCTTCGCGCCGCCGAGGTCGTTCGTCATCTTCTGTGCAAAATAGAGCCTTGACGGTCTGCCGGCGTATTCGTTGAACAGCTCCCCGAGTTCTCTGTTGAATTCCGGGTCGTTTTTATAGTGATCGTACGCTTGCTCCAGCTCGATCACGGCGTTCATCAGCGTTTCGGGAATATACTGACCGCCGTGGATGCCGAAGCGACCGTTTGGATTCGTCATGATTATTCTTCCTTTCTGACGGCGGCGATAAATGCCGCCGCTTTTTCTTCGTCTTTGCGTCCGTCCGTTTCGATGCCGGAGCTGACGTCCACCGCGTAAGGATGTAAAAGCCTGACCGCATCGCCGACATTATCCGGGGACAGTCCTCCCGCGAGAAAAAACGGTCTTTTGACGTCCCGCAATACCGACCAATCGAATACATTGCCTGTTCCCGCGCCGGAGTCCAACAGGATATGATCGGCGGTGCAGGCTTCCGCCTCGTTGAGATCATGACGGGATTTGATCTGAAACGCCTTGATGATCGGCTGATCGGCAAGCTGTCTTAACCTTTGTATATAGGCTTCATCCTCGCCGCCGTGGAGCTGAGCGATATCAATGACGCCTCTGTTCAAAAGCGCGGCGACCGTATCGGGCGCTTCATCGACAAACACGCCGACCGCCCGGATATCGGGCGACAGCAGTTCTTTTAACTGAGCCGCTTGTTGCGGATCGATATACCGCTTGCTTTTCGGTGCGAACACAAATCCGATATACTCCGGCATTAATTCATTTGCCGTTAGGATATCGCACGGACGTGACAGTCCGCACAGCTTGATCTTTGTCATAGCATACTCCGTAATTCAGCGAGCTTCGCTTTTTTGTCGGGCGCTTTCATCAGCGCTTCGCCGATCAGTACCGCGTCCGCCCCGAACTCACGCAGGCGCTTGACGTCCTCTGCGTCTTTGACGCCGCTTTCGGAGACGAAAAGGATATCCTGCGGGATCAGCTCTCTGAGCCTTGCGCTGTTATCGGTATCGACCGAAAAATCCTTCAGGTTGCGGTTGTTGACGCCGATGATCCGCGCGCCGGAGCGGATCGCCGCGTTGACCTCCTGCTCATCATGTGCCTCTACCAGCGCCGACAGTCCGAGTTTGTCACAGACAGCGATGTATTCTTTGATCTGCTTTTCGCTCAGGATGGAGCAGATCAGCAGCACCGCGGACGCGCCGAGGAGCTTCGCCTCATAGATCATGTATTCGTCAACGGTGAAATCCTTGCGCAGGCAGGGGATCGAAACAGTGTTCGCGATCTCTCTGAGATAGTCATCACTGCCCAAAAACCACTTCGGCTCGGTCAGCACGGAGATGCAGTCCGCGCCCGCCGCCTCATAGTCCTTCGCGATCCGCGCATACGGAAAATCCGGCGCGATCAAGCCCTTGGAGGGAGAAGCCTTTTTACATTCGCAGATAAAGGAGATCCCCGGCTTTTTCAGCGCGGTTTCAAAAGCGAAAGTTCCCCTCGGCAGGTTCTCTGCCTGTCGCCGAATGGCGGATAAAGGCGTCGCTTTTTTTGCTTCACATACCCGTTCCTTCGCGTGTTCCGCGAGACGGTCGAGGATCGTCATGCTTCCACCTCGGGACGGTTGCTGACCTCGATCAGCTTGTCGAGTGTCGCGAGCGCCTTGCCGGAGTCGATGATCTGAGCGGCAAGATCAATGCCGTCCTTCATGTTGTCCGCTTTGCCGCCGATATACAGCGCCGCGCCGGCGTTCATCAGCACAGCGTTGCGTTTATGTCCTTTTTCTCCGTTCAGGATCGCGAGGGTGATCTGCGCGTTTTCTTCGGGTGTACCGCCCCTCAGATCTTCCTTTTTACAGCGCTCAAAGCCGAACTTTTCGGGAGTGATCACCGAGGATTTGAACCAACCGTCCTTGATCTCACAGATCGTGGTCGGTGCGCTCAAGGAGATCTCATCCAGCTTTTCCTGACCGTACACGACCATACCGCGGCGGATGCCGAGATTGACGAGCACCTGTGCCAGCGGTTCGACCAGATAGTCGTCATATACGCCTAAGAGCTGCATGGTCGGCGAGCCGGGATTGGTGAGCGGTCCGAGAATATTGAAGACGGTCCTGAAGCCCAGCTCCCTGCGGATCCCGCCGACATATTTCATCGAGGTATGATACTTTTGCGCGAAGAAGAAGCACATACCGACCTCGTTCAACAACTCGACACATCTTGCGGGACTTTGGTTGATGTTCACGCCGAGCGCCTCCAGACAATCCGCCGTACCGCACAGGGAAGACGCGGCGCGGTTGCCGTGCTTCGCGACCTTCATGCCGCCTGCCGCCGCGACAAGCGCGGTGGTGGTGGAGATGTTGAAGCTGTGGGCGTTGTCGCCGCCCGTACCGACGACCTCAAAGAGTTCCATGCCGGTATCGACCTTGGTAGCGTGATCGCGCATCGCCGCGGCACAGCCCGCGATCTCATCCGTTGTTTCCGCTCTGGCGCTCTTCGTGGACAGTGCCGCCAAAAAAGCGGCGTTTTGGGTCGCTGATGTTTCTCCGCTCATGATCTCGTTCATGACGGCATATGCCTCGTCATAGGTGAGATCCTCCTTACTGACTATTTTTTCGATAGCTTCTTTGATCATCATAAACCTTCCTTTGTATCTGGATTACGGCTGTATCAGCCGACTAAAAAGTTTTTCAATATGGTTTTTCCGTCCGGCGTCAAAATGGATTCAGGGTGGAACTGGACGCCGTAAACGGGAAAGATCTTGTGCTGTACCGCCATGACCTCGCCGTCCTTTGTCGTCGCGGTAACGCGCAGACAGTCGGGCATGGTGTCGGGATCGGCGGCAAGTGAATGGTAACGCGCAACGAGGGAGTTCTCGGGACAGCGGTTGAACAGCGGACAGGCGGCGTCGAAATGCACCTCGCTCTGCTTGCCGTGCATGAGCTGCTTGGCATAGGTGATCGTCGCGCCGTACACGGCACAGATCGCCTGATGACCGAGACATACGCCGAGGATCGGGATCTCTATGCCGAGCTTTCGGACGACCTCGATGATGTTGCCGGCGTCCTCCGGTCTGCCCGGTCCCGGAGAAAGGATGATACGGTCGGGCGCCAGCGCGCGAATCTCCTCGACGGTCAGTTCATCATTGCGGATGACCTTAATATCGGGATCGATCTCGCCGATATACTGGTAAAGGTTGTAGGAAAAGCTGTCGTAATTGTCGATCAATAATACCATTATTCCACCTCCTGGCCGATCCGGAGCGCCGCGAGCGAGGCTTTCGCTTTGTTCAGGCACTCCTCATATTCCTTTTCGGGGTCAGAGTCGGCGACGATCCCCGCGCCGCTGCGGACAAACACCTTTCCGTTCTTCTTATAGGCGATACGGATGGCGATGCAGGTGTCCATATTGCCGGTGAAATCGATGTAGCCGATCGCGCCGCCGTAGATGCCGCGCTTGTTGTTCTCCAACTCTCCGATCAACTGACAGGCTCGTATCTTCGGCGCTCCGGACAGCGTTCCCGCGGGCAGTACCGCTTCGATCGCGTCCAGCGCCTCCTTATCATCGCGTATTTCGCCGCGTACCGTTGAGCCGATGTGCATGACGTGTGAGAACCGTTCGACGGAGTGTAGCTTTTCGACTGCTACGGTGCCGAATTTGCTGATCTTCCCCAGGTCGTTGCGTCCGAGATCGACCAGCATATTGTGCTCGGCAAGCTCCTTTTCATCACACAGCAGCTCCGCTTCCAGCGCCCTGTCCTCCGCTTCTGTTTTTCCTCTGGGTCTGGTGCCGGCGAGCGGAAAGGTATGGAGCACACCGTCCTCCAGCTTGACCAAGGTTTCCGGTGAAGCGCCCGCGACCTCTACATCCGTGCCGGAGAAATAGAACATATACGGCGAGGGATTGATGGTTCTGAGCACGCGGTAGGTATTGAACAGGCTTCCTTCAAACGGAGCGGATAAACGGTTTGACAACACGATCTGGAAGATATCGCCCTCGCGGATATGGTGCTTTGCCTTTTCCACCATTGCGCAGAACTTCTTTTGATCAAACAGGGGTGTGACCTCACCTGTCAGCATTCCGGCGGGTTCACTCTTCTTAGCGCCGTTTTTCAGAAGATCGCTGAGCTGGGAAAGCTCCATGACCGCCTTGTTGTAGCCGACCTCTACGTCATCAAGCGGCATATTGACGATGAGGATGATCTTTTGTTTCAGATGATCGAAGGCGATCACCTTGTCGAACAGCATCAGATCAACGTCCTTGAAGTTCTCTGTATCCTCCGTGTCACGTTTTACACTCGGTTCGCTGTAAGTAAGATAATCATAGGAAAAATAGCCGACCAGTCCGCCCGTGAAGGGAGGCAGATAATCAAAACGCGGACTCTTGTATTCGCTGAGGATCTGCCGCAGATATGCAGAAGGATTATCGGTACGGACCTTGAGATTCCCGATCTTCATTTCCCCTTCTATGCAGGTGATCTCCATCTTCGGCTCAAAGCCGAGAAAGGTATACCGCCCCCATGTTTCGTTCGATTGAGCGGATTCCAGCATATAACAATGCGTCGAAACATTTTTCAGGATCCGCATGGCTTCGATGGGCGTGGTGAAATCCGACAGGATCTCCGTGCTCACCGGAAGTACATTGTATCGAGCCGATGCCGCGATCTCTTTGACCTGAGAATAGTCCGGCAGTATTTTCATATTTGACCCTCCGTTTACAAAAATTAAAAACAAAAACGTCCTCGGCAGAATTAACTTCTGCCAAGGACGAATAACAGCTTATCCGCGGTGCCACCTTGATTTCACAGCATGACCTGTGCGCTTAGCGGGATACCAGCATATCCCCGGCAAATGACGTCTGCCTGCAACGTCGCAGCATACTCTGTGACAAAAGCCACATTTGACTGCGCCCTCAGCGGTCCATTTGACGACTTGTTTCTGACCCGACTCTCAGCAACGCGGGTTCTCTGTACAGGCATCATCGCCGTTATCTCCGCTTCAACGGTTTGATGTATTAAATTATTTCATACTATAGCATAACAAAAAACCATTGTCAATAGTTTTTTGCATAATCACCCGAACGACGTATATATTTTCGTTGTTATGATCGGCGGCATCATTCAGATATCGGCAACAGATCCGATCACTTTTTCCACAGTCCGTGGAGATTGCAGTAGGCGTATGCCGCCTCGAATTTTTCGCCGTCGCACAGCGCGAAGCAAGCCATCGGCTTGTCGCCGGGCTTCAGTATCTTGCGCTGATTGCCCTGATCGGTGCTGATCGCGATCCACTCGATATAATGCTCCGGAGCCATCGGGTGAGCGACTTCGCCGACCGTAACGATCACCTTACCGTCTTTGATCTCGACGACCGGCACATGCTTTTCGACGGCGGCGTCAGCAGTGCCCGGAACGATCTCCGTCATCTTTTCGCCGCAGCAGGAGATCGGCGCTCCGCTCGCTTTGACAACAGCAATGATGTTGCCGCAGTGTTTACATTTGTAAAATTTCAATTCCATCAATAACCTCCTGAAATAATGTAGATTAAGTTATACCTCACGGCAGATACTTGCCCGAAGCAAGATACAGCCGATACCATTCGTTGTGGGTGAGGTCGACCTTTGTCGCCTCGCAGATATCCCTCAGATGATGCGTATTCATCGTTCCGACGATCGTCTGGATCTTGGCGGGATGGCGCAGGATCCAAGCGATCGCGATCGCGGTCTTGGATACGCCGTACTGCTCGCCGAGTTCACTGAGAACACGGTTCAGCTCGGGCAGCTCGGGATCATCGACAAAACATCCTTGGAACAAGCCCTTCTGCAGCGGCGACCACGCCTGAACGGTGATGTCGTGCAGACGGCAGTAATCGAGCGTGCCGTTGTCACGGTCGATCGAGCGCTCTGACGTAAGATTGTTGACATAAAGCGTCTGATCGATGAGCTGACTTTGATCCAGCGAGAATTGAAGCTGGTTGAACACAAGCGGCTGACGGATATATTTTCTCAACACCTCGAGCATCATCGTCGGAACGTTGCTCACACCGAAAAAGCGCACCTTGCCGCTCTTCTCCAATTCATCGAACGCCTCAGCGATCTGTTCCGGCTCATACAAGAGGTCGGGACGGTGCAGCAGCAGCGCGTCAAGATAATCGAGCTTCAGCCTGCGCAGGCTGTCGTTGACGCTTTCAAGAATGGTCTCCTTCGACCAGTTGAACTCACCCTTTTCGGAAAGGATGCCGCACTTGCTCTGGATATAGACGTCCTCACGGCAGATTCCTGTCTTGGGAAACGCGTCTCCGAAGCGCGTTTCCGCCTCGCCGTCCCTGCCGTAGCAGGTGGCGTGATCAAAGAAGTTGATCCCCAGCTCATAGGCTGTGCGTATGAGGTCCGCCGCATCATCTGTATTCAGCGCCGGCATCCGCATACATCCGAGGATGATCTGAGAAGCGCCTTGGGGTCCGTTGACGATATTGATCTGTTTCATATTACTCTCCTTTTTCGGTGTTCGAGGTGATTTGCCGCTTGTATATTTATGCAATCCATTCTATCCTACAGCGTCTTCTTTGTCAATGCTTTTCGTACCGGGGAGAGTGATTTTGCAGGAGTCGGACAGAGTGAGACCGAATTTCTCAAAGAATGTGCTCGAAAAAGGATGATGGATAAAAAACACATGACAAAACAATCTCCGCAACCTTTATTTCTCTCGGAATGTGATGAACAGCCCGTAACCGACTTAGCGCCTCATGACAGAGGGAAAAAAGTTGTTCGTCAATTCGATCATCAAACGCGTTGATGTTTACCGTGACTATGAGTTGGATATCGAACTGATGAAAAGGGATCGGACTTCTATTCAGTCAAAGTCTGCTACACAGTATCACGTTCTCAAACTTTGACTACGATTTTACCATTCACTTTTCCGCTGTCAAGAGCGATACATGCTTCCTTGATATGTGAAAAATCAAATATCGCTCCGACAAGCGGTTTTAAGTTGTACTGATCCATAAAATTAAAAATATCCTGTATCATTTTCCGTGTCGGGTAGTTTGAGAAAAAGCCTGTCAGGTAAACGCCGTTAGGGATATCCTTGATCGGGTCAAAGCCGTCCCACTCATACACCTTGCCGAGTACGCCTGTGTTGCAGACAACAGCGCCCTCGTCGAGCGCAAACATCGTATCTCTGACCGTCTTGATACCGACCAGCTCCAAAGCCTTTGTCACGCCGCCGACCTTGCCTTTCATCGTGCCGTCGTCAAGGATACACTCGTCACAGCCTGCTTCTTTTAAAAGCGGCAGTTTATCCTCTTTGTGGGTAGTGCCGACAACGGTACAACCGAGCGCCTTTGCCAGTTGAATCGCCATATAACCGAGAGCACAGGTTGCGCCCCTGATCAGGAGTTTATCGTCAGGCGTGAGCCGCAGGCATTGGAACAGCGACCCCCAAGCGGTAAAATAGGTTTCGGGGATCGCTCCCATCTCAGCCCACGACAGCTTACTCTCCACAGGAAAAACATGGTGTGTCGGCAATAAGGCGTATTCAGCGTAACTGCCGTTGAACGACCGCCCCATGCCACCCATTAGTGCGACAACCTTTTGACCGATCGACATCCCGCTGTCGGACGGGTCGGCGATCTCTCCGACGCACTCGATACCGGGGATGATCGGCTTCTGTATATAATCATTGTTGATCTCAAACTCTCTGAGTATCTGCTCCGAATGATTCAGACCGAACGCTTTGATCTTCACAAGCACCCATCCGGATTTGACCTTCGGCACTTCCACTTCGGACAGAACGATATTCTCTGCCTTTGTCGGCTTCGTCAATACAACAGCTTTCATCATCTCACCCCTCAATCAGTCCATTCTCTACACTTGCCCAGCATTGCGGATCATTGGCGTAGAAGTCGCCGCTTGTGCCTTTTGCGACGGCAGGACACCCTCTGCACCATGCGAGCAGTTTACATCTTGAACATTTGCTGAACTTGGTAAACTCCCGATAACTCTCCATCGAGGTCAGCCACACATCAGCGAGCCTATCCTCAAACACATTCCCGACCTTGCTGTCCGCTACTCTGCGGCAGGCGAAGATGTCGCCCGTCGGAAGTATCGTGATATGGCATGCGCCGCAGTTGCAGCCGCCGTAGATCGTACCCTTTTCGGCGTTATCGGGGATGGTGAACTCTCCTGTTTCGTATTCATAGAGCGTCCAGAGGTGATCTTTCTTATTGAAATAGGTCTGACAGCCTTCCGCATCATACTCCTTGAACTTCTTGTCGCAGGCCGCAAGCAAGCTGCGGTACTCCTGCGCCGTCATACTCGCGTCAAGGTCGCCGCCGCTCGGCACATAACGGGAGAAGGCAAAAACATTTGCGCCCGCTTCGACCACCGCATCAATAATTCCCGTGACCTCGCTCATATTGGTTTTGGAAACCGTCGTCATGATCACCGAACGGATACCCGCTTTATTGATACATTTTACCTTTTCGAGCGTGCAGTCGTAGGAGCCGGGCTTACGGAACCAATCGTGCGTTTCACGCAAGCCGTCGAGAGAGAGCTGATACTTTTCACAGCCGAACCACTTTAATTCCCTGCACACCTGGTCGTTGAGGTGGAACGGATTGCCGAGGATCGTGAATTGAATGTCGTGATCGTGAAACAGCTCCAGCAGCCGCCAAAAGTCAGAATGCAAAATCGGATCGCCGCCCGTCAGATAAAAGTACGGCGTGCGCCCGAACACCTCGCAAAAATCAAGGCAGTTGTAGAAGGCGTCCTGCATCTGCTCCCATGTCATGGATTTCAGGCAGTTGTGATTGCCGTCTGAGAAGATGTAGCAGTGCTTGCACCGCTGGTCACATTCATCCGTGATATGCCATTGAAAAGAAAAATACGGTTTCATCATGATTACCTCGCATATATAAACAGCATTTGCTGATGATTACATAATCGCCCTCCGAATCATTATCGAAGGGCATTACGGACAAGATCACTTGTCACCTGCGCCGCAGGCTGAACCGCAAGCGGACATTTTATCCGATGTGCCGCAAGCAGACGCTTTGTCGGAAGTGCCGCAGGCAGAAGCCTTGTCGGAGGTACCGCAAGCAGAAGCTGTGCCGCCCTTTGTCCAAGAAGCAATATTCGATAATGCCATAGCTGTTCTCCTTTCATAGTTTCTGATTCCATTATAAGGAGCGATCACCGGCATAACAAGTACGCACTTTTTAATTACATAGGCACCTTTTTGTAACCTATCGACAAACCACATTCTTTCTGTTATACTGTATTCAAATTCAGATATAGGAGGCGCACCATGAAAACAAAAGCCGAATTACCCGACTGTCCCGTCGCAACCACCGTCAGTCTGATCGGAAGTAAATGGAAGCTGTTGATCCTGCGAAATCTGCTCGTCAGACCGTGGCGATTCAACGAGCTGAGAAAGTCGCTCGACGGTATCAGCCAGAAGGTGCTTACCGACAGCCTGCGCTCAATGGAGGAGGACGGTATCATTACCCGCACCGTCTATCCCGAAGTGCCTCCGAGAGTGGAATACGCCCTGAGTGACCTCGGTGAGAGTATGCGCCCGATCATCAAGTCAATGGAAGATTTTGGATCGAGTTATAAAAATTTCAGAGAAAAAGAAGAATAAAAAAACAGCTCCGAGTAACTGTCATGCAGAAACTCGGAGCTGTTTTTCTCAGGCAGAGAGATATTTATAAAATGTTTCACTGTATCATCACTTCCTTGCAGTTACCGTGATCCACGGCTTGACGGCATGCTGAAAAACTGAAAAAGCATATCATTATCATATAAAAAGGAAAGCGGCTGTTGCAATCAAAGTATTGCAGCAGCCGCTTCGATTAAACTGTATAGATAATTTCAGCAAAAACGATCTCACTTGCGCGTGAGTTGATATTGTTCATTTTTGCCACCCACTCTAACGGATCTTCTCCTTTGAGCTTCTCGGTAACACCTTCTTGTTCTGCAAGCTGTTTTACGAGCCGGTCATACATGTTTTGCGCTTCTTCATTGATATCAGCGAGATGATCGATTAGCTTGCATTGGGTGAGCAAGTTATAGTATAGGATTTTGTGATGTTCTTTGAGATAGCGTCTGCGACGCTGTCCCCAGATACCGATCTCGCGCGGCTCTTGCTCCGGTAGTTTGAGGTCAGGCAAATAGTAGTCGCCCTGTCTGGTATAAGTTATCTTTGTGCTCATGGTCAGACCTCCTTTACTCGCACATGTTTAATCTTTGCTTTTGTGAGTTGAATGATGATCTCATCGAGCGCGTCGGTATAATGCCCGGTTTTGATTAGTTCGTTTTTCATATCAATCAAACTGTGCAAGATAATTCGACGCTCATCGGCGGTGAGGTAAAGATAATACTTCTTCATATTTTTGCCTCCTTTGCTTTGATGATTCTATTATATACAGGATGCAATCCGGCGTCGAATGTGCGGATTGATTATCAATTATATTGCGGGCGAAGTGATAAAGGATTTAATTGAATTTGACAGGGGTGAGCGATAATGCGGATTGCTATGGCACAAATGAAAATGGACAACTCAACAGAACATATTGCTGAAGCACAAGCAGCTCAAGTCGACGCATTGCCGCTTTTTGCTATGATATTTTGGGAAGAATGGTGAAAGCTGCAACTCGGGAAAGGTAATCATATCTGCTCCGTTTTTCGCCGCTATTCTCATATCATCAACAGTTTTTCCAGATTCTCAGACATTGAACAGCTCATGCTGTCTTGTGCCATTGCAAGTCTCATAATCATAATCCTTTCGGTAGAATCAAAACGCCGGTTCTGTCGTTGGAGATCGTTGCGCTGAGTTTTTTGCTGTCAAAATAATCAAGCAGATAGGCGCTGTAGCGGTCATCAAACGGTTGCCCGTCCGAAGAAAGATACTGCGATGTGCAGTGATCGTGCAGATGCAGCGTCACACCGAAGTGCTCCCGGCTTTCATCCCTCAGATCAATGTATTCTTGTATCGACAGTGCTTTCATAACCTCATCTCTTTTCCACCTCGGCGATGACCTCAATCTCCGCGAGCGCGCCCTTTGGCAGGTTCGATACCTCTACACAACTGCGTGAGGGTTTTGAGGTGAAATGCTTGCCGTAGACCTCGTTGAATACGCCGAAGTCCCTGATATCCTTCAAATAGCAGGTCGTTTTGATCACGCTGTCAAGGCTGCTGCCCACCTCAGTTAATATCGCCGACAGATTCTTGATGATTTGCTCGGTCTGACCTTTTATCGTATCGGTTTCTATCCTGCCTGTTGCAGGATCAATGGGAATTTGACCGGAAGTGTAGATCAGATCGCCGAAGACAACAGCCTGAGAGTAAGGACCGATTGCAGCAGGAGCGTTTTTTGTTTCGATTATTTTCATTTCAAATTCCTTTCATTTTTTCTTTAATCGTTTATCCGAGACTACCGACAGCTTTGTACCGATCGACTGGAACAGCTGTACGAGCAGGATCAGCAGGATAACGGTAATGATCATCACGAGGTATTTGTAACGGTAGTAGCCGTAGTTGATGGCAAGCTTGCCCAGACCTCCGCCGCCGATCGCGCCGCTCATAGCGGTATAGCCGAGGATGGTTGTCAGGGCGATGGTGATGTTCGAAATCAGGCTCGGGACGCTCTCGGGGATTAGCACTTTGGTGATGATCTGGAAGGGCGACGCGCCGGTGCTCTGCGCCATCTCGATGATATTCGGGTTGACCTCGTGGACAGAACTCTCGACCAGACGCGCGATAAACGGAAACGCCGCGATAACCAACGGTACGATGGACGCAGCCGTACCAAACGCCTTGCCGATAATCAGCCTTGTTAACGGCGCGACTACGACGATCAGGATCAGAAACGGTACCGAACGGAGCAGGTTGATCAGGATATTCAGAAAATGCCTGAGCGGCGCGGGCAAGGGAATGATACCGTCCTTGTCGCCGACTGCAAGCAGTACGCCCAACGGCAGACCGATCATGAGCGCAATCAGGGTGGATATCAGCGTGACATACAAGGTTTCCCATATGGCGAGCGGCACCTCGGTCTTGACGATATCGACCGCTTCCAGCCAGTCTTTGGATGTAAAAAAATCAGCCATACTCACACCTCCTCTACCGAGATATCTTCGATACTTTTCAAAAATGCAATCGCCAGATCCTTGCTGTTTTCATCCGCAAAAGACAGCAGCATATTGCCGTATGCCTTGTCGCCGACAGCTTTTGTCGACGCGCCGAGGATATTCGCCTCGATACCTTTTTCCTTAGCGAGCCGGGCAATAAGGGGGGTGCCTGCCGCCTTCGCACCGCCGAAGATCACGCGCAGACGGTAGGCGGAGTTCTCGACAAGGATCTCTTGCTCACCCTCGGGGAAGACGAGCCGCTTAGCCGCCTGACTCTTAGGGTGGGTAAAAATATCGACAACACGTCCCTGTTCGGCTACCTCACCGTGGTCGAGAATCGCGACATTATTGCAGACCTCCTCGATAACGCTCATCTGGTGGGTGATGATGATGACGGTGATGCCGAGCTTTTCATTGATCTCACGAATCAGGCTGAGGATAGCGTGTGAGGTCTTTGGGTCAAGCGCAGAGGTCGCTTCATCACACAGCAGTACCTTCGGGTCGGTGGCAAGTGCTCTCGCGATCGCGACGCGCTGCTGCTGACCGCCCGAGAGCTGTGCGGGATAGGCGTTCGCCTTATCGGGCAGACCGACGGTCTCCAGCAGTTCCAATGCGCGCTTTTTAGCATCCGCCTTTTTCACACCTGCCAGTTCCAGCGGGAACATAACGTTATTCAGACAGCTTCTCTGCATCAGCAAATTGAAGCCCTGAAAGATCATCGTTACCTCGCGGCGGGTATTGCGCAGGTCTTTGCTTTTCAGACTGCCTACGTCCACACCGTCGATCAGCACCGCGCCTTCGTCGGGGCGTTCGAGCATATTGATACATCGCACAAGGGTCGATTTTCCCGCGCCGGACATACCGATGATGCCGAAGATATCGCCGTCGTTTACAGTGATACTGACGTTTTTCAGCGCTTCGACGGTGCTGTCAGACGTCCGAAAGGTCTTGGATATATTTTTCAGTTCTATCATGGGATCATTCCTTTAAACAGACAGTATGCACCGGGCACTGGCTCGGTGCATATGCGTATCAAAATTATTTCAGGGCGTCAAGGCTGCTCTGCTTGCCGCCGTAAAGACCGATCGGCTCAACATGGATGCCCGCAACGGATACCAGAGATGTACCGTTCTCGGCGTTGAAGTCGTCCAGATACGGAACGTGCTGGAAGTAGTTCGCGTCAAGTTCGCCTTTATCGACGACAAGGTTCGGTTGTACATAATCGGTAAACTCGGTGATCTCGAGGGTGATGTCCTTCTTGGCGAGGATATCCTTGACGATTGCGAGAATCTCGGCGTGAGGCGTCGGAGAAGCCGCGATGGTAATGGTCTCACCTTTCAACGCGTCGTAATCAATAGACGAATCGAAACCGTCGGTGGGATTCTCAACGACAGGCACGACAGCGCCGTCGTAGTTCTGGTTGATGTAGTCGATGACCTTCTGAGATTCGGTCGCGGCGACCAGTGCCTTGATCTTAGGCTCATTCTTGTTGCCTTCCTTGACTGCGATGATGTTGACATAAGCGGATGCAGAACCTTCGATACCCAACGAATCCTTGACGGGGTTCAAACCGGCGTCGATGGCGTAGTTGGAGTTGATGACGGCATAGTCATAGTCCTTCAGAGCGGACGGCAGCTGAGCCGCCTCAATCTCAGCAAACTCGATGTTCTTCGGGTTATCTTCGATATCTCTGGGGGTCGCTGTGATACCTGCGTTAGCCTTTAGCTTGATGTAGCCGATCTCCTGTAACAGCAGAAGAGCGCGGGCTTCATTGGTGGTATCGTTCGGGATGGCAATGGTGACAGAGGATGCGTTTGCAGGTGCTTCGGTAGCGTTATCTCCGGCGCTGTTCGCGCTGTTTGAGCAAGCGGTCAGAGCAAATACGGATGTGAGTGCGAGTGTAACGATCAGTAAAGCGGATAAAAGTTTTTTCATAATGATTTCTCCTTATAGTTTAAATGTGACTGTGAAATGAATGATGTAAATGTATTTATAAAGGCTTCCATTATTGTTGTTCAGATCACAGCCACATTCGTTTACTGTAAAGGTTGGAGGATATCAGAAATCTTGTGGTATTCATACAAATCTCCTTAGTGAAAAAAATTAAGGGGAGCGCGTTACGCTCCCCTTAAGCTGACAGAAATCAACACTGTTTCAGAGCATAACGAACCATAGCGCGATACATCATACCGCACATCCACATCATGGTCATTGTATAGGTACGCGTCATGGTGATCATGGTCGTTTTCTCCTTTCGTTTGATTGCAAGCGTATTATAAACCTACCTACCTACTTTGTCAATAGGTTAAACACAGATTTGTCATTCTGCCTAAATGTTTTACAAGTAATTTCTGCAACTTCGTGCGAATTACAATCCGACTTTTTCCAACGCCTGACGCAGATCTTCGATCAGATCGTCGGCATCTTCGATTCCTACGCTGAAACGGAAAAAACCGTTATGAAACCGTTCGGGATAAAGGTGTTGACGCTCATCGTTCTCTCCCAAGAAAACGATCAGGCTTGCGTCATGTCCGAGTGACACCGCGTTGGTGATGACGCGCAGATGACTGACGAATCGATTATGCGTTTCGTGATCAGCCTTCAGTCCGAAGGTCAGCACACCGCCGAAACCGGGAGCCATCTGTCTGAGGGCAATCTCGTGCTGCGGATGGCTCTCAAGTCCCGGATAGGATACAAAGCTGACGCCGGGCCGTTCCTCCAGCCATTTAGCTATTTTCAATGCGTTTTCATTATGCTGCTTCATCCGCAGAGGTAAGGTCACTGAGCCGCGCATGATCAGCCACGCGTTGAACGGGCTGATCGTACCGCCGAGATTTACCTGTGCCTGTGCGCGGATGATATCAAGATATTCCTTTTTACCGATGATCGCACCGCCCATTGCGTCACCGTGACCGTTGATGTACTTCGTCAGGCTTTCAACACTGAAGTCTGCGCCAAGCTCGATCGGACGCTGATTATATGGAGAAGCAAAGGTATTATCCACCGACAGCAGAGCGTCGTTTTTGTGAGCGATAGCCGCAAGAGCACTAATATCCGTAACGGATATAGTAGGATTTCCAGGCGTCTCAATGTGAATCAGCTTCGTATTCGGGCGGATTGCAGCTTTGACCGCGTCCAAGTCCGTCGTATCGACGATGGTTGTCTCAACTCCGAACTTTTCGTTGAACAATTCATTGAGTAAACGATAAACAGCGATATAGGTCACACTGGAAAAGACAACATGATCGCCTGCTTTCAGCAGCGAGAAGAACAGTCCCGATAATGCCGCTACGCCTGAAGCAAGCACGATACAATCCTCGCCGCCCTCGAGGGAAGCGAGCCTTTCCTGTAAGTACTTCTGATTCGCGCCGCCGTTGCGGGTGTATAGATTTCCCTCTGCCGATGACCAGTTCATATTTGTCGGATCATACGGCAGCTCATACGAGTTTGCCATCGTGATCGGTCGCTTGACCGCGCCGGTTTCTTTGTCAACGGCGTTACCGGTGTGCACCGCTCGGGTATGGAAGCCATAGGAATCTTTTTTGAAGGTATCTGACATGATAATTCACCTCTAAATGCGGACATTCTGACGCCGGACAAAGCCAACGCCAGAATGTTCTGTTATGTTATCGGGAGAAAATCACTTGATAACGCCACCCTCTACGACAAGCTCTTCTTCGTAGTCCTTGCCGTAGGTGTCTACCAGCGTTTCCTCATAATCCTTGTGGAAGAACTGCTCGTCGGCAAGAGACTTGATCTCATCATTGATCCAGTTGAGCAGGCTTTCGTTGCCCTTGGTGACAGCGGGAGCGATGGTATCGTCCGAACCGAGCTTCGGGATACCGACGGTGTAGCCGTCGACAGTGTTCGCATATGCGATGACCTCGGTGTTGTCGTTTGCCCAAGCAACGCCCTGACCGTTCTCAAAGGCGGTCTTTGCGTCTGAGTAGGTATCGTACTTCTTCAGAGTGATCTCAGGATTATTTTCCTCAAGATAAATCTCGGCAGTAGTGCCGGAGATGACGATAACTGCGTCATCTGTGCCGATCTGACTGAGCTCGGTGATGACCTTATCGGAAGGGGAGACAACGCCAAGTGCAACATTCATGTAGGGTAGAGCGAAATCGACCTGCTGTGCGCGCTCCTCGGTGACGGTGAAGTTTGCAAGGATGATATCAACCTTACCGGTTTGCAGCGCTTCAACACGGTTTGCGGCCTCGGTGGAGACAAACTCGACCTCTACGCCGAGATCCTCGGCAATACGGCGCGCAAAGTAAACATCATAGCCCTGATACTTGCCGTTCTCGTCAACATAGCCGAACGGGTTTTTGTCAGAGAAAACGCCGATCTTGATGCTGCCGCTCTTCTTGATCTGATCGAGTGTGCGGTAGATGGTATCATCAGAATCGCCGTTATCAGCGTTATTCGCCGCATCTGCGACAGCCTCTGTAACGCCCTTGTCAGCATCGGTCGCCTTGCTGCATGCCGCCATTACGCCGACAACCATGATGACGGCTATAACGACTGCTAACAGCTTAAATAGTTTTGTGTTCTTCATATACATTCTTCTTTCCGGCGTAAGCCATATATTTATATCGTACATGTTGTACGGTATAGGCGGGAAGTTACTTAAAACTGAATACTGAAAACTTAAGAATGAATAATTTCGGTTTCTCACAGACTCTCGTCTGCTCGTTCATTATAAAATCGGATGATGGCGGAGCCCTCCGTCAATTATTCAATATTCATTATCGTGGTGCTTCACGGATTCGTACTCGAAGGTGTCCAGGAATTTTTGCGCACGTTCCGTTTTCGGATAGGTGAAAAAGTCTTCGGGATCAGCTTCCTCGACAATCTCCCCTCCGTCGAGGAAGATCACACGGTCGGCGATCGCGCGGGCAAAGTTCATCTCGTGGGTCACGATCAGCATGGTGCTGCCGTTTTTGGCAAGCTCCAGCATCGTATCGAGCACCTCACGCACCATCTCGGGGTCGAGCGCTGCCGTTACCTCGTCAAATAGCATGATTTCAGGATGCATACACAGCGCGCGGACGATCGCGACGCGCTGCTTCTGACCGCCGGAGAGCTGACGCGGATAACTATTCTTTTTATCAAGCAATCCGACGCGCTCCAGAAGCTGTTCGGCTTCCTCAGTAACCTCGACTTTGCTGCGCTTCTGCACCTTCATTGGCGCAAGTATGATATTCTGCAAAACGGTCTTATGAGGAAACAGCTCATAGTTCTGGAATACCATACCAATCTTCTGACGGATCTGAGCGATATTGCGGCTGTTGCCGTCGATCAGTTCGCCGTCAAGACGAATCTCGCCGCCTTGGATCGGCTCGAGCGCATTGATACATCTGAGCAGGGTCGACTTGCCGCAGCCGGAGGGACCGATGATGACAATGACCTCGCCCTTATGGACGTCAAGGCTCAGTCCGTTGAGAATCAGGTTATCGCCGTAGGACTTATTTATATTGTTAATGGTCAAAACCGTATCTGCCATAATCAGTTACTCCATTTCTTTTCCAGATGCGAAGCGAGCAGGCTGATCGGCCAGCACACCGCAAAGTACAGGACAAATATGACGAAAAACAATCCGAACGCGGCGTTAGGGGACGCGACGCGATTCGCGTCAATGATCTGACGTGCGACCTTCGTCGCTTCGACCACCTCGATCATGACGATCAGCGGCGTGGTCTTGATCATCCTCGTCACAAGGTTGATGGACAGCGGCAGCAGGCGGCGGATGGTCTGGGGAATGACGATGCTGAAATAGGTCTGGCTGCGATTCAGCCCCAGCGAGTAGGCGCTCTCATATTGGTGTTTCGGAATGCTCTGTAAGGCGCCGCGGACGAGGTCGCCCATCTCGGCGGTGCCCCAGAAGGTGAATACGATGACTGCGGCGAATTCAGGTTCAAATTTCAGCCCGATCAGCCGTGCCGAGCCGTAGTAGACGATGAACAGCAGCACCAGCTGCGGCATGATCCGCACGATCTCCAGATAGACGCGGCAGATCGCCTTTGTCACTGGGTTTTTGAACGTCATGACGACGCCGAGCAAAATTCCCAGAACGATGGATAATGCGACGGAGATCAGGCTGATTTTCAGCGTGACCCACATGCCGCCGAGCAATCGCGTGAAATTCGTGCCCTTGAATAATACGTCGAAGCCGAGATCAGTTACCAAAGCTTGCATATCTCAGCCTCCTTTCGACAACAGAGCCGATGATCGACACCGGCAGGAGCACGATCAGATAAAAGACGACGACCAGAAACAGACTCTCGACCGTCGTACTGCTCACGGCGATCCTGTCCTTTGCCGTGAACATCAGCTCCAAGATGGAGATACAGGAAAAGACGCTCGTCTCTTTCAGAAGGAAGATCAAATTCGCGACGAAGGCGGGCACGGAGTAGGTCACCGCCTGCGGCAGAATGATGTGGAACATTGCCTGCCTGCGCGTCATGCCGAGGCTGAGCGCGGATTCCATCTGGATCGTGTCGACCGCCTCGATGCCGGAACGGAAGGTCTCGGCCATATAGGCGCCGCCCAACAGTCCCAAGCCGACGATGCCGCAGGTCAGCTCGTCTGTCACGATCCCGAAAAGCTTCGGGATGCCGTAGTAGATGAAAAATAGCTGGATCAGCAGGGGCGTGTTCCGCAGAATCTCGATATAGATTTTAGCGATCGTTTTCAGTACCGGAACCTTGAAGTGAACGATCAAAGCCGTCACCAGCCCCAGAACGATCGAGATCAAGATGCCGAACCAGCCAGTATATAAGGTTATCAACAGACCGTCCTTATATAAAGGTAGATAGCTGACGATCACATCCCAGTTCACAACAACCCTTCTTTCCTGAGCCCGTTATCCGTTTGGGCAAAAAAAGTAAGGGAAGCATTACGCTCCCCCCCGCATCTGATCAATCAACACGATTTGAGAGCATAACGAACCAAAGCACGACCGCAGCTGCCGCACATACACATCATCATACAGGTGTTTTTTGATGCTGTCATAGTCGTTATCTCCTTTCGAATGAGTGCAAGCGCATTATAAACCCTACTTACCTACTTTGTCAATAGGTTAATTGCAAATTAAGCAATCTATCCAATTATTTTTTCTGCATGGTACAGTTTATTCGTGTGAATGACCATTTGACACGATTTCTTTTCGCTTTTGTCGTCTGACGCGATTGATTTGCCGTTCAAAATCCCCGTTTTCGATCAGTCTTGCCAGAACCAGTTGAATGAACGTCGGCACCGTGCAGGAATAAAAACCGAGCCGATCTTCAAAAACCGTAACAAGGTGCTCCGGCAGTATCATATACCCGACACGCAGTGCAGGTGAGATCGTTTTGGAAAAGGTGTTCATATAGATCACATTTTCGTCAGTTGTGTGAGAAAACAAAGATTCCTCCGGCTTTTTGGATACCGAGAATTCCGATTCAAAGTCATCCTCCACGATATACCGCTGTCCCTTTGCCGCCCATTTCAGATATTCAAAACGCTTCGACGCGCTGGCTGATACACCGCTGGGGTAGCTTCGATACGGCGAGATATGTAGGATATCGGCCTTACTGTGCCACAGCGCGGCGCTGTCGATCCCGTCCTCACCCAGACGCAGTTTCTCAACGGACACATCACAGGCGCGGTACACCTGCTCGATCTTTTTATAGGACGGGGATTCAATCCCGTAGGTTTTTTCGTATCCAAGTAATTCTACGATCAGGCTGTACAGATATTCCGAACCGGAGCCAATGACTATATGCGACGGCTCGGCGACGATCCCTCGGCTTCGCGCAAGATACTGCGCGATCGCATGCCGCAGTTCTTCACATCCTTTATTAGGCGATTTCTGCAGGATAGCATCCGGCATATCCGTGATGACAGCGCGCATGGTCTTAGCGAGTACGGAATAAGGAAACGGATAAGATACCGAGCTGTTTTGATGTGTTACGGGTGGTTTGCCGATAGCCTGTGATGGTACAGCAAAGCCGTCCTCACCGCGGAAGATCACAAAATACCCGCTGCGCTCTCTCGACTCGATGTAGCCCTCATCACATAACAGCGCGTAGGCGTGTTCTATGGTAATTACACTGACGCCTGTTTCTTCGGCAAGAATTCTTTTTGACGGCAGCTTGGAGCCGTAGGAAAACGCACCGCTGACGATGTCCTCCCTCAACTGCTGATATAGCTGCAGATAAGCCGGAATATGCTGATTTACATTTACTGTATACTTCATCTGGTTATATTATTTTCTCCTATTTTGATTATTTTTATATTATCAAATCCATTATATACTGTCCTCATTCAAATATCAAGGAGGAAATAACCGTGTCAGAAAACCGTTATGAACTGAACAAAAACCTTGCCCAAATGCTCAAGGGCGGCGTCATCATGGACGTCACCACTCCTGAACAGGCGAGAATCGCCGAGGCGGCAGGAGCCTGTGCCGTGATGGCGCTCGAGCGCATCCCTGCCGATATTCGCGCGGCAGGCGGCGTATCGCGCATGAGCGACCCGAAAATGATCAAGGGCATACAGGACGCAGTGTCGATCCCCGTGATGGCGAAATGTCGTATCGGTCACTTTGCCGAGGCACAAATATTAGAGGCTATCGAGATCGACTACATCGACGAGAGCGAGGTGCTCTCCCCCGCGGATGATAAATACCACATCGACAAGACAAAGTTCAAGGTGCCGTTTGTATGCGGCGCAAAGGACTTAGGAGAAGCGCTGCGCAGGATCAACGAGGGCGCCGCCATGATCCGCACCAAGGGCGAGCCGGGTACAGGCGACGTCGTTCAAGCGGTGCGGCATATGAGATTGATGCAGGCAGAGATCCGCAGGATTAGTTCATCCGCTGAGGACGAGCTGTTCGACATCGCAAAGGGGCTTCAGGTGCCGTATGACCTCGTGCAGTATGTACACGAAAACAAAAAGCTGCCTGTCGTCAACTTTGCCGCGGGGGGCGTTGCAACTCCAGCTGACGCGGCGCTGATGATGCAGCTCGGCGCGGAGGGCGTCTTTGTGGGCTCGGGTATCTTCAAATCCGGAAATCCCGAAAAACGCGCTGCCGCGATCGTCAAGGCAGTCACCAATTTCACCGATGCGAAGCTCCTTGCAGAATTATCGGAGGACTTAGGAGAAGCAATGGTCGGCATCAACGAGCATGAAATCGAGCTGTTGATGGCACAGAGAGGAGAATGAGCGTGAGAATCGCCGTGCTTGCACTTCAAGGCGCCTTTATCGAACATGAAAAAATGCTCTCAAAACTCGGCATTGCTTCATTCGAGATTCGACAAAAGAAGGATCTTCTGCACTCTTTTGACGGCCTGATCATTCCTGGCGGGGAGAGCTCCGTTCAAGGGAAACTGTTGAAGGAACTGGAACTGTTTGAGCCGATAAGAAAGTTAATAACGGAAAAAGTGCCCATTTTCGGTACATGTGCCGGATTATTACTCCTTTCTAAACAGATAGAAAACGACGGACGCGTTTACCTCGCCACCATGGATATCACCGCCGTCCGCAACGCCTACGGCAGACAGCTCGGTAGCTTCTACACAGCGGAGAGTTTCGGCACCATGGGCAAGATTCCGATGACCTTCATCCGCGCACCGTATATCAAAGATGTCTCGGACAGTGTAGTGATCCTCGCAACTGTGAATAGCAAAATAGTCGCTGCAAGGCAGGGCAATCAACTTGTAACCGCCTTTCACCCCGAATTGAATGATGATCTCACCGTACACAGATACTTTATCAAAATATGCGGTGGAGAGCAATTAAACAGGATTATAGATTAGTTCTATTATTTTGATGATTTGATTATCCATATTAGGGAAAATAAAACATAATCATTGTAATCAGTCAGTTGCACGCTGAATGAATAACCGTCCTTGCTATCAACAAAAAGCGTATTATCATTTACCTGCTCTACGGTGTAAATGCCTTTGCTCTCGTAATAATCATGAACGTCAACAAGGCTGAATTGTTTGCTGAAATAAACCTGACCCTTAAAAGGTGTTGCTATTGCCGGATAATCGCAATTTTCAAACCATATCAGCATATGAAACGGTATATAGATGTTTTCTCCAAAATCATCTGCCAGTCCGACCTCTGCAAAAAGAGAATAGCGAAATTCGTTATCTGATACACCGTTATATTTCAAATAGAACTCACCGCTGTCGGTGATTAATTGCAGATAGTCACCAATTTGAGTGGCGAATTGTATGTATAATATAATTATTAACAGGTACTTGACAATCAAATGATTGTAAGTATATAATAAACAAAAAACGGGAGCTTGTATTACAGGCTGAGAGGAAGGTGTGACCTTCGACCGATACCTGATTTGGATAATGCCAACGTAGGGAAGCTGATTATAACTTTATGCGCGGTGCTGCCAAATCGGCAGCCCGTTTTTATTTTTTGCAGGGAGGAAAGACAATGGTAATAATTAACGGTGAAAAGGTTAACGCCGACGGAATCACTGTAGAGCAATACATTAAAAGCTCTGACTACAACACTGCCTTTATCGCGGTCGAGCTTAATGAAGACATTGTTTCTAAGGCAAACTACGCCTCGACCGTTCTCAAAGACGGCGATGTCCTTGAAGTCGTAAACTTTGTGGGAGGCGGCTGATGATACCTAACAAAAATGAAATGATTGCCGCCTATGAAGCACGCCACGGAAAAGAGCTTCAAAAAAAGCTATCCGCTGCCACTGTTGCGGTTTGCGGCTTGGGAGGTCTCGGTTCTAATATTTCGATCGCTCTTTCAAGAGCCGGAATAGGAAAACTCATTTTGATCGACTTTGACAAGGTCGATATTTCAAATCTCCACCGCCAGCAATATAAGGCAAATCAGATAGGTTTGCCCAAAACCGAAGCATTAAGCTGTAATCTAAGTGAAATAGCCCCTTACACCGTGGTTGAAACACATTGTGTAAAGATCACGGAGGAAAACGCCGTTGATTTGCTCTCGGGCGCGGACATAATTTGCGAAGCCTTCGATAATCCCCAAGCCAAGGCGATGCTTGCTAATACGGTTTTGGAAAAGCTGCCCGGCAAATTTTATGTAGGCGCCTCGGGCATGGCGGGAATAGGCAGCACAAACGAAATAAAAACCAAGCGACTGTCAAAATTTTTTTATCTTTGCGGAGACGGAGTCAGCGAAGTCGGCAAAAGTGAGGGCTTGTTCGCCGCGCGTGTAATGGCGTGTGCCGCTCATCAGGCTCACACGGTTATCCGTATTTTGGCAGGACAATATGATGTATAGGAAAGAAGGATAATAATGGACAATGATAAGCTTGTGATCGGCGGGCATGAATTTTATTCGCGGTTCATTTTGGGTTCCGGAAAGTATTCGCTCAGCCTTATTGAAGCTGCGATCAAATACGCAGGCGCTCAGATTATCACTCTCGCGGTAAGACGCGCCAACACCAAGGATGAGGAAAATATACTTGATTTCATCCCCGAAAACGTTACTCTGCTTCCAAACACAAGCGGAGCGAGAAACGCCAAGGAGGCAGTAAGAATCGCAAGGCTCGCGCGTGAGCTCGGATGCGGAAACTTTGTAAAGGTTGAGATCATGCGCGACTCAAAGTACCTTTTGCCCGACAACACCGAAACAATCAAGGCAACCGAAATTCTCGCAAACGAGGGCTTTGTAGTAATGCCGTATATGTATCCCGACTTAAATGTCGCACGCGATTTGGTAAATGCCGGAGCTGCAACAATAATGCCGCTCGCTTCTCCGATCGGCTCAAACAAAGGACTTGCCACAAAGGAATTTATTCAGATCCTTATTGATGAAATCGACCTTCCGATCATAGTTGACGCGGGAATCGGCAAACCATCCCAAGCCTGCGAAGCTATGGAAATGGGCGCAGCGGCTATTATGGCAAATACCGCTCTTGCAACCGCAGGCGACCTTCCGCTGATGGCGGACGCCTTTAAGCACGCTATAGAAGCAGGAAGAAAAGCATATCTTTCGGGACTGGGAAGAGTACTTACCAGAGGAGCTTCGGCGTCAGACCCGTTAACCGGATTTTTACGCAACTAAGGTGAAGCAATGGAAAATCAATTTTTAATAGATTCCGACAAGCTGTCGCCTGCCGCACTCGAAAAAAAACACAGGCTCGAAAACGACCGTTCATACCGTACAAACCATATGGAATATATGGAAGGTATGGAGATAATAAACTCTGACGTCTGCGAAAACGTTATGACGCAGGTTAAAAGCTTTGATTACGGCAAATATTCCGCTAAGGATGTAAAGGCGGCTTTGGAGCACGAAAGCTGTACAATTGAAGATTTTAAAGCTTTGCTTTCGCCTGCCGCCGAACCCTTTTTGGAGCAGATCGCGCAAAAAGCAAGACTTGAAACAGGCAAGCACTTCGGCAACACCGTATATCTTTTTACTCCTTTGTATATTGCAAATTATTGTGAAAACTACTGTGTTTACTGCGGCTTTAACTGCTACAACAAAATAAACCGCATGAAGCTCAATTACGAACAAATCGAGCATGAAATGAAGGTAATTGCCGAAAGCGGAATGGAAGAGATTTTGATCCTCACCGGTGAAAGCAGAAGCATGAGCAGTGTGGAATACATCGGCGAGGCGTGCAAGCTCGCCCGTAAGTATTTTCGTATGGTAGGGCTCGAAATATATCCTGTTAATACCGATGAATACCGTTATCTGCACGAATGCGGAGCGGATTACGTCACCGTTTTTCAGGAAACCTACGACACCGATAAATACGAAACTCTGCACCTTGCCGGTCATAAACGTGTATGGCCGTACCGTTTTGACGCTCAGGAACGCGCGTTAATGGGCGGAATGAGGGGAGTGGCGTTTTCCGCTTTGCTCGGACTATCTGATTTCAGAAAGGACGCGCTCGCTACCGGGCTTCACGCATATTTCCTTCAAAGAAAATACCCGCACGCTGAAATATCGCTTTCATGCCCAAGGCTAAGACCTATTATTAATAACGATAAAATCAGTCCGCTTGACGTTCACGAAACTCAGCTGTGTCAGATTATTTGCGCCTACAGGATCTTTATGCCGTTTGCCGGAATTACAGTTTCATCACGAGAAAGCGCGCAGTTCAGAAACGGAATCGTAAAAATTGCCGCGACAAAGGTTTCCGCCGGTGTTTCTACCGGAATAGGCGACCACGAAACCAAATACAGCGGTAAGCAGAAAAATTCTTTACAGGGCGACGAACAGTTTGAGATCGACGACAGCCGCAGCCTTAACAAAATGTACTCCGATATTTCCGGCGAAGGCTTGCAGCCTGTTTTAAACGACTATCTGTATGTCTGAGTTGATTTGTATAACAAACAGAAAGCTGTGCCGTGAGGATTTTTTTAAAAGACTGGAAAAAATAACTTCCTCACACCCAAAGGCTGTAATTCTGCGTGAGAAGGATTTGAGCGCCGGTGAGTACACAAGGCTTGCTCAGGTTGCATATAATATCTGTTTTAAGAACAACACGAAGCTTATTTTGCACAGCTTTAAAAAATCCGCTCTTGAATTGAACATAAACAGTATCCACGTTCCCATGCAGATCCTGCGCGCAATGGATAAGGACGAAAGGTCTTTTTTTCAAACGCTCGGCGCGTCCTGTCACACGGTCAGCGAGGCAAAGGAAGCCGAAAAGCTCGGTTGTACTTACATAACCGCAAGCAATATTTATGAAACCGACTGCAAAAAAGGCTTAAAAGGGAAGGGGACTGACTTTTTAAGGGAGGTCTGCCGCAGCGTTAACATTCCTGTTTATGCACTCGGCGGAATAAGCCCGCTTAATTACAGCGACGTTATAAAAGCAGGAGCAAAGGGCGCGTGTGTAATGAGCGGTTTTATGACTTGCGAAAACCCTAAACTTTATATTAAACATTTTACGGAGTAAACTATGAGTTTTAGCAAAGATGATCTGTTATTATACGCCGTAACCGACAGAAAAAGTGCGGACTTCGGCGTTTTGTATGAACAGGTAAGGCAAGCACTTGAAGGCGGCGTAACAATGGTTCAGCTCAGGGAAAAGAACCTCGGCTATGAGGAATTTATCTCAGAGGCAATCAAGCTTAAAGAACTGTGCGAAAGCCGCGGAGTGCCTTTGATAATTAACGATAACCTTGCTGTAGCGCTCAAAAGCGGGGCGGACGGTATACATGTGGGAATCGAGGATATGCCTGTCAGCGAAATTCGCAGACAGACAGGGGAAGGCTTTATAATCGGAGCGACGGCAAAGACCGTTGAACAGGCGCAAAAAGCCGAGCGCGAGGGTGCGGACTACCTCGGAATTGGCGCTGTTTTTCCTTCTTCCACCAAACAAAATGCTGTCCGGATCACAAACGAACAGCTTAACCAAATTGCCTCGTCGGTTAGTATCCCTTCGGTGGCGATCGGCGGAATAAATCTTAAAAACATTGAACAAATAAAATGTAATAAAATCAGCGGAATTGCTGTTGTATCAGCACTTTTCTCTGCTGACGATATAAAAACGGCGGCACAACAGCTTAAAGAAAAAGCAAAAGCTGTCGCCGAAAAATAATAAAAAGCGGTAAACCGGGGGCACCACTCTTTGCCGCTCAATAAAAATAATGCAAAAGAGGTATCACATGAAAACAGCATTATCAATCGCGGGAAGCGATTCCTGCGGAGGCGCCGGTATTCAGGCAGATATAAAAACGATGACTGTTAACGGTGTTTACGCCATGAGCGCGGTTACGGCGCTTACAGCTCAAAACACCACCGGCGTAACAGCTATTCAGGAAGCAACTCCCGAATCCTTAAAACAGCAGCTTAACGCGGTATTTACCGACATTTTCCCCGACGCTGTTAAAATCGGAATGGTTTCAAGCTCCGGGTTGATCCGCGTAATTGCTGACAGACTGCGGTTTTACAACGCAAAAAACATTGTTGCTGATCCCGTTATGGTTTCAACCAGCGAAGCAAAACTGATGCAGACCGAAGCGGTTTCAACTCTTGCTAAGGAGCTTTTGCCGCTTGCGGCGGTTGTAACTCCCAACATTCCCGAGGCTCGGGTCCTCAGCGGACTTGCAATCGAAACCCCGGAAGAGATGGAAAACGCTGCCAAGGCAATAGGGGATAAATACAACTGCGCAGTGCTGTTAAAGGGAGGTCACAGCATAAACGACGCTAACGATCTTTTGTACTCAAACGGTAGCTTCAAATGGTTTGAGGGCAAAAGGATCAATAATCCCAACACACACGGAACAGGCTGCACTCTTTCAAGCGCCATAGCTTCAAATCTTGCCAAAGGCTATGACCTTGAAACAGCTGTGCAAAGGTCAAAGGAATATATCTCGGGCGCGCTTGCCGCAATGCTGAATCTGGGCAGGGGAAGCGGACCGATGAACCACGCGTTTGACCTTAACAGTAAATTTGCTTAGAGGTGTGCTTTAATTATCTGACTGAAAGGAAAGTTTAAAAATGAGAGAATACAAAACACAGATGGAAGCCGCTAAAAAAGGCATTATCACACCCGAAATGAAAATTGTTGCGGAAAAGGAATATATGGATCCCGAAAAGCTCTGCGAATCTGTCGCAAAAGGCGTTGTCGCGATTCCCTGCAACATTAATCACAAGAACATCTCACCCGAAGGTATAGGAATGGGACTGCGCACAAAAATCAATGTTAACCTCGGCATCTCGGGCGACTGCAAGGATTACACCGTTGAAATGCAAAAGGTTGACATGGCGCTTAAATTCGGAGCCGAAGCTATTATGGATTTAAGCAACTACGGCAAGACCAACACCTTCCGTCAGGAGCTAATTGAAAAATCGCCTGCTATGATAGGCACTGTTCCTATGTATGACGCTATCGGTTATCTTGAAAAGGATTTGCTTGAAATAAGCGCAAAGGATTTTCTCAAGGTTGTACGCGCTCATGCCGAGGAAGGCGTTGACTTCATGACAATTCACGCAGGCATAAACCGCAGAGCGGTTGAAGCGTTTATGCGCGATAAACGCAAGATGAACATTGTTTCACGCGGCGGCTCGCTCCTTTTTGCGTGGATGATGATGACGGGCAACGAAAACCCGTTCTATGAATTTTATGATGAAGTTCTTGAAATACTGCGCGAGTTTGACGTAACCATCAGCCTCGGTGACGCGCTCAGACCGGGCTGCATTGACGACAGCACCGACGCAGGACAGATTTCAGAGCTTATCGAGCTTGGAGCACTCACCGAGAGAGCCTGGGCTAAGGACGTTCAGGTCATGGTAGAAGGTCCCGGACACATGGCTATGAACGAAATTGAAGCTAATATGAAGCTTGAAAAAAGGATTTGCCACAACGCTCCGTTCTATGTGCTCGGACCTCTTGTGACCGATATAGCCCCCGGTTATGACCACATCACCTCTGCCATAGGCGGAGCGATCGCAGCTGCAAGCGGAGCGGATTTCCTCTGCTATGTAACTCCGGCAGAGCACCTCAGACTTCCCGACCTCAACGATGTTAAGGAGGGAATAATTGCAAGCCGTATCGCCGCGCACGCCGCGGACATCGCAAAGGGTGTTCCTCACGCAAGAGAACGCGACGACGCTATGGCGGCGGCTCGTCACAAGGTCGATTGGGAAGAGATGTTCAAGGTTGCGCTCGACGAAGAAAAGGCGAGAGCTTACTTTGAAAGCACTCCTCCTGCCGACCGTCACACCTGCTCAATGTGCGGAAAAATGTGCGCCGTAAGAATCACAAACCTCATTCTTGAAGGCAAAAAGGTTGAGTTCTGTACCGAGCTTTGATAAACTTCAAAATCATGTAACATAAAAACCATAAAAACAGAGCAAGGCGAGAACTCGCCGCACTATGTTTTTTCTCTTGAACCCGCAAATGATTTTGACAACATCGTCAAGTATTCGTCACGGGAATCTATAGCAATTTTTGTTATCCTATTCGATTTTTTTCCGTTAAGAGCCTCACGCTTTCCACTTCCTGCTTTTTTGAACAACAGCGTCAAGATATGTATGAGAACATAAATCATAGAGCGCATTCAAATGGTAAAGATTGTACGGCGAACAATTATTGACTTTGAAATATGAATCAGGGTCATCAGGATTGGTAGGAGTATGGATATCTGAACCATCGACCGCCAGCAAATGGAATCCTTCAAACAGCTTCATATGATCAACACTATTCGTAAATCGTCTAAAAACATCTACAAAAGCCGTGGACAGAATCTTGGATCGCTGTTGTACGAAAGCTGAGGCGGATGGCATTTCGTTATCTCCTGAGAAAACGTCTATTATTTCATTGCTCAGAGATTTAGAGCTGAATCCCAAAACGGTTTTAATCACCTTGTCCATCGGAAGCTTCTTCTTTCTGGTGAAATCCTTTTCAGGGTTTCGGCAGTATTGACTTGGTGATTGGCAAACTGCTTTAATGCTCTTGTTTAATGCGGCTTTGATTCTTTTGATTTGATTCATCGTTTCATGCTCCTTGTAATTAAGATTGGATTTTACTCCTAATTACAAGGGCTGAACCTGTTCGTAACGCGAACAGGTTCAGCCGCACATTTCTGCTGATTTGTCAAGCCTGTTTTGAAAATTTCTTCAAAAAACAGAGCCCCCACTTTTTGTGAGTGTCCTGTTCCTTAACATAATGATATTGCCTGACAGCGCCGTTTATGATTGCAATAGCCGAAGGACTGGTGTTGTTTTTTTCTCAGATGCAGCTTCCTGCGATTTTTGCCAAAACGCTTGATTTCTGCGCGGGACTCAATACGCCGCTTGCCATGTTCGCCGTAGGCGTATATCTCGCTCAGTGCCGGTTCGGTAAAATGCTGAAAAAAGGAAAGCTGTATGCAATCTCCGCTGTTCGCTTGCTGTTAATCCCGTTGATTGTGCTGGCCCTGCTCACGGTCATCCCGGGGATCAACAACGATATCCGTTACGCGGTGCTGATCGCCGCAGTGTGCCCGGTCGGCTCCAACCTTGCGGTGTATGCTCAACTGCACAACAAGGACTATACCTATGCGGTAGAGACGGTCGCAGTATCTACACTGCTGTGTATCATCACGATTCCACTGTTAGTTCAATTAGCAAGCGTAGTTTGGTAATTAGTCATATAGAAAAATGATATTCCTTTTACTAATCTCTTATGTTATGATGATGCTGTAGATGCATTCCAACAGCGTCAAAGCCAGAATTATGTTGATGACACGGAAATGCTTGAGATAAAACTTTTGTATCAGCATACCGAGTCCGATCCACGTTAATGTGGCGATCGTGCCGATGGTTGCAATCAAAAGCTCAAACGCAATCAGCACCCATAGCTCTTTGCTGTAGTCTGTGATGAATCCCGTCAACGCGGTAATACCAAACAGATATATCTTGATATTGACGAATTGAAGCATAAATCCCTTGATGAAGGACGCGCTCTTCAAATGATCCTCCTGCGGCGGTTTGCTGACGGCGATATGTATCGCCAAAAACAGAATGTATGCCGCGCCGACATACTTCATTACGTCAAGCACCTGAGGCAGAAACGCGCCGATTCCGCAGACAAACAGCGCACAGATAATCTGTACCGCATAGTACCCGGCAAAAATCCCGAAAAACAGCCGCTTTCCGCCTTTCCATCCGTAATTTGTCACGGTATTCAGCGCCAGTATATTACCCGGTCCGGGCGTAAAGGCGTTGATAACGCAATATAACAAAAAATTACCTATAACAAACGCAGGCATAACATACACTCCCTTTGAATGTATTATATCACCGTACGACTTGATATAGGTAATTCTAAATAAATATGTTTTTGTATAGCTTTAGACTATGCTTTTCCGTATTGCCGTAAAGCATGGATATAATCCTCGGCAAGCGGTGAAAGCTCCTGATGTTCATTGATGATGTAGCCGATGTGCATTTCCTCTTTTTCAGAGAGCGGAACGGAAACGATAGCATCGCCCTGCAAATAACGCGGAAAGATCCCGCTGGATATCGTATAGGCGTTCATGCCGATCATTAGGTTGACGATCGCGCCGCGGTCGCTGACACGGATGATTCTGTCGGACTCAACATCGCTGAATAATTCCTCTGAGAAATAGGAGGATTCATAGCTGCCTTGAATGAAATTGAGTCGAGGATAATCTCGAAGTTGACTCAGTGTGACAGATTTGCGCTCGGCAAGCGGATGGTCAGCGCTGAGAAAAACGTGGGGCTTTGCTGTAAAAAGCTCAAAAAATTGCAGTCTCCTGTCCTCAAGCTCCTTGCGTATGATAGCTTTATTTCCGTTACTGATAAACAAGATGCCGAGATCGCTGAAACGGTTCTTGACATCCTCCATGATCTGGATCGTTTGCGTTTCGTTCAGGATGAACTCGTAGCGTTCTTGACCGAAGCGCTCTACCATCTCCACAAAAGCATTAGAGGTAAAGGTGTAGTGCTGGGTGGAAACACCGAAACGCAGCTTGGCAGGCTCGTTACTGACAAAACGGTTTTCGAGCAACTCCATCTGCTGAACCACACTTCTTGCGTAGCCAAGAAATTCCAGTCCCTCTTTTGTCAGAGCGATACCTTGACGGCTCCGGTGAAAAACCGTCAGCTTTGTTTCTTTTTCGATATCTTTGATTGCATTGGAAAGGCTCGGCTGTGAGATATACAGCTTCTTTGCCGCTTCTGTGATCGAACCCGTTTCTGCTACAGTGATAATATATTTTAGTTGTTGAATTGTCATAGTATCACCATCAGATAATAAAATGAATTATAATGATAAAAGCGGGAATATCGTGATGATACTCCTCAAAATCAAGGTAGGCATAGGGCGGTCCCGTAATTCAAAAGTTTCATCTCGCTTGTTGCGGTGTGTGGGGTTGGTTAAGGTTCTGCAACGCGACGGGCTAAAATCGTTTCACCAAAGCAATTTTACCTATGATTTGCGCACGGCTTAAATCACAGGCACGCCCTGTTCGATCCGCACATTCGATTTCTCAAGCATTCTCGTTTATACTGATTATATCAAACAAACGGAGGTAATGCAATGAAAAAACCCAAATACCACTTGTATCTAACGCCTGATGATTTCGATTGAAGTCATCAGGCTTTGAGCTTCTCGGTAACACCCTCTTGTTTTGCAAGCTGTTTTACGAGCCGGTCATACATGTTTTGCGCTTCTTCATTGATATCAGCAAGGTGATCGATCAGCTTGTATTGGGTGAGTAAATTATAGTATAGGATTTTGTGATGTTCTTTGAGATAGCGTCTGCGACGCTTCTCACCTGTCGGTTCGGTCGGTGCTTCTGCCTGCGGCAGAGGTGTCCACCAGACACCCACACCCCCAGATACCGATCTCGCGCGGCTCTTGCTCAGGTAGTTTAAGATCAGGCAAATAGTAGTCACCCTGTCTGGTATAAGTTATCTTTGTGCTCATGGCCAGACCTCCTTTACTCGCACATGTTTAATCTTTGCTTTTGTGAGTTTAATGATGATCTCATCGAGCGCGTCGGTATAATGCCCGGTTTTGATTAGTTCGTTTTTCATATCAATCAAACTGTGCAAGATAATTCGACGCTCATCGGCGGTGAGGTAAAGATGATACTTCTTCAAATGTTTGCCCCCTTTGCTTTGATGCTTCTATTATATACAGGAGGCAATCCGGCGTCGAATGTGCGGATTGATTATTAATTATAAGATTGATTCAAAAGCTATTTATTCTTGAGGGGCAATGACCTTATATCTGCAAATACCATGTCGGTTCTCTCTTTGTATCAATGATTTCGGTATCCTCGCTAACCATTTTTTGCTGAGATTGTTGTTGCCGTAATAGGCGTCGAAGTTAGCGACAGGCAGAACTACCCATTCTGTATCATCCGGTTTGTTGGCAAGATAATAGCGGATCAGCTCGGCAGCAACCTCTTTCGGTACGCCGTTGGTATCTGTTGCTTCAAGCTGTTTATTTATCGTTTCAGGAAGCGGATATTCCTTCGTTCTGAGTGCGCCCGCTTCCAATGCGTCGGCGATGATGTCGTCAAAGCGGAGCGTCCACGCTCCTTTTGTGTTCAAAGCAAAGATCGGCACTTGCAGCTGACGTACCCTCTTTTTCCACTGTGACGTAAAACCCACAGAGAGATTCTCGCACTTTTTGTATGCGGATTTGCTGACCTTATCGGGATTTGCTTTTACAAACCGAATAACACTTTTTATATGGCGGTAAAACCAACCTTTACCGTTTTCATCTATCAGCTCCGGGAAGTCGGCGGACAGCTCACGAAAGTCCACCGGCGGATCGGAGCTTTTCTTTTTGTCCGGAACACTGCACCATGCACATAGCGCGTTTCGAGCAGTGTCGATCCTGTCATATGGATTTCCGTCAAGGACAGCTCCGTCTTTATCATGGAACAGATAGCCCCTTGCGATTATGGTCAAAATACGACCGAAGCCGGAGAAGTCGGTAATCATGTCAAAGGTAAAGCGACCGAGATAGGTAGTATCGGTTTTGCGGAAAGCGGTATAAGTCGGCTGCTCGGTATATGCTTTGAATTCCACCCATTCGTTTGTCATCACTTTTCCCTCCTGCAATTCTCAAATACCGTCATCGGCATGACTTCCAACGCGAATTGCCGCTCACCGAGAGCGACCGCGCATTTCAGCACTTCGTTCAAATCGAATTTTTCTGCGCCTTTAATATGCGAGGTCATCAAATATATACAGTTACTGACAACCGTTTTACGATAATCTCCCGTTTGATTTGTATTACTAAGCAGGGCGTTCAAATCTTTGCCGTCATCCTGATGCTTGACATGATCGGCGATTTCCTTCGCACGATACATGTCGTCGAGGTCACAGATGATGTCGCCGAGAATCCTGTACCCACTGTGACGGAAATCACAGAACAGCTCACGGTAATTTGCGTCAAATAAGCCGTTGTTGATCTCATAGGTAGCAATAAGTCTGTCTGATGACGGCGTAAGATGCCAGTTCGTTTCGGACAGTTTTAATCGCGCCTGACGAATTCCGTATGGCTGCATGTCGTCAAACGCGCTGTATAATTCGTCGACGGAATAAAGGTTTTCCTGTCCTCTTGCAAACAGGATTCTTTCGATATCGGTTTGGCGCTTTCTCTCTTTCGGAATGTGACGAATAAAGCGATTACGATTCATCGCTTCATGATATGCCGAAATAATTGCTTTTGTCCGCTCAAGAACGTGTTGATCTAATGTATCTTGCCAGTTCGGAGATTGAGCAAAAGTGAATAGTTCCGCGTCTGTTGCCGGATTCGCTTTGTGCTTTAGCGTTTCTTTATCCAACATATAGGCGTAATACGGCAGCTTTTCAAGATTGGAACTGACGTTGTCCCAATCTGTTTTGCCAATGAATTCCTTTACGCGTTTCGCTGTTGTTGGCTGATACCACTTTCTTTCGGAATTGTCGCCGACAATCGACTTGTATTGCAGGAACAGGCTTTTCTTTGCTTTCCGTACTTCCAGATACTCGGACAAATCAGGCTTTACACCGCTCTTAGCAGAGTCGATCTCTAACCCGGTCAGGATCGCCAACACCTCAGTATCCTGACGACTTGACGCTCTTTCATCATTTTGGCTGTTCTCGTCATAAGCAATAATCCCTCGCCGTAACGCGGCGTTACTGATTTGACCGACGCGCGACGAAAAGGTACTTTTGACGGTTTCCATTCTCGCATACCAATCATTCGCATCAGCAATGATCGGATCTGCCGACGGTATCTTCAACACAGGTAATGACGCCGTATCATCATAACCTTTACGGGCACAGTTGTTGACAAGCGGATCAGCGATCGTCTTGACCATATCGCCGTCATAGTCCGCGCCGCCGAGACGGTCGGGGATCAAGGAACGTGAATCTACCATCACGACATAACGCAGATGAGAAAGATACTTTTTCCTGATTCGTCCGACCTTTTTCAGCGGATATACCAACGCCTCCTCGTTTCGTGCGATATGAGGACTTCTTAATAATGTGTAGTCTTCTTGCACCTCATAAGCAGGCTTCGGCGCATATATCGTATTGTCGAATAAACACTCCGCTTCGAGCTTTTTATACGCCTTGCTTTCTCCATCGGCACACTTTACGAGATACGCCAACAAACGCATTAAGTCGTCAGAAAGATAACGGTTATCTCCTGCAATCAGCAACTGTCCGACAGCATATCTTTGTTTTACGCTCTCCGCATTGGCGGAGAGCTCTTTTGTGTATGGCGATTCTTCCATAAACAGCGGATTCTGTTTGATTATCTCCGCGCGCTGTTTACGCTTATCTGTTATTTCAATATCTTCATCTTCAAGAATGTCGGTAAAGTGTTTCTGCCTGTTGCCAAGCTCGCCGACGTAATCATAGTAAACCGTTTCGGTCGTTTTCGTCAGCCAGTGCCGCAGATCGCTGTTCGGTGATTTAGCCCAGCCAAGCGGTAAATCCAAAGGTCTGAATTCATCATCCGTCAAAGCGAGCGTATTCAGAAACTGATAATTCAACTCGGTAGTGTTTTGCGGCTCTATTTTATCCATACCGGAGATATACAACGCATACTTGTATTTCCTGCACCGGTTCAAATACTCTGCCCAAGTCAACCCGTTTTCCGTCATCCAGCCAAAGCCCTTGAACATACTTTTGGTGAGAATCATATCTACATCGGCAACGGCATGAGCATTACCCCAAATATCTATCATCTTTGTTACACGCAGCTCGGAGAACAGCTTTTTGAAATCGACCTCGTGAACAACTCCCTTGATATACGGCAGGCGAATTTGAAAGGAATGGTGCTTTCCCGACTCGGTCAGCATATATGAAAGCTCTTTTGAGATAATACCCTCACCGTCAAACTCCAAGTCTTCTACATCTGCTTTGGCTTCTACACGGCTGTATTTCCGTACCGGGTTATCTGTGCCGTCATCCTCAACGGTAATGATATCCGCGCCTTTTACGATGCTTTTCGGGTTGTCTATCACGACGATCCTTTTTTCTTGCAGTAGATTCTGTATTTCTTCCCGACGACCGCCGGTGAACATCAAGCCATTATAGGCATAGAGCTTGGACAACTGAGATTTGCCGATGTTCATACCGAGCGTCATCCGCTCCTTGAGCGGCTCATAAACATCCTCTCGGACAAACGACAGTACATTATGTCGGCTCATACTGGCTGAACGCTCAAAGGCGATATACCGACGTGCGGGATATCTTTCATCCAAAACGATCTCAATTCCCTCGGGACGGAACAGATACTCCGCTTTCTTCTGTAGCTCAGCAACTCTGCCGATAGGTCGCCGATCAAAGATCCCCGAGAAATCAATATAGACAAACACATCGGATAAGAGGTCACAGGGTGATGATGGTTCTTCCGAACCGTACAGGACCGCCATCGCCTGATAGAACATCATGCAGTCGTCCTGCTCGGACAGTTCGACAAGGTACTCCTTTGACGGATCGGTTGCATCGAAATGAAACCTCCACCCATCGTCTTGCTTCACGGCAGAGGATAAAAGGCTCAAAGCTGAGATTTGCGGTATCAAATACTTTTTCATAAATTTCTCCTGATATGATCTGAAAAAAAGTATAGAATAACGCCTCTATATATTCAAGTATCTGTTATTTGACAACTGTCCCCACTTTTTAAGGGACAGCGATTCAAATATCACTTCAAAGGAGGCGATGCCTTATGATTGTATCAATCAAACCAGAGAGAGTTACGAGGAGTGACGCGCTGTCCGCGTATGTTGACTATGAGTTTTATACCCTGCGTCAACATCAAGAAGATCTGCAAAGGATCATGCATCGAGAGCAGATCCGCTCCACGATTGACAGCACTATGCCGTCACAATATCGCGATTATGAGAATTGGTGACGGCAAAATGACGTCAGGAACAATAACCGTGAGTTTACCAATGAGCCAAACCGGCACAAAAAAGTTGATGAGCCAATCAGATCGAGCCATTTTGGCACAGAAGATATCATCCGTAAAAAGATACTCTGTACAGTAGTATAAGACACTGATAATCCGTCCTGAAAGCAGCAGGGCGGGTTTGTCTTATACTGTAGCGAGCATAGGTTTTGTTACCACAAAACCGGAACGTCTAACGACGAAAGGGGCTTTGCCCCTGTAACCCCAAATTCACAATGGAAGAAGGAAAAAATATGATACAAAAGAATACAGACATCCATATCCGCGTCAGCGAGAAAGACAAGAAAGCCCTGCAGCGCTATGCAAAGCGTGCGGGGCTTTCTCTCTCCTCCTATCTCCTGATGTCCGGTCTGAATCAGCCCATCCTTGCGAAGCCGAGCGAGGCACTTCATGACTGCTACAGCGTTGTCGTGGATCTACAGCAGACCTTCCGTCAGTCTACCGAACGCTCCGTTGAACAGCGGTTGAATTATCTCCACGACAAGTTGTTGGTTGTCTACCACGAACAGGAGGCGGACAGCGGTGGGAACAACCAAGATCTGGGCGATTAAGGACAGCCTGTCGCGCGTGCTGGACTACGCTTCCAATCCGAAAAAGACCGTCTATACCGATCTGCAAAAGGTACTGCATTATGCTGAACAGGGTTCTAAAACCGTCAGCGATGAAGAAACCTGTTTTGTGGCCGGCGTGAACTGTAACGCAGAGACAGCCTTTGACGAAATGCTGTCCGTTCAGCGGCGCTTCGGCAAGACAGGCGGTAACGTCGCCTACCATGCCTACCAGAGCTTCAAGACAGGCGAGGTCAGTCGTAAGGAGTGCCATCAGATCGGCGTGGAGTTGGCAAAGAAGATGTGGGGCGACGAGTATCAGGTGCTCGTCGCTACCCACCTCGATACCCAAACCCTACACAATCACTTCGTCGTCAACGCCGTGAATATGTGGAACGGCAAAAAGTTCAACTGCAACGAGGGCGTGTACTGGCGGTTCCGATCACTGTCCGATGAACTATGTGCTGAGCACAATCTGACAGTTATCAAGAATCCGATGGGCAAAACGCCGCGCAGCATTTATTTCGCCGAAAAGAACGGCGACCCGACCAAGTTCAATCTCATGCGGCAGGCGATCGACTATGCTGTTGATCACGCTATGAGCTTTAAGGAGTTCAAAAGTATTCTGTCCGATCAGGGCTATGTCGTGAATCTCAATGAAAACCGAACCTACTGGACGATCCGCTCCATCAACAGCAAAAAGAGCGTCCGTATGATCCGGTTGGGCGAGGAATACGGTAATCAGGAGATACAGCGACGTATCTATGAAAAGTCTGACCGATCTGCATGGCAGCGCAATCGAGAATACTACGCCGAGCAAAAGGAAAAGCGGTATTTCCAGCCGAGGCGTATTGTGTTCCGAGGCGACTTTAAAAAGACAAAGAAGTATACAGGGATATACTCCCTTTATCTTCACTATTGCTATCTGCTTGGAAAGCTGCCGAGATATCACCAGCGCAAGCCACTGTCGCCGGAGATGAGAGAAGCATGGCGTCACTTGGATAGACTGTCCAACCAAGTCAGGCTGATTTCAAAGCGTGAACTACACTCGCTGGATGATGTCAGTAGCTTTATACAAGAAACGGATTCTTCCATCAAAGAGATCACTGACGCGCGACAGAAGATCTACAACAAGCTGCGTCGCTGTGATGACGACGACAAGAGGACGGAGTTACTGTCCCGCCGAGATGACTGCACAACGCTGTTGAAACAGCTTCGCAAAGAAAAGCGGGTTGCCCAAACCATTATTGAGGACAATCCCAAGATCAAAGAAAACATCCGTATCGAAACGCAGGCTATCAACAAAGCCTACGAATTAGATACCAAGCAAAAATACTATAAAAGGAGTTATGAAAGATGACAAATATATCAATCAACAAACTACACGAATTCAAAGACCATCCCTACAAGGTGCTCGATAACGACGAGATGAACAACCTGATCGAGAGCGTTCAGGAGCATGGCATTATGTCGCCGTTGATTGTCCGACCTTTAGAGGGAACAACAGACCAATATGAGATCATCTCGGGACACCGCCGCTTCCGTGCGGCACAGAAGGCAGGGCTTACAGAAGTCCCTGCCTTTATTCGTCCCGTCAGCCGTGATGAAGCGGCGATTATGCTGGTGGACAGCAACCTCCACCGTGAGCATATTCTTCCATCGGAGAAGGCGTTTGCGTATAAGATGAAGATGGAAGCTCTGTCACATCAGGGAAAAACTTGTGGACAAGTTGGCCACAAGTCCCGTGAAGATGTTTCCGATACTGACAGCGGCAGACAAGTTCAACGCTACATCCGCTTAACCAACCTCATCCCTGAACTGCTCGACTTGATGGACGAGGGCAAGATCGCTTTTTCCGTCGGCGTGGAGCTGTCCTACCTTCCTCCTGAGATACAGCAGGATTTGTTCGAGATCATCGACCGTGAGGACTGCACACCGTCCTATTCACAGGCGTTCCGCCTCCACAAATCTTTCAACAACTGTTCCCTGACCCGTGAGGGGTTAGCGACAGTAATGTCGGAGGAAAAGCCCAACCAAAAGGAAAAGGTGAGCTTCAAGTACGATGATCTACGTAAGTATTTCCCGGACAGCTATTCAGTCGGAGATATCCAGCGATATATCCTGAATCTGGTAGCGAAAGATTATCAGCGCCAGCACAACCGCAGCAGGGAAGGTGACGCACGATGAAAAGTCTTGATATGCAGGATCACACCAAGCAATACCGTTTGATCGGCGGGCATCGTGTCAGCATCTCTTTTGCAAAGGATCCGAACCCTGAGCTGTTCACTCAGCTCAGGGACATCCTGCTCACCTGTTCCGATACCTCGCACATTTGTCCCGATCATCCGAATGATGATACAATTTCATCATCAGAAAAGGAGGCGTCGTAATGGAAAAGAATCGTGTATGCTGTCTGTACCGCGTATCGACAGACAAGCAGGTTGACTATGACACCAATCACGAAGCGGATATCCCGATGCAGCGCAAAGCCTGTCACCGTTTTGCTGACAAAATGGGATGGACGATTGTTCACGAGGAACAGGAGGACGGCGTATCCGGTCACAAGATCCGTGCCGAGAACCGTGACAAGATTCAGGCGATCAAAGAGCTTGCCCGCAAGGGCAAGTTCGATATCCTCCTTGTGTTCATGTTCGACCGAATCGGACGTATCGCCGACGAAACGCCGTTCGTTGTCGAATGGTTTGTCAAAAACGGCATTCAGGTATGGAGTACACAGGAGGGCGAACAGCGCTTTGATAACCATATCGATAAGCTACTCAACTATATCCGCTTTTGGCAGGCTGACGGTGAGAGCGAAAAGACCTCTATCCGTACACGCACCAGCCTCGGTCAGATGGTGGAGGAAGGACACTACAAAGGCGGCTCACCCGCGCTCGGTTATATGCTGGTCAAGAGCGGTCGTCTGAACAAGCGCAAGCATGAGCTGTATGATCTGAAAGTCAGTGAGAACGACGCCGCGATCGTCCGATTGATCTTTGATAAATACACCAAGGAGGGTATCGGTATGCAGAAGATCGCCAATCTTTTGAATGACGGTGATTATCCCAATCCTACCGGGAACCGATGGTCGTACAACACCATCCGTAATGTCATCCACAATCCGACCTACACCGGGTATCTCAGAAGCGGCGACAGCCGTTCCCCGTTTATCCCTGAATTGCAGATCATTTCACAGGAGCAGTTCGACAGGGCGCAGGAGATCGCAAGTCAAAGAGCAGCCGTGATGAACAATAGACCGCGTGTGCCGATGAATATGAAGGGCAATGCGCTGTTGTCGGGCAACGTCTTTTGCGGTCACTGCGGCTCAAGGCTTCACCTATCCACCGCCTGCAAGTATTACACGAAGAAGGACGGTACCCTTGTCAAGAAGCCCCGCGTCCGATATGTCTGCTACGGCAAGACGAGGAAAGCTACCGTGTGCGATGGTCAGTCGATCTATATGCAAAAGAAGCTCGACAGTATCGTCGAGAGCGTCGTGAAAGAGGTCTTTGAGCGTATCAAGGGTGTTCCCAAGAGCGCCGTCATCAGCTCACGGTACAAAGAGGAGCTGACGATCAGAAAAACAAATCTCAAACGCCGTCAATCTGAATACGCCAAGGAGATCGAAAAGCTGAATAAGCTCCGCGCAGAGGTTGTTAAGTCCATTCAGGGTGAGAGCGCCTTTTCGCAGACGATGCTCGCCGGATTGGTCGAGGAATCCGAAGCAAGGGTGCAGAGCTTGAACGAACACTGTGACGAAGCACAGCGAGAGGTTGAATCCTCGGAGAATCTTATAAAAGATCTGAATGTTCAGTACGACGAGATCATTTCATGGTCGAGCTTGTATGACAGCGCGTCCACCGAGGCAAAAAAGATGATCGTCAACTCGATGATCAAACGCATCGACGTTTACCGCAACTATGACCTGAACATCGAGCTGAATATGAATATCCGCCAGTTCTTCCTCGGTATGGAGGAAACAGAGAATATTCCGATTACGGCATAAAATATACCTGCCTGTTCACATCGCGTGAGCAGGCGGGTTTTTCACATCAGGTTTTTACGGATAATATCATAAACTCTCCCGTATTAGCACTGATTTAAGCTCTGTAATAACAGTATTCAAATCTTCGGTCAGATTATCGCTGTGTATCAACATATCATCAAAAAGTCGGTTGAGGTTTTCTTCAAAGTGATCAGGAAGAATAGTGCAATTATTTCTGCAAAGCTCAATCAATCGCTTTTCGCCGGGATGTGTTTGCATGTTCAATGCGAAAATCACATCAAAATACGATTCCAAAAAGGCGGCTGTTCTGTGAACAACGCTTACTCTGTCGTTTCTGCCGTTCGCCTTTTTCAATTGCAGGGAGTATGCAGGCATGGCGCTGTATAAAAGAGCTGTGTTTCTTTTGATGATGTTATTTCGGAGTTCTTCGGGATAAGGAACGGAAAAGCGTTCTTTGGCGTTTAGAAGCCTTCCGTACTTATCGCAGACAATTTTACAGGTCAAAAGGTTATGCCACATACAGGTAGTATATCCGTTGTATGCCTCAAACCTTTCCACAACTCTCGCAACACCGTCACAAAATTCGTCCAGATTGCGATAAAGGATGTCGATGTCGATTCCATTGTTCAGAACGCAGTTATCCTCGTATTCCCAGTAATGGTTTCCAATCTCCATATATTGGCAGTAATCAGCCAACAATGCGCGTCTGCTTTCTTCTCTGATTGGTGCAGTGATGTAAACATACACATCATAATCGGATTTTTCATCATAGTTTTCTCCCGAACGTGAACCGCCGAGCGCAATCGCCTCCACCTGATCAAATTCGGAAAGTTTTTCAAATAGCTTATTTATCATTTTTCATCACCTAAATTCCGATTTATCTTTCAAAAAATATAACACAAAACTCACAATAAGAAAAGAGGGAGTATCATGGTGATACTCCCAAAGTTCGTGGTGGAGATAAGGGGAATCGAACCCCTGACCTCTTGAATGCGAACCAAGCGCTCTACCAACTGAGCTATACCCCCATAACGCTAAAATATTATACACTATTTTTTTGCGTTTGTAAATAGTTTGAGAAGAAATTTTTGCAAAGAGAAGGATTATCTTTTGTTTACTCTGCGATCTGAAACAAAAAGCAGCACCGCGTTTTCTCATTGCAGTGCTGCTTTATCTGTTGATTTTATCGGTCACTCGGCGTTCTGAGCCTGCGCTACCTTCATCATGATGGCACATTCGATGCGCTTTTTGAACAGCTCACAACCGTAGTGATAGGTTCCGGTGACGGAGCCTGTCGCGTGATACGCGTTCGCGGCACATCCGCCGGAGCAATACAGCTTTGCCCAGCAATCCTTGCAGTCGGGGCGGGCGTAGGCATTGCACAGCTTGAATTCATCCTGCACAGCGGGATTGGTGACGCCGTCATAGACGTTGCCCAGCAGGTACTCGGTGTTGCCGACGAACTGATGACACGGATACAGATCGCCCCACGGGGTGACCGCCATATACTCCGTTCCCGAGCCGCAGCCCGAGATGCGCTTGTAGATGCACGGACCCGCGTTCAGGTCGAGCATATAGTGATAGAAGGTGATGGGCTTGCCTTCCTTTTCCCGTCTGAGCATATCCTTGGCGAGGATCTCATACTGCTCAAAGAGCACGGGCAGATCATCATAGGTCAGCGCGTACGGATCATCGGGCGGGCATACCACCGGCTCCATCGAAAGCTCCGTAAAGCCGAGGTCTGCCATATGGAAGATATCGTTGGTGAAATCGGTGTTGTTGTGAGTGAAGGTGCCGCGGATGTAATAGCCCTTGTTGCCGCGTCTTTCGACAAAGTGCCGGAACTTCGGCACGATCAGATCATAACTGCCGTTGCCGTTGACGGTTTTTCTCAGGCGGTCATGCACCTCTTTTCTGCCGTCAAGGCTGAGTACGACGTTGTGGCACTCTTTGTTGGCGAAGTCGATCACCTCGTCATCGAGCAGAACGCCGTTGGTGGTCAGCGTAAAGCGGAAGTTTTTGCCCTTTTCCTTTTCGATGCTTCTGCAATAGGCGGTGATCTCTTTGACGACGTCAAAGTTCATCAGGGGTTCGCCGCCGAAGAAGTCGATCTCCAGATTCTTTCTGGAACCCGAGTGCTCGATCAAAAAGTCGATCGCCTGCTTGGCGACATCAAAGCTCATCAGCGCTCTGTCGCCGTGATACTTGCCTTGGCTTGCGAAGCAGTATTCGCAGTTGAGGTTGCAGGTGTGCGCGACGTGCAGGCACAGCGCCTTGATGACGGTGTTGCGCGCCTTGAAGTCAAAGGCAAGATCCGCGTAATCGTCGGCGGTGAACAGCCTGCCTTGCTCTTTCAGTTCCTCGATATCGTCGATGCAGTCGCGGATCTCGGCTTCATCAACGGTAGCGTCATCAGCATATCGCGTGAGCATTGCGGCGATGATGCCGTCAGCATCCGTATCCTCGTACATCCCGATGATATCGTACGCCAGATCGTCCACCACATGGACGCTGCCGCTGAAAACATCCAGCACGATGTTGTAGCTGTTGAGTTTGTAACGGTGTATCATAGGTTCCTCCGTAATAAACAATATCATTAAGTAAAGGAAGGCTCCTTTTGGGAAAAGGAGCTGTCCCCAAATGGGGGCTGAGGAATTGTATCAAACGACCGAGCGTCAGCAAGATACTTTTTCCTTTACTTGATGATAATGCCTGTAATGAAATCTTTGCATAAGGAAAGCCGTCAGACCTTGGCGGTATAACGGCTGAAAGTTCCTTATTGTGTTCAGACGTAATTACTTCTCGCTGAGGCACTTCTCGCACTGCTGGTTGGCAACACCGCAGGAAGTCTTGCAAGCAGACTGGCAGGAGGTCTGGCATTCGCCGCAGCCGCCGGTCTTTACGCTCTTCTGAA
>CAMJMQ010000006.1 GCA_946407065.1 uncultured Clostridia bacterium | reverse complement strand
TTACCACCAGCATTGACGGCGTGTTCGCGATCGGCGACGCGACCAACCGCGGCGCGTCCATCGCCATCGAAGCGATCGGCGAGGCTGACCGCTGTGCAAAGGCGGTTGACGCTTATCTGAACGGTCAAAGCTTAGATACCCGCGTTCCGTATATCTCCAAGCGTGACGAAGCGACGATCGACTATTCTGACCGTAAGAAAGAGCCGAGAAAAACGCCGCGCGTTTTAGACCCCGAGGTAAGAAACAAAAACTTCGACGAGGTCAGCTTAGGCTTCACCGAGGAAGAGGCGCAGGCAGAAGCAAGCCGATGCTTAGAATGCGGCTGCCGCGAGTATTACAAGTGCAAACTGCTCAATGTAGCGCAACGCTACGACATCGACCCGAGCCGCTTCAAAGGCGAAATGCCGCAAAAGTACACCCACGACGAAAACGCGTTCATCGAGCGCAACACCGCGAAGTGCATCCTCTGCGGACTGTGCGTGAGAAGCTGCCGCGAGGTCATGGACATCCACGCTTTAGGCTTGATGGGAAGAGGCTTCACGACCGAGCCCTCCCCCGCCTTCGCGCTCCCGCTCGATCAGACCAAGTGCAACAACTGCGGACTGTGCGTTCAGCTCTGTCCGACAGGCGCGCTGACAGAGAAAGCCAACCTCAAAAAACAGGTACCGCTTGACGAAAAAACAACAGAAACCTTTATTGATATAAACGGAGAGAAAGCCGCTGTGCTAATCTCCCGCTATAACGGCAAGATCCTCAGAGTGATTCCCAATGATGAGATTTCACACAACTCGAACCTAACACGCGAGCAGCTCCTTGCAAAGTTGCAATAATTGACTAAAGGCTGTCTCACCGCTCAGGTGAGGCAGCCGCTCTTTTTATCAAATGATCATCGGAAAGGAAGGGTCATATGAATAACACAAATAACCTTCTCTATCGAGAGTGCTTTGAGCACGATAACTGCGGTATCGGCGCGGTTGTCAACATCAAGGGCAAGCCCTCGCATACCACGGTTGACAACGCCCTGACGATCGTCGAGACCTTAGAGCACCGTGCCGGTAAGGATGCAGAGGGCAAGACCGGCGACGGCGTCGGAATCCTGCTCCAGATCTCAGACCGCTTTTTCCAAAGGACGGCACAGGAACTGAACATTCCGATCGGCGCAAAGCGAGATTACGCAGTCGGTATGTTCTTCTTCCCTCAAAATGAGCTTCGGCGCAATCAGGCGAAGAAGATGTTCGAGATCATCGCGGAAAAGGAGGGCTTAGCCGTTTTAGGGTGGCGAGAAGTCCCCTGCGATCCTGATGCAATCGGCAGCAAGGCGCGGGAGTGTATGCCTGATATCGAGCAGTGCTTCATCAACCGCCCTCAGGATATCAAGCGCGGGATCGACTTTGACCGCAAGCTGTATGTCGCGCGGCGATCCTTTGAACAAAGCAACGAGGACACCTATGTCGCCTCGCTGTCGTCGAGGACGATCGTGTATAAGGGCATGTTCCTCGTCGGCGATCTCAGGCGGTTTTATCTTGATTTAGAGGACGAGGCGTATGAGAGCGCGATCGCTCTGGTGCATTCGCGCTTTTCGACCAACACCTTCCCGAGCTGGCAGAAGGCGCACCCGAACCGTATGATCGTGCATAACGGCGAGATCAACACCATCCGCGGCAACAGCGACAAGATGCTTGCGCGTGAAGAAAACATGGCGTCGCAGTATCTTATGGGCGACATGGACAAGGTACTGCCGGTCATAAATCCCGACGGCTCGGATTCCGCGCGATTGGATAATACCCTCGAATTCTTGGTGATGAGTGGAATGGAGCTGCCGCTTGCCGTGATGATCACTATTCCAGAGCCGTGGGACAACAACGACGCGATCTCGCAAAAGGAACGCGATTTTTATCAATACTACGCGACGATGATGGAGCCGTGGGACGGTCCCGCGTCGATCCTGTTCTCGGACGGCGATATGATGGGCGCGGTGCTCGACAGAAACGGACTCAGACCGTCGAGATACTATATCACCGATGACGATCATCTGATCCTGAGCTCCGAGGTTGGAGCACTGCCGATCCCCGCTGAAAGGATCGTGAAGAAGGAGCGCCTCCATCCGGGCAAGATGCTGCTCGTGGACACCGTGCAGGGACGTTTGATCGGCGATGAAGAGATCAAGCTGCATTATGCTTCCAAAGCGCCGTACGGCGAATGGCTCGACAGCAACCTGACCCGCCTGAAATATCTGAAAGTGCCGAACGCAAAGGTGGAGGAGCATCACAGGGAGGAGCGCCGTCGCCTGCAAAAGGCATTCGGCTATACCTACGAGGACGTGATGACGTCGATCCTGCCGATGGCGCAGAACGGCTCTGAGCCGATCGCCGCGATGGGATCGGATAAACCGCTCGCGGTCTTGTCCGATCAGCCGCAGCCGCTGTTCGATTATTTCAAGCAGAACTTCGCGCAGGTGACCAATCCTCCGATCGACGCGATCCGCGAGGAGATCGTCACCTCGACCACCATCTATATCGGCAAGGACGGCAATCTTTTGGAGGAAAAGGCGGATAACTGCAAGGTCATCAAGGTCGTCAACCCGATCCTTACCTCGACAGGACTGCTCAAGCTCAAGCGAATGAACCTGCCCGGCTTCAAGGTCGCCGAGATCCCGATCCTGTACTATAAAAACACAAAGCTGAGCAAGGCAATACGCCGCCTGTATGTGGAAGCGGACAAGGCGAGCGCCGCGGGAGCGAATATCCTGATCCTCTCCGACAGGGGAGTGGACGAAAACCATCTGGCGATCCCGTCGCTGCTCGCGGTATCGGCGCTGCACCAGCATTTGGTCGCGACAAAGCGCCGAACAGCCCTCTCCATCGTGCTTGAAAGCGGAGAGCCGCGAGAGGTGCACCACTTCGCGACCCTGCTCGCCTACGGCGCAAGCGCGGTCAATCCGTATCTGGCGCTCGAGACGATCCATGAGCTGATCCACGACGATCTGCTCGACAAGGACTACTATGCGGCGATCGAGGATTACAACAACGCCGTTTTGCACGGTATCGTGAAGATCGCGTCAAAGATGGGTATCTCGACCCTGCAATCCTATCAGGGTTCCAAGAACTTTGAAGCGCTGGGACTCAGCGAGAAGCTGATCGATGAATACTTTACGGGCACGGTCAGCCGTATCGGCGGTATCACGCTTGAGGATATCGAGCAGAACGTCGACCGTCTGCACTCAGCGGCATTCGATCCGCTCGGGCTGACGGTGAGCGGGGAGCTCGAGTCGCGCGGCAGTCATAAGAGCCGCAGCGGTAAGGAGGAACACCTCTATAATCCGCGGACGATCCACGCATTACAGGCGGCGACAAGAAATAACGATTATAAGCTATTCAAGGAATACTCCCGTATGCTCAATGAAGAAATGCAGCCGGTCAGTATCCGCGGACTATTTGATTTTAACTACGCCGATACGCCGATCTCGCTCGACGAGGTTGAAAGCGTTGACAGTATCGTCAGGCGCTTCAAGACGGGCGCGATGTCCTACGGCTCGATCTCTCAGGAGGCGCATGAGGCGTTGGCGCTCGCCATGAATATGCTGGGCGGCAAGAGCAATTCCGGCGAGGGCGGCGAAAGCCCCGAACGGTTAGCAACAAAGGGCACCAAGCACAACCGATGCTCGGCAATCAAGCAGGTGGCTTCCGGCCGTTTCGGTGTGACCTCGACCTATCTCAACTCTGCCGATGAGCTCCAGATCAAAATGGCGCAGGGCGCAAAGCCCGGCGAGGGCGGTCATCTGCCGGGAATGAAGGTCTATCCGTGGATCGCAAAGACCCGCCATTCCACGCCCGGCGTGTCGCTGATCTCACCGCCGCCGCATCACGATATCTATTCGATCGAGGATCTGGCTCAGCTGATCTATGATCTGAAAAACGCAAACAAAAAGGCGCGTATTTCCGTCAAGCTCGTCTCGGAAGCAGGCGTAGGCACGGTAGCCGCAGGCGTTGCGAAGGCAGGCGCAGAGGTCATCCTGATCTCAGGCTATGACGGCGGAACAGGCGCCGCGCCGCGCAACTCGATCTATAACGCGGGACTTCCGTGGGAGCTCGGTCTTGCCGAAGCGCACCAAACGCTCCTGCTCAACGGGCTGAGGAACAAGGTCGTCATCGAAACGGACGGCAAGCTGATGACAGGCCGTGACGTCGCGATCGCGGCGATCCTCGGCGCGGAGGAATTCGGCTTTGCGACCGCGCCGCTGGTTACCTTGGGCTGTGCGATGATGCGCGTCTGCAACCTCGACACCTGCCCCTTCGGTGTGGCGACACAGAATCCCGAGCTGAGAAAACGCTTCATGGGTAAGCCGGAATATGTCGTCAACTTCATGCGCTTCATCGCCGAAGAACTGCGCGAGTATATGGCGCGGCTGGGCGTGCGTACCATCGACGAGCTGATCGGGCGAAAGGATCTTTTGAAGAAGCGAGCCGATCTCTCTGAGCGTGAACAGCAGATCGATGTGTCCGCGATTCTCGATCATCATCTTGATGAATCATCGATCAGATATGATGAGAAAAGCCCCTATGACTTCAAGCTCTCCGATACTTTGGATGAAAAGGTCATCATCAAAGGGTTCAAAAAGGCATTCCGCGAGAGCAAGCCGGCAAAGATAGAGATCGACGTTCGCAATACCGATCGCTCCCTTGGTACGGCGTTCGGCTCCGAGATCACCAAGAAATACGGCGAGGATCTCAATGACGATACCTATCGGATCATCTGCAACGGCTCGGGCGGTCAGAGCTTTGGCGCGTTTATCCCGAGGGGCTTGACGATGGAGCTCAAAGGCGACAGCAATGACTATTTCGGAAAAGGATTATCGGGCGGTAAGCTGATCGTTTACCCCGATGAACACAGTCGCTTCAAGGCGGAGGAGAACATCATCATCGGCAACGTCGCTCTCTATGGCGCGACAAGCGGCAAGGCGTTTATCAACGGTATCGCGGGCGAGCGCTTTTGTGTGCGCAATTCGGGCGCGACAGCCGTCGTCGAGGGCGTCGGCGAGCACGGATGTGAATATATGACAGGCGGCAAGGTCGTCATCCTCGGCAGCACCGGCAAGAATTTTGCCGCCGGTATGTCGGGCGGCGTCGCCTATGTACTGGATGAACACCATCACCTGTACAAGCGGTTGAATAAGGAGCTGGTCGAGTGCTCCGAGCTGAGCGAGCAAAGGGATATCGACGAGCTCAAGGCGCTGATCTCGGAGCACGTGGAGGCGACAGGCTCCGAAAAAGGCAAACGGATCCTCAGTGACTTTGACGCGTATCTGCCGAAGTTCAAAAGGATCATCCCGCACGATTACAGGATCATTACCGAAGCGATCGAGGAAGGCAAGAGAAGCGGTCTTGACGAGGACAGCGCCAAGATCGAAGCCTTCTATCAGCTGATCCGCTCGAGATAAGGAGGAGTGCAGTATGGGAAATCCCAACGGATTTATGGAATATACACGACAGGATAATCCCGCGTCGACTGTGGAAGAACGCATCAAAAACTATAACGAATTCCACACCCCGATCAGTGAAGCGGATCGCAAGTGTCAGGGCGAGCGTTGTATGCACTGCGGCGTTCCGTTTTGTCAGGCAGGCTTGCCGATCAGCGGGATGGTGTCGGGCTGTCCGCTGAACAACTTGATCCCCGAATGGAACAATCTTGTCAGCCTCGGCGCTTGGAAACAGGCATACCATCGGCTGAAAATGACCAACAGCTTTCCCGAGTTCACCTCACGCGTGTGTCCCGCATTATGCGAAAAGGCGTGTACCTGCGGCGCAAACGGCGATCCTGTCACGGTTCGCGCCAATGAATATGATATCATCGAAACGGCATATCAAGAAGGCTGGGCAGAGCCAATGCCGCCGAAACAGCGGACAGGGAAAAAGATCGCCGTCATCGGCTCCGGCCCCTCGGGACTTGCCGCCACCGATCAGCTCAACCGCCGCGGTCATTCTGTCACGGTGTATGAGCGGAGCGATCGTGTCGGCGGACTGCTGATGTACGGCATCCCGAACATGAAGCTCGAAAAGCACATCATCGAGCGCAAGATCAACGTGATGAAAGCCGAGGGAGTTACATTCAAAACAAATGTCAATGTCGGCGTCGATGTATCTGCCGAAGAACTGCTCGCCGAGTATGACCATGTGATCCTCGCGTGCGGCGCATCTCATCCGCGCGATATCGCGGTCGAAGGACGAGAAGCGGACGGCGTATACTTTGCGGTCGACTTTTTGAAATCCACCACCAAGGCACTGCTCGACAACGGCTTGCAGGAAGATACGTATATCTCCGCAAAGGACAAGAACGTCCTGATCGTCGGAGGCGGTGATACCGGCAACGACTGCGTCGGCACCTGTGTTCGTCACGGCGCGAAAAGCGTCATTCAGCTCGAGATGATGCCGAAGCTCCCCGACGCTCGCACAGAGGACAATCCGTGGCCGGAATGGCCGCGCGTCTGTAAGACAGATTACGGTCAGGAGGAAGCCGCCGCAGTTTACGGAAGCGATCCCAGAGTTTACCAGACGACCGTGAAAAAGCTGATCAGCGATGAGAGCGGAAAGCTGAAACAGGCGGTGCTTGTGAAGCTGAACGCCGAGAAGGATGAAGCGACCGGACGGCTGAAAATGGTGCCTATTGATGATAGTGAATACACGGTAGACGTCGATCTGCTGTTGATCGCGGCAGGCTTTTTGGGCAGTGAGAGCTATATCACCGAGGCGTTCGGCGTGGCTCTCGACAGCAGAACGAATGTGCAGACAGAAACAGGCAGTCATCAGACCTCTGTTGACAGGGTGTTTACAGCAGGCGATATGCACCGCGGTCAGTCGCTGGTGGTATGGGCGATTCGCGAGGGCAGGGATTGTGCCCGTGAGGTGGATAAAAGCCTGATGGGATATACCAACCTATAATCAGGCTCCCTTTCCTAAGGGAGCTGTCGCAAAGCGACTGAGGGTTGTCAAATAACAAGGAAGGTATTATTATGACAAAATATATATTTGTAACCGGAGGCGTTGTGTCGGGACTGGGCAAGGGCATCACCGCCGCCTCACTCGGCAGACTGCTGAAAGCGCGCGGCTTGAAGGTCGCCGCCCAGAAGCTCGACCCGTATATCAACGTCGATCCCGGCACTATGAGTCCTTATCAGCACGGCGAAGTGTATGTGACCGAGGATGGCGCCGAGACCGACCTCGATCTCGGTCATTATGAGCGGTTTATTGATGAGAATCTGAACAAATACAGTAACCTCACTACAGGCAAGGTTTACTCAAACGTACTCAACAAGGAGCGTCACGGCGAGTATCTCGGCAAAACGGTACAGGTGATTCCGCATATCACGGACGAGATCAAGCGCTTCATCTACAGCGTAGGCAAAAAGACTGATGCGGACGTCGTCATCACCGAGATCGGCGGCACGATCGGCGATATCGAGAGCCAGCCCTTCATCGAGGCGATCCGACAGGTCGGTCACGAGGTAGGCGAGGACAACCGCCTGTATATCCATGTGACCCTCGTGCCGTATCTCAAAGCGTCAGGCGAGCATAAGAGCAAGCCCACCCAGCACTCTGTGAAGGAATTACAGGGCTTCGGCGTATCGCCCGATATCATCATCCTGCGTACCGATGAGCCGATCACCGACAAGGGAATTTTCGATAAGATCGCAGGCTTCTGCAACGTATGGCCTGACTGCGTGATCGAGAATCTCACCCTGCCCGTGCTGTATGAAGCGCCCTTGATGCTCGAGAAGGCGCACCTCTCCGATATCGTATGCCGCGAGCTGAATCTGAAATCCCACAAGCCCGATCTGAGCGACTGGGAGCACATGGTCGATCGTATCAAGACGCGTGAAAGGGTAGTCAAGATCGGTCTGGTGGGCAAGTATGTGGAGCTGCACGACGCTTATCTCAGCGTAGCCGAAGCACTCCGTCATGCGGGCTACTATCAGGGCGCGTCGGTTGAGATCAAGTGGATCGACGCGGAAAGTATCACTGCGGAGAACGTCGATCATATCCTCGGCGAGACTGACGGCATCATCGTCCCGGGTGGCTTCGGTCAGCGCGGGATCGAGGGCATGATCATCGCCGCGCAGTACGCAAGAGAGCATGAAATGCCGTACTTCGGCATTTGTCTGGGTATGCAGATCGCGGTCATCGAATACGCAAGAAATGTCGCGGGCATCAAAAAAGCGAACTCCGGAGAGTTCGCTCAGAATGTTCCCAAGGTGATCGACTTTATGCCCGGACAGAACGATGAGATCGACAAGGGCGGCACCCTGCGCCTCGGCGCGTATCCGTGCATCGTGCAGGAAAACACGACCATGTACAGAGCATATTTTGGTAACGCGGTCATTGCGAGGGAGCCTGCGACCGCGGCAATCTCACAAACGAACAATGAGGAACCTGTCATCTCCGAGCGCCACCGCCATCGCTACGAGTTCAACAACGAGTATCGTGACGCGCTGCAAAATGCGGGACTGGTACTGTCGGGTTTATCTCCCGACGGCAGACTGGTCGAAACGGTCGAGCTCAGCGACAGACCGTTCTATGTCGGCGTACAGTATCACCCAGAGTTCAAATCACGCCCCAACAAGCCGCATCCGCTGTTCTCAGCCTTTATCAAAGCGGCATTGGGCTAAAATCATACGCGTACTTCGGTACGGCGGCCGTTAACTCTCCGGCCGTATTCCGTTCAGCCTGACAGCAAAAGCATGAGTCCGACTTTGTGCCTTGTCACAAAGTCCCTTCCGAGTTGCTTTTGTTGTCAGGCTTTTTATGATCAGCAGGAATCATATATAGATATAATTCAATTACCCACTATTGAAAAGGCACTGTCGTAAAGTGTGTTTTACAACAGTGCCTTTTTGAATCTTAGCTATATAATATACATCAATACGTAATCTTCTCAAAACAGCGCAGTCTGTCTCTCAGCGCTTTGTGTACTAAAATACATACTGCTTCAACCGTGTCATCGCTTCCTTGACAACAGTATGCGGCAGCGCGAGGTTCATACGGATTCCCCAAGGGTCATGGAAAGGAGCGCCCTGCTGCCACGCAACACCGATGTCCCAGCCCTTTTTGATCAAATCGTTGATCGTTATTCCGTGCGCCTTGCAGTAGGCTTCACAGTGCAAAAACAGCATATAAGTCCCCTCGGGCTTCGATACTTCTATGCCATCGAAGTTGTCACGGATAAAATCGACCGCGAAGTTGACGTTGTCGGACAGCACCCGACACAGTTCGTCTACCCAAGTATGCCCCTCGGGCTGATACGCTCCGATCAGCGCGTGCATGGACAGGACATTCATCGCGTTATAGTGGCTCATTGCTGACTGCCGCATTATTCTGTCGCGCAGATAGCTGTCGTAGACGATGTGATAGCTGCCGATCAGCCCCGCGAGGTTAAAGGTCTTGCTGGGAGCGTAGACGGCGATCGTCCGTTTCTTTGCATCATCGGAGATACTTTGCGTCGGGATATGTTTGTGTCCGTTGAGCAGGATATCCGACCATATCTCGTCAGAGATCACGACGCAGTCGTTTTTGCGGAATATCTCCATCGCTTGTTCAAGCTCGTCCCTTGCCCAGACGCGGCCGCAGGGATTGTGCGGACTGCAAAATACCGCAAGATGGATATGATTCTTCCTCAGGCGCCTGTCCATATCCTCATAGTCCATGCGCCATATACCGTTCGTATCCTTTTTCAACGGGCTGAGCTCTGCGACTCTGCCGGTATCCTCCAGTACATGGGTAAAGCCGATATAGGTCGGGCTGTGAAGGAGCACCTTTTCTCCCGGAGCGGTAAACGCTTGGATCGCTGAGCTGACACAACCGAGTACGCCGTTCTCGTATCCGATATCCCTCTTGTACAAGCCGCTCACGCCGTTGCGCAGTTCATGCCAGCGGATGATGGAGTCGTAGTATTCGTCGGTCGGGATATAGTAACCGTATAAGGGATGCTCAGCCCTTTGGATGATCTTCTGCGGGATCGTCGGCACGGTCGCAAAATTCATATCCGCCACCCACATCGGGATCTTGGAGAAGCCCGCCTTCGGCGCGGTCGGCGCTGTGCCCCAACTGACGTTCGCGCCGATCGCGTCGACCGCCAGCGCGTCCTTTCCGCCACGATCGGGCATGGTGGTAAAATCGTATTTCATGGTATGGTTCTCCTGTTGTCTTACATCTTAACATGATTATATGCCAATTGCGATTTGGTTGCAAGTCAAAACAGTAATGATATTTTATCCATTCGCTCGGCGATCCTTTCGGCATAGCGTGCGCCCTTTACGGTCAGTTTATTTACCTGATAATCCAGTATATCGCTCACGGAATAGGCTGCGACATATTGACCGCGCACATAAAACGCTCTCATTCTTTTGAGAAGATGAAGTCCCGCCTCCCGTGCGGATAGCGCCGCGCCGTCGGGCAACGTGATCTGCGCTTTATCAATATCGAACAGAGCGGCATTTTTATAGTTCTGCACGGCGAGCTCCTGCGGCTGTTTGCTTGGCGCAGACACAAGATACAGGATCAACAGCTCAATGAATTGCAGATCACGGCTGTCGATCCCCTGCGGCGCGAACGGATTGATATCCACGTTGCGGATCTCGATATGGTTCACTCCGTTTTGGACAAGAGTATTCAGGCGATTGGCGCCGCGCGGCTTTAATCGGATCGGGTAGTACAGCTCTCCTACACCTGCCAGCGCGCCGCTGTCGATATAGCGCTGTATACTCAATGCGTAGGAGAGGACGGAATCATAGGACAGGTGTGGTGTGAAGCTGTTCCAATAGCCCTCCTCGCCGCAACGCAAGGACGCGTAGCGCGTCAAAACAGGCTCTCCGATCCTTTCGGGCGAGAAGTACGAGCCATCGCATACAGGCGAAGCGGACAGCAGAAGGTTGATGACCCAGCCGTATGCGGTCAGGCTTTCTGCCAAGCGCAGATATACCTCGTTTTTATGGGCGGTGAAATCGTCGGATGAGGACGCGTCAAAGCTCTGTCGGAGCAGCTCCTCCGACAGCGAATAGTTGACATGGATCCCTGACAGGGTCATCTTGTATTTGCCGTATTTTTCGGCGAGATACAGCCGATAGCTGTGCTTTGAGCTTTGATCTCCTTCGTATATGGCGACAGGGATATCGTCGGCGTTTTTGATGCGTGGCGGGTTGGAGTACAGCCAAAGCCTTTCTCTGCGTTCTTCGAGTATCGTGTTCAGCCTTTGCGTATGTACGGCAAGCTCATCGATCACGGCTTGTGCAGAAGTATGCACGCCTGTGTTGATCTCGGTCTGATTTTCACAGAAATCCTTGACGATGTTGGGATCATTCGGAAAGGGATGCGGCGTATGTGCCATATGACCGTCCCCGGTCACGCGCAGGGTCTCGCGCTCGAGTCCGAATTCTCCCGTGAGGAGTTTCCCGTCGGGCGCAGTGATTTGTCTTTTCATAACGTCACCTACAGCTTTGCGTATTGCTCGATAACGGTATGGATATCTGCGCCCTTTTCGAGCTGTTGTATCATTTCTTTTGCGGGAGAAGTCAACTCTGCCGCGCGTCGGAACAGCGGTTCGAGATACCTTTTTTCGGAAAACCCTCTCTCATGAAGTCCCTTCTGCGCGAGCAGCAAAACGACTGTCGTCAGCTCACGCAGGTGTGACTGTTCCTCCTGCGATAAAGCGTCTCTCCGATTGAAGCGCTTCCTCAAGGTGTACGGTGATTCGCCGCCTTGATACAGATAACGGTCATTTCTCAGAAGCTCCGTCAGCGCTTTGGTTTGGCTCATCAGACCGAGATGGAACGCCGCGACGGTCATTGCGTCCCGCAGCGGCTGGGTACAGGCGGAGCGGAACTCCAGCGTACCGCGGGCGGTCAGGTCGATCTGCTTGTAGGTGCGCAGCGTCCGGATATCCCCGGGCGAGGGCTTGAATTTGACCTTCACATATTTTTCACCGTTAAAATACTCGCCCTCGATGTACTCCCGCTCAAGGTATTCCTCAAACGGTATCGGATAGAAATACAGGTATTTATCCTCTCTCTCGACGCAGAAAAGACTGACTCCCGACAGGTAGTCGATCACCTCGTCATTTGTATGAGGGAGCGGTTCAAAGAAGCCGAGGTTCTTGGGATTGACGCCGTGTGTGGAGCGTTCCCACAGCATATCTCTGACACAGTATAAATCAGGTTCATCAGGCAGGTACGAATTGGCGAACAACAGCGCCTTGATGGGTTCAACAAGAGAGAAAGCCTCGATCACTTCGCACAGCTGATCCTCGGTCACGTCCAACTGAACCTGTGACGCGCTCGAAAAGGTAGGATACGCCGTATAGGGATGGAATCCGCCGTCGCGCTCCCACTCGCGGCTTTTCCGCAAATAGCCCTCGAGCATCTGATACCGAGGAGAGGGAACAAAGTCTGTATCATTCTTCCGATAAAACGGATTGATCCCCATGCCCGTCAGCAGGTGACCGCGCGCTCTCAGAAACGTATTGATATAGCTGACGTAATCCGTAAAGCGCGCCTGCGCCTCGTGCAAGGTCCGCACCTTTCCAAGTGATATCTCAAAATTGTTGTAGGAGCAGTCGAAGGAGAACACGTCGCCTGTCTCCTCGCATACCGCCTCATGGCATACGCCGAAAGCATCATGCTTGGTTTCGGTAAAGCCGAAGCGCCGCGCCGCGTCCTTCAGCGCGGCGGCGCTGACGCTTTGATCGGTTTTCTCTCCCTTCAGGGATACGACGGGCATCTCGACCTCAATGCCGATATAATTCGTCCTCGGCGACGTTGTCGGTTCGATAAACCGCCGACGGATCAGTTCCTTTGCGTTGTTTTTCATATTTATCCTTCCTTATCGTAGAATGAGGGGATCACAGTCCGGAATATGCAAGGTATAAGGGTTTGTAGCTTGACGGATCAAAGATGTATTCGTGATGATGATCGGCGCCGGTAAAGACACGCTCGCCCTCATGATAGGCGATCAGCGTGGTAAACGGAACAGGACGCCAGCCGCTTTTAGTCAGAGGACGGGTTGAGATCGTCACCCCATCACCATCCTTGCGCTCATACAAAGAATCCTTGAAGTTCGTATGAGAGTAGAGAAGCTCACCGTCGTATATCAGCAGATTCAGCTTGTTTTTCGATGAGCTGTTACTGACAATGTCGTTTAGGATCGCAAAGCGTTCCTCCGCGTTCAATTCTTTTTTAGCCTTTGCAGTCGCCTCATTGATCCGATCGACAAGGTAGAGCAAGATCCTCTCGCTGTCGGTCTCGCCCTTTTGGCGAAATACATATCTGTTCAGCTTATCGCTCTCAAATATCGTGCCGTTATGGATCAGCGTCCAGCTCCTGCCGCTATCATCGACAGCGGTAAAGGGATGGCAGTTGTCATAATCCTCGTTGCCGACGGTCGCAAGGCGGATATGTGCCAGCGCGGTTTTTGCGGTAACTGGGAGACTGAGCCGTTCGCTCAGAAGCGTACTGCGATCGGCGCGGCATACCTCGCGCGTGATCTCGGAAACACTCTGATCGAGCAAGGCGAGCCCCCAGCCGTTCGGATGATCACAGGCGTGGGAATAAAACTCCCGCAGATCGCTATTCAATTCTTTTTCCCGATGACCCGAGAAACCGTAGATTTCGCACATAATAAAACTCCAAATATAGAAAAAGGGACGTTTGCACGCCCCGACAGATGATCATTGAACTACTTCAATCGGTTGAGGCTGATTTTTGGCGCACGGAACAAGACGGCATACCCATTCCGCCCATCATCATATTGAACATACAGCTTGTTGTTTTCATAATAGACCCCTCAGATTACCTATCTACATAGTAGGTTAATTATATAATTGAATTTCTCTTTTGTCAAGAGTTTCGGCAAAAGTATTTTGATTGCAATTTAATTGATAATATGATATAATGTTTTATAACTTTAAATCATGAAACAATCACATTTATAAGAAGTTAAGGCAATACCGCACACCTGTATTATGCGGTATTGCCTTAAATAAGGAATGTATATGAACCGTGACAGAATCGTCAAAACGATCAAACAATATATGCTCTTCCTGATCGGCCTCTTTATCGCCTCGATGGGCGTAGCCTTTTCGACCAAGGCAGGGTTGGGAACCTCTCCGGTAGCGTCGGTGCCGTATTCGGTATCGCTGGTCAGCGATCTGTTCTCCTTCGGCGGCTGGCTGAATGTGCTGAGCGTGATCCAGATCGCGGTACAGATTGCCCTGCTTCGGCGCAAATGCAAACCCGTTGAGATCGTCATTCAAACGGTATTGGCGTTTGTTTACGGCTATCTGACCAATCTTTCCTGCTTTTTGATACGTGATATCCCCGTGCGCAATTATCCTGAGCAGCTGCTCTATCTTGCGGTCAGCTGTTTTGTGCTCGCGTTCGGGATCTGGCTCCAGTTTAAGGGCGGCGTCGCCATGCTCCCCGGTGAAGCAATGAACCGCGCGATCAGTCAGGTCACAGGCAGGCGATATGAGAATATCAAGATCATCTTTGACGTCGTTTATATTGTGTTGTCGGCAGTCATCTGTCTTGTATTCCTCGGTGAGCTCAAGGGCGTGAGAGAGGGCAGTATCGTAGCTGCCATAGCGGTAGGACTGATCATAAAGCTGTACAATAAGGGATATACTATTCTTGCACGAAAATTCAAAGGAGATGACCGTTCATGAAATCCATTCTGATCAAGGACACCACGCGCGAGGAACGCGAAGAGATCGTGAGAAAAGCCCTGTGGGGCAGCTGCGGTGCGGAATGTGAGTTCTGCTCCGGCTGCGACAATCGCGGCGGCAGGATCGAGACACTCTATCAACCGTATATCGACGGAAAAAAGGAGATCGCCGAGATCAACGAGGAGTATTCGGCGCCATTTGTCAAGTAAATCAACCATTTCCATAAAGGAGATGCCCGATCACCGGAGAGTACACAACCTCTGCTGATGATCGGGCTTTTATAATGGCTAAATACAGTTGAGTTTGATGCTCATTACTGTTGTCATAACTGCGCTAACACTCGATTTCCTGAAATGAAATGACAGAAAAACCTCTGCTTGGATTTCAGTTCTCAAACAGAGGTTTTAGTTAATTATTTCTTTGTTTATGTAAGGAATATATTGACCACAATCTTGACCACAACAGAACCGGAACGGATCGTACGCGAGAGCGCAAAACGGAAAACGGGCGGGATATCCCCGGACAAAAGAGCGCTGAAAGCGGCAGAAAGGGCGTAAAGTACGCATTGTAAATGGCCCTTGCGGCGCTACGGCAAAGGCTGACGGTGATACCTCTGTAAAGGCTACAGAAGCCAAAGCCTCTGACACCTCAAGCAAGTCCGATAGCACAAGCAGTAATTCCGATAGCTCTTCCGCTTCTTCCAAGTCAGGCGACAGCTCCGGTGGCTCTTCCGGTAACGCTTCTACTTCCGGTGGCGGTTCGGGTTCAGGTAAAACCTACCATGAAGCCGTATACAAGACCGTTCACCACGACGCGGAGTATAAGGACGTATACGTTGTAGATCAGGAAGCGTACTCTTATGAAGAGCCTGTATATGAGAAGAGAGTATATACCGTGTGCCATGTTTGCGGTGCTGAGTTTGATACCAGCTATAGCGGTAGTGAGTTTTGGGAACACGATTATCAGCATCAGTACGCGGGTGAAGGCAGCGGTTATCATAATGATATTCGTAAAGTTCAGGTTGGAACCAACACTGTCAATGTTCCTGAAGAAGGTCACTACGAACAAAAGGTAGTAAAATCCGCGTGGGACGAAAAGGTTCTCGTCAGAGAAGCCGGTTGGTTTTGATTTCAAAATCAGATAACTCCATTTTCATGTTAATCCTATCATAAGTCAGGGGCAGGAGCCGTAAAGGTTCTTGCTCTTTTCTTATGAAAGAAAACACGGCAAGCCGAAGCTCGCCGCGTTGATATGGAAGGTTGAATATTGTATAATTTGTTTGGGACTACAGGGTAGTTAAGGCGGTTGACCACATCCGAACGCAAACCCGATGACAGCATTGGCTGAATCTGTTTGTATAGGAGGTGGTACATATGGGCATGACCGAGGCTATAGCGCTGGTACTTGTACTGGTTGCTTTAGTTGAAGCCAGCAAAGCCATAAAAAAAACCGCCCACTAGCACTGAGCGATTATTTTAATAATAGCAACACGGCTAACCGCTTGTAACGGTTCCCTGTAGTTTCATTATAGATGATTAATTTCAAAAAATCAATACAATTCAGAAAGAAAGCAGATAGTCAATCGACTGTCTGCTTTTTGCGTATAAGGATGATTATCCCACAGATCCAAGTCATTCAGTATGAGTGACTCATAAGTTGGTTAGTGTAAGTATAGAATCAAATCAAGTTGAAGATAACATTATTGTTGTATCAAAACTAACCTAAATAATATTTGTATCAAAACTATTGCTATTCTGCTCAAAACATCGTATAATATATAGTGTGAAATCTAACGTTCGTTAAATCCAATACAAGAAAGGTACCTGAATATGATTTACGGTTATTGCAGAATATCCACAGCAAAACAAAATATCGAAAGACAGATACGGAATATTCTTTCTGGCTATCCTGATGCAGTGATCTATCAGGAGGCGTATACAGGCACAAAGCTCTATGAACGCAAAGAGTTTGACAAACTGATCAAACGAGTCAAATCCGGCGATACGATCGTATTTGACAGCGTCAGCAGAATGAGCCGCAGCGCCGACGACGGCATCACGTTGTATCTTGAGCTATTTGACAAAGGGATCAACCTTGTGTTTCTGAAAGAACACCATATCGATACCGATACATACAAGAGCGCGTTATCAAATACGATTTCGATGACCGGCGATGACGTCGACGATATTCTGATGGGAATCAATAGCTATCTGAAAAAGCTGGCAACCAGACAGATCCGTCTTGCATTCGAGCAATCTCAAAAAGAAGTGGACGATCTCCACAAGCGAACCTCGGAAGGCATAGAAACCGCAAGGAGAAACGGTAAACAGATCGGACAGAAGAGCGGCGCCACCCTTCACATAAAAAAGAAAGCGCCGGCAAAGGCGCTGATCGAAAAGCACAGTAGGGATTTCAGAGGAACATTGACTGACGGTGAAGTAATAAAGCTGACCGGACTGAGCCGAAATACATATTACAAGTATAAAAAAGAATTGGTGGCTGAGCTGAATCCATAATCTTCATAGAATAAAAGATCATCTTGACATAACTCCGCCCGTATCGTATAATAATATTGCTAAGACGGTATGATTGCCCGTTTATTGGCGCTCACCGCCATTAAGCGAAGACTGAGTTATTGGCGCTCACCGCCACAAGTGCAGACTGAGTTATTGGCGCTCACCGCCACAAGTGTAGATTTTAGCAATCAACGCGAGGAAGAAGAGAAATCTTCTTCCTTTGCTGTTTTCGGAGGAAATATGAACAGCCCTTACTTTTACTATGTCGACGGAGATTATATCGAATATCTGAAAGAGCGCGAGACCCAAGCGCGCGGCTTTACCTGTGTTCCGAATGTTCATTATTGGAATACGGATAAATTCGTCTTCGGCGCCGTTCTGGAGATCAAAAATATCCCGTATTTTGTTCCGATCTCTTCTTATTCGAGAAGCCAGCAGGATCTGATCCTGATGAAAGATAAAAATGACGGACACATTCTCGGCTCACTGAGATTCAACTATATGATACCGGTACCTGATCACTTGCTGTACAAGCTCGATATCAACGCTCTGCCTACCGTCAATAACCGCATACATACCAGTAAAGAATTGGCTTTTTGCAGACGGAATCGGGACAGGATATATAGAATCGCTTTAAAGACCTACAACCGAGTGATTAGCAAAACGGATGATACTCTACTGAAAAACAGTTGTGATTTTGCTGTTCTCGAGCAGGCTTATTTTGATTATAAATGTCAGCATAATAAAACAGAATATTCATCATAAAAATATTCGAGTACAAAATAGTTCTGTCTATAGTCCTCGAACGCTACGAATTTAAGCACCTCCTGATGTATGTTCAGGAGGTGCTTTTTTACGTCTATAACCGCGACAAATCGTCTTTGAATGCTTGCTTTATCGGGCAAGGTCGGTACGATTATCGAGCTATTTATTTGTATGACACATGGAATCGTATACGATAATGTAAAGATTAAATTTTTTTTAAGTAATTATCTACTGCTTTTTCCATGACCTTGAATAGATTGAACTTATAATATTCTATTTTTTCTATACATCTACGCTTCTGGGACTTCAGCTCTTCTATTTCTGATGTCAGCTTGGAACTAGGTTTATTCGACGAATTAGCTTTCTTTTTTTGTTTGGTGATTAATTTATCTAGCATGCGATTTATACTATTATACTCAAATTTATATAGTCGCAGATTATTAGCTATCTCTTCCATATGTGTCAGTGTATTGCTTTCTGTTATTGAATTAAGAAATCTTAATTCGCAGGTTGTTTTATTATCATCGCTCTGAGTTCCTTCTGTTTGCGGCTTGGCGTCTACTTCCGGTAATCTATTCTTTAAAAATTTCTTTAGTATTCTCTTAACCTCCATCATTTCACTGTCGGTTAATTTGGCGATTTTTTTGGTGGTTAATTCGCGAGATGATAATAGATTTGAGATACTCCAGAATCCGCTTGTAGAGAGTTTAGTTTCCAAATTCGAATCTAATTCCAACAATATTATCGGTCCATCGGCAATACTTTTTGAATAATCATTATTGTATATTGAATGCGGAGTCCGCTCATTCGAATCTAAACCGTAACGGGTGAAATAACTTATGTTGTACTTTCTAAATAAAACATCTCTTTCGAAAATAAGATTATTATTATTTTGAAAAGCAATTAAATTAGTGATGCTCTTCTTGGTAAGACCGGTAAGTTTTTGTATATCTCTGTATTCATATCCATCAAATCTATCACTTTCAAGCCCCAATAAATAATCTGTAGTTACATGAAAAAAACTAGCCAGCATAATTAATTGCCTTAGTGACGGTGGGCGTTGACCATTAAGGATGGATGTAATTTTAGAAGCTGATACATGTAATTCATCTGCAAGACGATTATTCGTTATCAACTTGTGAGCTGAAATCTGATACATAGATCTAACATATTTGATTCGTGATCCAAGTTCTTCTCCAAATTGCCGTTTATCATCTAATAATGTGTTAAGAGCTTTTTTTTCGTTGTTACCGTTTTTATCTAGTTCTTTATTATACCTCATTGATAATGTCTCCTTTTTTAATAATTAGTAAGTACAAATATTAAAAAACCTTTACCATTTGTGTATATCTTGATAAATAATACAATATAAAACTGAACGATGCTATCAGCAAACCGTTTTGAATACAAATCGTAAAATATTTTATAAAAAAATTCACAAATCGGAAAACATAGTCTATTATATTATCATCGTTTGAGATTGTCAACTAGATTGTTTTGACGAAAATTGACCAAAATCGAATCTGGAAAACTATGTTTACAAATGAAGGAGGATTAATAATGATATCCAATAATGCCCCCCGAATCCCTCGAATGAGAACCGTTTCAGAGGCGATTCAGGAACTGAAAGCGCTGGATCCGCACACAGCTATGACCCCTTACCATATCAGGCGGCTCTGTCTGAACGGCGTCCTGCCGACTGTTAAAGCTGGGAAAAAGATTTTGCTCGATCTTGATACCCTGATCGAGTATATGGCTGATCCGACCGCCGATCAATTCCAGCCGAGCCCCACTACTACGGCAAATGAAATTCGACGGATATCATAAGGTGGTGATATTTTGGGTAATCATCGAATGTTTTCAAATTCCATAATTGACAGTGACAAATTTCTCGATATGCCGTTAACAACCCAGGCTTTATACTTTCACCTTGGGATGAAAGCGGATGATGACGGTTTTGTCGGCAATCCGAAAAAGGTCACCCGTTCCGTCAACTGTACCGAGGATGATTTAAAGATACTGATTGCGAAGGGTTTTTTAATCGCTTTTGAATCGGGCGTTATAGTAATCACTCATTGGCATATACACAACTCCATTCGTAAAGATCGAAAGAAGGACACGATTTTTCTTGACGAGAAGAAGCAATTATTTCTGAGCGAAAGCATGGTATATATCGACAGTACTAATGAAAACAACTGCTTGGCAACCATCCGTCAACCAACTGTCAACCAACTGTCAGCGCAAGAAAACTTAAGTGAAAATATGTTAAGTGAAGGAAAGATATCTTCGTCAACCGCCGTTGACGGTGAACAGTCTTATGACTATCAAGCTGTAGTCGACAAATTCAATTCTATCTGCACATCCTTACCAAAGGTAAAATATCTGAACAATAAGCGGCGTAAAGCTATCAAAAACGCTCAAAAAGTACTCGATGGCATGACTTTTGACGAACTATTCGCAAATATTGAATCATCAGACTTCTTGACAGGGCGTAGTGGGAAATGGTCATGCGGCTTTGACTGGATCTTAAAGCCCTCAAATCTAACAAAGATTCTTGAGGGAAACTACACTAATTTTTCCGGCAGTAATCCTTCGAATGCGGTATACACTGAGGAGTGGTAAAATGCTTGAACATATCTATAAGAACGCCCGTGCGATACCGCGCGAGGGTGATTACACCGATGATCAGGGCATGTGTTTGTGCGGAAAGTGCGGAAAGCCTCGTGAGTGCTTTATCGAACATCCTGCAGGTAGCAGAAAAGGCATTATTAAAGCCGTTCCCTGTCAGTGTGAGATTGAGGAAGAAGAACGATACCAGCAGCGAAGAAGTCTGGAAAAGTTTCAAGATAGAGTTGTGGAACTGCGTCAACATGGTATAACAGATAAAGCATATACATATCAGCGCTTTGAAAACGATGACGGGCGCAACTATGTAGTCACTAAAAAGTGCAAGCAATACGTTTCAAAATGGCAAACAATGAAAAAGCACTGCTATGGTATTACATTCACCGGCGCAGTTGGAGGTGGAAAAAGCTTCTTTGCCTGCTGTATTGCCAACGCATTGATTGACCAAGGTGTGAGGGTACTTGTCACACGCCTGTCAGACTTAATCCGAAACAGAGTACAGGACAAGTATGCCGTTGTTGACTTTCATGATTTTGACTTGATCGTACTGGATGATATCGGTGTTGAAGGCGCAACACAAACTGCGTACAACATTATTGACGATATCTATCGGGCAAATATCTCGCTGATCGTCACTACAAATATGAGCCTTGATCAACTCAAAGAATCAACCACAATTGAAAAGCAGAGGATATATGACCGTATATTACAGCGCGCCAGTTACCCGATCAAAGTTGATGTCACAATATCGCGTTTAGAAATTGCCCGAAAAAACGCGAAAGATATTCAGGACATCTTGAACGAAGGATTATAATCAAGGATTAAGACAATGAAGCTTTCCCAAGGGCAAAAATCTCATAGCTGTCAAATAGCTGTCAAGCCACTTTATTTCGCTGATTTTGAAGCAAAGAAAAAGCCGCCTAAACACTCCGAAAATGGCTTGTCTAAGCGGTTTCTCAATGGAGCTAGAGATGGGACTCGAACCCACGACCTATTGATTACGAATCAATTGCGCTACCAACTGCGCCACTCTAGCGGATATTCGGTTTGTGTTCACAAAAGCACTACACATGATTATATACTACTTTGCGCAAGATTTCAAGTAGTTTTTGCAAGCGGGCGAAATATCGCGATCGATGGTTGGGTGACGGGCGACAGCAAACCCACTTAATATACAGCAAACCCCACTAAACATAACAAGCCCTGTTGCCCTGCCATCGAGTCGCTCGTCGCAGTGATATCTCCCGCGTTTCGGGGCATACTGAGATGTGTGAAAGTTATTCACCGAAAAATGCAAGTGAATCATTTTCACGCTATACTTGGGATAGAATCGCTGATTCGGATTCTGCCGCGGGAGGTGCTGTATGGATCAAAAGAATAAAGAGGTTGCTGAGAAGCTGAAATTCTACCGCGAGGCATGCGCGCTGTCGCACCAGCAGGTCGCCGACGCGCTGAACGTTGAGCGCTCGAGCTACACCAAGTATGAGTCGGGATCCACCGCCGTCAATGTTAAAACGCTGTTGAAACTCGCGCAGATCTTCAACGTCAGTCCGACGGAGCTGCTGCCCGACGAGCCTGATGAGGACAGGCGATCGGATCATCTGAGAGATTCCGCCCGGGCGGACAGCCCCATCTATCAGCTCAGTAAGGATGAGCGCGGTCTGATCGCCCGCTATCGGGCGCTCAGTAAGGCTGAGAAGAAGCAGGCGCAGGAGCTGATGGGTAATTTGTCCAAAAAAGACGGCTGATATCCGTTAAAATAGGGAGATGTTCTATCCGATTTTTCTTTACATTTCAGAAAAATTGTGGTATGATAACTCTTGACGCCCGATATGGTTCAGGGGATACGCCTCGATGAGGACTTCACCTGCCCTGTACTATGCGGAGCGCAATAAATAACGAAAGGGTGAAAACAATGCTGAAGGAAGAAAAGATTGCTATCATGCAGGAGTATGCCACTCATGAGGGTGACACAGGTTCTCCCGAGGTTCAGATCGCTCTGCTCACGAAGAGAATCAACGACCTCACCGAGCACCTCAAGATCCACAAGAAGGACCATCACTCCCGCCGCGGTCTGTTCAAGATGATCGGTCAGCGCCGCGCGCTGCTCAACTACCTGACCAAGGTAGACATCGAGAGATACCGTTCCATCATCAAAAGACTCGGTATCCGTAAGTAATCAAGTAGGCATGAGGGCAGACGGATTTTTCCGTTTGCCCTGCATTTCGTCATAAGGCGATTTGTAAACCAATCCAATCTCGGGATTTTACAGTTCAGCTTAGCGGTAAAACGAGAGGATTTGTAGGGACGACCATTGGTCGTCCGCGGACGGGCAATGCCCGTCCCTACGATTGAAATCCTCTGGTTTTATTGCTAAACGGCTGTAAAGATCCTGTACAAAACCATAAAACAGGAGGTAACTCTATGGCTAACAAAGCTATGACTTTTGACAAGTACCGCGTGTTCGAGACCGAGCTCGCGGGCAGACCGCTGGTCGTTGAGACCGGAAAAATGACCCAGCTCGCCAACGGTGCGTGTCTGGTACGCTACGGCGAGACCGTCGTACACGTGGCGGCGACCGCTTCCGCAAAGCCGAGGGACGGCATCGACTTCTTCCCGCTGTCCGTGGACTATGAAGAGAAGCTCTATTCCGTGGGCAAGATCCCCGGCAGCTATATGCGCCGCGAGGGCAGACCCAGTGAAAAGGCGATCCTGACCTCCCGCGTCATCGACCGCCCGATCCGTCCGCTGTTCCCCAAGGATATGCGTAATGACGTTTCTATCGTCGCGACCGTCATGTCCGTCGATCCCGACTGCGCGCCCGAGATCACCGCGATGATCGGTACCTCGATCGCGATCTCTATCTCCGACATCCCGTGGAACGGCCCGATCTCCGGCGTATCTGTTGGTTTGGTAGACGGCGAGATCGTCATCAACCCGAACGCGGAGCAGCGTAAGCAGTCCGATATGTCCACCACCGTCGCTTCTACCGACAGCCGTATCGCAATGATCGAAGCCGGCGCGAACTGCGTCAGTGACGAAGTGATGTACAACGCGATCATGGCGGGTCATGAAGCCAACCAGAAGATCATTGAATTCATCAAGGGCATCGTTGCCGAGATCGGCAAGCCCAAGTTTGAATATCCCTCTAACGAGCCCGATCACGACATGTTCGAGGCGATCAAGGCATTTGCCGAGGAGGACGTCAAGGCGGCGCTCGACACCGACGACAAGACCGTGCGTGATGAGCGCTTAAAGCCCATCTATGAGGCGGTCCACGAGAAGTTCGACGAGATCTATCCCGACTCCGAGGCGAAGATCGACGAGTGCCTGTACAAGACCCAGAAGTTCATCGTCCGTCGCTGGCTCTTAGACGAGCAGAAGCGTGTTGACGGCAGAGGCATGGATGATATCCGTCCGCTCGCTTCTGAAGTCGGCATCCTGCCCCGCGTACACGGCTCGGGACTGTTCACCCGCGGTCAGACACAGGTACTGACCATCGCCACCCTCGGTACGGTCGGCGATATGCAGCTGCTCGACGGTATCGATGACGAGACCGAAAAGCGCTATATGCATCACTACAACTTCCCCTCCTACTCTGTCGGCGAGACCCGTCCTTCCCGCGGTCCCGGCAGACGCGAGATCGGTCACGGCGCGCTCGCGGAAAGAGCGCTGCTGCCCGTCATCCCCTCGCTGGAGGAATTCCCCTACAGCTTACGCCTTGTATCCGAGGTCGTATCCTCTAACGGCTCCACCTCTCAGGGCTCCGTCTGCGGCTCCACCCTCGCTCTGATGGACGCGGGTGTGCCGATCAAGGCGCCTGTCGCGGGTATCTCCTGCGGTCTGATCACCGAGGGCGAGCGCTGGATGACCATGGTCGATATCCAAGGGTTAGAGGACTTCTTCGGCGACATGGACTTCAAGGTAGCCGGTACCCATGACGGTATCACCGCGATCCAGATGGATCTGAAGATCAGCGGTCTGCTGCCCGAGATGATCAAGGAAGCGCTCGAAAAGACCCATAAGGCGCGTAACTACATTCTCGACGAGGTCATGCTCAAAGCGATCGCAGAGCCTCGCGCGGAGCTTTCCAAGTACGCTCCCAAGATGTTCACCACCACCATCGCTGCCGACAAGATCGCCGAGGTCATCGGTAAGTCCGGTAAGGTCATCAAGGAGATCCAGGCGCAGTGCGAGTGCAAGATCGACATTGAGGAAGAGGGCGAGACCGGTCAGGTATTCGTCGCGGGTCTTGACGCTGAGAAGTGCCAGCGCGCGATCGATATCATCCAGACCATCGCTACCGATCCCGAGCCCGGCGCTATGTATCTGGGCAAGGTCACCCGCCTGATGGACTTCGGCGCGTTCGTTGAGATCGCTCCGGGCAAGGAGGGTCTGGTACACATCAGCCAGCTCGACGTCAAGCGCGTCGACAAGGTGACCGATGTGGTCAACGTCGGCGACGTCATCCGCGTCAAGGTGCAGGAGATCGACGACAAGGGCAGACTCAATCTCAGCCGCAGAGATGTGCTGATCGAGGTAGATGGTCTAACCCCCGAGAATAACCCCGATGAGGAGCGCAGACCCCGTCGTGACGGCGGCAGAGGTCGCGGACGTCGTGACGGCGGCAGAGGCAGAAGATAAGCAACAATCTGTCAAACACAGATAGATAAAAAATGAAAGCCCGTGACACCAGTAAAAAAACGCGTGTCACGGGCTGTATCATGTAATCGGAACGTAGGAGTTTGAATCGAATGTCAGAAATGAAATCATGGAACTGTCCGCATTGCGGCGGCACGATCGTTCCCGATGAGAACGGCAAGCCGCTGACGAAATGTCCGTTTTGCGACTCCCTGTTGGAGCTGGATACCCGCTCGACGGAGCAAAAGACATATGAGGCGTTCAAGGGCAAGTATAAGGCGGAGGCGGAGTTCAACGAAGCCGAACGCAGAGCCAGACAGGAATTTGAGCGCGAGCAGATGAAACAGGCGGAGAAGCGAGAGCGGAGCAGAAAGGTAAAGGGTCGTGCCGTCGGAGCGATCGGCTGTCTGACGCCTATCTTGATCTTTATCATTCTCTTTGCCGTCGGCGCGGTATTCGTCAAGGTGGTGGACGCCAGACTCACCGATCCGTCGTCCTATATCGACGTATCGTTTGAGGGGCTCGACGGCAGCGGGCATATTGTGTATACCTATCATGACGACGCTCCCTTCAGCGCGCATGATATCAAAACGCATTGCTATGAGGACGGCAGCCTGAGCAACGGCGAGTCCGTCAAGATCGAGTTCAGCCCCGTGGATGACAACGCGATGATCAAATCCGTCACTAAGGCGTATAACGTTTCAGGGCTCAAGGGCGTAGAAACGGATTTCGAGAATTTTTCATCCGATGTGATGGCGGATATCGAAAGAAAGAGCAAGGACAATCTAAAAGACGCGCAGGGGATGACGGATGAACGATACAAGGCGCTCAAGCGTCAATGCTTATATCTGCGCTATGATCCCGATACCAACACCAATACCGTCTGGGACGTCTACAAGGTACATATCGACAGCCACGGCACGGATTACGGCGACCGTTATGTGAGCGTGTGGTATGATAACCTCGTGGTGAAGCCGAACGGCGATCTGGTCTATAACAAGACCGGTGAGGGCGGTCATTTGATGTTCTTCAAATACGCGGATGGCTTCAACGGCTATGATTCCTTCGATGACTTCCTGTCGATCGTCAAGAATAACAAGATAGCCAATCCGCAGTACGCGCAGCATGATTTTGATCACGAATAACAGAGCAGCACCGCTTCGGCGGTGCTGTTTTTTGAAAAAGAAGACGTTTATTGTAGGGGAGCGGCTTGAGGAGTTGTCCAAATCTTTTGAGGTGCTGTCAAAATCTTGATTTTGGTTACAGCACCCATGCGTTAGCTGATTTGGCTAACAACTCCCATGCAACAGCGCTCCATCGTCGTCGCTCGCCGTTCTCGGTAAGGTCAGCCTTAATCGGCTAACCTTTGACCTCGTGGAACACGCGTGTTCGCGACTCCTCCTCTCCCCGCAACTCGGGAAGTTTCGGGAGCCCCTTAGTCAGCGATTGGCTAAGCGCCACTGCTGCTGCTCCCGTGGCAGGGCGTGGGATCGAAATACAATGTCCATTGAGGAGATGTGCGTTCTTGTAGGGTACGGCGCTTGTCGACGTACCGTATGGTAAAGCCTTTCATTCCTATCTCACGCTCCCGATAGCGAAAACGCCCGTCATTCTGCGGGTCGTCGAGGGCGCCGACCCCTACGATTCTTTTGCGGCGTTGTGTTTTCGGCGGGAGAAAGCCCCGCCCTACCGGGTGATCCAACGTCCTGCCATCAAAAAAACTGCCGCGTGAGCGACAGTTCCTGATCGTGTTATTGGTTGTCGGGGACGTAATAATTGATCTCCACCATGCCGTCGTCCGAGGAGGCGGTGCTGCCGTCGGTGAGGGAATCATTTCCCGCGTGAGAGGCGGTTTCTGCTGCGGCAGGTGCTTGCGTAGCAGGCGCGTCCGTCGGCGGCTCAGTGGCACTCTCCAACTGAGCGACGGCGGCTTTGAGGTGATTCGCCCATGCGGTACAGCCGTCCACGGTGAAATGGATGCCCTGGTTATCGGGGTCGCTGCAATAGGCGGGGTTCAGCGCGCCGGAAGCATCGCACACCTGATGATACACATCGATGTAGGCATAGCCCTTTTCGCTGCAATACGCCTTGAGCAGCTCATTGAACGCGGTGATCTTGTCATTGTTCAGCCAGCCGCTTTCCTTATCGGCGAGCATGGGGGTGGTGGACTGGAAGTAGAGCTTGACGTTCGGGGAGTGGGAGAGGATGCGGTCGGCGAGCTTCTTCGCCTCTTCCATGGTGTCGTCCGCGCCGTAGGTGCCTATGTCGTTCATCCCCAACATCACGAACACCTTGTCGGCGCCGGTCACCTCGGCGGCGGTCTCCGACAGGATCGTGTTGCCCTGATAGGTGGGGTGTACCGCGCCCTCGGCGTTCAGATCCCACAGCGCGTTGTGGTAGCCCAAACTCTGCGCGCAGACGAACTGCGCGTTGCCGAGCAAAGACTTGTCGCCGCTGCAGGCATAATCCAGCGCCAGTGTAACGCTGTCGCCGACGAACACCGCGTCATCAAACCATGACGCGTCCACCGGCGCGGCTTGAGCCGATACCGCGACGGCTTCTGTAGCGGGCGCCGCTGTTTCAGACACGGTCGGCGCGGCAGTCGCGGCGGGCAAATCGGTCGCCTTGTCATCCTTTTTACCGGTTTGGCAAGCGCCGAGCGCCGTTACCGTCAACGCCGCCAGAAGTATTGCGATCCATTTTTTCATATTGCACCATCGATTCTGTATTTGCTACCCATATCTTAGCACAGTCGGCAGTGTATGTCTATACAAATCACATTGTTTTTTGCCAATGTCATTTAAGTAGGGACGAGCATTGCTCGTCCGCACGGCAGAAACGTGAGTATTCTATCCGACGTTTTTGATAACAGAAACGCTCGTCATTCTGCGGGTCGTCGGACACGCGTGTCGGATACGTGTATCCCGCCGAGCCCAACGATTCCTCTGTGGCGTTGCGTTTTCGGCGGGAGCAAGCCCCCGCCCTACGATTCCTCTGCGGGGTTGGGTTTTCGGGTCGTCGAGGGCGCCGACCCCTACAATTTCTCTGCGGCGTTGCGTTTTCGGCGGGAGCAAGCCCCCGCCCTACGATTCCTCTGCGGGGTTGGGTTTTCGGGTCGTCGAGGGCGCCGACCCCTACAATTTCTCTGCGGCGTTGCGTTTTCGGCGGGAGCAAGCCCCCGCCCTACGATTCCTCTGCGGGGTTGGGTTTTCGGGTCGTCGAGGGCGCCGACCCCTACAATTTCTCTGCGGGGTTGGGTTTTCGGCGGGAGCAAGCCCCCGCCCTACCGATAGCTCCAACGCCCTACAATCCAAAAGTCGTCAGGCTTTCCCTTCACCGTTAACCGTTCACCGTTAACCGTTAACCGTTCTCCGTTCACCCTTCTATGGCGTTAGGGTATAACAAAAGCCGCCGTCCGTGGACAGCGGCATGATGTTTGCGTGTATTGGTTATTCTGTGTGATTGCCAAGAAAAAGGGCACGCGTGCCTTACGCCTTGCCGACGGAGCCGAAGATCTCCATCTTCTCCTTGACCTTCTCCTTGATCGCCTCGGTACCGGGAGCGAGCAGCTTGCGGGGGTCGAAGCCCTTGCCCTCTTTATCCTTGCCCGCCTCGATGTACTTGCGGGTCGCCTCAGCGAATACGAGCTGGCACTCGGTGTTGACGTTGATCTTGGAAACGCCCAGCGCGATCGCCTTCTTGATCATGTCGTCCGGGATACCGGTACCGCCGTGGAGTACGAGCGGCATGTCGCCGGTCTTTTCCTGGATCGCGTCGAGGGTCTCAAAGGACAGACCCGGCCAGTTCTCGGGGTATACGCCGTGAATGTTGCCGATACCTGCCGCGAGCATGGTGACGCCCAGATCGGCGATCATCTTGCACTCTTCGGGATCAGCACATTCGCCCATGCCGACGACGCCGTCTTCCTCGCCGCCGATGGAGCCGACCTCTGCCTCGATGGACAGACCCAGATCGTTACAAATGCCGACCAGCTCCTTGGTCTTAGCGAAGTTCTCTTCGATCGGATAGTGAGAGCCGTCGAACATGATGGACGAGAAGCCCGCCTCGATGCACTTCTTAGCGCCTTCATAGGAGCCGTGGTCGAGGTGGAGCGCTACGGGAACGGTGATGCCGAGCTCTTCGATCATCGCGGTGACCATACCGACGACGGTCTTGTAGCCGCACATATACTTGCCCGCGCCCTCGGATACGCCGAGGATGACAGGGGATTTGAGCTCCTCAGCGGTCAGCAGGATCGCCTTGGTCCACTCGAGGTTGTTGATGTTGAACTGACCGACAGCATAGTGACCGGCCTTAGCCTTGGTGAGCATTTCTTTCGCGTTAACTAATGGCATAATAATTCCTCCTTGTATGTTTTGCATGAAAACATAATTTATTAGCTTCTATTATACCATCACTCTGCCAAGTTCGCAATATGTTAAGAGAAAATAATCACAAAATAATCACGTGTTTTGGTTGATTATAGCGGCGGGTTGGATTATAATAGAGGGGTCAAGGGATGATGGCTCCCTTGCAGAGAGATGAGCACGCTTAAAGGCTCCCTTTGGGAAGGGAGCCTATAAAACGAATCTGCTCTATTAAAGGAGGTACACCATGCCTTTTATCAACGCGAAGTTTTCAACACCCGTATCGCCCGATAAGGAGCTCGCGCTCAAGTCGGCTTTGGGTGAGGCGATCACCCTGCTGGGCAAGTCCGAGCGCTACCTGATGGTCGAGATCTCGGACAACTGCCGTCTGTATTTCGGTGGAAGGAACGACGCCCCGATCGCGTTCTTTGACGTCAGCCTGCTCCACAGCGCACCCCGCGAGAGCTATGAGGCGCTCACCGCAAGATTGTGTGAGATCGCAAAGGACGTTATGGACGTTGACGGCGATCATGTCTATGTCAAGTTCGACGAAACCGAGAACTGGGGTTTTGACGGGTTTATGTTTTAATAAGCCTTCCCCTTGAGGGGAAGGTGGGCATTACGACTCCCTTGAGTCGTAATGGTCGGATGAGGTGGAGACCCATCCGGCCTATCAATAAAACGGATGGAGTGGAAACGCTTCCACCTCATCCGTCACCGCCTCAATCGGCGGCGACACCTTCCCCTCAAGGGGAAGGCTATAAGGAGGTAATCTTATGAGAATAGTGGTATTAGCCGGGGGTCTTTCCTCCGAGCGAGATGTGTCGATCTTATCCGGCTCCAAGGTAGCTCACGCGCTCAGGTCAAAGGGGCATCAGGTCGTGTTGATCGACGTATATATGGGCTATGAGGGCGACGATTTTGACGCCGACAGGCTCTTTGATGAGAATTATGATTTCGCGGGTGACGCGGTCATCGAGACCGAGGCGCCCGATATCGAGGCGGTCAAGAAGAGCCGCAAGAATCAGTCCGCGGGCTACTTCGGCGACCATGTGCTGGAGCTGTGTCAGGCGGCGGATATCACCTTCCTCGGGCTCCACGGCGGCGAGGGTGAGGACGGTACCGTGCAGGCGGCGCTGCAGATGCACGGCATCAAATACACCGGCTCCGATCACCTCGGCTCCGCGATCGCGATGCACAAGGGCGTGACCAAGGGCGTGTTCCTCAACTCTAACGTCCCGACCCCGATGAGCCGCCTGTTCAAGCGCGAGTTCATGGGCGAGGGCTACCTCGACAGCTGGTGCAAGTTCCCCTGCGTCGTCAAGCCCTGCTCCGCGGGTTCCTCCGTGGGCGTGCAGATCGTCGGCGACCCCGAGCAGTTCGTTGCCGCGGTCGGCGCGGCGTTCCGCTATGACGACGATGTGCTGGTAGAGGAATACATCAAGGGTCGTGAGTTCTCGGTCGGTATTCTGGGCGGCAAGGCGCTGCCTGTCATCGAGATCATCCCCAAGGACGGCTGGTATGATTACGAGAACAAGTATCAGGAGGGCGCGACCGAGGAGGTCTGTCCCGCCGATCTGGATCCCGAGATCACCAGGAAAATGCAGGCGGAGGCGGAGCATGCCTTCGAGACCCTGCGCCTCAAGGTCTACGGCAGAGTCGATTTCCTGCTCGGCGATCACAACAAGCTCTATTGTCTGGAGGCAAACACCCTGCCCGGCATGACCCCGATGTCACTGCTCCCGCAGGAGGCCGCTGCCGCGGGCATCGAATACGCCGATCTGTGTGAGAAGATCATTGAGCTTTCACTTGAGAAGTAATGAGAAATTAGGAGTTAGGAATTAGGAATTAGGAATTAAGGGAAAGCCTTCGGCTTTTGAATTTGATAGGAAAAATCAACAACATATGATTTCTGACGATCAATCAGGTGCGGACAGCGTCCGCCCATCATTCCTCATTCCTCATTCCAAATTCCTCATTATATAGCGTCCGGAGGATCCTATGAAACCGATTACATTACATGAAGTCGCCAAGGCGTGCTGCGGTACGCTGCACGGCGATCCCGAACTGACGATCACATCCATTGTCACCGACAGCCGTAAGGCGGGCGAGGGCTCGCTCTTTGCCGCGATCAAGGGCGCGCGCGTCGACGGTCACCGCTTTATCCCCGCGGTCGTCGAGCAGGGCGCTGTCTGCGTGCTGTGTGAGGAAAAGCCCGATATCGACATCAACTACATTCGGGTCGATTCCACCCTCGTGGCGCTCAAGGGCATCGCTGAGTATTACCGGTCGCTGTTCACGATCCCGTTCATCGGCATCACCGGCTCGGTCGGCAAGACCTCTACCAAAGAATTCATCAGCGCTGTGCTGGCGCAAAAATACAACGTCCATAAAACGGGCGGCAACTTCAACAACGAGCTGGGCGTACCGATCACCCTCTTCGGTCTGGAGGAGGAGCATGAGGTTGCTGTCATCGAGATGGGGATCTCCGGCTTCGGCGAGATGACGCGCCTGTCCAAAATGGTGAAGCCCGATATCTCCGTCATCACCAACATCGGCTACTGCCATCTGGAGAATCTCGGCGACCGCGACGGCGTTCTGCGCGCCAAGACCGAGATGTTCCGATATCTGAAAAAGGACGGCACCATCATCCTGTGTCACGATGACGACAAGCTGCGCACCGTCACGGATTACCACGGTATCCGCCCGATCTTCTACGGCACCGGCAACGATGAATACCGCGCCGAGAATATCACGGAAAAGGGGCTCGACGGCATCGGGTGCACACTGTGGCACGGAGATACGAGGATCGACGTCACGATCCCGACCATGGGGCGGCATAATGTCCTCAACGCCCTGTGCGCGATGGCGGTGGGCACACAGCTCGGGCTCTCTGCCGATGAGATCAAGAGGGGATTAGAGAGCTTTGAGAACGTCGGCTCGCGCAATCACATCATCAAAACCGACACCCTGACCATCATCGACGACTGCTACAACGCCAACCCTACCTCCACCAAGGCGGGTCTGGATACGCTCTCTAAGCTCAGCGGCAGACGGATCGCGATCCTCGGCGACATGAAGGAGCTGGGCAAGGATGAGCTCGACCTGCACCGCGAGGTCGGCGCCTACGCCAAGGAGGTCGGCATCGATATGCTGGTCGCGGTAGGGCCGCTCAGTGAGGCGACCGCCGAGGGCTTCGGCGAGGGCGCGTATTACGCCGCCACCGTGGAGCGATGCATCGACAGGATCAAGCGCTACTTACAGCCCGGCGACACTATCCTGGTCAAGGCGAGCCACAGTATGCAGTTCGAGCGGATTGTGGAAGCGTTGTCATAGTTAGGAGTGAGGAGTTAGGAATTAGGAGTTGATGGAGGGCTCCGCCCTCACCCATTTGTAGAATAATATCAAACCTACATACAAATCAAAAACGCGTCAGCGTTTCCCTTAACTCCTCACTCCTCACTCCTCACTCAAATAATCCGGAGGATTACCAATGAAATTCATCTCATGGAACGTCAACGGTCTGCGGGCTGTTGTCAACAAAGGGTTTAAGGATATTTTTTCCGAGCTTGACGCGGACTTCTTCTGTTTGCAGGAAACAAAGCTGCAGGAGGGGCAGATCGACCTGAGCTTTGACGGCTACGAGAGCTACTGGAACTATGCCGAGCGTAAGGGTTATTCCGGCACGGCGATCTTCACCAAACACACGCCGCTCTCTGTGACTTACGGCATCGGGATCGAGGAGCATGACCGCGAGGGGCGCGTCATCACGCTTGAATATGCGGATTTCTTCCTCATCACGGTCTACACGCCGAACAGTCAGAATGAGCTCAAACGCCTCGACTACCGCATGCAGTGGGAGGATGACTTCCTCGCGTATATCCGATCGCTCGACGAGAAAAAGCCCGTCATCTACTGTGGCGACCTCAACGTCGCGCACACGGAGATCGACCTCAAAAATCCCAAGACCAACCGCAAGAACGCGGGCTTCACGGATGAAGAACGCAGGAAGATGACCGCGGTACTCAGCTCGGGCTTTACCGATACATGGCGCTGCCTGAACCCCGATACCGAGGGCGTGTATTCGTGGTGGAGCTACCGCTTCAACGCCCGCAAGAACAATGCCGGATGGCGTATCGACTACTTCATCGTGTCCGACCGTATCATGGACAAGGTGGAGGACGCGCGTATCCATACCGATATCATGGGCTCGGATCACTGCCCCGTGGAGCTGGATATCTCGTTTTGATTAGGAATATACAAATTGTCATTGCAAAACCCGTTTACGGGGTGCGGCAATCTCAACCGAATATAATATAAGGCACAGCGGTTTCGGCGCTGTGCCTTTGTTTTATGATTGCGTTTTTGTCAGCTTGCGTTTACGATGGAGCACCGCCGTCATGTAGATGAACAGGATCTCGACCGTCAGCAGGGCAAGTGAATTCAGCGTGGAGTTGGTCAGGTAACTGCGTAATTGCGCTGTTCCGATGACTGTGATCAGACCGAGGGCATAGTCGATCAATCCCAACAGGATATATACCCCCGTAAAGATATAGATCGGGAGCGGACTGCACGGCTTCTTTGAGCGGAAGAATCGTAACAAAATAATAATATACGCGATGTGGATTGCGACAACCACCGCAAGAGATGATCCTTGCAGGAGCGTATAATTGCGCCAGCTCAGATAATAGCGGAACAGAACGCCCAACAGATTCAGTACAACAATGGACAGCATGATCCGCTTTGCCGCCTGTGGGGTGAATTCGTCCTTGACGGATTTGATGACGCCGTAGAAAAGGATGGCGGTGACCAGCACGAAAAAGACCGCGGTAGCGATCAGCCACGTCGATTCGTATACCGTCCTGAATGCCCGCGCGTCGGTCATGTTATAGAAAATGTTCCAGAACGTTAGGATCAGATTGACTGAGCATGCTACTGCCAACAGCGCGGTCTGCACGCGCTTGTGCACGGGGTATTCGATCACGGGGTTGACCTCGGGATAGGTGTGCATATCATCGTCCGTGAGCAGGTCGTCGAGCGAGGTATCAAGCGATTTGGCAAGCGCCTTGGCGGTCAACAGATCGGGATAGCGCGAGCCGTTCTCCCACCGCGACACTGCCTGTCGCGTCACATATAATTTGTCCGCGAGCGTCTGTTGGGTGATGCCCATCTCCTCGCGTGCCTTGCGAATGTTTTCTCCGAATTCAGCCATGATTCAACTTCCTTTCTATTCATGTTCCTTGAATATCGCTTCTGAAGTATCCTTTGATACCGGAGGCGTATTCTGTCTGTCTGCTCGGATACCGATGATGATCGACAGGAAGAATACCACAAGCAAGGGTCCGAAGATCAAGGTCAAGTACCAATTCCCCGTTTCGAGCCCGATGATCAGTATGATCAGATCGATCGCGGCAAGCACCACTGTCAGCGCCGTGCGTGTAGATGGTTTTTGCGTACTGTATACGTCTTTGATTTGATTTGCCGAAGCCGCCGGGGGACGGTTTTTCATAAAGTCGGGTTTGTTGTTTTCCATGTTACTCATCCTTTCGGTTGTTTTGCTTGACTTCATCTTACGACGGCGTCGCTCAAAAAGCAAGCACCACCCTGCATAGCAATGTTGACAGAGCGGTGCGTTCAGGTTTCAAGCCGTTTTTTCGCTTTTGTAATCCTTCATTACAACATTGTACCTTGTGCATGATCGGTCATATGTGCTATGATAGCCTTGCGGCGGAATGTCGCGGTTACAGGGAAGTTTGAGCGGTTAGCACTCCCGATAAAGGGGGTGGTGCTATGGAGTATCTGGCATATATCATTATTCTGTTGATTGTAGCAACAGGTTACATAGCGATCATAAAAAAATAACCGCCCTGCAGTCCGCTAAAACTTAGGGCGATTATTCGCAATAATCTTTCGGGCTAACCGCGAAACGGTTTTCCCTGTAACTTCATTATAAACGATAATACGGATTTGTCAAGTGGTCTGTCAGTGATGGCAGGCTTTTTTATTCTGATCAAAATAGTCATTGCGAGGGGCGCAAAGGTTAAGGGTGAGATTGTGAGGAGTTGTCCAAATCTGTGATTTGGCTAACAACTCCCATGCAAGGCTCTCCCAAGAAGCGGAGCCATATGGCGAACGCTGATTGGCTGAGAGCTACTGCCCTAACCCTGAGTTCCTCCTCGCAATGACAATCTAAATGCGCCCCGTGGCAATCTCAACCGAATAAAAAAGGAAAGGCACAGCGTTTACAGCGCTGTGCCTTTGTTGATATGGATCCCGTTCAGGTTTTAATGATACTTAGTATAAGCCGTTTTCAGCCGATTCCATACAGTTTTTTCGCGTTTGCGGTGGTGATGTCGATCAGCTCCTGCGCGTCCATGCCGCGGATCTCGGCAATCCGCTGTGCGGTGTAGGCGATGTTGCGGCTGTCGTTGCGCTTGCCGCGATGGGGGACAGGGGAGAGGTAGGGCGCGTCGGTCTCGAGCAAAAGGCGGTCGAGCGGTGCCGCCGCGGCGACCTCAACGGGGACGCGGGCGTTCTTAAAGGTGACCGTGCCGCCGAGGGAGATGCTCATGCCGAGCTTGATGACCTCCTTGAGCATCTCGACACTGCCCGAGTAGCAGTGCAAAAGCCCCTTGGGTTGGTATTTTCGCACCAGCGCCATCACGTCGCCGTGGGCTTCACGATCATGGATGACGACGGGCACATCCAGCTCGCGAGCGAGCTGCAATTGCTCTTCAAAGATTCGGTTTTGAAGCTCCCGCGGGATCTCCCAATGATAGTCCAAACCGATCTCGCCGAGGGCAACCACCTTAGGGTGCTTGAGCAGCTCGGTCAGTTGGTCGAGATAGTCGTCGGCGAGCCCCTCGAGATTCTCGGGGTGGATGCCGACACAGGCGTATACATGGGGATAGGCTTCGGCATATCCGATCGCGGTGTGTGCGGTTTTGAGATCGACGGCGGCGTTGACGATGGTTGACACGCCGTTTTCGGGCATGGAGGATAGGAGCGCGCTCCTGTCGTCATCAAACCATTTGTCGTCATAATGCGCGTGCGCGTCAAAGATGTTGTGCAGCATAGTGATCCTCCGGATCATATCAGTGAGGAGTGAGAAGTGAGGAGTGAGGAGTTTCGGGAAACGCTGACGCGTTTTGATTTGTGGTTACATTTGTTTACAACCTATCAATGGGTGAGGGCGGGCAGTGGCGCTTAGCCAATCGCTGACTAAGGGGCCCCCGAAACTTCCCGAGTTGCGGGGAGAGGAGGAGTCGCCACACGAGGTCAAAGGTTAGCCGATTAAGGCTGACCTTACCGAGAACGGCGAGCGACGACGATGGAGCGCTGTTGCATGGGAGTTGTAAACCAAATCAGAGATTTGGACAACTCCTCAAGCCCTCCATCAACTCCTAACTCCTAACTCCTAACTCCTAATTCCTAATTCCTAACTCAAACAAGGCTTCCGCCCGGGAGGATGGAGTCGTCGATGGTGACGACCTTGAGGCCGTCGCCGCTCTCGGCGGAGAGGATCATGCCGCAGCTCTCGATGCCCATCATCTTGCGGGGCGCGAGGTTCGCGACATAGGCGATGTTCTTGCCCACCAGCTCCTCGGGATCGTAATACTCCGCGATGCCGGAGAGGATGATACGCTCGCCCTCACCGTCGTCAAGGGTGAATTTGAGGAGCTTTTTGCTCTTCTTCACCTTCTCGCAGGCGAGCACCTTCGCGACGCGTAGCTCGACCTTTTCAAAGTCATCGAACGCGATCTCGGGCTTATGCTCGGGCATATCGAAGGCGGGTTCCTCCTTCGGCTCATTGTTCTTGATGATGGCGTTGAGCTCCTCGATCTCCTTGTCCACGTCGATACGCGGGAAGATCGCCTCGCCGCGGTGAACGGTCACATCGAGCGGCAGGACGCCGAACTTGTCCGCGTCCTCATATTTCGCGTATTCGGTCGCGCCGATCTGCTCGAACACCTTGGGCATGGTGGTCGGCATAAACGCGGACAGCAGGGTAGAAGCGATACGGATGCTCTCAAGCAGGTTATAGAGGACAGAGGCTAAGCGCGCCTTCTTCGTTTCATCCTTGCCCAAGATCCACGGGGTTGTCTCATCGATATATTTGTTCGCGCGGGATACGAGCTTGAAGATCTCCTCGAGCGCGTTGTTGAGCTGGGTGTTCTCGATATAGTCGTCGACCTTTGCTTTTAAAGCGGTGGCGACAGCCTTCAGGTCGTCGTCAAAGTCGCCGTCCTCACGGTCGGTCGGCAGGGTGCCGCCGAAATACTTGTCGATCATTGCGACGGTACGGGAAACGAGATTACCCAGACCGTTGGCGAGGTCGGTGTTGATGCGGTTGATCATGATCTCGTTAGAAAACGAGCTGTCAGCGCCCAGCGCCATCTCGCGCAGGATGTGGTAGCGGATCGCGTCCACGCCGTAGCGCTCACCGAGGATGAACGGATCGACAACGTTGCCTAAGGACTTACTCATCTTCTGACCGTTGAAGGTGATCCAGCCGTGCACGGCGAGGTGCTTGGGGAGCGGCTGCTCCAGCGCCATCAGCATCGCCGGCCAGATGATCGCGTGGAAGCGCATGATATCCTTGGCGACCATGTGGACGTCGGCAGGCCAGTATTTTTTGTAGTCATCATACGCGCCGTTCTCGTAGCCCAGCGCGGTGATGTAGTTCGAAAGCGCGTCGATCCAAACGTAGACGACATGCTTGGGGTCGAAGGTGACGGGAATGCCCCAGCTAAACGAGGTACGCGAGACGCACAGATCCTCGAGCCCGTAGGTTTTGTTGCCGTTTTCATCGACAGAGGGCTGCAGGAAGTTGTTGACCAGCTCCGTCGCTCTGGTTCTGGGACGCAGATAGTCGGTCTCGGTGAGGAGCTTTTCGATGCGCTCCGCAAAGGGGGCCATCTTGAAGAAGTAGGCTTCTTCCTTTGCTTCGATGACCTCGCGTCCGCAGTCGGGGCACTTGCCGTCGACCAGCTGAGATTCCGTCCAGAAGCTCTCGCACGGGGTGCAGTATTTGCCCGCGTACTCGCCCTTATAGATGTAGCCGCGGTCGTACAGCTCCTTGAAGATCTTCTGTACGCTCTCGACATGGTAATCGTCGGTGGTGCGGATGTAGCGGTCGTAGTCGATGTTCATGTACTCCCACAGCTTCTTGAAGATCGCGACGACGTTGTCGACATACTGCTTGGGGGTAATGCCCTGTTCCTTTGCCTTTTCCTCTATCTTCTGACCGTGTTCATCGGTACCGGTCAGGAACATCACATCATAGCCCTGCATTCGCTTATAGCGGGCAATACTGTCGCACGCGACGGTGGTATAGGTATGCCCGATATGGGGGTTGCCCGAGGGGTAATAGATCGGGGTCGTGATGTAAAATGTCTTCTTGTCACATTCCTTGCACATAGGTTGTCACTCCTAGATAGTTTTGTTTTTGCGGGAGGGGGTGATCGTCGGTGAAAACCCGATTTGTCCCGCAAAATATCCATACATATTTAGTATAAACCATTTGATGAAAAAATGCAATCCCAATGTTAGTGTTAGTGAGGAGTCAGGAGTTGGGAGTTGAGGGATTGGGAATTGTAGGGCGGAGTATTCGCGGCGCGGCGGTCGGTGGGATCGTCGGTGCTTCGGTAGCGGACAAGCCGGCGCTCAGGCTTCCTTCGTCAAGGCGGACAAGGTAGCCGTCGATATTCTCAAAATCGTTCGCCGATCGGAGCCTGTCATAGGAGATGCTCTCGATGTGGATCAGCTTGCCCCTGTAGGTGGTCTCGATGTCGAGCATGCGATCGGGATCGCGGTAGGTATACTGCTGTTCATAGGGCTTTTTGTTCGCCTTGTAGGTACAGGATACGATCCGCGCGCGGTCGTCGTATTTAAACGCTATATCGTTGTTGGAGGGATCCTTTTGCGAGATGTCGATCGTGACCGCCTGTAGGGGCGGCAGGTACTTGTTCCCGGCGTCTCTTAATTCAGAGGTGCTGACGGTGTTGCGGGTGAAGAAGATCACGCCCGCGAGGATCGCGATCACCAGTACCAGCGCGATGCCGGAGAGGATCAGCGCCTTTTTCTGATGGTTCCCGCGCGGCTTATCGTCGGCATGTTGCCCCCTGTGAGCGTCCGTATCAAAGGCGCCTCTGTCGGGGAGGAGATCGTCACGACGATCCGGACTGTCATAGCCATAGCGGGCACGCTCGTCGTAGCGCGGGGGATCACCTTGATAACGGTCGGGGGTGCGGGGCTGTCCGACAGGCGCATCCGCAAAGCCCTGATCCGCTTCGGCGGGGTGTGCTGCCTTGTTGGCGGCGGCGCGTCTTCGTTCCTCCCGATAGCGGCGGTGCATGGCGAGATTCTCTTCAAAGCGGTTTCGCTCCGGCGTCGGCTCGTTTTGCTCGGGGAGCAGCGCGGTCTTAGCCGCGTCATCTTCGACGGGGGATCGGTGTGTATCCGAACGGCGCGAGGGGTGCTGCGGAACAGCGGGGTCGGTATCATTTTGAGGGAGGAGTTCCGTTTTGGCGGCGCCATCCGCGTCAGGATCGGGGGTGTGTCGCTGTGCCGCGACAGGCGTGCTGTCGTCGGAAAAAACGCTCAGATCATAATGGGGATTGACCCCGGTCGTTTTGTCCGCGGCAGGGGTCGGTGCTGTGCCGACGGGCTTGCCGCATATCTCACAGAATCGCGCGTCATCGGACATCTCGCGTCCGCAGTTTTTACATTTCATATGGTTACCTCAAGGGGTGGATCGTCTGTAAACGGGGATGGGAATCGAGAAAGATGACGCCCTAATCAAAATCGCGGATATAATCGGGCAGATCGGATCTGTCCCGGGCGTCGTCCTCGGCGTCGGTCTTTAACCCGTAGCCGTCGATGATATCGAAATACTCGTCTTTCGTGAGCTGCTTGTCGTCGATAAAGTACTGATTGCCCGCGTTGAAGAAGGAATAGCTGTGTTTTGTCTCGACACTGCTGCCGTTGAAGTAGTAAATCATACCGGTCTGGTCAAACTTGCCGGAGGAAAAGTAGCCGCCGTGATCCGTGTAATCCAGACTGTGGCTGTCGGCGGTCGTAAAGGTTTTGACACTGCCGCTTTTGATGTAGCAAACATAGTGCGGCACCTCGGCTCCCTCGGCGTACAGGATCAGCTCGGGCGTTTCATCGTCGTTGAGATAGATCAGCGCGCCGTAGTCGTAGGAGATGTTCGTGGTGTTGAGGAAGCTGAGATACAGCTTTTTGTAGCCCTCGAGCGGCTTTTCGGTCGGTTTGGCTGTCGGCGCGGGCTTTTGCGTAGGCTTCGGCGGTTCGGTGGGAACTATTTTAGGCGCGGGAGGCTCGGGCGCGGCAGTCTCGACCGCTACGGCGGAGGATGGGGAGCTTTTCCCCAGAGAGGTGTCGTCGAGACGGATATAGTAGCCGTCGACCGCAACGAATTTGTTCGCCTCACTGACGCGGTCATAATCGATCTCTATGGTGAAGATCGCGTGGTTGCGGTATTTGGTGTCGATCTTGATGATGCGGGTCTTGTCGTTATAGCCGTAGCGCTGGTCATACGTCTTCTCGTTCAGCGTATAGGTGCAGGAGGAGATCCGCGCGCGGCTGTCATATTTGAATTTGATGTTATCATCGGAAGGATCGTCGAGCGTGGTATCGATCTCATAAGCCTGTGCGGGCGGCAGGAAGTTTTCTTTTGCCTCGTCCAGCTCCTTCGCGCTGACCTTGGTGCGGCTGACATAGAGGATCACGCCCGTGAGGATCGCGATCACCAGCACCAGCGCGATACCCGAGATGATCAGCGCCTTTTTCTGTCCGCTCATGCGCGGCTTTTGATCGCGCGGAGAAAGGTTGGGATCGTTGACCCGCGGGTCGTTGAACCCCGGGTTGTTGTACACGGGGACGCTGTTGTAATATCGGCGATCATCGGTATAGCGGTCGTCATAGGCACGGTCGGGATAGCCGTTGCGCCCAAAGTTGTTTTGAGGGGGTGTGGTTTCGCGGGCAGGGTAGTTGTTGTGATCGTCGCGGACGTCGTCATCCGCCGGCTGTGTGTGCTCATTATCAAAGGGGGTGCCGCACATCTCACAGAACTTGGCGTTATCGGGCATCTCGTGACCGCAGTTTGTACATTTCATAAGCGCCTCCGTAGGTTTGAGTGATGGTTGGTCGAGCCTGCTTTTTTGCTTGTCATTATTGTAGCATACCGCAGGGAGCTTTTCCACTCTTTTAGGGAATTATTCGCATTATTATCATCATCGGCTCAGGAATTACAATGTCGCAACAAAATTGACAACAGTGGGCATTATTGGTATAATCGGTATGTAAAATGCCTGTGGTGTGTCCGCTTGAGCGGCATCATGGCTTTGAGGAGGTTTATGATGATAAAATCGCGCAGAACATTCAATCTGTTCACGATCAGTGAAGCACGCAACGTCATCTTCGGCTTGGCGACGCTGTGGATCGGTCTGTTCCATTCCAATTATCTGACATTGGAGCGGTATACCGGTAACCAATTCCTGATCGATGTTTTCAAAAATTTCCGCGGCTCGGGCAATATCGGCGTCGATATGTTCCTGTTCCTGTCGGGCGTGGGATTGTTCTTCTCGTTCTCAAAGGACAGCCGTGTGGGCAGCTTCTGGAAGAAGCGACTGATGCGTGTGCTGCCCTCGGCGTTTTTGATCGCGGTGGTCTATTTCTCACTGCGCTATGTCCACGGCAGAGAGAGCGGACTGCTGGCGTATGTCAGCCGTATCACGTTCACCTATTTCTTCATCAAGGGTGAGCGCGTGTTCTGGTTCATCTCGCTGATTTTAGCGCTGTATATCGTGTTCCCGATCTTCTACAAGATCATCGATAAATTCCGCCTGTGGGGCATGCTCGGTACGGTCGCCGTGGTGGTCGCGCTCACCTTTTTGTGCAGAGCGATTGCGCCCGGCTTCTATTCGATGTGGGAGATCGCGCTGTGCCGTGTACCCTCGTTCGTCATCGGCATCTGGGCGGGCAGGTTCGTCAAGGAGAAAAAGGAGATCAACATCAACTGGCTGTGGGCGTTCTTCGCCGTATTCGTGGTGTTCATGACGCTGGTGATCAACTACACCCCGATCATCAAGGCACTCGTGCCCGGCTACACCAAGGAGCAGGAGACGATGTATATCTTCTTCTATCGCTACTGCGGTTCGGTCGCGGCGATGGCGCTGGTGGTGCTGCTCAGCTGGATCTGTACCTCGATCCGCCACTCAGGCAGGGGCAATGTCCTGCGCAACTTCTTTGAGTTCGTCGGCATGTATTCGATGGAATACTACATGATCTACCTGAACCTCAATCATTATCTGGAGCGCATCTACAAGATCCCCGCCGAACATCCCGAGGCGCAGATCATGCTGTATTTCGGCAGCTTTATCGCCTCGCTGGTACTGTGTGCCCTGACCAGAAAGTTCTGTGACTTCTTCATGGATTATATGCAGAGAAAGCCGAAGAATTATGATCAGCTGAAAGCGGAGCGAAAAAAATTGAAAGCCGCAAAAAAGGCGAAATGATAGGTACGGTTAACGATTAACAGTTAACGGTTAACGGTTAATGGTTAACGGTTTTGGGAAACGCTGACGCGTTTTGGATTGATATAATAAAGCGATAAAAACTACGCTCGTGACTCTATGAAAAGTCACGAGCGTTACTGTTTTTATTTGGTTGTTTCATGGTGAGGCGATGTAAGTTAACCTACTACATTGCAATCGTGTTTATACAAATGGGTGTGGGCGAAGCCCACCCTTCACCGTTAACCATTAACCATTAACCGTTCACCTTAACTTGTCCTTATCCACCTGCTGCTGGAACTGCATGATCTCGCTGTAGATGCGTTCGCAGTTGTTGTGGTCGTCGTAGTGATAGAAGTCGTCGACGCGCGCGATGTACTCGGGTTTCATCTTGCAGCCGTTTTCCATGTATTCGCACAGGGTGTCAACCAGCATGTCGGAGGTGGTACAGATCTCGCCGAAGCCCATCGTGTCGTAGAAGAATCCGCCGTCGTCATAGTGCGCGGGTAGCTCGTCGGGGTGGAAGTAGACCAGCGGCTTTTTCATGTACGCAAAGTCGAACTGTACGCCGGAGTAGTCGGTGACCATCAGGCTGGATTCGGTGAGGATCTTCTCGTAGCTCATGTCGCCGACCGAGGAGATGACCTCCACATACGGGTCGGGCGTGTAGTCGTCCACCTGTGCCGACAGGATCGGGTGCAGCAGATACTTGATCTTGTAGCCGGTGCGCTTGGCGGTTTCGATGAGCTTTTGGTTATTGATCAGGTCGTTATAGATGCGGTAGTAGACCGTGTTCTTGAAGTCGGGGTTATAGGAGCGCTGCTCGCCCTCACTGGTGGTGACGGGCATCGCGTTGTACATGCGCCATGTCGGGGTGATCAGGATCTGCTTTTGATCGTTGTTGATCAGTCCGTCGTAGCGGCCGATACCGGTCATCTTGATGATACCGGTGTCCTTGTAGCCGTAGGCGTGGTTGTTTAGGTTCTTTTCCTCATACTTGGAGGCGATGAAGTACATGCGGGTGTTATCGATGATGCGCTGCTGCGCCATCGCGCATTTCTGCACCGACAGTCCGTGCTGCAGACACATGGTCGGGAAATTGCACAGATCACGGATAAAGCGGCTCTTGTCCAGACTGTAGCCGTTGAAGGGGAAGGTCTGGGAGTTGGTGATCAGCGCGATGTCCGCATTGAGGAACGCCATCTTGTGCTTGAGGGAGCCCGTCTTGACGGGATGCAGACCGTCCGCTTTCATCTGGCGGTAGTCGGAGGTGTTCTTATCGATGATGTAGTAGCGGGTGATGCCGTCCTTTTTGTCCTTGCAGTAGCGGTATAGATATTCGCTGCTGTCGCCGCCCTTGTAGAGCTTGTCATACATCAGCCAGATGCGCTTGTTCTTGTAGAACGGGCGTGTCAGCCAGTATTCGATACGGGTGATGAAGGTGCGCTTGCTCTCCATGAATACGCGCGGCAGGTATTTCAGCTCGCGCTTGAGTGTCTTGCCCGCGGAGGCATGCTCGATGACCAGCTCGCGGTTGTTGTTGATGGTCGCCATGTATTTGTTGAAGCGCCAGTAGCCGCCCTCGGGAGAGGCCGCGAACTTCGCCCAGTGATGCAGGTAGGAGAACTGCAGCGGGACGCGGGTGTTCTTGTATTTGGCAAAGAAACAGAGCTTTTGCGTGGAGCGATCATGATCAAAAGCAAGCTGTAGATGGAAGGTGAATTTTTTATAGGCGCTGATGCCGAAATACTTGGTCAGCGAGTAGCGGTCGTTATCCTCAAGGTCGATCCGCTCGCCGTTCCATTCGGCGTACAGCGCGATGTTGTTGAGGTTGAATACCTGACGGAAGGAGCCGTCCAGCAGCAGCTTGCCGTCGGTGTAGTCGAGTACGTGCAGACCGACCCTCTGTCCCTGCATGCGGGCGATGACGACGTCGTTGCAGTCGAGGGTGACGTCCTCGTTGCCTTCGCTCAGGTGCTGCGGCATTTGATAGAGGTCGGTATCGTACTTGAGCATGTAGAACATCTCGGCAGCCTCTTCACTGTAGCCGAGCGCTTTGTACTTGCCCGCGTTGAGGATGATGGTGTCGTCGAGCAGGTCGAGTACCTTTTTGCAGGCTTTAAAGAACAGCTCCAGCTCTTCTTCGCTCATGTTGCGCTTGTTGCGGTTGTTCATGTTGGCGAGGAAGCGCGCGGAGACCGCGTACATCAGGTAGAACTGGATGAAGGTGGGGAGGGTGCCGTCGCCGGTTTTGAAGCGGTCGGCAAGCGGCAGCAGGAAATGCTCGATGCTGTCGCGGTACCAGTCGATATCGTTGGAGGGGACAAAGTACGCCGAGTCGTCGCTCAGCGGCATGAAGGTGTTGAAGTTCGCCTCTTCCATCGCGTAATACGTGGGATGATCCTGTTGCAGGCGGAGCATCACATCGTGGAAGTATTCATATTTCAGCGAGGGGTCGGCGGGGTACTGTTTGAGCACCGCGCTCTCGATCAGATTACCGTCGATCTCCATTTGCAGGAGATTGGGGTAGTCGCGGATGTCCGCCTCTTTGTTGAGCATGAGCGGCGGGACGTTGGTGCGGTTGATATATTTGTAGCGCGTGTAGACGGGATTGATGCAAAAACGGTTCGGCGCCGCAAAGCACCAAGGCTTGTTCGCGCCTACCGATTTAAGGGCGTTCATAAAGTAGTGACTGCCGAACACATCGCCCGGTCGTGCCACGACCGCGTAATCGGCGCTCAGGTTCTCGAGCGCGATGTTATAGGCTGCCGCCTCACCGCCCGCGCCGGGCTTTTGGATGACGCGCGCGTTCTGATAAGCGCGGAGCTTATCGGCGGCGTTCTGCTCGGCGGAGGTATCGACGACCAGCAGTTCGATCTCACCGGTATTGACGTTTCTCTGATTCTTGACGGAATCGGCTGTTTTCAGGATCAGGTCTGAGCTCTCGATATATGGAATGATAACGGAGACTGACATTTTCTTTCCCCTTTCACAGGAGCATTCGTGCGCTCCTTTTCAACTATACATCATACCATATATAAGCCCGTGTTGTCAATAAAAGCGGGGATTTTTGAGTGAGGAGTGAGGAGTGAGGAGTGAATGGTGGGCGATGTCCACACCCATTTGTAAATAGACAAAGCAACATTTCCAAACTATCTTTTAGGAATCCAAAGCACGAAGTGCTTCCCACAACTCCTAACTACTCACTCCTCACTCCTCACTGAGCTATCGTTATTATACCTATATTTATACGCTTTTCTGTATGATTATTTGGCTTGATAAATGACGAAAACTTCGCTATAATAGTATACGGATTTTGTCGAGGATGACGGAAAATGCAGAATGATGAAAAAATATGCAAACAACCCTTGACAAATATGCAGAATGATGTATAATAGATGCATAAACTTCAATTTTTAACGCATATTCATTCGGAGGTAAGTACCATGCAAGCTATCAACAAGGAAAACATCAAGAAAGTCGTTCTCGCTTATTCGGGCGGTTTGGATACATCCATCATCATCCCGTGGCTCAAAGAGAACTACAATAACTGCGAGGTTATCGCGGTATCCGGCAACGTCGGTCAGAATGACGAGCTCGAGGGTCTGGAGGAAAAGGCGCTCAAGACCGGCGCTTCCAAGCTCTATGTCCTCGACCAGACCGAGGAGTATGTCGACGACTTCATCATCCCCACCATGAAGGCGGGCGCGGTATATGAGGAATACCTGCTGGGTACCTCCACCGCGCGTCCCTGTATCGCCAAGGGTCTGGTTGAGATCGCATTAAAGGAAGGCGCCGACGCGATCTGCCACGGCTGTACCGGTAAGGGTAACGATCAGGTTCGTTTTGAGCTGGCGATCAAGCACTTCGCGCCCAACATGCCCATCATCGCTCCGTGGCGTATCTGGGATATCAAGTCCCGTGAGGAAGAGATCGAGTATGCCGAGGCGCATAACATCCCCCTCAAGATCAACCGTGAGACCAACTACAGCAAGGATAAGAACCTGTGGCATCTCTCGCATGAGGGTCTTGACCTCGAGGACACCAACAACGAGCCGACCTATGAGAAGCCCGGCTTCCTCGAGATGGGCGTATCCCCGATCGACGCCCCCGACGAGCCGACCTATGTCACCATCGAATTTGAACAGGGCACTCCCGTCGCGCTCGACGGCGAGAAGATGTCCGCGAAGAATATCATCTTAAAGCTCAACGAGCTGGGCGGCAAGAACGGTATCGGTCTGCTCGATATCGTCGAGAACCGTCTGGTCGGCATGAAGTGCCGCGGCGTATACGAGACCCCCGGCGGCACCATCCTCTATAAGGCGCATGAGACCCTCGAGTCCATCTGCCTCGACAAGATGACCATGCACGAGAAGCAGCGCCTGTCCATCACCTTTGCCGAGCTGGTTTACAACGGTCAGTGGTTTACCCCGCTGAGAGAAGCCCTCTCCGCATTCGTCGATAAGACCCAGGAGAAGGTCACCGGTTATGTTAAATTAAAGCTCTATAAGGGCAACATCATCAAGGCGGGCGTTGACAGCCCCTACAGCCTGTACAGCGAGGAGATCGCGACCTTCGGCGAGTCCGATTACGACCAGACCGATTCCGCGGGCTTTATCAACCTCTACGGTCTGCCCATCAAGGTGCAGGCGGTCGTGGATGAAAAGAATAAGTAATTCTTTTCGTCAGTGCAAAATGGATAACGGAAAATGGATCATTGTTTTGGCATGAATCGGATAGAATTGTTCGAGCAAAGCGAGTAACATTCATTTTCAACTTTCCATTTTCAATTTTCAATTCACAGATTAACGTTTATGGGTCGGGGAAGTCTATCGATACCCCCGACCCTCACGGCGTATATAAAGGATGAAATAATATGGCTAAAATGTGGGCGGGACGTACCGCCGGAGATACCAGTAAACTGGCTGACGAATTCAACAGCTCCATCGGCTTCGACTCACGGATGTTCAAAGAGGACATCACGGGCTCCATCGCGCACGCGCAGATGCTCGCCAAGCAAGGCATCATCGAGCGCAAGGAGGCAGATACCCTCTGTGATGAGCTGCTGAAGATCCTCGAGGACATCGATGCGGGGAAGCTCAAGATCGATATGGATGCCGAGGATATCCACATGTTCGTCGAGGAAGAGCTGACCAAGCGTGTCGGCGATGTAGGCAAGAAGCTTCATACCGCGCGCTCCAGAAACGATCAGGTCGCGCTCGACCTGCGCATGTATCTGATGAACCGCGTGGATGAGCTGTGTGCCGATACAAAGCACCTGATCGCCGCCCTCGCCGATAAGGCGGAGGTGTACAAGGAGGCGATCATGCCCGGCTACACCCATCTGCAAAGAGCACAGCCCATCATGTTCGGCCATCATCTGCTCGCTTACGCGATGATGCTCCTGCGTGACGTCGACCGCATGAACGACTGCAAGCGCAGGATGAATATCTCGCCGATCGGCTGCTGTGCGCTGGCGGGTACCACCTATGACACCGACCGTTATTTTGAGGCGGAACAGCTCGGCTTTGAGGGCATCGCGATGAACTCGCTCGACGGCGTGTCCGACCGTGACTTTGTCATCGAGCTGTTGTCGGATATCGCGATTTTGATGATGCACCTCTCGCGCCTGAGTGAGGAGATCATCCTCTGGTCGAGTTGGGAATTCGGCTTTGTGGAGCTCTCTGACGCTTACACCACCGGTTCGTCCATCATGCCGCAGAAGAAGAACTCCGATATGGCGGAACTGGTACGCGGCAAGACAGGTCGTGTCTACGGCGACCTGATGGGCGCTTTGACGGTGCTCAAGGGGCTGCCCCTCGCCTACAACAAGGATATGCAGGAGGATAAGGAGGGCGTGTTCGACGCGGTCGATACCGCATCCATGTCCGTGAAGATCTTTATCGGCATGATCTCGACCATGAACGTCAAGACCGAGAATATGAAGAAGGCGGCACAGCGCGGTTTTATCAACGCGACCGACCTCGCCGATTACCTGACAAAGAAGGGAATGCCCTTCCGCTCGGCTTACAAGATCTCCGGCTCCATCGTCGCCTATTGCATCGAGAACGGCGAGGTGCTCGAGACCCTGCCCCTTGAAAAATACAAGGAATACTCAGACCTGTTCGAGCAGGATCTGTATGACGATATCGATCTGTTCACCTGCGTCAATAAGCGCAATTCCGTCGGCGGCACCTCGGTGCAGTCGATCGAGCAGCAGATCAGATTTGTGAGAGAGAAATTGTAAAGGCTCCCTTTGGATAGCCGATTGCTTTTGATAGGATCGCAAATGCTATCGTAGGGACGAGCATTGCTCGTCCGCCGGCAGCAACCTTGTATTCCTATCTGAGGTTTCAGGTGTCCGCAATGCCCGTCCGTCTGCGGACGACCGCTGGTCGTCCCTACGGAGAGGTGTGTTTTGCTTCGCCTTTAATGTGGTTTTGGAAGGAAAAATAAACAATGCACAAAATATTCATCGACGGCAGCGCCGGTACTACGGGGCTCCGGATCCGTGAGCGCTTATCTCAGCGCAGGGATCTCGAGCTGATGATCCTGCCCGACGAGCTCCGCAAGGATACCGCCGCACGCCGTGAAATGCTCAACCAAAGTGATATCAGCTTCCTCTGTCTGCCCGATCAGGCGGCGAGGGAGGCGGTATCGCTGATCGATAACCCCGACACGGTCGTGATCGACACCTCTACCGCCCACCGCACGGCGGAGGGATGGACGTACGGCATGCCCGAGCTGACGGGTCTGCGTGAACAGATCAAAACTTCCACCCGAATCGCCAACCCCGGCTGTCACGCGAGTGGTTTTATCGCTCTGATCCGCCCTCTCGTTGAGTTAGGGATCATAAAAAGAGAACGCGTTCTCTCGTGCTTTTCGCTGACGGGGTATTCCGGCGGCGGTAAGAAGATGATCGCGGAATATGAGGCAGAGGATCGTGACCCGCTGTTTGACGCGCCGCGTATCTACGCGCTTGGTCAGGCACATAAGCACCTGCCCGAGATGAAGCAGCTCTGCGGGCTCGACAAGGAGCCGGTATTCAGCCCCATCGTCGCGGATTATTACAGCGGCATGGAGGTCAGCGTGACCCTTACGCGCGATCTTGGGTGTAAGGTTTTTACGCTTGATGACATCAAGACAGCCTACAAGGACTATTACAAGAGCGGCTTGATCCGTTATGATGACAGCACTGAGGGCGGCTTGATCAGCGCCTCGGCGTTCAGCGGCCGTGATGACATGGTGGTCGCGGCTTACGGCAACGATGACCGTATCACCCTGATCTCCCGCTTTGATAACCTCGGCAAGGGCGCTTCCGGCGCCGCGATCCAGAATATGAACATCCGTCTGGGGCTCGATGAAGCAGAGGGCTTGGTTATATAATCGTAGGGCGGGGGCTTGCTCCCGCCGTAGCAGGGCGTTAGGTTAAACAGCGTTTCCGATACGGAAGAGTGATATTTGCTTCGCGATAAATCGGACGGAACGGAAACCATTCGGCGGGAGCAAGCCCCCGCCCTACTACCTAAACATAGTTAGGAAGGAACCATATGATGAAACTGATTGAAGGCGGTGTGACCGCGGTTCAGGGCTTTTCCGCCTCGGGCATCCACTGCGGTATCCGCAGGAATACATCGAAAAACGATCTGTCGCTGATCGTCAGCAGTACCCCTGCCTCGGCGGCGGCAGTTTATACGACCAACCTCGTCAAGGGCGCTCCCCTGACCGTTACTAAGGCGCATATCGCCGACGGCAAGGCGCGGGCGATCATCTGCAACTCCGGCAACGCCAATACCTGTAACGCAGACGGTATCGAGATCGCCGAGGGTATGGCTGCTCTGGTGGCAGAGAAAACCGGGATCGCGGCAAATGATGTGGTGGTAGCTTCCACAGGCGTCATCGGTCAGCCGCTGAGCCTCGATCCCATCCGAAACGGGATGGACGACCTGGTCGGCAAGCTCTCCGAAAACGGCAGCCGTGACGCGGCGCTGGGCATCATGACCACCGACACCGTGCCCAAAGAGGTCGCGGTGGAGTTCACCTTAGGCGGCAAGACCTGCCGTATCGGCGGCATCGCCAAGGGCAGCGGTATGATCCACCCGAACATGGCGACCATGCTGGTGTTCATCACCACCGACTGCGCGATCGCCCCCGACCTGCTCCAAAAGGCGCTGTCGGGTGACATCCAAAATACATTCAACATGATCTCTATCGACGGCGACACCTCCACCAACGACATGGTCGTGGTGCTCGCGAACGGTCTGGCGGGCAATGCCGAGATCACTTCTGAGGGCGAGGATTTCACTGCCTTTATGCAGGCGCTCAACACGGTCACCGTGGGGCTGTGCCGCATGATCGCCGGTGACGGCGAGGGCGCGACCAAGCTGCTCGAATGTCAGGTCAGCGGTGCAAAGACCCTTTCTGTCGCCAAGACGGTCGCCAAATCGGTCATCTGCTCGAGCTTACTCAAAGCGGCAATGTTCGGCGCGGACGCCAACTGGGGCCGCGTGCTGTGCGCGATCGGCTACTCCGGCGCGGACGTGGACGTCAACAAGATCGACGTATCGTTTAAGAGCAATAAAGGCACGATCGACGTTTGCAAAAACGGCGCGGGTATCGCGTTCAGTGAGGAAAAGGCAAAGGAGATCCTGCTCGAGAAGGAGATCGAGATCATCGTCGCTCTCAACGACGGTGACTATGATTCGACCGCGTGGGGTTGTGATTTGACCTATGATTATGTCAAGATCAACGGAGATTATAGGACGTAAAAGGCTTGGCAGAAACGCTTATTGTAGGGTACGGCATTTATGACGTACCGTAGAATGACGGGCTTTATTAACAGTAGAAGCGTGAGATAGGATTGATAGCGGCTTCAGCGGTACGTCGACAAGCGCCGTACCCTACAGCTCACATATAAATTGTTATTGAGGTAACCATGAACAACGAGATTTCAAATGCGGATAGGGCGGAGGTACTGACCGCCGCACTGCCGTACATCAAAAAATACAACGGAAAGATCGTCGTTGTCAAATACGGCGGCAACGCGATGATCAACGAGGAATTAAAACAGCAGGTCATGCAGGATATCGTCCTCTTATGGCTGATCGGCGTCAAGGTCGTGCTGGTGCACGGCGGCGGCCCTGCTATCAATGAGGTGATGGAGCGCGTGGGCAAGAAGCCCGAGTTCGTAGACGGCTTACGCGTGACCGATCAGGAGACCATCGACATCGTCCAGATGGTGCTGTCGGGCAAGGTCAACAAGACGCTTGTCAACCTGATCGAGAGTAAGGGCGGCAAGGCGATGGGTATCTCCGGCATGGACGGCAGACTGATCGAAGCGGAGCAGAAGGATCCCCGCCTCGGCTTTGTCGGCAACGTCACCAACATCCGTCCCGAGCCGATCATGGATCTGCTCGAAAAGGGTTATATCCCCGTCGTGTCCACCATCGGATGCGATAAGGACGGCAACGCCTATAACATCAACGGCGATACCGCCGCGGCATATATCGCGGGCGCAATTGAGGCAGAAAGACTGATCATGATGACCGATATCGCGGGCATCTTAAAGGATAAGGATGATCCCTCGAGCCTGATCCCGCAGATCACGGTCAGTGAGGCGCAGACCCTCTATCGCGACGGCGTGATCTCGGGCGGCATGATCCCCAAGGTCGGCTGCTGTATCGAGGCGATCTATAAGGGCGTGCAGAAGGTCATCATCATGGACGGCAGAGTGCCGCATTCCATCCTGATGGAGCTGATGACCGATGAGGGCGCCGGCACAATGGTGCTCGGAGACGAGAAACAGTGATCAGTTGTCAGTGATCAGTGATCAGCTTTTGGCTGACGCTGTCCACAACTGTTTATATGTGAGCTGACTGACCACTGAACACTAAACACTAAACACTGACCACTAAGGAGTAATTATGAGTATCAAACAAACCGATGAGCGCTATATCGCGCATACCTATAAACGCTTCAATCTTGCGATCGTCAAGGGCAAGGGTTGTCTTTGCTGGGACGACAACGGCAAGGAGTATATCGACATGACGTCGGGCATCGGCGTCAACGCCTTCGGCTACTCCGACCCTGTGTGGGCGGACGCTGTCGCGAATCAGGCGAAGCTTTTACAGCACACTTCCAACCTGTACTACACCGCTCCCTGTGCGGAGCTGGCAGAGATCCTCTGCACCCGTACCGGGATGAGCAAGGTGTTTTTCAGCAACTCCGGCGCCGAGGCGAACGAGTGCGCGGTCAAGGTCGCGCGCAAATATGCCGCCGAGCATAAGGGCGCGGAGTATGTCAACATCATCACCTTGAACAAGAGCTTTCACGGCAGAACCCTGACCACCCTTGCGGCGACGGGTCAGGACAACTTCCACCATGATTTTTTGCCGCTGACCGAGGGCTTCCTCTATGCTGAGCCGAATGATAGTGAGAGCCTGGAGAAGCTCGTCAAAGAGAACAAGGTCGCCGGTATCCTGATCGAGACCGTACAGGGCGAGGGCGGCGTGAATTCGCTCGATGAAGCCTATATCAAGGCGGTCGAGAAGATCTGCAAGGAGAACGACATCGTCTTTATGGTCGATGAGGTACAGACCGGCAACGGCAGAACGGGCAAGCTCTATTCGTATATGAATTTCGGCGTACAGCCCGATGTGGTATCGACCGCAAAGGGACTGGCGGCAGGTCTGCCGATGGGCGCGACTTTGATGAGTGAGAAGGTCAGCGAGGTGCTCGGCTACGGCGACCACGGCTCCACCTTCGGCGGCAACCCTGTTTGCGCCGCCGCCGCGATCTCGGTGATGAACCGCATGGATGACGCGTTCCTCGCTGACGTTGCCGCAAAGGGACAGTATGTCAAAGAGAGGATCGAAGCAGCGGGCTTTGCTGTGAGCGGCATGGGCTTGATGATCGGTATCGCAACAAAGAAGCCCGTGTCCGAGGTGATCGCCGCTTGTATGGCAAACGGCGTTCTGTGCCTGTCCGCCAAAGAAAAACTGAGATTATTACCGCCGCTGAACATCCCGACGGAACAGCTCGCCAAAGCGGTGGATGTGATCATAGAGGCGTTACAATAATGAACTGTAGGGCGGGGGCTTGCTCCCGCCGCATCCCGCAGGGATGATTGCGAAGCAAAGTTTCATCTGCTTTGCAGGGATAATTTAAATAACAGAAGCGTATCGGCGGGAGCAAGCCCCCGCCCTACAAATATACCGAGGTGTCAATATGAATCTGAAAAACCAACATTTCCTGAAATTACTGGACCTGACCCCCGATGAGATCGGCGGGCTGATCGATCTTGCCGCTGAGTTGAAGGCGAAGAAGAAGGCGGGCACGCCCCATCGCCTGTGCGAGGGCAAAAGCATCGCGCTGATCTTTGAAAAGACCTCGACCCGCACGCGCTGCGCGTTTGAGGTTGCGGCGGCTGACCTCGGTATGCACCCGACCTATCTCGATCCCTCGGGCTCGCAGATCGGCAAGAAGGAGAGTATCGCCGACACTGCCCGCGTGCTGGGCAGGATGTATGACGCGATCGAGTACCGCGGCTACGGTCAGGCGATCGTTGAGGAGCTTGCGAAACACGCGGGCGTTCCCGTCTATAACGGACTGACCAACGAGTTCCACCCGACCCAGATCCTCGCCGACTTCCTCACCATCCGTGAGCATTTCGGCTCGCTCAAGGGCAAAAAGCTCGTCTATATGGGCGACGCGCGCTATAACATGGGCAACTCCCTGATGGTCGGCTGCGCGAAGATGGGGATGCGCTTTGTCGCCTGCGCGCCGCAAAAATATTTCCCGAACGCGGAGCTGGTCGCACAGTGTCAGGCGATCGCGAAGGACACGGGCGCTACTCTTGCATTCATCGAGGATCCGATGACAGCGACGAAGAACGCCGACGTGATCTACACCGATGTATGGGTCAGTATGGGTGAGCCCGACGAAGTCTGGGAGGAGCGCATCCGCGATCTCAGCCCCTATCAGGTGAACAAGGCACTGATGGATAACGCCGGGGAAGGGTGCCGCTTTATGCACTGTCTGCCCGCGTTCCATGACCTGAACACCACCATCGGCAAACAGATCCACGATAAGTTCGGGATCGACTGCATGGAGGTCACCGACGAGGTGTTCGAGAGCGAGCAGTCCATCGTCTTTGACGAGGCGGAGAACCGCATGCACACCATCAAGGCGGTCATCGCCGCGACGCTGGGTTAATCATTGCTACATAAGCTGTTGTATTTCGGTACGGCAGCTTTTTTGTTATGATCGGGCATTTTCCGAGAAACTATTACCGAGTGACGGAGGTTTCTGTAGATATTTCAACCGATTTGTGTTATCATGTGACCAAATACAGAATAACGGTAGTATATAGATAGAGGTGATAACATGGAGGATGAAAGAATCGTCGCGCTGTACTGGGCGCGGGACGAGCGTGCGATCACGCTCAGCAAAGAAAAATACGAACACTATCTGTATACGATCGCGCTCAATATCCTCGCTTCTATGCAGGACGCGGAGGAGAGTGTGAGCGATACCTATATCGGCGCGTGGAACTCCATTCCGCCGCAAAAGCCCGTTGTCCTGCGCACTTATCTGGGCAGGATCACGCGCAATCTGTCGCTCAAGCGCTACCGCTATCTACATGCCGAAAAGCGATACGGCAGTGAGACGGCATTGGCGCTGGACGAGCTGTCAGAGGTCGTCGCCGATACACAGACGGCTGAGAGTGAAGCCGAGCGCAGGGAGCTCGTACGGATCCTGCAGGTGTTCTTGGCGAGCCTTTCGAGCGATCAGCGCATGATCTTTTTGATGCGGTATTGGCATCTGCACCCTGTCGCCGTGATCGCGAAAAAGCTCGGCTACTCGCAGAGCAAGGTCAAGATGACCCTCAAGCGCACCCGTGACAGCCTGTGCGACCTTCTGAATGAGGAGGGCTTGCTGTGAAGAGGAATGAACTCTTGCTCGATGTGATCGGCGAGGTCAAGGATGAGTATTTGCAGGAGATCGACAGCCGTATTAAGCGCGTGCGCCGCGGGCGGAGGTGGAAGCGCGCCTTGCTTGCCGCATGCGTGATCTTGATCGCGGGTATCGTGGTACAGTTCGCTGTGCTGTTCGGCGGCGGTCTCGGATCGAGGGGCGGAGGTTTTTCAGCGGAGGGGTTTGTCGCAGGAGGATACTATTTTCATCAAACAAGAGATGGAGATGTTTTCCGTTATACACCCGAGGAAGGAGCGGTTTGCTTGATCAAGGGAGGCGTCTTTGACCGATGGAAAAGCACGCGGTATTCCATAACGGCGAATGACTACGGCTTCTACTACTCCAAGGGCGATTGGATCTATCGCGTCAAGCACGGCGAAACAAAAAGCGAAAAGCTCTATCGTTATGAAGTTAAAGTGGGCAATATTTATCTTTACCCTGCCGGAGCAAACGATATTGCGGTGGAGGTACATTATGATGATAAAAATGTGGGTCTTCATAATGAATTGTTTATCTTAGACGGTATTACCGGTGATCGCAAAGTGACAATCATCGATGAATATGTGAATCAGGAAGAGATCGGCGCAATTCGCAATGTGTTGCGAAACGAAGAACCCGAATCCGATGCCTATAATAAATCATTGGATCAGTTGAACAAACATACACCTGCCTTTGCGAAGAAGATAACCTACACTGTTGGAAAAAGAACGCTGGAGCTTGCATTGGAAGAGGGAAAAGATTGGTTCGACTACACCTACCGCCTGACCGAAAACGGAAAAGCGCTCTTTAACGGCTATGTCGAGCCGTATGATGTGCGAACGGTGGGCGACAGTCTGGTGTTTACCGTCGGGCGCGGCGGCAATAATCTCGGCAATGACCTCAACGGTTATGTGATCGTTTCTCCCGACGGTACCAATCGTGTGGTCAATGTTCCGTCTGTACCGGGTAATGAGAAGTTCTTCTTTACTGTCAAGGATGTGGAGGATGGACAGAGTATTTTCGCGGTACGCACCAGTGACAATGAGAAGTTCAAGCTGAAATGGGACAGATCTGAGGAGCGTCACGTTCGGGACATCTATTCCAACGGATCGTATCTTTGGACGATGGGATTTGATGGGAAGAAGGGTGATGGTCTGGCATCCTGCTATCGGATCGAGTATGAGAACGGTATCCCGACCGCTTTGACGCTGATCGACGACGATATCACCGACAACAACAAATAAGACAAAAGGCTCCTTTGTACAAGGAGTCTTTTTTTATGTATGCGCATATTTCTTCCGTATTTCTCAGCCTTGCGCCAGTGTTCCGTATCCTGCGCCAATCTTCCGTAGGATGGGATGATTTCCGTTTTGTCTTTCGATAATCCGTGAAAACATTACCGAAAAATCCATCCACGCCCCGACAAACGCATGCAGTCATTTCCGCTATACTTAGGACAAGATCAATGTGAAATCCGTCTGTTTCTTTGCGGGAGGAACGATACTCCCCTGCAAATCCGGCGGATCAAAAAGGGATGATAAAATGTCTGTTGTACAAGCTGTTCGGGGCGGTCGTGCCCGCGGAAAGGAACATTCGGCGCGGAATGTCGCGCGGGAGGTGGTCATCCATATCTCCTGCTTCTTGGTAGGCGGCGTGGTGTCGCGTGGTGCGACCTTGGGCGAGCTGTCGCCGTTCGGCGCGTCGGTGGTGGCGGCGTTGCCGTTTACTTATATGCCGGCGGGCATGCTCGGCGCGGCGCTGAGCTATCTGTTCGCATCACCCGTATCGTCCTTTCGGTATATCGCGGTGGTGGTATCCATCGGGGCGATCCGCTGGGTGCTGAATGAGATCAAAAAGCTATCCGACAGCCGCTTCTTTGCGCCGGTGATCGCCTTTCTCCCGATCTTCGCAACGGGGATCGCGCTGACCTTTTCGGCGAAAAGCGAGATGACCGAGATCGTCGAATGCGTGATCGAGGGGCTGATCGCGGCGGCGGGAGCGTACTTTATGAGCCGTACCGCGCAGCTGTTCTCGTCCAAAAGAGCGCTGTCGGGCTTCTCGCAGCAGGAGCTAAGCTGTCTGTCGATGAGCGGCTGTATCCTGCTGTTGTCGCTGTCGCGCGTGATGATCGGCACGGTGTCGGTCGGACGGATCCTTGCGGTATTGTTGGTATTATTATTCGCGCGCTACGGCATGGTCAAGGGCGGCAGCATCGCGGGGATCGCGACAGGCGCGGTGTTCGCCCTGTCGGACGCAAAGCTCCTGTTTTTGGCGGCGGGCTATTCTCTCTCGGGGTTGATCGGCGGACTGCTCGCGCCGATGGGGAAGGCGGCGGTGATCTTTGCCGCGGTCATCTGTAACACGATGTTCGCGTTCACCTCCCCCGATCGGGCAATGGTACTGTCGGTCGTCATCGAGAGCGCCGTGGCGTCGGGGCTCTTCCTGCTGATCCCGAAGGACGCGGGCAACTTCCTCTCGACGGTGTTCACCGATGACGGTGCGCGTACCTCACAGGAGGCGATCCGCCGCAACGTGACCATGCGTCTGGAGCACTGCTCCAAGGCGCTCGACAACGTCAGCTCCTGCGTCAACGCGGTGTCGGACAGGCTCAGTAAACTCTATGAGCCGAACGCGGACGCGATCTATGAGCGTGCTGCCGGCTACACCTGCAAGAGCTGCGGACTGCGCGCCTACTGCTGGGAGAAGGAGCGCGGGCTGACGATGGATGATTTCCACCGTCTGACGGACGCGTTGAAGAAGCGCGGCTTCGTCAGGGAGAAGGACATCGAGGACAACTTCATCAAGCGGTGCTGCAAGTCCTCGGAGCTCGTACACAGCGTCAACCGCAGTTACCGCGAGTATCAGTCGCTGGAGGCGGCACGCCATCGGATCACCGCGGTGCGCAGTGTGGTGGCGGGTCAGTTCGCGGGGCTGAGTGATATTTTGCATGACCTGTCGCTGGAGTTCGCGGCGGTAGAGGGCTATGATGAGGCGCGTGCCGAGCGGGTGATCGAGGCGCTGTCGGCAGAGGGCCTGACGGTGGCGGACTGCTCCTGTCGCACGGGTGAAGTCAGCGGCATGACCGTGGAGATCGAGATCATCGTCGGCAAAAAGACCGCCCTGTCCAAGACACTGTTACTGCGCGTCGTCAATCGAGCCTGCGGACGGTATTTTGAAGACCCCGAGCTGAGCTTTGAGGGCGATCGGGCGAGGGTGGTGATGTGTGAGATGCCCCTGTATGACCTTGAGATCGGTTCGGCGCAGCATGTGTGCGACAACGGCGAATTATGCGGCGACTGTCTGAATTACTTTGTCAACGGCGCGGGCAGTACCGTGGCGCTGATCTCGGACGGCATGGGCTGCGGCGGCAGAGCGGCAGTGGACGCGAACATGGCGGTCAGCATCATGTCGAAACTCTGCAAGGCTGGGCTGAGCTATGACTGCGCCTTGGCGGTGACGAATTCCTCGCTGATGATCAAGAGTGAGGAGGAGTCGCTCGCGACGATGGACCTGATGGACTTCAACTGCTTTACGGGCAGGGTCGGGCTGATGAAGGCGGGCGCCTGCACGACTTACGTGAAGAAGAGCGGCAAGCTCCTGCAAAAGGAAATGCCCTCTCTGCCGCTCGGGATCCTGAACGAAGCCCGATTCAGCAAGGAGGACGTCGTATTGACCAAGGATGATTGGATCGTGATGGTGTCGGACGGCGTGATGATCGGCTCGTCTGAATGGATCGAAAAGCTGATCCTGAGTTGGCGCGAGGGATCAGCCGAACAGCTCGCCGCGCAGATCGTCAACGAGGCGCAAAAGCGCAGAAAGAACGACCACGACGACGACATCACCGCCATCGCGATGCGGGTGGTGGAGAACGGATGACAGTGAGGAGTTAGGAATTAGGAGTTAGGAGTGAGGAGTTAATGGTGGGCTTCGCCCACACCTGTTTGAATACTTAGTATAATATATGATAAGGGTCATCGGACGAGAGGTTGTCCGATGACCCTTTTTGTAATCTAAATGTGAAACAAATGGAGCGATGTATGATAATAACAACTCCTCACTCCTAACTCCTCACTCCTAACTGTTACAACTCCTCCATCGCCTTTTCGATGTGCGGGAGGTATTGCGTGGAATAGCCCATGGCGTTCGGGTGCACGCCCGAGTCGTCGACACTGCCGTCCGACCAAAAGCCGTCGTAGCAGTATTTCGCGACCGTGCGCTTATTGAGGCCGTCGAGGTCGGAGATGTTGAACAGATCGACCGTGCGGATGCCGCGATCGGCGGCGATATCCAGGATCGTTTCCTGATACATCCGCTGAAGCTGCAGGGAACCGTAATCGATCTGGTGGGAGCGGACATAGATGACGGGCGCGGAGGAATAGTGCTGTTGGATCAGGTCAAAGGTCGTATTCACACCGTCGACAAAGGAGGTTTCGTTGGAATAGTCCTGCAACGACTTTTTGTCATTGTAATGGAAGTATTCGGGATTCTCATAGTGAAAATCGCGGGAATATGCCGAGCTGAACCAGTCCGGCGCGCTGTAGCCCCAGTCATAGACAAGCCGTGAGGGGGTGGCGGCATCGTACGGAATGGACGGATAGTCCTCGTCGTTATCGCCGCCGTTGAGGATGACCAGATCCGCCTTTTGATTCTCCTTGATCGCGGTGCGCACCTGGTTGGCGATGTGGCATTTATAGGTCGCGTCGTTGGTGAAGATGTAGTAGTTGCCGTCTTTTTCGAGCTCGGTGCCCATCGAAGCGCCTGACCACGAATAGTCGCGGTGGATCATACCGTATTTCTCACCGATGAATTCGACGGGACCCTCCATCATCTCTTCGTCATAACGCGGGAACCGCTTGTTGACAAAATCATTTCGGTTGATATCGCGGTAGGTGCTGTCGAGGATGCCGCCGTCCGAATAGACGACATTGCCCCTGCCCTGCATACCGCTGTCGCCGAACGAGATCACGGTCTTGCCGTGCCATGTGCGGTACAGGCTCAAATCGGTCATCAGATGATCCCATTCATCCGCGTTGACATCCCTGTACAGGTACAGGCGGTTGTAGGTATCGGGCGTGAACCAGCCGTAGTAGGCGACGGTGTTGATGTTGGGATAGGTTGTGTCCGAAGCATAGTAGTTGTCGGCGCTGACGCGTGTGAATTTGACGGTGCTGTTGCCGGGGGTGTTGTAGGTGTTGCCAAGTGAATGGGCTGTGTAGCCGAACAGATTGACCAGCGTGTCGGCAACAAAGCGTCTGGACAGGCTGACGCCGTCGTTGAAGTAGCCTGCCGGGGTCAGAGCGCCGTATGTATGCGCCGCGTCACTGAGCTCCTCATAGGACAATTCGGAAAAGGGTGTATCGTCAAAGCCGTCGCCCTCGGCGCTGAGCAGCTCATAGATCCAGCGGTTGCGGGTGCAGTACAGCTCGCCCTGTGTGTAGTAGGGCGTCGTGCCGCAGGCGCTCGCGACCTCACCGTAGCGATCCAGCGCGCATACCTTGTAGGCATAGACGGAGTCGTCCTCTGCGTCATACTCACAGGTGTATGACAGCATACCGGTGCTCTCGCACAGCACCTCGAGCTCGTCAGGTGCGCTCAGGTTTTTGCGATAAACGCGATAGGCGGGAGCCGCGCCGGTCCAGAAGAGGGTATCCTTCCTGACAGAGGGGGCTGCCGCGACAGCGGCGAGATCGGAATCACCCTTGGAGCGGAGCGTGACCGCATCCTCTTCTTCAAAGGCATCTTCGTCGGCGCTCCCGGACGGGGCGTCGGTCAATGCGGGATCATCCGACCCGGTGGTCGGTTCCGCGGCTTCGGTGCTGTCTGTCGCATCGGTACCGGTCGAATCGGTATTATCTGCCGCCTTGCCGATCACGGCAGTCACCATGGGAGCGTCGTAGTAGGTGGCAGTCCAGCCGACCGTGTCGCAGTCCGAGGCGAATTCCATCCCGTCGGGGGTGACACAGCGGATCGTGTAGGTATAGGATTTGCCGATATGGACGTCGAGATCCACAAACTGTGTGGAGGCGGTGGTGATCATCCTGACCCAGTCGCCCAGAGCGTTCTTGTAATAGACGCGGTAGAATACGCCGTCGGGACAATTCTCATTGATGAACGGTTCCCACGTGAACCGCACGCCGCCGTCGATGACCTCGATATTGCTGAAATACGGGATCGGCGTATTGTCATCGTACAGCTCCTCGGCAGAAAAGGACGGAGCGATGCCGGCATAAGTGCCGATCATGACGACCGCCGCAAGCACCACCGAAATGACGCGTTTTAAAGACATGTTATCATCGCTTTCGTTGATAATTATGTGATCTGTGCATTGTTATGGCTTGCAATATACCGTAATATAATAACGCTTTTTGTCGAATCGGTCAAGAAAAAACAGAAAATCAGAGTGAAAAAGAGCCTTCCGAAGAGGAAAGCTCTTATCATTCATCCATTATTGCATTCATCCCTGAGGATCGCGCGCAAGACGGTATCACACACGCCTTGATTATTGCGATCTGCCTGACGCAGGGTGCCCTCATACCGCATACCGCACTTCTCCATCACTCTGCCCGAGTTCGGATTGTTTACATCGTGACCCGCCTGGATGCGGTTCAGCTCGACGGTGTCAAACAGATATCGGATGACGGCGCTGAGCGCCTCGGGCATCATTCCTTTGCCCCAAAAGTCATCGCTCAGACAGTAGCCCACTTCGGCGGATTCGACCTCTTCATTGAGCCATATCACGCTGATACTGCCGATGACCTGACCGCTGTTCTTTTCCTCAATCGCCCAATAGTAGGTGTCGGGCTTTTCATAGGTGCCGATCACATATTGTATGTAGCTTTTGACGTCCTCGACATTTTGATAGGGCTGCCATGTCATATAGCGCGTGACCTTTTCACGCGACATCCAGTTATCGAACGCCTGCTGCGCGTCATCCAATGTGAACCGCCGCAGGATCAGGCGCTCGGTTTCGAGTGAAACGGTTCCTGTGTGTTTCATCATTACCTCCCTATAGATAGGGGGACGGTATTGACCGTCCCCATTGTTATTTTATTATACATCCGATCGCAGAAGCAGGAAGCTGCGGCTGCGGATGGTGACACTGTCCTCGCCGATCTCATAACCGCCGAGGAAGTAATATTCCTTCATGCCGTCGGCGTCGAAATCGATGGTCTTGTCCTCATCGCTCGGGTTGATGAACGCCGTAAAGCTCCCCCTCTTGTAGACAAAGGGATACTCCTTCTCCTTGGCGTACACGATCTCAAAATCACTCTCGTTCATCAGCTCGGGGTTTGCTTTTCTCAAAGAGATCAGGGATTTGAGGTTCTCATAGATACTGCCGCCCACGCCCATCTGATCCTCGACGGTGGGGTAGCCCTCGCTGTAGTCGAGCGGCAGATAGAGCATATCCTCGTCCGCGTCGGAGAAGCCGAGGTTCTTCTCATGGTTCCACTGCATCGGGGTGCGGGAGCCGGTGCGCGAAAAGCCGCCTTCCTTACTGATCAGGTCGGTGCGATAGCGCATGCCGATCTCGTCGCCGTAGTAGACGAATGGTACGCCCGGCATCGTCATGATGAAGGCGTGGCTGAGCTGCACCATCCACTCGCTCATGTAGAAGGGCGCTCTGGGCATATCGTGGTTGTTGGTGATGAAGCTGATGTAGCCGTGATCCTTAGAGCACAGGTAGGCGGGCACATAGTCCGCCAAAAAGGCGGTGATATCGCCGTGCGCACCGTCGGCAAACACACTCAGATTATCGGAGTCGGGGGTGGCTCTTTTGCGGAACAGCTCATTGTAGCCGTTGCCCTGATGGTCGAGGTAGAAATCCGCGTGGAAGCCCGCGTTGACGATCGCGCGCAGGGGATTGCTCCATTCGCTGACCAGCACCGCGTCGGGGTAATCGGCGTCCATCATCTCGCGGATATTGCGCCAGATCTTGGCGGTCGCGACCTTATCGTCGTCGTTCTTGACCAGTGAATCCGCCATGTCGACACGGAAGCCGTCGATGCCCTTATTAAGCCAGAAGCGCATGATATCCTTGAGCGCGTCAACGGTTTCCCATGCCTCTTTGGAGTCGGACGAGAACTGCCACTCGGGGTGGGTGACCTCATAGAAGCCGTAGTTGAGCGCCGGCTGAGAGGAGAAGTAGTTGACCAGATAGTTGCCGTCGCGCTCGCATACGCCGCACATCATGCGGTATTCCGTGGGCGCGTCCCATACGCATTTGGTGAAGATATAGCGGTCGTCATGCGGGGTCGGAAAGCCCGTTTTGGCGCTTTGGAACCACTCGTGCGTATCGCTGGTGTGACCGGGTACGAGGTCGAGCAGGATCTTCATATTGCGCTTGTGAGCCTGCTCCAACAGGTGTTCAAAATCCTCCATCGTGCCGTAGCGCGGGGCGATCTTCTTGTAATCGCGCACATCGTAGCCCGCGTCCATGAACGGCGAATCATAGATGGGGTTGATCCAGATCGCGTTACAGCCGAGGTTCTTGATATAATCGAGCTTGGTCACGATACCGCGCAGATCGCCGATACCGTCCGAGTTGCTGTCGCAAAAGCTCTGGGGGTAGATCTCATAAAAAACGGAATTTTTCAGCCAGCTTGTACTCATGTCATTCACTCCTATGGTTAGGTTTTGATGGGGTGGTATTGCCTATACCAAAATATTACAATATGCGACAGAGAGTGTCAATGTTTTTTTGGAGAACGGTTAACAGTTAACGGTTAACGGTGTCGGGAAACGCCGACGCGTTTTGGATTGATATGATGTCCGCGAAAGATAACGTCTGTCACTCTATGGTAAGCCGTCGGACGTTTGTTGTTTTTATAAATCGGGTGAGGGCGAAGCCCTCCCTTCACCGTTCTCCGTTAACCATTCACCGTTAACCGCATATGATAAGAATGCCAATTCTTTCCATCCAGTGATCTTCACTTGCCCCGTGGGTGGGTTCTGTTTTATGATGGTAACAGATATGAGGTGTGTGTATGACGGTTGAGATGATCGGAGAAAAGACGATAGTGGTGTCCCTTTGTGAGGGGGATATGCGGCGATATTCGCTCACTTTGGACGACAGCGCCGACAGAATACGATCGGGGCTGAAAGACCTGCTCTGCCACGTCGGGGAGATCTGCGGGCTGGATCACCGCGGCAAGAGCTATCTGATCGAGGCGCTGCCCTGTAAAAGCGGCTGTCTGCTGATCATCTCGGTACATACCGTCAAGCGCCGCCGAAAGTTCCGTATCAAGCGCAGACAGGCGCGGGAGCTGTGTGTGTTCTTCGACGCGGACGCGATGCTCGATTTTTGGCGGTCATGTCCTCAGGGGAGCTATACCGTCTATGACTATGAGGGGAGATATCTGCTTTTGCCCGGTGGGTCGGCGAAGGCGGATATGATGGCGCGGCTGAGTGAGTACGGCGAGCTGTATCCCGTGAGCGAGGCGACATTTGCGCGGATCAGGGAGCATGGCACAATATTACTGAATGGCTGTCACCCCAAGACCCTGTCCAGAGAAGCCATGTAGGCGGCAGGGGAGTGACTGTCCGCGACGCTGCACCGCGGGATCGCGCTCACGGATGTGATCAGGTCGTTCAAATCAGCGCCGCTCGACAAAAAGTTGAGCAGATCGGCGTAGTCGGACATCATTGCCGAGAGGAAGATATCCGCCGCGTCATCATCCATGTTTTGCGACAGCATATGAGCGACCGCTGTCATGAATTCATAGAGGCTGAGTTTGCGGTCGCCGACGGGTCTGCGGCGGCGGTAGTAGGCGTTCACGTTCGGCGCGAGGTCATACAGCGCGCCGATGAAATCGTCGACGGCGTTCTGTCGGGTGAAGCCGATATAGTCCTCGCCCGTGAGCTGACGATAGCGCGCGGTCATCTCGCCGGCGTTTGACAGCGGGATGTTCTTGCCGTACTTGGTGTAGCCCCAGCCCTCGGGCGGTACGCGGGTGAAGAGATCCTCCTGCCGCACAAGGTTATAGATGCAGTTATAGCGGTTGGTGCGGCGGCTGAGCGTGGTGGAGGGCGCGGCGAAGGTATAGGCGCAGACGCGCTCGAGTCCGTAGCGGTCGCACAGGCGTTTCGCGAGGATATTGGCGACGGCGCCGCCGCGGCTGTAGCCGGTCACAAAGAATTCGGGCTGTGTCCCGATGGCGCGGGTGAACACATAGTCCCCGAGCTGCAGCTCCGCAAAGTCAGCCGCCTTCGCAAAGCCGCTGTGCTCCGCCGAGTAGCCGACCTCGAAATTGGAGTACCACTCGTCGCCCGAGGTGCCGCGCAGCACCACAGCGATCTGCAATCGATTCTCCCTGATACGGCTCGCGATACACATGCCGACCTTATCGCGCTCGGTGTTATGATACGCCACGGTGAGGATGTCGCCGTAGCCCAAGGCGCTCAGATTATCGCGCAGGAGCTTTTCGTCATCGGCGCTCATGCTCAGTGCCGCAGCGACAGAACAGGCGGTCGGGCTGAAAAAGCAGCTGTTTCCGGGCGGAAAACCGTGATCCGACGGGATCCTTTGCAGGGCGGTTTGACGCGGTGAATCGGAGATCGGCCAGCGCAGCAGCCATTCTTTCTTTGAGGAATCAATGATCATAATACCCTCCATCGTGTTGACTAAATCGTAATTTGTGCTATAATAGCAGATGTCAAATCACGATCATCAGCGTGTTCAAACACGCTATGTATAAGGAGAGGTTTTATGAAACGGATCATTTCGTTATTGCTTGCTATCATGCTCGTTCTGTCAGTCGCCGCCATGGTCGGCTGTAACAAGGAAAGTAAAAAGTCGAGCACCGGCAGTGCTTCCGCCGCGTCGGGCACTTCAAGTTCGCAGAGCGCTGCGTCGGGCTCTTCAAGCGCACAGAGTGCCGCGTCGGTACCCGAGGGCGCGACGCCTATCGCCACTACCGCGCAGGGCAACGCGACCGGCTACAGCAAGTTTGATAAGGATGAAAACGGTCGCATCACCCGCGATTATACCTATGACTCGCTCGGCAAGCTGCAGGGCTCGATCGGCTATGAGTATGACGACAAGGACAATGTGACCAAGGAGATCCATTATAACGGCGAGGGCGCTGTTTCCGGTCAGATCGTCTATGAGCGCAATGAGAACGGCTTTGAGACCAAGCGTACTACGCTGGACGCGCAGGGCAACGTGAAGTCGAGCGTCGTGACCACCTATAATGAGGATGGTACCGTCACCCGCACCAAGTATGACGCAAATGGACAAGAGATCAAAGAATGATTTGTCCTTGCGAAGAGACGGAATGGTAATCTCAACATAAAAACAAAAGCAGGAGTTCAGGCTCCTGCTTTTTATTATGTCCGTTTTCGGTTGTGTTATGAATCGGTATTGTGTTTTTTAACTGTCATTGCGAGGGCAGACATTCGTGTCTGTCCGTGGCAATCTCAACCGCTAAATGGGTTGAATCCACCGTCCGGTTGTTATACGGCACAAGCTTATCCGCACAATCCGCGCAGCTCGGCGATGGCTTCTTTCGCGTCGGGCGCACCGAATACCGCTGTGCCCGCGACACAGATATCCACGCCCGCCTTTGCGGCGGTGGCGATGGTATCCTTGGCGATGCCGCCGTCCACCTCGATCAGGGTGGAAAGCCCGCGTGCCGCGATCTCCTTTTTGAGGAAGGTGACCTTGTCCATCATGTCGGGCATAAAGCTCTGTCCGCCGAAGCCCGGCTCCACCGTCATCACCAGCACCATGTACAGCCTGTCGAGATACGGCAGGACGACCTCGGGCGCGGTGCCCGGCTTGATCGCGAGGGCGGGCTTGATCCCGCGCGCTTCGATCAGCTGTAAGGTCTCGTCAATGTCGCTGTCGGACTCGGTATGAAAGGAGATGATGTCCGCGCCCGCGTCGGCAAAATCATTGATATAGCGATGCGGTTCGCTGATCATCAGATGGACATCAAAGGGCTTTTCGGTCGCCTTTCTGAGCTTTTTGATGACCGGAGCGCCGAAGGTGAGGTTCGGCACAAAGTGACCGTCCATGACGTCGAGGTGCATGATATCCGCGCCGCCTTGATCGATGCGGACGATCTCATCACGGAATATGGAAAAATCACAGGATAACAGGGAGGGTGCAATTAACATTTGTTTTTTCTCCTTTTTTTGCGCGAAGTAAGCATGCCGGGACACGTGTGCCCGGCAAATCATTCATGAATTGACAGAAGAGCTGTCATGAATTGCGCCGAGTTCTTAACTTGTGATTGCAGGTTTAGGTCGGCGATGATTGCTCCCCTACAGGGATACAGCCGTTTTGTTTCAAGGGAAAAAGGCACGCGTGCCTTATGGTCGTCTGACCAGCTCGGCGATGAGGGTCGCGGCGACCCAGAAGCCGATGTAGATCAGCAGTTCGACGATCGACAACCGCGCGACAGAGGCGTACAGCGCGAGGGTCGCGCACAGCAGGATACCCAGGATCATGCCGAAGATCTCGATCACGATGCCCAGACTGATGTTGGACTTGACGCTGATACAGCCGCCCACGGCGCGTGCCAGAGAGCCGATGCGTCCGCGGGTCGCGACATAGGCGCGCGACGCTTCCTCGACCTTATCGGTCGCCTCATCAATAACATTGGAATAGCCCGGCGCGGTGACCTTGACCGAACGGTAAAAGATCTCGTAGCGTTTCGCGATCAGCTCGGGGGTGATGTTGGCGTCGTTGGTGCTCACGATCAGCGCCAGACCGCTTCTTTCGGCACGCTGGATCTGTGTTTTAAGTGGTTCTGAGGCTTCATAGGACAGTCCCAGTACCGCAACCGCCTGTCCCGCGACCGCGACATAGGCGATCTCAAGACCGTTGCCGCGCTTTTTGAAGGGCACCTCTGTGGTGGGGATGGTGATGTGGTAGCGGTTCATCAGCTTCATGTTGCCGACGAGGATACGCTCGCCCTTGATCCATCCGACCACACCGCTTTTGTCCTCAAACATCACGCTCTCGACAGCGGGCAGGACATTGTTGTTCTCCATTACCAGCTCGTCAAAGACCGGCGCGATGGGCGAGTTCGCCTCGCGCAGTACCGCGGTGGCAAGCAGCAGGTTCTCGCTGATCCTGTACTGCTGCAGGGGGTACATCTCTTCGAGCTTGACGGAACCGTTGGGGAAGAGGTCGGAGGCGCTCATCATCACGGCGTTGGTGTCGCAGAACTGGCGTACCGAGGGATAACCGGCTACCATCGCGTCCTCGCGCAGCATCTTGCGGCTGAACAGCAGCATCGGCAGATTGCCCGCGAGCATGCCCGTAAAGGGGATGCCGATGCACAGCATGACCGTCAGCGCCGATACCGCGCCCTGTACGCTCTTGAAGATGATCGCATAGATGACGGTGACGACAAGGGCGCTGATGATCGCGATCGGCGCCATCTTGCCGCTGAGCTCCTCGCTCGGGTCGGGCGCGTAGGAGATTTTTAAGAAATCCGATAAAAAGCGGGTGACATGCTGATAGGCGATGATCCCCTTGGAGGAGGTCGTGCCGCTGACCAGTCGGCGCGCTGTTTCTACGTCGTCATAGATCTTTGCCGCATAAGCGGGGGAATGCGCGCTGATGAATTTGAAGTTACTCTTGACCCTTAATGCCATCAGCAGTCTGCCCGCGGCGTTCAGGATCAGCGCGAACGCAACGACAAAGCTGTACAGATGGTGGTCGTTCCCGACAAAGGAGGTCGAGGTGAAGAGGGATACCAGACATTGGATAAAGCACGCGATATACGCAAGCGCGATCACAGTGCCGCAATTGAATTTAAAGTGTGCCAGAGGCTTGAGCCCGTCGATCAGGGTGTGACGCGCGACCAGTCCCAGCGCGAAGGTGAGGATCAGGTACAGTCCGCAGAAGGTGAACGCGCTGCCCGCGCCGTTGGCGGCGACGGTCGCCGCGCCCGCCATGCGCTCCCAGATCGTCAGTCCGAGCATGCCGATGCCGATCAGCAGGCACAGCAGCAGATGGGTGAGCTGATGCTTGATGTTCTGGCGGGTGGTCTCAAAGATGTATTGCTCGTCCTCGTTGCTGTTGTAGTCCATCGCGCGCACCTGCTCGTCCTCGGACGGCGTGTTGAAGCCCGATGAGATGACCGCGCCCAGTACACGGAAGAACTTAGCGACGCGCGATCGCTTCTTTTTCTTGGGCTTCGGCGCTTGCTCGTCGAAGTTGTTGCGCATGATCTCTTTGTTCTTCTGCTTTTGCGCCGCTTCACTCTTGTGCCGCGCGGCGATCTGCGTGAGGGTATACAGCAGGCTCTGGTGCGGTCTGACCATCGGCTTGGTCGCGTGATAGTTCCCCGAGATGGTGGGGTCGGTGGATTTGAGGTATTCGTCGTATTCGCTTTCGACTACGTCGGTAAAGCGACCCGCCTTGAGATAGAGCTTATTCACGCTGTCCTCATGCTGATACACAGGGATGGTCTCCACGATCGTGTCGCCTGAGGGGGTGTAGCTCTTCGGCGGCTTTTTGGCGGAAGGGGGATCCTGCCGCTCCGCGTTTTGCGCGGACTTTTGCGGTTCGGGCGCCTTTGCGGGATCGAGGCTGACGTCGATCTCATCGATATCCTGCACATAGATGTTACGCAGCTTCTTGACGTCCACGACGTCCTCGATGATGTCTTCGGCGACAGTGGCGTTGGGGTCGAGCTCCGGCTCAAGCTTGACCTCGGGCGCGTTGATCTTTTCGGGCATACTGAACTCCAGCTTGCCGCGGATCAGCTCGTCCTTGGTGACCTCCTTGCGTCGTGCCGCGGCTTCTTCCTCGAGCGGCTGATGACGGCGGAATTTCACCTGTTTATCTTTTGTGGAGTAGATCTCCTCCATCTTGTTGTCGAGAGACTGTGAGGATGAGTCGTATGCCGCTTCGTTGATATCGGTCAACTCGTCCTCTGTCGGGTTCTCGACCGGAAGCTCGATGATACCGTCGGATTTATCCTTGTTATCGCCTCTGTCCCAGCGGAATATGCTCATGTTTCTCATCTCCTTTATGTGTCACGCAAGGCGTGACAGTGATGTTTTGCATTTCAGCAAAGTGATGTGCGCACTGCGCGTGATGAGTGAAGTTTGCCTTACGGCAAGTTGCGGGAGGGCATATTGCCCTCACCCGATTTGATATCGATCGAAAACGCGACAGCGTTTTCGCTCACCGTTCACCGTTCACCCAATATGCTATCTGCTTTCGGCTACCTTATACATCAGGATGCCGGCGGCTACGGAGGCGTTGAGGGAGTTGATCCTGCCCTTCATCGGCAGGGACACGATCACGTCGCACTTTTCGCGCACAAGGCGGGAGATCCCCTTGCCCTCGTTGCCGATGACCAGCGCCGCGCCTCCGCTGAAGTTGGTTTTGCGGTAATCCTCACCGTTCATGTCCGCGCCGTAGATCCAGATATTCCGGCGTTTCAAGTCGTCGATGGTGTCCGCGATGTTGGTCACTCTGGCGACAGGCAGGTATTCGAGCGCGCCCGCGGAGGCTTTGTAGGCGGTATAGGTCAGCCCCGCGTTGCGGCGTTTCTTGATGATGACGCCGTGCGCGCCGACACATTCCGCCGAGCGGATGATCGCGCCGAGGTTGTGCGGATCCTCGATCTCATCGAGGATGATGATAAAGGGCGGCTCCCCGCGTTCTTCGGCAAGGTTGAGGATGTCCTCTACAGAGGCATACTCCTTCACCGCGCAGAGTGCCGCGATCCCCTGATGCGCCGCGCCGCCCGTCATGAAGTCCAGCTTTTTGCGCTCGACCTCCTGTACGGGGATACCGGCTTTCTTCGCTTTGGCGGTGATCTCCACCGCGGCGCCCGACGGGTTGCCCTTGGCGACCATCACCTTGATGATCGAGCGTCCCGCGCTGAGCGCTTCGGCGACCGGATTGCGACCGATCAACAGCTCGTCATTCTGATACGGCTGATTCTTTTCGTTATTCATAGGCATACCTACACATCATAATCATACTTATACTCATACAGTATACCATATATAGTATGCGGCTTTGCTTCTTCGCAAGAATAAAAGCGAAAAATGAAGGAGAATTTAGCGTTCTTTTTCGACGAATTTCTCGACGATCCCGAATCCGCCGCTGACAGGATCACGAAACAATTCCGTTTTTGGCGGAAAAATCGTGAAGGAAAAGAACATCAGGTAGTACAGCGTCAACAGCATCAGCGCGGGATAGAAGTACTCCTCGAGCCGATTTTCAGCGGTCTCCAACCGATAGGACAACGCCTGTGCCGTGAGCACTGCGATCAGTGACGCGGCGATATCCAGCAGAAAAATGTTTTGCTCCGTGAAAAGCGAGAGGAGATGTGACGAGCCGATGATCATGCCCGCCATGACGTAAAGCCCGATCACCTTGGCGACGACATACTGCCGAAAATGTACCTTGAGCCAGCAAAGTTGGAGCAGAGCCCAGCCGATATAGGGCGCGGCAAAGATCTTTGTGTGCTCCCATACGCTCTCGTTGACCGCGCCGAACACGATGCTCAACGCCGCGCCTCTGCTGAGCGGATAGACGAAGTGCAGCAGTACGGCGGCGCTGTAGATCAAAACGCACCCTGCCGCTTCTGACAGCGCCATACTCTTCTTATCCATACGATCCCCCGTTGATCAAAAAGTCATTGCGAAACGGTCGCCGCGTGTACCGACGCCTGCGGCGCTCCCGACCGATCGGATCCGTCACCCTGTTTTGTGAAAGGGTGAGGAACAGTCGGTAATATGATATGAGAGCCGCCTTGTACAGTATGCCGATTTGAAAGGACGGTTGGGGGGACTATTATTTCAAATAATAATTATTTTTAAGAAATTATACGGTTTGTATTATTCGTATTTTTCAATAAAAATGTTGATAACTCTGTGGATAAGTGGAATAACTCAGGGGTCATATCGCTCAAATCGACTGATAAATCACCCGATTTTTTGAGTTTTCATAGTTTTCCATAATTTTTTTAACAGAATTATCCTATCTTCTTTTTGTGAAAAAAGGGGTAAATGTTATACAAATTGTAATATTGCCCTTGTCAATTATCCAACGGGAAAATAAGGAAATATTTCTCCTGTCTGATATTTCCGCAAAGAAAAAACATCCTGTTTTGCAACCGATATCATTATGTTAAGGAAGGCTCCTTTTGGTAAAAGGAGCTGTCACCGAATGGTGACTGAGGAATTGCATTAACTGACCGAGCGTCAGCGAGATACACTTTCCTTAACATAATGACATTGGGTTTGCAACAGGATGTTTGCTTTTAACCCTTGAAGATGAATGCCTTGAAGATCAACGTGACCAGACTGCCGTCGACGACGCCCAGCACGATGCCGCCCAGCACATCGGTCAGGTAGTGCACCCTGAGGTACATGCGTGAGAACGCGATCGCGCTCGCCAACAGCAGCGCCGGGATCCAGATCCACGGGGGACAGCACCACGCCGTGACCGTAAAAGCACAAAAGGAAGAGGCGCTGTGTCCCGAGGGAAAGGAGTGATCCTTGGGTTTATTGATTTTCATATCCTCATCCGATATCCATGTGGACGGGCGATTGCGGCCGACGGTCTTTTTGATGAGGATCTCGCCGATCAGGTAGTTCACGCTTAATGCCGCGGTCATGATCGCGCTGGTCTCGCGGTAGCGGCGTGTGATCAGAAAGGGGATCACAAAAGCGACCCACCAGATGAAGCCTCCGGTGCCCGCGTAGGTGAGCATCACCATGATCCTGTCCAGCACGGGACGATGGATCTCGGACATCCGCTTGACCACGCGCTCGTCCAGTTCACGCAGTTTATGAAACATAATTTGCTCCGTCATTCTTCAAATAGTCATTGTGATACTGATGGCAGATAAGACGCTCTCATCAGCCATCGGTATGTGGGCGATCTTACAGATCATCATTTCGCTTTCATTATATATGATAACCGAGAAAGGTGTCAATATTTAGGGCAAAGTTTTTGCGAAGAAATCAAAAAAGCTCCCTTGCGGGAGCCTTGATTATTTGCGGTTGTGGATATTGTTCAGGATCGCTTCGATGTCGTCGTCCGTGGTGGAGGTGTCGAGCTGATCGTTCTCGGTGGGATCCTCTGCCTGAAAATCCTCTGCCGGTGCTTCTTTTTCTTCGATATTGACGCGGCGGGGACGCAGAGATCGGCGGCGCGGCGATCCGTCCTTCTTATTGACGGGGAGCACATCGCCCAACAGCTGTCCCAGATAACCGCACAAAAAGTAGGCGACGATGTAGATCAGCACCGTGTACCATGAGGTTCTCCACATGCCGTAGAGCAGTGCGGCAAGCGCGTAGAAGATCGGCGCGATCAGGCACAGATACAGGTTGTTCTGTTTCTTTTTTACTTTGTAGAACACGCCGCAACCGAAGGCGGTCAGCGGAAAGATGCCGATCTGGATGATATAGGTCAAGGCGGAAGCGGTCTTGCCCATGAACAGCGGCAACAGCAGAAAGATGATGCCGATGATGATGATATATGGTAAAAGCTCTTTGAGCGTTTTTTCGAGTTTGTCGTTCATTTTTTCTCCGTAGTGATATAGGTTTTCGGTTCTGTTTTTCGGTAGCTCTAATTATAGATTATCATTTTCATAAAATCAAGATAAATATTACCTAAAATTCGTCGATTTTTTGATTGACTTATTAGTGACAGGGGAGTAAAATAGAATTACTGTCGGGAGAGGGAGCGATCCCGTGTTTGACAGAATCCAAAAACGAAAGAGGCGAGAGAATGGACACCGGAAGTACCAGCGGCGCTGCCGGAGGGCGACGAAGTGTCAAGTATTGCGGGTCGGATGATGAGGGATCCGGTTTTCAGTTAAAAGCAGATAAACCGTGCGTTTTCGGGCTTTCTTCATAAAAATGAGGATAGAATCCCCCGTGTGATCGCGCGTTTGCGAGAGCACCTTATCTGTTTTTCACTGGAAATCGGCTGTGTCCGCAATACCCCTTCTACAGTGCCTCCGCGACTTGATCAAAGGAGGTTATTTTTATGGAAAGGAATACAGTGAGCTTGTTCGAGACGATCCAGACCCTGCTCGATAACAAGCGCTATTCCACCCTGCGCGACATCCTCAACACGATGAATCCCGTCGATATCGCGGCGGTATTCGAGGATCTGCAGAGTGAGAAGACAGCTCTGCTGTTCCGTCTGCTGCCCAAAGAGACGGCTGCCGAGACCTTTGTCGAGATGGATGAAGAGACCCAGCAGCTGTTGATCCACGGCTTTTCGGACACGGAGCTCAAGGAGGTCATCGACGAGCTGTATGTCGATGACGCGGTCGACCTGATCGAGGAGATGCCCGCGAATGTGGTCAAGCGAATCCTCCGACAGGCTGATCCCCAGACAAGAAAAGAGATCAACGAAATATTGAAATATCCCGAGGACAGCGCCGGGTCGATCATGACGACCGAGTGCGTGATCCTGCGCCCCAAGATGACCGCGGAAGAGGCGATCAAGCGCATCCGACGCACCGGTATCGACAAGGAGACTATCTACACCTGCTATGTGTCGGACGCGCACTCCACCCTGATCGGTATCGTCACCATCAAGACGCTGCTGCTCAGTGATGATGACGAGGTCATCGAGAACATCATGGAGACCAACGTCATCTCCGTCAACACCCTTGACGACCAGGAAGAGGTCGCCCAGATGTTCAACAAATACAACTTCCTTGCCCTGCCCGTCGTCGATAAAGAGAACCGTCTGGTCGGTATCGTTACGGTCGATGACGCGATCGACGTCATGGAAGAAGAGGCGACCGAGGATATCCAGAAGATGGCGGCTATCACGCCGACCACCGACAAGCCCTATGACCGTATCGGCGTGTTCGAGACCTATCTCGCGCGTATCCCGTGGCTGCTGATCCTGATGATCTCCGCCACCTTCACCGGTATGATCATCACCGGTTTTGAGGACGCGCTGGCGGGCTCGCTGGTGCTGTCCGCCTTCATCCCGATGCTGATGGATACCGGCGGTAACTCCGGCTCACAGGCGTCCGTCACCGTCATCCGTGCGCTGAGCTTGGATGAGATCGAGTTCAAGGACATCTTCAAGGTCATCTTCAAAGAGGCGCGTGTATCGATCCTGTGCGGCGTCACGCTCGCCGCGGCGAACTTCGCCAAGATCATGCTGTTCGACCGACTGGTGCTCGGCAATACCGGCATCACCGTACAGGTGGCGCTGGTGGTATGCCTGACGATGATCGTCACCATCTTTATCGCCAAGCTCGTCGGCTGTACCCTGCCGATGATCGCGGCAAAGATCGGCTTTGACCCCGCTGTGATGGCGTCGCCGTTCATCACCACCATCGTGGATGCGATCTCGCTGTTCGTATACTTCCAGATCGCGCGGGCGATCCTGCATCTGTAGTCCGCACGGCGTAAAGCGCTATTTGATCTCAATCAGAAAAATGACTCCCTATGTGACTTATGCCACAGAGGGAGTTTTTCTTTAAAATCGCCTGCGATGTTGACGAATTGTATTGCATTGTAAAAATAACTACTGTATAATAAAATATATAAAATTATATTGAAAAACATAATTAATATGATTAATGCGGAACAAAGGGGGTAGATGACATGAAAACGAATTGGAATAGACGCATATTTTCGCTCGTGCTGTGTATGGCGCTGCTTTTGACCGGCTTTCCTGTGGCTGTATACGCGCAGGATGCTCAGCCGACGGGTGAGATCACCGGCTCCGGCGATGTGGAAAATGAAACGCCGATCGAGGTGGATGTTGCCGAGGCGGAGGATGTGCCTGTTGACGGCAGCTTTACGCTGACCGATGACGGCGAGCCGGTGCTCGAGGTCACGCACCAAAACGAGCGCGCGGTGACCGGAGCGTTCGACGGCACGATGATGAACGGCTTTTATACCGCCGATTTCGTCATGCCCGATACCGGCTACAATGTGTTTTTGACCGGGCTCACGAAGAACAACGTAGCGCAGATCAAGCAGGCGATCATCGACAATTATGTAGAGGGCAAGCTCTTTGAGATGAAGAACCTCGGCTTTATCGATGTGGAAAAGACATGGTATGGAGGCGATGACTCCCAGATGTGTGTTGCGGCGGCAGCCTCCAATATGCTGGTCGGCTCCGGCTGGGCGGCGCAGGCGGGCTTTACCAACAGCGATGATGTGTTTGAAAGGTTTATCGAAGCGTTCCCGAACGAAGGTGCTTATTCTACTATGGAACCTCATATCCCATGGTTTTTTTCCGGTTTTTCGCGGTACTGGAGCTATGATTCTCCCGGCTTCGGCGGATATTTGCCGCAGTATGACTTAGGAAATACTGGATTAATGGATAACTATGACTTTGACGATGAAACCGAAGCCATTTACAACAGGCTCCGTGAGGGCTACACGGCTTCGATCGGCTTGAGTCTGTACCGCTTCGAGGATCATGAACTGTTTGGTGGTCACGAGGTCACGCTCTGGGGCTTTGTGACCGATCCCAACTATCCCGCCGACAGCAAGGAGCATTACAAGTATATTTTTGTTACCGATTCCGATTCCAATCTGGCGAAGAAGGGAAAAGACCGCCGCACCGCGCCTGACGTGATGAGCATGATCCCGATCGAGTATAAGGATATGTTCAATACCGGTAAGAAACACTATTGGTACAGCGATCCGCCCGTCTGTGACGTCGTGATCGGCAGCGCCTATACCCTCAGACCCTACAGCCCCGATATCCCCTATGAAACCTCGCCTGACGCGACGTTGAATAGGGCAACTACATCGGATATTACTATCAGTGCGCTGGTCGTGACCAATAAACCGAGGAATTTTGAAAGATTTGACGAGTTGGATAATGAAGAAATTATCTCTGATCCAAGTTTTTGGAGCGAAGAATACAAACCTTATGTGACTTATTCTGAGAGCACAGGCAGAGATGGGAAAGTATTTGATTCCGACAAGACGTTCTATTTCTGTCCATATTTGAAAAACCAGACGAAGGTTGACCATGTCAATCAGGGAGGGGGCTTATCTACACGCCTCACTGTGACCGACGACGAGGGATACGTGGTTTTCCAAAAAGATTATGAGCTTCCGGAATCTATCAGTTTCCAGCAAGCCGATTTCGACAGTAGATATGCCAGACTGTTTTACAGCTTTAAGGCTCAACTGCCTCCGGGCAATTATACGGCGACTGCCGAATTCAACCCGAACCATACCGCTCCGGAAGCGCTTTATATGAACAACACAAAGAGTTTCGACTTCAAGGTCACAGGGAATCAACTGCTCGGCGACGCCGATTTTGACGGCAATATCACCATCTTTGACGTGAGCCTGATCCAGCGCGTGCTCGCCGGCTTAAAGAACCCGACCGCTTCCATCAAAAAGCTCGGCGACGTTGATCAGAACGACGATCTTGATGTAGTCGATGTGACCCAGCTCCAGCGCTGGCTCCTCGGTCTGAATCAGGAGCTCAATATCGGCAAGGTCGTCTGATCCCTTTCAGCACTGTATCATTAAACAAACACGCTCCCTCTGCTTTTATGCAGGGGGAGCGTTTCATATAGATGGGATGATCCTGTGAGTCCGCGTGTCACGGATAGAGCGTCAGCGCTTTCTCCACATAGGATGCGCCGGCGAGCTGGTGATGGCGGTAGAGCACCGTCGGATTGCCGTATTCGTCAAAATACATGCGGTTGAAATCATCGACAGGGGAGAAGTCTTCTACCGTGCTCTCATACAGATCTTCGATGATATCCTCGGATACCTCGGATGAATACTGCTCTTTGGTGAAGAACGGCTTGACCTGTTCGGCAAAGGCGTTTTTGATCAGCTGCGGGTCTACCTCATAGCTGTTGAGCAGACAGAGGTTGCCGATCTCCTTCCCGGCGTTGATATCGATGTTAAAGATAAAATGCTGATCGGGCGAATCCGTTCCGCCGAAGCCGATCGCGCTGATCACCAGCGACAGAACGCCGTTATACCCGTATACCGAGTAATCGACCGTTAGGAATTCCGGGCTGCCGTTCTGTTTGCTGTCGGCATTTTCGACCAGATCGACCCCTTTATCAAACAGGTCGATGATCTCACTGTTGATGGCTTCTATCCTTTCTCCCTCCAGATCGATCTGCGGGATCCGATAATACAGGGTCTTTTCCTTGCCGTAAACAGTCACCTTGCCGCCCACATCCTTGTAGGTGCTGACAAGAGAAGTAACGTCGCCGTTGTAGCCGCCCGTCTTGACGTCAGGGGTCTTGCGCTGACTTTTCAGGTTGTCGATCAGCGCGCCGATCGTCACATAATCGGGGGATTTTGCCTGATCGGTATCATAGTAATCCTTGATCGTGGCAGAAAGATCGTTGTTCACCGAAACGGCGGGGGCATCGGATTGATCCGAGATTTTGGTATACGGATCACCGCCGCCGAGGCGGTCTTCGGTCAGATAATAAGAAATATCCAGCGACTCACCGGTATAGTAACAGAGCCATGCGTTGCGGGTTTTTTGGGTGGTTGCCTTACCCGTGCTTTTGTCCGCTACATTGTTGATGGTTTGGCTGCCCTTGTTATGGAGCAGGAATCTGCCTGTCTTCTCTAGATAGGTGAAGTCGGTCGCCTCTTTTGCCATGATCTCCTGTGAGGTGACAAAAAGACCGTCCTCGGTGACATATGCCAGCAGGTCATAATGATCTGCTTGATCGGTATCGAGAAACAGCTCGGGCACCTCGTCGTTATTGAGATAGAGCAGGGCGCATCTCGGGTAGATCTCGCTGTCGAGCGCCCGCAGATGCTCATAGTACAGGCTCTGCCAGTCGGTATCGGCGCTCAGCGTGACAGTGGGGACGTCCGGATCCGTGAAGGATACGGCGGTATCGGGCGAGGCGGTGTCCGATGTCGCGGGATCGGCTTTGTCCGCCGATGGATCGGTCCTGCCGCAGGCGCCGAGGGTCAGCAGCAACGCGATGATACAGACCGTGGATATGATTTTTTGCAGCGTTTGATGTGACATGGCGTTTCTCCTGGAATGGGATAGTCACCCTACGGGGTGCGTTATTTCGCTTGTTTATTGATGTATCTCGCGCGGCGCTTAGAATACATGATCTTCTGTCCCGAGTACAGGCTGTAGTAGCCCGACAGCATGTAGCTCACGCAAAGGGCAACAGCGAAGAAGATCAGCCCGCGGCTCCCGAACAGCTCGATCGAGAGGATGACGGAGGCGATGGGGCAGTTGACCACGGCGCAGAACAGCGCGATCAGTCCGACCGCCGCGCCGAAGGAGCCGGACAATCCCAGCAGGGGTGCAATGGTCGCGCCCATCGCGGCGCCGATGAAGAAGGTGGGGATGATCTCGCCGCCCTTGTAGCCGAAGCCGATGGTAATCACGGTGAACACCATCTTGAGGATGAAGTCATAGGGCAGCGCCTTGCCCTGTGTGATCGCCTCGGCGATGACCTCGCCGCCGATACCGTTGTAGCGTGTGCCGATCAACAGGGTCAAGAGGGCGATCGCCGTACCGCCCACGGCAGTGCGCAGGTATTCGTTGCGGAAGAATCGCACAGCGTATTGATGCGTTTTCTCCAGAGTGAAGCAAAATATGATGCTCAGCACCGCCGCCGCGATCCCGATCACGGCAACCATGAGAATGTTGACGATGTTCAGCTGCGGGATGTCCTCGAGCGCGTATTTGGTCGGAGACAGTCCGAACAGGTTGGTGACGCCGAAGGCTGTCAGCGCCGCGACGATGCACGGCAGAAAGGCGCTGTAGTAGATAATGCCGACCGAGATGACCTCCATCGCGAACACGGTAGCGGTCAGGGGTGTGCCGAACAGCGCGGAGAACAGTCCGCTCATGCCGCACATCAGGGCGATGGGCATATCCTTTTCGTTGAGTCTGACGACCCTGCCGATGAAGCTGCCGATACAGCCGCCGAGCTGCAGCGCCGCGCCCTCACGACCCGCCGATCCGCCGAAGAGGTGGGTGATGACGGTGGACAGGAAGATCACGGGCGCCAAGGTGATGGGCACCTTGTCCTCGGAGCGCACCGAGTTGATGATCAGGTTGGTGTCCGCGTGACCGCTGAGCTTGGTGACGCGGTACAAAAAGGCGATGATCACGCCGCCCGCGGGCAGCAGATAGCACAGCCACGGGTTTTGTGTGCGGATGTCGGTGACATAGGTGATCGCCCAGCGGAAGCCCGCGCCCAGCGCGCCGCCGATCCCGCCGGTGACCAACGCGATCAGCGACCATTTGAAAAATGAGATGATGTATTGTCGTACACGCACAGCGTCATGCTGTACGGTTTGTTTGAAATGATCCATTTTTTTCGTTTTCAGTGAGGGTTATAACATTATCGCAATCTTGTTAGATCAATGATATCGCATACTCCGATTCAAAGGGGCGTGGTTTAGTCCGCCTTCAACTCCTCACTCCTAACTCTTCACTCCTAACTCCTATCTGTATCGTCATTCTGCCTAAAAGTATACCTCTTTTTTCGGTAATATTCAATATCGAAGGGCAATTATTTTCTTGAAAAACGATTTTGCGTGTGTTAATATGAAGATTAGCGAGTAACACTTGTTTGATTGGAAAAGGTTGTCGGTATGGCAACCCTCCGTCACTTCGTGACACCTTCCTCGCCGGAAACGGCTTCTTCTGCGAAGACAGCCGACCCTTTTGTCCGCTCTGCGGACATTTCCCCTAACAGGGGAATCTCCCCTTGTCCGCTTTGCGGACATTCCCCCAACGGGGGTACCTTAGAAAAGGGAGGCTTTGGCTTCGCTTTGAGTTGACAAGATTTTACTTAGATGATATATAAAGGCTACGGTGATATTTTGCGTAATTTTTTGACAAAAGTCGCTGAATTCATGCAGGGTCGTTACGGAAACGATAAATTGAATACCTTCATCTGGATCGTTGCGGGAGCGTTGTATGTGATCAATCTGTTTGTCCGCAACTCGATTTTGGTGATCGTCGTATTGCTGTTGGGCGCGCTGGCGATCTTTCGCGCGCTGTCTACCAACATCACCAAGCGGCTGTATGAGAACAACCGCTTTCTCAGCATCTATAACGTGGTAGCGGGCTTTTTCAAGCGTCAATACATGAAGATCAGGGATTTCAAGACCCACCGCTATCTGACCTGTCCCTACTGCAAGGCGCAGCTCAGATTGAAAAAGCGTACCGGAATACAACAGATCCATTGCCCGAAATGCGGCAAAGATTTCAAAAAAAACATACTATTTTAATGAACTGTAGGGACGGTCAGCGACCGTCCGCGGACGAGCATTGCTCGTCCCTGCAATTATTCATTCTTCAGTTTTCAGTGTTCAGTATTCATTAACGACGAAAGGAGGCCTGCATATGGTATTTTCATCACTGTTATTTTTGTTTATGTATCTGCCGATCGTGCTGATACTCTATTACATATGCCCGCGCCGCTGGCGTAACCTCCTGCTCTTTGTCGTCAACCTCATCTTCTACGGCTGGGGTGAGCCGGTCTTTGTCACCCTGATGATCTTCTCCACGATCGTGGACTATACCTGCGGTTATTTCATCAACAAATACCGCGAGACAAACAAAAAACGCGCCAAGGGCTTTTTGATCGCCTCGGTTTGTATCAATCTCGGTCTTTTGGGCTTCTTCAAATACGCGGGATTTTTGACGAACACGCTCAACTACTTGCCGTTCCTGAATATCCCCGCGCTCAAGATCCCCCTGCCGATCGGTATCAGCTTCTACACCTTCCAGACGATGTCCTATTCGATCGACGTCTATCGTGGCGACGCGCCGGTACAGAAGAACATCATCACGTTCGGCACCTATGTATCGCTGTTCCCGCAGCTGATTGCGGGCCCGATCGTCCGCTATAAGGACGTCGCCTATCAGCTTGACCACCGCCGTGAGACCCTTGATCAGTTCACCAAAGGCGTGTGCCTGTTCTGTGTGGGTCTGGGCAAAAAAGTCCTGATCGCCAACCAGATGGGCGCGTTATGGGATAGCATGCGTGAGACGGGCGAGATGGGCTGGCTCGGCTCATGGGTCGGTATCATCGCCTATACCTTCCAGATCTATTTCGACTTTTCCGGCTACTCGGATATGGCGTGCGGTCTGGGCAATATGTTCGGCTTTGAGTTCCTCAAGAACTTCAACTATCCCTATATCTCTAAGAGCATCACCGAGTTCTGGCGCAGATGGCATATCTCGCTGGGTACATGGTTCAGAGAATATGTGTATATCCCGCTGGGCGGTAACCGCATGGGTGTTCCGCGACAGATGCTTAATTTGCTGATCGTCTGGTTTTTGACCGGCTTCTGGCACGGCGCCGACTTCAACTTCATCTTCTGGGGACTGTATTTCGGACTGCTGCTCGTGCTCGAAAAATTCGTGCTCAAAAAGTGGCTCGACAAAGCGCCTGCCGCGATCCAGCATATCTACGCGCTGTTCTTCATCATCCTCGGATGGGTGCTGTTCTACTTCAGCGACCTCGGCGAGATGGGCGCGTTCTTCAGATCCATGTTCAGTTTCGGCGGCGCGGCGATCACACCCGACGCGGGCGCGCTGACCCTCTCGTATCTGCCGATGCTGTTGGTAGCGGGTCTGGCGTCCACACCGCTGATGGCAAAGCTCTACAAAAAGGTGGAGAACACCAAGGCGGCTCCCGTACTGCAAGCATTGTTCTGCTGTGTGGTACTGGGTATCGCGACCGCGCTGCTGGTATCCCAGAGCTATAACCCGTTTTTGTATTTCCGTTTCTGATGATATATATTGTAGGGGAGGGTCTTGACCCTCCCGTTCGCCAAAGGCGATATAGAATGAAATTTCTGATAGTATCCTCTGAAAATCAACTTTGATTTTCAGTCGGGAGGGTCAAGACCCTCCCCTACAAAAAGCGTGAAAGGAGGAGCATGATGAAAAAGGCATATAAATTCCTGCCTGCGGCGTTGTTTTTGATCTTTATCGTCGGGATGATGGTATTGTTCTTTGTGCTGCCGAAAAAAGAATACAGCTCCTCCGAGAAGCGCTATCTGGAGCAGGCGCCAAAGTTCAGCGTTGACAATCTGCTGTCCGGTAAATTCGGCGAGGATTTTGAAAAATTCCTGTCCGACCAGACCGCGGGGCGCAATTTCTGGGTGGGCTTATCCGCCTATTATAACTATGCTATCGGCAACAACGGTTCGAACGGCATCTATCTGGGCAAGGACGGCTATCTTGTCAACGATCCCGAGAAGATGGACGAGCTGATCCGCAACATCGGCTACATCAATGAGTTCGCCGAGAAATGTCCCGTCGACACCACTGTGCTGGTCGCGCCTTCTACGGGATATGTCTGTGACGCGATCCTGCCTGACGTCCACAAGCAGTATCGTGATGACGAGCATTTTGAAGAGATGAAAGCGGCGCTTCCGTCCGCGACATTTGTCGATGTGCGCGAGACGTTCAAAAAGGAATTTGCCGACGGCAATCAGATCTACTACAAGACCGACCACCACTGGACGGCTTACGGCGCGTACACCGCGTATCGGGAGCTTAGCAGTGTGCTCGGCTATACCCCTCACGATAAAGCGGATTATACCGTGACCTCGTATCCGGATTTTTACGGCACGACCTACTCATCCTCCGGCTTCTGGCTGACCAAGCCCGATACGGTGGAGGTGTGGGACAACCCCGCGAATGACAGCACGGTCATCACCACCATCACCGATAACGGCAATGTGACCGAGCAGAAGGATATGTTCTATCTGAATCATCTGCAGGACGATGACAAGTATCCTATCTATCTCGACGGCAACCATCCCTATACGGTGATCCAAAATTCCGCCGCAAGCTCGAATGAGAAGCTGCTGGTCATCAAGGACAGCTTCGCCCACTCGATGGTGCCGTATCTTGCCGACCACTACAGCGAGATCATCATGGTCGATCTGCGCTACTATTCCGAGTCGGTCAGCAGGCTGGTGGAAAAAGAGGGCATCGACCGCGTGCTGGTGGTCTACTCCATCGATAACCTGGCGACCGATACCAACCTCGGCTGGTTGGAATGACAGCGATCGGTTGAGATTGCCACGGGTCGACACGTTTGTCGAGCCATCGCAATGACAATTTTATATCAGTCGGGTTGTTAAGCCGTTGCAATAATATGATAAAAAAGTAAGGAGAGAAGCTTTCGCTTCTCTCCTTTTTGTGTGGTGATATTTTGCTTATGAATGGGTGCTCTTCCACTGTTCGATCACGCCCTCGAGCGCCTGCACCTCGTCAGCGCTGTCGCACTGATCCAGATAGGTGGTGAACAGCTTGACAAAGTTGTTGTCGGGGCTCTCGTTCAGATATTCTCGGATACAGTATTGTTCTTTGCTCAGCTTGGGCATAAATTTGCGCGCGTAGCTGCGGGAGACCAGCTCGAATGAGACCACCTCGACCAGATCCTTCTTCATCAGGGATTTGATCAGGGAGTGTACATAGCTGTCCTTCCATGTTTTGTCGCCGGACATTTGGATGATCTCCGTGCAGGAAAGCGGTTCGTCAACGCTCCACAACAGATCCATGATTTGCTTTTCGCTTTTTGTCATCATAACATACCTCTTTCTTGTAATCGGAAACATCGGAATGAATCGAAAGATAATGCTATTTTTGTATGATTATGGCGTTGATTATAATATAAATAAAGCAATTAGTCAACAGATATTTGCAATATTTTTAATAATTTTGTGAAAAAAAGCAAAACAGCGAAAAGCGTTAAATATATAACGATTTATCAGAATATTGACACTTAAGGTTCTAAGATTACAGCTTCCAAATATCATCATACAAATTTTTGTTTGCTTTTATACTTTCAGCGCTGCCGACAGTGCAAAAAGCCGCACCTTTCGCATGTTTATTCATTTTTTCGCCGATCGCATTGAGGTCGTCGACGGTGGTGGAGAGCAGCTCGTCACGCTCCTTTTGGATCGCGGCGTTATCTCTGCCGAGCAGATGATAGACGGAGCTCAGATAGGCGGTCGCGCGCGGCAGCTGCGGATTGTCAAGCGAGCGTACCACGCTGATGATATAGTCCTCTAAGGCGCGGTCACTGAGCTGTAGTCCGGCAAGGAAATCTGCCGCCTTCCGGAAGGTGTTCAGCGTGATCCCGATCTGCGGGTCGCGGTAACTCCACATATCGAGGCGCTTGGCGGAATTCGGGATCGTGCCGCAGCCGTAGGCGCCGTTTTCGACGCGGATCTTCTGCCATAGATATTCGAGGGAGAGGATCTTTTTGGCGAGCAGTAAAGCGCCGCCGCTGAGGTCGCTGCCTGTGTTGAAGCTGTAGCCGTTGAACACGATGTCGCAGGGCGCGCACAACGCGACATTGCCGGTCAGCAGGGGGCTGTCTGCCTGGCTGAGGGTGTCGGTCAGGACACGCTGCATCGGCAGGGGGATCTCTTTGATCTTCTCGTAGCTTTCTTCATCGCACGCGAGGGAATAGACCGCCTTGCCGTTTTGGATGAATTTTGCGTAGACGGTTTCAAGCCGGTCTTTGAGCGCCGCAAAGCTCTCGGGATCGGCGCTCAATGCTTCCTTGAGCGCTTTGAGACGCTGATAGAAGCAGATGCCGCCGGTCTTGTCGAGGATCGCGTCACGTGTGTTGTGGGTCGCTGCGGCACGGGTCGCGGCGATCTGGCTGGAGTTATTGATAAAGCCCAGCTGCAGCTCGGTCACCATCTGGTCGATCAGGTCGCAGATGGCTTTTTGATCGTCAAAGATTGTTTTGGTCAGGATCTCTTCGGCAAGGGATGCCGCCTGGGCGTAGTTGTCGGCGAGCGCCTTGAAGCGCAGGACGGCGGCGGAGATCACCCTCTTGTCACAGCTCGATACGGAGCCCGACATGCTCAGCGAGCCGGTGTAGAGTCCGAGCCTGGTTTGCAGGGTCTTGCCATCGGTGTCACAGGTGGCGAGATTGCCGAGCAGTGAGGACAGGATGCTGATGTCGAAGAGCTCGTCATCATTTGCCTGTCCGATATCGAAGAACAGATCGGCATAGATGATCCCGTCGGTTTTCAGCGGATGATAAAGGAACGGCGTTTCTTTTCCTTTTACCTCTGTCAGGAAGGGTACCGCTTTTTTGTCGATGTCATCGATATTTAAGTGCGGGATGCGCGCATCCTTTTTCTCTTCCCGACCGGAGGCGCTGCTATCATTCGCTGTAACAGCGGCGTTCTCGTCGGGTTCGGCATATTTCTTCTCGGTCGCGGTGGGGGTCATCACGACGATGTTGCGTTCCTTGTTCCACAGTAAGAATACCCGTATCAGATCCTCAAAATAGCCCTTCTCCATGATCTCTTTGAGGGTCGCGAGCGACTCTTCATATTCGAGATAGCGCCACGGCTCATAGCCATACAGCCATGTGTCGGCGATCTGGATATTGTAGTACAGTCCCTTGGTCAGTCCGGCGGCACTGCCCTCACGCAGGTTGAATTCGGTGGTGCTCAGTTTGGCACGCACCGCTTCTCTGTCCAGTCCTTCGGCACATTCTGTAAGGCACGCGGTGATCTCGCGCTCGATCTCGTCAAGGCGGCTTGCGTCACAGTGGCGGAGCTTGATCGTAAAGAGGGGATAAGCGATATCCTCGATCATCTCACACTCACATTCGACCGCCAAGCCCTTATCGAGGATGCGCTTTTTGAGCGGATCATAGTTGGTGTCGGCGAGGATGTCGGTGAGGACGGACAGTCCGAGGTAGGTGGTGAAGGCAGGCATTTCGAGGATCGGATAGGTAAACGCGATATAATCCTCATTCTTCTTGACATTGTTCACGGTGTAGGTGCAGTAGAAGGGTTTTTCCTGCTTTTTGACAGTGATCTTCGGCTCCTTGATCGGCTCCTGCGGCTCGACCTTGCTCAAATATTCTTCATCGAGGAAGCGGAGCTTCTCTTCTATTTCCATTTTGCCGTAGAGGTAAAATCGCGCGTTGGACGGATGGTAGTATTTCTTGTGGTTGGCGATGAAATCCTCATAGGTGAGCTTCACGATGTGGTCGGGATGACCACCCGAAACGGTGGTGTACTGGCACGGCTCATAGCTCTCATTGAACACCGCTTGATACAGCGTTTCTTCGGGGTCGCCCAAGGCACCCTTCATCTCGTTGTAGACGACGCCCTGATAATAGGGCTTACCGTTCTCGTCGCGTTCGATATGCCAGCCCTCCTGACGGAAGGCGTTCTCGTTATCGTAGATCAAGGGACGGAATACCGCGTCGGTGTAGACCGACATCAGGTTCATCAGATCCTTGTCGTTCATGCTCGACACAGGGTACATCGTCTTGTCGGGGAAGGTCATCGCGTTGAGGAAGGTGTACAGCGAGCTTTTCATCAGCTCAACAAAGGGATCGTCAACGGGATATTTCTGTGATCCGCACAAGACGCTGTGTTCCAGAATGTGGAACACGCCGGTCGAGTCATGTGACGGGGTCGCGAAGGTGATGGAGTAGGTCATGTTGCGGTCGTCGTTATCGACGTAGCAGAGCATCGCGCCGCTGTGGGTGTGGCGCAGGATATACAGGTCGCCGCCGATCTCCTTGACGTGGCGGCGTTGTTCCACGACAAAGCCGTGGAGGGTATCACCGATGTTGTATTTCATATAATTCTCCTTTCAGCCTCCCTTTCCTAAGGGAGGTGGGCAAATCGGTTTGCCGATTTGGTCGGAGGGTTGTTTCGTTTGTTGAGATGAAGTTAAGGGGATTATCTTTATATCGTTTTTCAACCCTCAGTCATCATGACGCAAGCATCAGATGACAGCTCCCTTAGGAAAGGGAGCCTAATTGCTCTTCCACGAGCTCGATCGCGTTCCTCACGCAATCCTCGCAGGAGCAGAGCATGTGTCCCGTCACTACGCCCTTGAGGTCGATACAGCGTGACGCGCCGCACTTTTCTTCAAAGGCCTGGAACAGCTTGCGGCTGATCGGGTTCATGCCGCGGGTCTGCTTGCTGAGGACGCCGAGCACCATCTCCGCGCCGACCAGCGCGCCGCAGGTGCCCATCATGCCGCCGTTGCCCGAGCCGAAGGTCGAGCCGAGCAGCAACAGGGATTCTTTATCAAAGGGGAGCAAATCTTCAAACGCGAGCAGCACCGCCTGACAGCAGTTGTTGGAGCGCTTGAGCTGTGCGCCCAGATCAGATCGGTTCATCATATCATTCCTTTATTATGTAGAATCATATATAGTATAGGTATTACGTTGCTCATTATCCTACTTTTCTCCTGTGATGTCAACCGTCGTGTTTATTATTTTCTCAAAAACTTTGCACGAAAAAGCACCCCGTCTGTACAAATATCCGAAATCTCGTCGGGATTATTGACACACCGCCTTATCTGGTGTATAAAACCTATTGTAGGGGAGGGGCTTGCTCCTCCCGCGTCGTCAACGACGACATTCGCGAAGCGAAAGGTTGCAGATGCTTCGCAATTACAGTTGTTTAGCTTATATGTTCCGGGAGGGGCAAGCCCCTCCCCTACAATAAACATTGCATGAAATACGGGAGGTATTGTTATGGAAAAACGTGAACAGCTCTATGAAGGCAAGGCGAAAAAGGTATTTTTGACCGACGACCCCGAATGTTATATCGTCTCCTATAAGGATGACGCGACCGCGTTCAACGGTCTGAAGAAGGGTACGATCGTCGGCAAGGGCGTCATCAACAACAAGATGAGCAACCTGCTCATGCAGAAGCTTGAGAAAGAAGCCGGCATCCCCACTCACTTTGTTGAGGAACTCAGCGACCGTGAGACCGTGGTCAAGAAGGTTTCCATCGTACCTCTCGAGGTCATCATCCGCAATATCGCTGCGGGCTCTTTCTCCAAGAATTACGGCGTGGAAGAGGGCGTTGTCTTTGATCAGCCCACCATCGAGTTCTCTTACAAAAATGACGATCTCGGCGATCCGCTGATCAATGACTATCACGCGCTGGCACTGAAGCTCGCGACCGAGGAAGAAATCGCGACCATCAAGAAGTATGCCTTCGCCGTGAACGATTACATGAAGGCGTACTGGAAAGAGCGCGGTGTTATCCTCGTCGACTTCAAGCTCGAGTTCGGTCGTCTGTCCGACGGCACTATCGTGCTGGCTGACGAGATCAGCCCCGACACCTGCCGTTTCTGGGATGCTGAGACCAAGGAAAAGCTCGACAAAGACCGCTTCCGCCGTGACCTCGGCGGCGTAGAGGACGCTTATGCCGAAATCATGGGAAGACTGTCTTGATAAAGTGAATAATGAATAATGAATAGTGAATAATGGATGGCGGGACACCCGCACCCGATTGGTTTAATCGACTGTAAATATTCAACGCTTGTGCTCCTTTGGAATCGCAAGCGTTTTTCTTTGCTTGTCTTTTCTTTACTGTGGATCATCAGTTATTCCCATTATATTTTACCGCTTTATTGACTTAAAGTGCGTGGTGTGATATAATAACATCGGATAAGTATTTGGAGGGAAAATATGAGAATCGTGATCAAGGTGGGCACCTCGACGCTCACCCATTCTACGGGATTGTTGAATATCAAGCGCGTCGAGAAGATGTGCAAGGTCATCTCCGATTTGAAGAACGCCGGTAACGAGATCGTGTTGGTATCGTCCGGCGCGATCGGTATGGGGTTGAGCAAGGTCGGCATCCATCGCCGCCCCGATGATATCTCGACCTTGCAGGCAGGCGCGGCGATCGGTCAGTGCGAGCTGATGTATGTCTATGACAAGCTGTTCGGCGAGTATAATCATACCGTTGCGCAGATCCTGATGACCGGCGCGTTTGTCGCGATCGACGACTACGGCAAGAATCTCGATAACACCCTGTACCGTCTGTTGGAGCTGGGTGTGATCCCCATCGTCAACGAAAACGATACTGTCACGACCGATGAGATCGTCATCGGCGATAATGATACGCTCGGCGCGATCATCGCCGAACGTGTGGACGCGGAGCTGTTGATCATCCTCTCGGATATCGACGGACTGTACACCGCAAACCCTGCCGTCGACCCCGACGCAAAGCGGCTGGAGGTCATCGAGGAGATCACCCCCGAGATCGAGGCGCTCGCCGGAGCGGCAGGCTCCAAGCTCGGCACCGGCGGCATGGTGACCAAGCTCAAGGCGGCTAAGCTGGCAACAGAGAACGGCATCGAGGTCGTGATCGCCAACGGCAAGGATCCGGATATCCTGTATGATATCATGGATGGCGACGCCGTCTGCACAAGATTTGTCGCGAAGAAGAAATAATTAATGAGGAATTAGGAGTTAGGAATTAGGAATCTCGGGAGGGTTTCACCCTCACCCATTGATAGGTTGAGATTGCCACAGCCATAAACGGCTTCGCAATGACAATTATAACCAAAACACAAATTGTTTCCTTTCATTCCTCATTCCTAATTATAAAGAAGGGATCTACTATGACCACACATGAACTCTTGGTAAAAGCAAAAGAGGCAAAGGCGCTGCTCGGTGCTGTGGAGCCTCAGGATATCGACCGCGCGTTACTGCAAATGGCGGATCAGCTCGAAGAGAACACCGAGGCGATCCTTGAAGCGAACGCACAGGACATCGAAGCGGCACGCGGCAAGATCAGCGACGTGATGATCGACCGCTTGATGCTCTCTGAGGAACGCATCAAAGGCATGGCGCAGGGCATCCGCGAGGTAGCGGCGTTACCCTCGCCGCTGGGCAGAGTATTAAAGCACCATGAGCGTCCCGGCGGACTGGTCATCGAGCGCGTATCTGTCGCCTTGGGCGTTGTGGCGATCATCTATGAGAGTCGCCCGAACGTCACCTCCGACGCCGCCGCGCTCGCCTTGAAGAGCGGTAACGTCTGTGTGCTGCGCTGCGGAAAAGAAGCGCACAAAAGCGCCGCGGCGATCGTCGAAGCGCTGAGAGCGGGGCTCAAAGCAGCGGGCTTGAATGAAGACATGGTGCTGCTCGTCGAGGACACTACCCGCGCGAGCGCCAATGAGCTGATGACCGCCGACGGTTATGTGGATCTGTTGATCCCGCGTGGCGGCAAGGGGCTGATCTCCGCTGTTGTCAAAAACGCTACCGTGCCCTGCATCCAGACGGGCACCGGCATCTGTCATATTTATATCGACAGCGCCGCCGATATCGACATGGCGCTGAAGATCGTAGAGAACGCCAAGTGCTCGCGCCCCTCTGTCTGTAACGCCGAGGAGGTGCTGGTGGTCGCCGAGGATATCGCGGAGGAATTCTTACCGAGGCTCAAAACGCTTTTGGTCGATAACAGAGAGGTCAATCCCGTCGAGCTGCGCCTCGATGAAAAGGCAGCCGCGATCATCGACGGCACACCTGCCGGTGAGGATGACTTCGACACCGAGTTCCTCGATTACATCTTAGCGGTCAAGATCGTGAAGGATGTGCGTGAGGCTGTCGCCCATATCAACGCACATTCTACCGGTCACAGTGAAGCGATCGTCACGGCTGATGAAGAAGCCGCCGCGATCTTTACGCGCGGTATCGACAGCTCATCGGTCTATGTCAACGCGTCCACCCGTTTCACCGACGGCGGTGAGTTCGGACTCGGATGCGAGATGGGAATCTCAACACAAAAGCTCCACGCACGCGGCCCGATGGGTCTCGAGGAGCTGAACACCTATAAATATATTATTACAGGAAGGGGCAATATCAGATGAATCACAAATTCGGTTTTAGCGGGATCGCAAACTTCGGCGCGCATGTGCCGAATATCCGCGCGATCAACTATCGCTTCGGTTTTATCGGCGTCGGCAATATGGGCGGCGCTCTGGCACGGGCGGCGTCACGCTCTACCAAACAGATCATCGTCTGCGACCATGACGCGGAAAAGGCGTCCTCACTGGCGCATCGTATCGGCTGTGAATTCGCCGACAGCCGTACCGTCGTGGCGGAAAGCGAATATGTTTTCCTCGGCGTCAAGCCCCAGATGATGGCGGATATGCTCGGCGAGATCAAAAAGGAGCTCGAAAAGCACAAGGATGTGATCCTGGTCACCATGGCGGCGGGTCTGTCCATCGAAACGATCCGCAAGATGGCGGGCGGCGACTACAAGGTCATCCGCATCATGCCCAACTTAGCGGTCGAGGTCGGCAAGGGCGAGATCCTGTACACCACCTCCGAGAACGTCAGCAAGATCGAGATCGGAAGATTTTTGAACCTGATGAAGCACGCGGGTCACCTGACCGGTATAGATGAAGAGCAGATGGACGCAGGCTGCTCCGTATCTGGCTGCGGCCCCGCCTTTGTGTATAAATTTGTCCGCGGTCTCGCGCAGGGCGGCATTAACGCGGGCTTGGATGAAGAGACCGCGCTGGCGCTGGCGATCCAGACGGTGCGCGGTTCGGCTAAAATGCTCGAAGGCAATGCCGCTCCCCTCGACAAGATGATCGAGAATGTCTGCTCCCCCGGCGGCAGTACCATCGAGGGCGTCAAGGCGCTCGATGAAGCGAAAATGGAAGAGGCTGTCAGCAACGCGGTAGCCGCCGCTTACAAGCGTAACGTAGAATTGGGTAAGACAGAATGAGTAAGAAAACCGGTTTAGTTTTGGAAGGCGGCGCGATGCGCGGTATGTTCACCGCGGGCGTGACCGACGTCCTCATGGAGAACGATATCGACTTTCCTGCGATGGTCGGCGTGTCGGCAGGCGCGGCGTTCGGCTGTAACTATAAGAGCCGCCAGCCGGGGCGCGTGATCCGCTATAACAAGCGCTTTTGTCAAGATAAGCGCTATTGCTCGATACAATCGCTGCTCAAAACAGGCGACCTGTATGGAGCGGAATTCTGCTATCGCACCATCCCTGAGGAGCTGGATGTTTTTGATAAAAAGACATTCGAGGAAAACCCGATGGCATTCTATGTGGTCTGCACCGATGTGTTCACGGGTGAGCCTGTGTACAAACGCGTGGATCAGGCGGATGAGAACGGCTATCTTTGGATGCGCGCGTCCGCTTCGATGCCGATGGTGTCAAGACCCGTCGAGGTGGATGGCTACACCCTGCTCGACGGCGGCATGAGCGATTCGATCCCCCTGCGCTTTATGCAGCACAAGGGCTATGAGAAGAACGTGGTCGTCCTGACCCGTCCGCGTAAGTATATCAAGAAGCCGAATCATCCGGCGCTGATGAAAACGATGCTCCGCAAGCATCCCGAGATGGCGCGCGTGATGGCTGACCGCCACAAGATGTACGCCTTCCAGCGTGAATATGTCTTTGCGTGTGAGCGTATGGGCAATACTTTAGTGCTGTGCCCCGACAAGCCGCTCGGCATCTCGCGTACTGAGCATGATCCCGACAAATTGCAGGCGGCATATGACGAGGGCGTCAAGGTTGCGACAAGAGAGCTTCAGAAAATCAAAGAGTTCTTGCAGTCATGATAAAGGACAATTGAACTGTTGTGATGCAGAGATAAAAGTGATAAGGGACGATGGATTTCCATCGTCTCTCAGCTTGTCGAAAAAGTACAACAAACAGGAGCAGTACGTCTTTACTCCTCCCTCTGACGAGGGAGGTGCCGAGCAATTAAGCGAGGCGGAGGGAGAGATAACGAAGCGTTACAATAACACGCCGATTATTGACTCAAGCCGCATTATAAGTATCATTACTCACTGTATTGTGTCAAGTGTTTTCTTTGTATTATAAAGCTGCGTTATCTCTCCCCCGCGAATAAAATGAAACACCCTTTATGAAGTGCTGCCCGCTCGCCCCCTCGTCAGAGGGGGCTGAATAAGTTTTTCTACAGTCTGGGACGATGGATTTCCATCGTCTCTTTTTCATGCAAAGTGCCATGGCTTTCCTCTTGTACGATCAATTTTTTGTTGACGATTTTTTGATTTGGCTACACATTGTATCGAATCTGTAAATTAGGCTACAAAACGGGTATAAATTGGATATAGGCAAGGCTGATCTGCTGTGCTATGATGGAATTGAAATAAAGAAGTGCCGTACCGAGTAGCGACACCGAATCGGAAAGAGGATGAACAGAATGAAAAAAACCACCATCAAAACCAGAATCATTGCGAGCGTTTTATCCGTTATCACCGTGTTCTCAGTCGGTGCGGTGTCGATCACAAGCGCTTCGGCGGCTGTTGTTTCCACTCAATCGACCGCGTCGGCAGGTGTTGCCGGAAGCATAGCTAAGACCTCCTTCGGTTACATCGGAAAAACACTGCTGAATACCGCCAGCATTAAGCTTGCGAATATGGCGATCGAACCGATATTCAATTTGGTTTTCGGCTTGGATAACGACCCCTCTAATCAAGATGTGATTGACGATGTCGACAAGCAGGCGGCGGAGATCAAGGCTAAGGTCGATGAGGTACTCAATGAGGTGCAGACGCTGTCACAGACCGCTAATCGATATCACAGCGAAGAAATGCGTCAGCTGCAGTCGATCGATTCCAACATCAGCACCATGGAATTCAGAAAGCAAACAGATAAAGTGGCAGAGGATTATGCGAACGTACTGAAGCGTATCGCGGAAAACAAGGATAACTTCACCTGCAACGGTATGGGCAAGCTCAACAATACCACCTACAAGGCGTACAAGGAAATCATCAACGATCCCGTGTGCAATATCAGCAATCTGCAGGCTGACTTTGATGCGATGCTCAGCTTCCTGAAGGGCGAGCGCAGCTCGAATAACCATGAAAACGGCTATGCGCAGCTCACCTCCTATCTACTCGACAGGGTCATCGCCGCTGATAAAAACGAACACAGCTACACCAAAACCCCCGATTACCACAAGGTCATCAATGGCATCAACACCGAAATCACCTCGATGGAGGAGCATGCTATCCTTGATTTCTTTACGATCAGCGTGCTCAACAACATGTCAAAAAAAGCAAAGGAATACGAGATCGACAACGGCATCATTACCGTCAACGCGGATGAGTCGCCTTATGCTAAATTTGACAACACGGCGGCTGAGATGCTCCGGAGCCTCGGCGATATGAACGACATTTTTAACGGAGTGATCAATGACAACAATAACAATCTCCTCAACATCGCTCCCTACACGCTGAAAACCACCGACCTCAATCACCGCACCACGGAAAAGGGCTGCAGAAGCTTTATCGACGCTTGGTCACAGGGCGTTGACTCGAGGTGTGATTTTACGATCAGCTCCAACGGTAGAATTATCACCGTAAAAGCAGACGCAAAGAAGGGCTACAAGCTCGATGATAACGTCAAGGGCATTAACGCAAGCGGCGGTTTTGAGGTTCCCGAGCGCAGAAAGGTAGTATTGAATCTCGGCACAGATTGCTGTAACGGATGTATATTTGACTCTTCCGCAAATAGCAGCCTGAACACCTTCTCTGTTTCCAACAACTCTGATTTTACACTGACCAATACGATCGTAAAGGGCGGATGCCATGCGATTTATGTTCCCGGCAACGTTAAAAATGCAACAGTATTCTTCAACCGCGGCACAGTATACGGCACAAATGGCTCTGCCATTTGTATCAGCGCCGGAGCAGACTACACCCATGTAGAAGCCATCGGTAGTTATAATTACGATTGTGCGGGCGGTTATGAAAATAAGGGCAGCCATACGACACAGGGATATATCATCTTCGATCAAATTTCTCGTCCGAATGACAACCCCGATTGGTACACCTGATTGTCCGCAATCGATGTTAATCTTAAAGAATAGAAAACGATAGAGGCTGTCGCAAAACGGAAAGCAGCATTCTACTGACTCTGTTTTAGCTTCTATCTCGGATTACGGGTACCCTTTTTGGGGAATCTTTTGTCAACAATGAAAGCCATGTTTCAACTTCGCCGAAACATGGCTTTTTTCAGACTGTAAAAAGAACCTGTCATACGGCAGGTTCTTTTTTGACATTGCTCTTTGTGAAAACTATCTAATTCGGAGTATCAAAATCCCGACAGAATATCCATTGATTTATGTGCTGATTTGGTGTAAACTTATTTTATTGTATGAGTGATCCGATTGCCGTCGTGCAGAGCGGTGGCAACAAAAATGTTTGGAGGGTAATTATGTCGAAAGAATTCAAGATCAGAACCAGAAATCCCGAATTGTTCCTGCGTGTGCAGAAGGGACATTTCGCGACAATGCACAGCCACACCAACTACTATATCGACGTCACGACCCAAAAATTCCGTATGTCGGAGGCAAAGGCGGTCGCAAAGGAGATCGTGTCCTTCTACCGCACCAACACCGTCATCGATACGATTATTTGTCTGGACGGTACCGAGGTCATCGGCGCTTTTGTCGCGCAGGAGCTGTCTGATGCGAGCTTCATGAATCTGAATGCCCACCACACCATCTATATCCTCTCGCCCGAGTTCATGGGCAACGGTCAGATGGTGTTCCGCGATAACACCAGTCCGATGATCGAGAACAAGCACGTGCTGATCCTCGCCGCGTCCGTTACTACCGGTAAGACCGCGCTTGCCGCGATCGACGCAATCAAGTACTACGGCGGTCATATCGTCGGCGTATCGTCGATTTTCGCCACTGTCAGCGAGTGCGACGGCATCCCCGTCACCTCGATCTTCAACCCGCACGATCTGCAGGATTACCAGAGCTATAAGCCTCATCGCTGCCCGATGTGTCAGAATGGTGAGAGGCTGGAGGCGCTGGTCAACAGCTACGGATATTCAAAGCTGTAAGAGTGAATCGAATCAGTTTGAGATTGCGAACCCTCAAAATAGTTTTTGATGGCGCGCAATGATGAGGAATACAAAACCCCGTTGCCATTGATTGGATGACAACGGGGTTATTCTTTTATACTGATTTCAATTAAAACGCTTAAACAAAATATGAGCGGAAATTGACACAATAGATGTTAAAGGGTTTTATTTGAAATTCGTATGATACATGACGGCGATCAGTCGCCCTTATAGGTGTGACCGTCCATTGTGTCTGAGAACACATCATCGAGCACCCATCCGGTCTGACCGCGGTAGATCACCTCGAGATAGCGCTGATCTTTCACGTATTCGGATCTGCCGGTGCACCTGACAGGCGAGTCGGTATAGATGGTACCGATGTTGTTATCATTGTCGCTGCCCGGTCGGGAGCGAAGGTTGGCGTATTGGCGGGCGATACAGTATTTGACGTATCTGCCGTTCGCGGTATTCTCCGCGGTGAAGAAAGCTTCCATCACATAGCCGGTTTTTCCGTCGTAACCGACCTTCATGAAGTCGGAATCCTGTACGTACGCGATCAGGTCGACAGCGGCGTATTTGGGGATACGGGCGACCTCGGACGCCTTCATCGAAGCGGATGAGCGCAGGGTGACATATTCGTTACAAAGCGTGTTATACAGCACGCCCTGTGAAGTGTACGCGGCGGGTGTGTTGTTTGCGTTGTTTTTGGCGTTGTCCGTATCGCTGCTTGACGGCGCTGACGCGACATAAAGCAGGACGGTATCGCCTTTGTTGAGCTCTCTGCCGGCGTTGACGCTCTGGCGGATCACATAGCCCTCGGCGACGTCGTCACTCAGCTCCGTACGTGTCGCGACGACCAGTCCCTTACCCTCCAGCTCGGAGGTCGCGTCGGAGAGCAGCTTGCCGCTGACGTCGGACACGACGACCGTGTCGCCCGACTGCGCAACAGAGGCGGCGTCATCCGGAGAGAACCATTGCTTTCCGAACAGCAGGAAGACGACCACCGCGCCGATCACGACCAGCGTAAGGGTCACGAATACCGCGATGAGACCGGTGTAGCTCTTGCGGGGTTGCTCCCGCGGCGGCTCGCGATAGGTGTTTCGGGGAGCGTTGTAGGGATAATCGCGGCGCGGCGGATCATAAGCGCGGCGCGGACGGGATGTTGTAGGGACGTCATCCGCCGCTGCGGTGCGGTAGATGGTTTCGTCCGCTGTCGGTGCGGGGATATCATTTTGGGAGCTGAGCGCCTTTTCGGTATAGCCGATGAGCTCCTTCATGCTGCGGCACCGCTGTTCGGGAAATACCGCCAAGCCGTACATCAAAACAGCCTCCAGCGCAGGCGGGATGCTGACTCCTGCCTGCGAGGGCTTTTTCAGCGTATCGGCTTTACAGCGTAAGAGAGAGTCGACAGGCGTGTTGCCGGTGATGCACTTGTACATCGTGGCGCACAGTCCGTAAACGTCTGTCCACGGCCCCTGATCGCCCTTGGAGCTGTATTGCTCATAGGGCGCATAACCGGGCTTGAGCATGACCGACATGGTCTTTTTCTCGGACTCGGTAAAGTATCTGGCGGAGCCGAAGTCCATCAGCCGCACGGTGCGATCTTCGGTGAACATGATGTTGTCGGGGGAGATGTCGCGGTGGATGATGCCGGTGTTGTGCATCTTTTCGAGCGAACGCATGACCGGCAGCATCAACCGAAAGACGGTTTGCGCCTCCATCCTGCCGTGCTTTTTGAGGTGTGCCGCCAGCGTGTCACCTTCGAGGTATTCCATGATGATGTAGGCGGTGTTGTTCTCGGTGAAGTAATCGCGCACATCGACGATACCGTCCTCCTTGGAGAACTTGGCGATATTCTGCGCTTCTCTGAGGAACTGTTCCTTGCCGTTCTTGAAATACTCTCCCTCGTGCTGATAGTTCAGCGTGACGTTGTTGCCCAGTGTATTGTTGCGGTTGGCATAGCCGTTGGGGTAGAACTCCTTGATGGCGATCTTCAGCTCGAGGTTCAGGTCGAATCCGACATAGGTGATGCCGAAGCCGCCTTCGCCGATGGCGTCGCCCACCAGATATTTGTTGTTGAGGATAGTGCCCTGACGCAGGTGGTGCGGTACCACCTGCACCTCAGTGCTTTGTCCGCAACGCGAGCAGTGCAAAGCGCCATCCGTGAGCTTTGTCATACAGTGATAACAGTACATAGAATCCCCCATTTTGCAGTAGTTGGGTTTGTTTAAGATCATGCTATCACATTCACGCAAGCTGTGCAAGGCGTTAAAGGAATAATAAAGGGATTATTTGGAACTTTTTGTCGATACGGATCGGTGTACGGCAGGAGAGATGTTGATACTGAGCGTGAGGAACAAATAAAAGCCTTTGGCAGCAGTAAAGCGACCAAAGGCGTTTTATGTTGAGATGATCTACTCCCATTCGATAGCACTTATACAATTTCGTGTAAATATTATTATCTGTACTATCTGAGGTTCTTTTGATTATTTGATATATCCATATTCTCCTGCCTATATCCCCTCTTGTTATCATTTTGTTATCAGCGTTGATAACAACGTGTGGATTTAGCTGTGTTGGATAAACCTTTCTGTACGGTTATTATACCGCATTTTAGCTTTATTTTCAATAGGATTTTTGCATTATTCGTATCTTTGTTGCAATCGAAACAGTGTCACATTTTTAGGATTCAAAAGACACTGTTTATGCGCTTTCCAAGGTACATAAACAGATTGATAGATTATTTCTATTTTTTGTTTCTCGGCGGAATTGAACATTTTAAATCATTAATGACAGAAAAAGATTTTTTAAAAACCTCTTGACAAATATATCGGAAGGTGATATAGTTATGTCAACATCCGATATATCGTTATACGATATACTGTTGTACGATATATCGGCAAATGATAAAGAGGTGTTTTTATGGCAAAGCAAAGCGCACTCACCGAGCCTGTATATTACATTCTGCTTTCACTGCTCACTCCTATGCACGGCTACGGCATTATGCAGAACGTAAAAAAGCTGACAAACGGCAGAGTGAACATCGGCGCGGGCACGCTCTACGGAGCGATCAACACGCTGCTCTCAAAGGGATTTATTGCAGAGCATAAAAGCGATCCGTCCAAAAAGGAATATATCATTACAGAAGAAGGACGGGCTATTTTATCCGCTGAATTATCCAGATTAAAGGAGCTTGTTAAAAACGGAGAAGAAATTCTGGGGGGCACAAATGAGTAATCAGGAAACTATGAAGAGTTTAAAGCTGTTCTTTTCACTTGATAAAGAGCTGAAATATATCAACGAGATGAACAAGGCTGGTTGGAAGCTTGTATACATCAAGGGCGGCTGTGTGTATCACTTTGAAAAAACCGAGCCTAACGAGTATTTTACCATTCTTCACGCCGCTACAAAAGAAAAAGTAATGGAGATTTCCGCCTTTGCCGCGCAGTGCGGATATCAGTCGGTTCCGCACACAATGGACGGCGTCGGAGATTTCCTTTATCTTACGGGAAAGAAAGCGGAGGTTTCGCCCGAATTTGTCTGTGAGGCGCCCGAAAAAACAGAGAGCGCAAAAAGAATTTACCACCGTTTTCGCACTCTGAGCATTATTTTTATAGCATTATCCGTTCTTCTTATTCTGGAAAACATATTAATTACTGGAATGAGAATGACTGACCCCGAAGCTTCGGTTGCTATTACCGTGTTTAGCGTACTGTTTATGCTGTTTACGGCGGTGTATCTCGCAATGGGCGTATATGTATTGGTGCTGACCGCAAAAGCGCGCCGCAACTATAAACAATTGCAAAAAGAAAGCGAAATTTACGAGTAAAGGGACATAACGTAATATACTATCAGATGTATCTTACTTATGTATTTGAGTTTTCAAATAATAGTAACAAAAACGCCGCCAAACAGGAGATTATCCCGCTTGGCGGCTGAATTTTAGCTGTTCACCGAATCCGCTTTTACTTTATCGTTAAACTCCTGAATCCTTTTCTTCATAGCAAAGTACTGAGCAAACCAAATGAAAAAATAAATGAAGAAGAAGATGACGATATAGCCTGCTATTCCCAGAAAGCTATGCGGCATCCAGTACATACAATAAGCAATCGGCAACATTGATACGGAAATGACAAGGCAGTGAATTACCGTCTGCTTCAAAAGGCTCCAGTTTTCAATTTCCCAGATAACCGATGCTCCTCCGAAAGCGGCTCCGTAAAGTAAAGAGCAAATCGTCTGAATTACGACGGCGTTCAGCTCATTGCCGCAAAGAACAGTCAACTGCGGCACTACAGGATAATACTCTCCCTTGTTGATTATTACCGAAATGATAAGTGTGATGATAAAGCTGATACTTAAACCAATGGGCGCACCGATCAGGCTGCGCAGAATAACTTTCTTTTTCATAATTTACCTCCTATAAACCTAAAACCTTTTTGATTTTTGACACATAGCGTCTTGAAACATATGTTGCCGTTCCGTCGGATAGCGTAACGCAAATCGTACCCGATAAGCTCAAATCAAAGTTGCGTACCTTTTTCAGATTGATAATCTCCGAATTGGAGATGCGCACAAAACTGTGCTTGGTCAGCTGTTCCTCGAGCTCGTATAATCTTTGTCTGAGGATGTATTCTTTTTTGCTGACTGAAGCAAAGGTCTTGCCGCCCGCAGAGTAAATATGGATAATGTTATCGGGTGATAAGATTTCCGCCAAATCATTATAAAAGCCCGTAATCACCTCAGGTGTTTTTGATGAAAGCGTATTGAGTATGTCGTTGATTTCATCTGTTACCTTATCGGTAATGATAATCACCTTCGGCTCAATACAGTTGTCGTCAATTTTGATTTCTACCTGCATTGTTTTTTCCTCCTTTGTTGACAACAGTATACCACGCTTTGAAAATCGAATCCACCGTTTTTCAATAAGTGGTCGTTTTTTGAAGATAAGTGGTTATTGGTAAAAAAAACAGAGCCGCCAAGCAGAGAATATCCCACTTGGCGGCTTGATTATAATTCTATTTTAGAAATTTATTCCCACTCCACGGTGCCGGGAGGTTTAGAGGTGATATCGTAGACGACGCGGTTGACGCGGTCGACCTCGTTGATGATGCGGTTACTGACCCTGCCGAGGATGTCATAGGGGATCTTAGCCCAGTCGGCGGTCATGAAGTCATCGGTGGTGACGGCGCGGATCGCGACCAGTTCGCTGTAGGTGCGTTCGTCGCCCATCACGCCGACGGTCTTGACGCCCGGCAGAACGGCGAAGAACTGGCTCATCTCGCCCGCGTAGCCGCATTTGTCCATCTCATCGCGCAGGATCGCGTCGGCCTCTTGTAAGATGCGGACACGTTCGGCGGTGACTTCGCCGATCACGCGCACACCCAGTCCCGGACCGGGGAAGGGCTGTCGCCAGACAAGGTCGTGGGGGAGTCCGAGCTTCTCGCCGACGGCACGAACCTCATCCTTGAAGAGATCCTTGAGCGGTTCGATCACGCCCTCGAATTCGATATCCTTCGGAATACCCACCTGATTATGGTGGGTCTTGATCTTGGACGCGTCGCCCTTGCCGCTTTCGATGCGGTCGGGGTAGATCGTGCCCTGCGCGAAGAAGCCGCTGCCGTAGCTCTCGCGGATCTTGTTCCAGAACACGTTATAGAATTCGGTGCCGATGACGGTGCGCTTGTCCTCGGGATCGGTCAAGCCCTTGAGCTTTGACAGGAATTCGTCCTGACAGTTGATGCGCACAAAGTTCATGTCGAATAATTTGGTGAAGGTTTTTTCGACAAAGTCGCCCTCATCCTTGCGCATCAGTCCCTGATCGACGAACACGCAGGTGAGCTGTTTGCCGACGGCTTTAGAGAGCAGCGCCGCGGCTACGGAGCTGTCAACGCCGCCCGAGAGCCCGAGCACAACGCCCTTGTCGCCGATGGTGTCACGCAATTCGTTGACGGTGTCCTCGATGAAGCTGTCCATCTGCCAGTCGCCTGTGCAACCGCAGATATCGTAGAGGAAGTTGTGCAGCATCTGCTTGCCGTATTCGGTGTGGGTGACCTCGGGATGGAACTGCACGCCGTAGAGCCTGCGACTCTCGTCACACATCGCGGCGGTGGGACATTTGTCGGTGATGGCGATGGTGGTGAAGCCCTTCGGCGGATGGGGGATGTAGTCGTGGTGGCTCATCCAGCAAATACTTTTGGAGGGAACATCGGTAAAGAGGACGTTGTTGCGCGCGTAAACCTCGATCTTGCCGTACTCACTGCTGTCCTCAGCACCCTCGACCATGCCGCCTGCCATGTATGCCATCAGCTGACAGCCGTAGCAGATGCCGAGGATCGGAATACCTGCGTTAAGAATTGCAGGATCAAAGTGGGGAGAGTTGGGATCGGATACGCTGTTGGGACCTCCCGTAAAGATGATGCCGCTGTAGTCCTCTGTTTTGATCTGATCGACCGTGATTTTATTGTAAGGCTTGATCTCGGCATAGATGTTCTGCTCACGAACACGACGCGCGATCAGCTGGTTATACTGACCGCCGAAATCAAGCACGAGTATCTTTTGCATCTTATCACCGCTTTGCTTCATTTTTACAAATTATGATAAAATCGATTTGCTTTTTTGTCAAGTGCAATAATAGTAAAAAGCCCGAGAGTATATGGTGTATCTTCGGGACGTTCATGTGCCCTATGCGTAAAAAAGATTCGGAGGAAATATGGCAGTGATAAAAAACTACAACCGAAAACAAAATAGTAAAGAGTTCCAAACAATCATTATGATACAACGATTGCGTTTGATTTTTCAGTAGTCATATAGAAAATAGTGTCCGATCAACTTAAAACTGAAAACTTAAGACTGAATAATGAAAAACACACAAAAAAGATTTTTTCGTCGAATATGCGTCAGGGACTTGAACTCCCGAAACTATTTAGGTTCTTTTGCGGTTTTCAACGAAGCAATTAATATTCTTTTAATCTCCAAGCAATCGTTAATCAGCGATTGGGCGAGTTTTTCATCAAGGTAATCAGACAGCAACAGCAGTTTTAACCAATATTCAGTTTCTGCGGTTTCTTTAAGTGCTATCTGCATTTTAGCGATAAAATCAGCCTGACTTACGCCGTAAGCGGCTTCATTCGCGTTTGCTCCGATGGAAGTACCGCTCCTTATGATTTGTTTGGAGATAATACTTTCCTTTTTCTCTTTGGAAAGATGTTGATATAGCTTTACGATACGTGCGGCAAAATGCAGAGATTTTTCAAGCAGCGGATTTTCTTTCATAGTGTTGACCTGTTCCTTTTTAATGAATAAAGAATAGTGAATAATGAAGAATGAATAATACACCAGAAACGCCGGAAATGTTTGTCTGATTATAAATTATTCACTATTCATTATTCACTATTCATTGAGCCGTAACGTCAGTTACGGCGTTTCTGGTGGGCCATCAGGGACTCGAACCCCGGACCGACCGGTTATGAGCCGGTTGCTCTAACCAACTGAGCTAATGGCCCTTGTGCGGAAGTATCATATTCAACACGGATATGATCGCTTTACAGCCCAATCATTATAGCAAGTTATCCCGCTTTTGTCAACACGAAATTTGGCGTTGCTATCGGGTGAAAAACGGCGTTTTAATCGGGAGTTTCAGCGTTCTTTTCTGTCATTTTATCCTTAGGAGCAGAGCCGGTGCTTGCGGATCGTTTGATATCCTTTTTACGCTTGCTGTTTTTGCGCAGGCGTTCGAATATCGCATGGGGATCCTCTGTCGGGGGCTGTTTTCCGATCACGTTGATCTCGATGGTATCGCCCTCTTTGACGTCGGGGCACAGCGCTTTGGGGAGCTTAAAGATGTTCTCGTCATCCGCTTCAACGATCACGACGCCTTCTTCGATCCTGTCGACGATCACTCTCATATTATCACCTCGATATTACTTTACACTGCGAAGAAATCTTTGTCAACTATATTGTAATCGTGATCGGCGTGATGTATAATATCGATGTAGGAAAACCGGGGAACAATCGTGGGCTTTTGAAGAAAGAGGCGGTCGGTGTGTTAGAGATCTATTACGGGGATAAAAAAGGAAAAACCAGAATGTGTACCGGTGCGGCGATCAGTGCCGCGCTGAAGAAGAAAAACGTTTTGATGGTGAGCTTCGGCGCGGATTATGAGGATTACAGCGAACTGTTCGAGATCGCGCCGCATATCACGCGGCTGACCCTGCCCGCGAACGCGGGCGTGCGCGAATACTTTGACCACGCGGCACGGATCGCGATGACGTTCCGATACAGTGTGCTGATCCTGGATGGCGTCTTTGACAGTGTGGAAAAGCAGCAGCTCAGCATCTCGGAGGTATATGAATTCCTGTCCAACGCGCCCGACAGCTTAGAGATCATCTGTACCGGTCAAAGGGTACAGGAGAGGTTCTTGAAGATCGCGGATGAGATCGTTGAACTGAAAAAAGGATGATAATGGTATAAGGCGGTGAGAGGAATCTTTCCGCCTTTTTGTATTATTTTCACAGATAAATCGAAATTTTGTGACGTATCTCCCATACCTGATTCCGGGTTTTTTTCACAAGAGAATAATGAGGACAGATTTTGGTCATATTCACCAGAATTTATGCGCTATTAGAAGAATAAATCGATTTGACAGACCCACCCTCGTATGGTAAAATACAGACAACAAATCTTTAAGGCGATACTGTGATATCGACAAGATCTGATAATTTTTGATACGGGTCGAAGGACCCGGGATTTTGCGTATGTTGCCTCGCCTTGGGTGGGGCTTTTTGATTAGTGTGCGGGGATCGTTAACCCGAGATCATCGCCCCCGACCGATAAACGAAAGGAGCGTTCCGATATGAGCGGTATGAAGGTATATGCTTGTAAGAGAATCGAAAAAACGGATGTTTTGCCCTCGGTCGACAGTGCGCTTTTCTGCCCTGAGGACTTTTCGCAGTGCTCCGACAATATTGTTGCCTTTCCCGGCTTTTGTGATGTGCATGTGCATTTTCGCGAGCCGGGATTTTCTTATAAAGAAAAAATCGCCACCGGATCAGCGGCTGCGGCACGCGGCGGATACACCGCCGTTTGCACGATGCCGAACCTGAATCCCGTGCCTGACAGCGTTGAACATCTTCGTGAGCAGCTCGATATCATCGAGCGTGATGCGGTGATCGATGTGCTACCCTACGGCGCGATCACTGTGGGCGAAAGGGGAGAGCAGCTCGCTGACCTTGAAGGCATGGCAAAGGATGTTGTCGCCTTCTCCGATGACGGCAGAGGTGTGCAGGATGAAAATATGATGCGCGAGGCGATGTTAAGAGCGAAGGCGCTCGGCAAGCTGATCGTCGCGCACTGTGAGGACAACAGCCTGCTGCACGGCGGCTACATCCATGACGGCGACTATGCCAAGGCGCACGGTCACCGCGGGATCTGCTCACAGAGTGAGTGGGGGCCGATCAAGCGTGATATCGAGCTGTGCCGGGAGACCGGCTGCGGCTATCATGTGTGCCATATTTCTACTAAAGAGAGCGTCGAGTTGATCCGCAAGGCAAAGGCGGAGGGTGTGAACATTACCTGTGAGACCGCGCCGCATTACCTTGTGATGGACGACAGCGATCTGATCGAGGACGGCCGCTTCAAGATGAATCCGCCGCTCAGAGATAAGACCGACCGCGAGGCATTACTCACAGGCATCAAGGACGGTACGATCGACATGATCTCTACCGATCACGCGCCGCATTCCGCGGAGGAAAAGGCGAGGGGGTTGGAAAAATCCGCCTTCGGTATCGTCGGTATCGAGACCGCGTTCCCGGTGCTGTATACCAAGCTCGTCAAGACGGGATTCATCACGATGGACAGGCTGATGGAGTTGTTGGTTTTCAACGCGCGTGAGCGCTTTCATATTCCGTTAAAGAAAAATGATTATACGATATGGGATCTGGACAAGGAGTTCACCGTTGATCCCGCCGACTTTTTGTCGATGGGTAAGGCAACGCCCTTTGAGGGATGGAAGCTCAACGGCGTGTGCCTGATGACCGTCAAGGATGGCGTTAAAGTTTACAGCATATAAATCGTAGGGACGGTCAATGACCGTCCGCGGACGAGCAATGCTCGTCCCTACAAATTTGTCTGATAGATTGATATAGATGAAAATTGGGAGGTATTATTATGGCAAAAAGAACAGATGTGAAAAAGGTACTCATCATCGGCTCGGGCCCGATCGTCATCGGTCAGGCTGCCGAGTTCGACTACGCCGGCACTCAGGCGTGTCTGGCGCTCAAAGAAGAGGGTTACGAGGTTATCCTCTGTAACTCCAACCCCGCGACCATCATGACCGACACCCAGATTGCGGACAAGGTCTATATGGAGCCGCTCACCCTCGAGTATATCGCAAAGATCCTCAGATATGAGCGCCCGGACGCGATCGTCCCCGGTATCGGCGGACAGACGGGTCTGAACCTCGCGATGCAGCTCGAGCGCAAGGGCATCCTCAAGGAATGCGGCGTACAGCTGCTCGGTACCTCTTCCGAGAGTATTGAGCGCGCCGAGGACAGAGAGCTGTTCAAGGAAATGTGCGAGAGCATCGGCGAGCCGGTCATCCCGTCACAAATCACCTACAATCTTGATGAAGCAAAGAAGGCTGCCGCGGAAGTGGGTTATCCTGTTGTTCTGCGCCCCGCATTTACTCTGGGCGGTACCGGCGGCGGTTTTGCCGACAACGAAGAAGAGCTGATCGAGATCGGCACCAACGCGTTCAAGCTCAGCCCCGTGCATCAGGTGCTGATCGAAAAGTCCGTCAAGGGCTATAAGGAGATCGAGTTCGAGGTCATGCGTGACTCGAACGACACCGCGATCACCATCTGCGGTATGGAGAACGTCGACCCTGTCGGCGTCCATACCGGTGACAGTATTGTTGTCGCGCCGATCCTTTCGCTGAATGAGAAAGACCTCAAAATGCTGAATGACTCCGCAATTAAGATCATCCGTGAGCTGAAGATCGAGGGCGGCTGTAACGTCCAGTTCGCGCTGAATCCGAATTCCAGCGAATATTACCTGATCGAGGTCAACCCCAGAGTATCCCGTTCTTCGGCGCTCGCCTCCAAGGCGTCGGGTTATCCGATTGCAAGAGTCACCGCGAAGATCGCCATGGGCATGGCGCTCGAAGAGATCCCCGTAGCGGGCGGTACGGCGGCGATCGAGCCTTCACTTGATTATATCGTCGCGAAGTTCCCCCGTTTTCCGTTTGATAAATTCGCCGACGCGCCCAACACCCTCGGCACCCAGATGAAGGCGACCGGTGAGGTCATGGGTATCGGCTCCACACTCGAGGAGTGCTGCTTGAAGTCCGTTCGCTCTTTGGAGACAGGCGTGTGCCACTTCCACCTCGCGAAGTTCGATGATTTCTCAGACGATGAGCTGTTCGACTACATCAAGGAGTTCAAGGATGATAACGTCTATGCGGTGTTTGAACTGCTCCGCCGCGGCGCTTCGATCGAAAAGCTCCACGAGGTCACTATGATCACCGAGCTGTTTCTCGAGAGCTTCAAAAAGATCGTCGATATGGAGAACACCTTAAAGGCAAACAAGGGCGACATCGAGACCCTCAAAGCCGCCAAGATCATGGGCTTCTCCGATGAATATATTGCTTCGCTTTGGGGAACTCCCGAGATCGACATTTACCATACCAGAAAAGAAAACGGTATCACCCCGATCTTCAAGATGGTCGATACCCTGCATACCGGCAAATATATCGCGTATCTCTACTCGTCCTACACGGGTGAGAACGCATCCAGACTGAGCGATAAAAAGAAGATCATCGTGCTCGGCGCGGGCCCGATCAGAATCGGTCAGGGCGTTGAGTTCGACTACAGTACTGTTCACG
>CAMJMQ010000005.1 GCA_946407065.1 uncultured Clostridia bacterium | reverse complement strand
ATACCACATTTAAAGCAAAAAGCCCAGCTTTCGCTGAGCTTTTTCGACAAGCTGAACGGACGGGTCATCCCGTCCGTTGTTTTTATGTTTTCAACATCAACGAAAAATACTATCTCTAAACATCAATGATGACGATGTTATTGAATTCGATCTCCGACTGTGACATGATCGCCTCTTTGATGATCATCGGCGCGTCATCGGTCATCTCGCTTGACAGCAGCGTCACTGTACAGCCCGAATCCGATATATAGCAGACGGCACTGGGATAACCTTTGGCAGTCAACACACCCTCGATATTGCTTTGTGCCAGTATGCGTTGTTCGATGGCGTTAGCGGCTTTAACAGCCTCTGCTTTCGCGTCCTCGGAACTGTCCGATAGCGACAGGATGTTTTCAGCCGATTCCAGCGCCTTATCCTGTGCCTGTGTACGATCGGTCTTTGCCTGAGCGAGCTTTGCCTCGGGCGTCATTTCGGATACGGAATCCGAATCGACCTCATCGATTGTCGCCGTCGCGTCATTGCTGACATAGGTCGCGGCTCCCAGTTCCTTTGACGTTGACGATATCAACGGTGTTCCCGAGAACTGCCAATTCAGATACACCGCCGCGCCGAGCGCCAGTACCAATGCAGCCGCCAATACATGTTGCTTTTTGATTTTCATATTTCTCCACCTTTTATTATAAATTAGTCATTGCGAAGCCAAAGGCTGTGGCAATCTCAACATATATAATAAGTCATTGAGAAACCGTAGGCTGTGGCTGTCTTAACCGATTCAAAACAACTCATTTTGTAATACACACTTTATCTGAGCTGATATTCAAGGATTTAGTCACGGCGTCCAATACGCGGGAAACGACAAGAGGATCATCGCCGCCGTCACACACCACCACTACACCGCGCACCTTCGGTTCAATGCTTTTGGTTTTGGTATCGGTATTCTTTAAATAGACATTTTCACCGCTGTTATCCATCGTCAAAAAGATCTTCGCCTCCCCCACCCCGTTGATGTGTGAGATGATCTCCAAAAGATGCGCTTCGGTTTTGGCGGCATAACGCTCCGAGCTCTCCTTTTCACCGCCCGAAAAGTCAATGAATGATGATAATCCGATCAGCAGTACCGCCGCTGTTCCGATGATCACCGCGACTTTGACGACGCGTTTATCACTCAGCCATTTTATGAGCTTCTTCCCCTGTAACATGTATTTCAGGCTCCTTTGAAATATTCCTGTAAATGATACTTTTGATCTGAGCAGTTTTTGTGATATCCTTTTCACTTATATATATGACGGCACGTACAACAGATATTCTGCCCTCGTCGGATATTTTCAATGTCAATTGTATGTCTTTCGGTTCGATGCCTTCGTTGACGAGCAGCTCACGCAACGCCTGCGTCAGATTATCCGCTGTCAATTGAGCGACCGTATCCTCGGCGATTCCCTCACCGTATGTCGGGATCGGAATCTCGCTGATCTGAGCAGGATCGAGATCGATCTCACTCACCTGAGCCGACACCGCCGTCATAAAGGTGCTGATAAAAAACAATCCGACAACAAAGCTCATCATACGGCGCGTCCGTTTTTGCGGGATCAGCACCGTGATCATACTGACGGCAACACAGGTATAACACAGCGTCATACTGACCGCCTTGATCCCACTCATGTCTTACCTCCCAACGACATCATGATGGATGTCGAGATGATAAAGACTGTCATCACGGCGATCAACAACGCCCTGAGCGCCGCTATAAACCGGGATAACGCGTGGATGATCGATGAAGAAGAGGTGACAGACAGCATCTCACCGACGCTTTTGGCAACCCACAGGGTGACTGACCACAACACACTTTGGATGATCAGCGGCGCAAAGCTGACAAATAACGCGATGATCACAAATACACCGGCTCCCGACCGCAGGATGCCGACGCTGTTTTGTATGGCGCCGTATGCCTCGGCGATCGACGATCCGATCAGCGGGATAAAGGAGCTCAGCCCGAAGCGTGCCGCCTTATTCACGACACTGTCCGCCGCGCCGGATAACGCGCTGTTGAGTCCGATCACCGCCGTGAATACGCTCATCATAAAGGTGATACCGTATTGAAAGCCTTTACTTGCCATTTCAATGAATCCGCCCAGCCGAACACGAGATGAGATACTCGCGCTGACCGATAACGTCAGAAACACAGTCAGTAAAGGTGTGAATACGGTTGAAGATAAGCGTGATATCAGCTGTGATACGATGATAACGGCGGTATAATAGCCGCCTGACGAGATCGCGTGACCGGAGAATACCATCATCCCTGCCATAACAGGCAGATAGACCGTCATCATAGAAGATGCGCCCTGAATGACCAACGCCGTGGATGTGATCAGTTGTGTCACCGGGCTGACGATAATCGATGTGATAAACAGACTGACGACAACGCCCATGATATCTCTCGTTTCTGTATACCGCAGTGAGTAGGTGTAGGATTCCGCAACGGAGGTCAGCAGCAATACAGCTGTTAACAATAGCAGTGCCGCCATCGGGCCGTTATTGTATGATTTGATCAATTCAGATAAGTATGACCATACCGATCCGGTGTTGATCCCGCCTGTGACGATGTCATCGATCCCTGAGACGCCGAAACGATCCATCTCATTCCTGGTATGATCATCGATGCTGCTTTCGATCTTTTCTTTCTCATCTTCAAACATGACAGCTTGAGCCGCCTGACATCGCAAGCCAAAGCATCCGATCAGCAGGATCCCCATGATTAAAATGATGAAACGCTTCATCTCAACCGCCCAAATCCGTGATCACAGTGATGATATTCTGAAAGAGCGGTAATGAGGTGAGCAATACCAAAATCTTTCCCGCAAAAGAGATATTGGTACTCAGCGACAGCAATCCCGCCTCTGTCACACAGTCGCAGGTGAATTCCGTGACAAAGCAGATCCCCATCACCTTCAACAGAATCGCGATATCTGCTGTTTCGATGCCGCCGTCCGCCAATACGCTTTGGATCCCCCACAGCATATCGGGAAGATTTTTGAGCAAGCTGAGGATGATGATCGCTCCCGCGGCGACAGAGAGCAGCATTGCGCTGTGCGGGCTCTGGGATCGGAGCATCACCGCCAACACTGCCGTCACGATCGCGGCGCCGCAAATCATGATAATGTTCATGCTACAGCCCGAAGGTGTTCTTGACGGTGGTGAACAGCTCGCTGATCTGCGAGATGATCATCATCAATGCGACCACCAAGCCCGCGATCGTCGTCAAGAGCGCCTGCTCCTCTCTGCCGCTGCGCACCAACAGCTGATTGAGGATCGCGACGATGATCCCGATCGCCGCAATCTTGAATATCATATCAACGTCCATAGTCTTCCATCCCTATATCACCATCAGAGAGATCACCATCCCTACCGACAGCGGAATAATCCTGTACATTTTCGCTTTCTTTTGTATGTCATCCTGCGCTTGGCTGATGTGTTCCTTCAACAATTCGCCGAATAATGTAATATGCTGTCTTTGAGAATCGACATCCGCCGCTCCCAGATCCTTTGTAAATGACCGGAGCATTTCGATATCTTCCTTTGATAACACATAGGTAAAGCCGTCAATGAACCGATGCCACTGGATATCAAAAGGAATCGTATGCTCAAACACGAATCCCGCAAAGTTATCGGCAAATACCTCGCACAGATCACCCGCGTTGTATTCAATGCGGATCAAAGCAGTATGAAACAGCAGATCAAACTGTGTCAAGATATCCCTGCGTCGGATCAGCTTTTGAGAAAGATGGATCCCGATCACCGCGCCGCAAAACAAGATCACGATACATAAAATGAGCTTAATCACGCGCGTCACACATTTCATAGATTTTATCGATCTTCCCGACGTCACCGCCCGACGAAAGAAAGACGATATAGCGAAAAGCGCCGGTGTTGATCATCTTTGATGTGATCTCTCGGCGCCTGAGATCCTGCATGGAGGATGCGTGAGAAGTCGCGATGAACGCGACGCCGCATCGCATGGAATACAGCAGCAGATCGACATCGGTTTGATCGCCCATCTCATCACATACGATGATCTCGGGCGCCATACTGCGGATCGCGCAATTGGCGGCGATCCCCTTCGGATAGCCGCTGTAAACATCACATAGGCCGAGTGGATAGCCCGCTTTGCCGCGATAAGAAGCGCTCAGCTCTCCCCTTTCATCCAAGGCGCTCACGCGATACCGATAGGATAACTGACGAGCCAAATCACGGATGAGCGTCGTTTTACCCGAACCCGGAATACCGCAAATGAGCGCGCCTTTGAGCGGATCGAGCTTTCCGATCAGCGAGGTCGCGCATCCGCTGACATCCCGCGCAACACGAAAACTGAGCGTACTGATATCACGGATATTGGTGATATCACCCTGCGTCATCACCGCCTTACCGCATAATCCGACTCTGACCCCACCCTCGATCGTGATGAAGCCACTGTTGATCTCATTCTGGAACGCGTATATGGAATAATCACACAATCGCAAAACCGTCTGTTCCATCTCTTTTGATGACGTTATCAAGAGATGATCCGCGTATGCTGAATCGGTCAGATAGCCGCTGTCCGTGATAAAATACAATCGTTTTCGTTCGTAAAGACAGACAGGCGCGTCCACTCTTAATACGATCTCGGTGATCTTATCTTCATAGGCGCTTCGCGCGCGCTCCAACGGGATCCGTAACCGATCGGGAAGTCTTTCCAAAATACAATCCAAGCTTTTCTTATCCAATCTTTTCACCATCCTGTGTCATGCTCGGTCGAGGTGATCACAATGCCGAAAACCCTTCAACTCTTCACGATGACAATGATAGTAAAATTTATGCGGACAGGTCTTTGGATATAACCTGTCCGCAGTAGTTTGTCTGTATAAAAAAGAAAATCCCCGTCCGAACAGACAGGGATAAAGCGATTATTCTTTATTGATCATTTCGAGCAATTCCGCTTCACCGATGATCGTCACGCCGAGGGATTGCGCCTTGGTCAGCTTCGATCCCGTGCCTTCACCGGCGAGAACGAAATCGGTTTTCTTCGACACGGAAGAGGATATTTTGCCGCCGTTTTGCTCGATCAAAAGCGACGCTTCTTTGCGGCTCATAGTCGGCAGAGTTCCGGTCAGCACAAAGGTCTTGCCGACAAATCCGCCGGTCTTTTCCTTCTTTTGAAGCGGTTTCATCTCCACACCGAGCTCCTTAAGCTGAGTGATCAGATGCGCGGTGCCCTCCAGATGGAAGTAATCATAGACAGACTGCGCCATGATCTCACCGAAGCCGTCGATCGCCGCGATCTCCTCGACACTCGCGTCAAATAATTTATCGATACTGAGAAAATGCTCGCACAACAGCTTTGCCGCCTTCTCACCGATATGACGAATGCCAAGCGCATAGACAAGGCGATTGATCTCTGCACTTTTGGAATTATTGATCGCCCTGATCAGATTATCAGCGGACTTTTCGCCCATACGGTCGAGTTTAGCGATCTCCTCTGCTTTTAACTTGTACAGATCGGTGAAGGTGGTGATCAAGCCGGCGTTCATGAGTTGTTCAAGCAGTGACGGTCCTAAACCGTCAATATCCATCGCGTCACGTGACACAAAGTGGATCAGATGTCTGAGGAGCTGAGCGGGACATTCAGTGTTGGTACAGCGGATCGCCGCCTCACCCTCTTCTTTGACGAGTTTGTTGCCGCATGACGGACAGAATTCAGGCAAAGAATACGGAATCACACTCTCATCATGCTTGACGACGCTGAGCACTTCGGGGATGATCTCGCCCGCCTTGCGGATCTTGACCGTGTCGCCGATGCTCACGCCGAGTTCACGGATGAAATCCTCATTATGGAGCGTCGCGCGCGATACCGTCGTACCGGCAAGCAATACAGGCTTGAAAATGCCGACAGGTGTGACAGCGCCCGTTCTGCCGACGTTGATCTCAATATCGAGCAGCTCAGTCTCTTTTTCCTCAGGCGGATATTTATACGCCTCTGCCCATCGCGGATACTTAGCGGTACTGCCCAGACGCTCGCGATCGGCAAGATTATTCAGCTTGACGACAGCGCCGTCGATATCACAGGGCAACTCCCCTCTGTGCATATCGATCCATTTGATCTCGTTGAGCACATCGACAATATCAGTATAGCTGTGATAAAAAGCGGTCGGAAAGCCCAGCTCTGTCAGATAATCGAGCGACTGAACATGCGTCGTAACCGCATAGCCCTCCATCGCCTGGATATTGAACACAAAGATATCCAGATCGCGCTTCGCGGTGATCCTGCTGTCCTTTTGCCGGAGTGATCCCGCCGCAGCGTTACGGGGATTCTTGAACGGCTTCTCACCGTTGTTCTCCTGTTCGGCGACCAGCTTTTTAAATGTCGCGACTGACATATAGACTTCTCCGCGCACTTCCAAAAACGCGGGGGCATTCTTCAAGCGCTTTGGCAGGCTCTTGATGGTCATCAGATTATCGGTGACATCCTCGCCTGTAACGCCGTCGCCGCGTGTCGAACCGCGCACAAACACGCCGTTACGATATTCGCATGATACGGATAATCCGTCAAACTTCGGTTCGACCACATACTCGGGATCGGGTATGACCTCACGTACTCTGCGGTCAAAGTCAAGGATTTCCTCCGCGGAAAAGGAATCATGCAGACTTTCCATCGGCACGGTATGCACAACGGACGAGAATTTTTCGCCCTTACTTCCGCCAACCTTTTGCGTCGGCGAATCGGGCGCGATCAGCTCGGGGAATTCTGCCTCGAGATTCTCGAGATCACGCAGCATCGCGTCGTATTCAAAATCGGAGATCTCGGGATCATCCTGATTATAATAGCGGTCGTTATGGAAATTGAGCTCATTTGTGAGCTGTGCGATTTTTCGTTTCGCTTCCTCTAAATTCATATACTACTCCAAAACTCGGTTGATCAAATTATCTGCGAACGGCAGAGGTGCCCTTCTCTCTGAGATAGGTGCTTTCCAAATCGGCTAAATGCAGCTTGACGGCGAGCGGATAACGGTCGTAGGCATTACTGATGTAAAAGCCGTTGTTATCGTCAAAACCGCCCATATGCCAGCGGATCGCCATCGCTTCATCGAGCTTGAGGCGCATAAAGCGCTCGATCAAAAACACACTCTTTTCACCGTGACCGTAAGGGAAGCTATCCTCGATCGCGTAATACGGCACCTTTTCCCACTGTCCTGTCTCATCATTCTTGACGTTGCGGGTCGACACCTTATAGAACTGCGCCTTACATAAATCGTGGAGCAGAGCGCAGATCGCAAAGCTCTCCGGATTATCGTTCTCCTCGTCAAAATGCTTTTCGATCATGGTATTATACACGCTGACCGAGTGCATCACCAAGCCGTTTTCACAGGCGCAATGATACTTGGTGCTTGCCGGAGCGGTAAAGAAATCGGTCTTTTGGATCCATTCGAGCAGCTCAGCTGAGCCTTTGCGGGTGATATTCTCCGTATAGATCTTAATGAATTCATCTTTTGCAGTCATCATAACAGTACCTCTGATTCACATAATAATCCGGTTGTGATTGCTATACTCCATAGCAGTGGCAAACAAAAAGACGCACGTGCCTATAAAAGCTCTTCGTCGTATACCGCTCTCGCACCGCCAATGAACTTCGCGCGGGTACGAGCAGACGCAACAAAAGCTTCACCGATCTTTTTCTGAGGCAATCTGAGCGGAACCGCGGTTTCTTTAAGGTGCATGCCGATCAGTGTTCCGCCGATATCCACGCCCGCATCCGCCTTGATATGCTCTACCAGAACAGGATCGTCAAAGCGCGCATAGGCAGTCGTCGCACTGCTGCCGCCCGCTTTGGGCTGCGGAACAGCGTTCACGATCGGGATGTTGTACTTTTCGGCGAGCTCTCTTTCGATCACCAGTGCACGATTGAGGTGCTCACAGCACTGCGCCGCCAAATAGATGCCCTTCTCTTTCAAGAGATCAAAAAAGCCGTCATAGACAGCCGCGGCAATATCCATGCTCGAGTGGGTGCCAATGCGACTGCCGCCGACCTCACTGGTAGAACAGCCGAGCACAACGATCGAGCCTTCATGCAGCTTTGCGGTTTCAATCAATTGTGTAAAAACAGCGTTGGTTTCTTTTGTGATTGTTTCCATCATACTATCAGATCCTAACCATTATTGTATTGTTATTATCATACCAAAGAATCGACCGAATAATATTCCGTAATCGACTAATATAAAAGAAAAAACGGGTACCCTTTCGGATACCCGTCATCAAAATCATTATTCAGCGTCTGCGGGAGCAGCTTCCTCGGCAGGAGCATCTTCAACAGGAGCATCCTCAGCGGGAGCAGCTTCTTCAACTGCGGGTTCCTCAGCGGGAACCTCGTCCTCGAGATCACGGATCACGGGAGCAGCATCGGGCTCGACAACTGCAACGACCTCATCCTCTTCGTCCTCAACTACGGGAGCAGCAGGAGCGTTCTCAGGCAGCAGAGCGCGGATGGAAAGGCTGACACGCTTCTTCTCGAAGTCGATACCGGTGATCTTAACCTCGACCTCATCGCCGATGGAAAGCACGTCAGCGGGCTTCTCGATGCGCTTGTTGGAGATCTGAGAGATGTGGATCAGACCGTCGATACCGGGGATGATGTTGGCAAATGCGCCGAACGCGGTCAGGCCGACGATCTTCGCCTTGACGACAGTGCCGACAGGATAATTCTTTTCGAGGATGACCCACGGATTGTCCTCGGTCTTCTTGTAGCCCAGAGAGATTTTCTTGGTCTCGGTGTTGATATCCTTGATGTATACTTCAACGGTATCGCCGACATTAACGACCTCGCTCGGATGCTTGATGCGCAGCCAGGACAGCTCGGAAATGTGGATCATACCCGATACGCCGCCGAGGTCTACGAACGCGCCGTAAGAAGTCAGGGTACGGACTACGCCGGTATAAACCTTACCGACCTCACAGTTCTCCCAGAACTCTGCACGCTTAGCGGCATACTCGTCACGGAGAACGCTCTTGATGGAGCCGATAATCTTTCTTCTTCTGCCGCGCTGAGACAGCTCGATCAGGCGGAACTTGACTTCCTGACCCTTGAGATCCTCAAGGTTAGCGTCACGCTCCATGGTAGCCTGAGAAGCGGGGATGAATACGCGGATATCGTTGGCGACAACGATCACGCCGCCGGAAACGACCTCGGTAACGGGACCGGTGAGGATCTGCTTTTCGTCATAAGCCTTCTGCAGCTCCTCAAAGCCCTTCTGCGCGTCAACTCTGCGCTTGGAGAGCATGATGGTACCCTCGACGTCATTGGTTTTCATAATCAGCAGTTCTACACGATCGCCGACCTTGACAACTTCATCGGCGCTCTGAATCGGAGTGGATGATAACTCGTCAAATGGGATAAAGCCGGTCTGCTTTCTACCGTCGACTTCGACATACACTTCGTTCGGAGTGATGCTCGCGACAGTACCCATAACCCTTTCATTAGTGTTTAAACTCTTCAGAGATTCTTCTAACATCTCCTCAAAGTTCTCAGTTTCGTTTACGCTGGATGTAGTGTTTTCACTCATTGTATCCAGTACCTCCTTTATAATCCTGTCCGGTGTAGAAGCGCCGGCTGTTACGCCAATGGTCTGAGCGTCGGCGAACATCGCCTTATCAAGCTCAGCGGCTGTCTCGATCAGATAAGTACGCTCACAGTTCTTTTTACAAATCTCATAGAGCTTGTTGGTATTGGAACTGGAGCGATCGCCTACCACGATCATGCAGTCACATCTTGCTGACAAAGTATGTGCTTCCGCTTGTCGCTTTGACGTAGCATTACATATTGTATCAAAAATTTTGGCGTTTGTATATAGTTTTTTCAAAAAAACTATACAATTTTTCCAAAAAATTTCGTTAAAAGTCGTCTGAGCGACGACGCAAATTCGTTTTTTATTCTCTTCGGGAATTATATCGGCAATCTTTTTCAAATCCTCAACGTCTTTGAAAATATAATAATCGCTGACGCAATTCGAAAGGATACCCTGTACCTCCGGGTGATTTTCATCCCCCGCGATCAGAATGGTATAGCCCTGTCGGCTCATGTCATAGACGATGGAATGAATCTTAGAAACAAAGGGACAGGTCGCGTCGATATACGCAACACCCATTTCATTGAGCCTGTCATAAACCGATCGCTTGACGCCGTGAGAGCGGATGATAACAGGCTGACGACCTTGGATATCATCGAGCGAGTTGACCGATACCACTCCCCTGTCGGTCAGCGCCGCGACCATCTCTTTATTATGGATGATCGGCCCTAAGGTACAGCCGCCGTGGTGGCGTTCGGCTACATCAAAGGCGATCTTGACCGCGCGGTTCACGCCGAAGCAGAAGCCCGCAGACTCAGCGACGATAATATCAGCCATTCTTCTCTCCTGCCGACGCTAAGTCCTCTTCACGTAGTGCCTTGATGTGATCCATGATAACACGGCTTGCGTTGCGGAATTCTCGAGCACCGCCCTTGTCAAAGCCCATTTCTTCCAGAGAGATCGGTTTACCGTAGTGGAAGTAAAGGCGTGAGCCGATCTTGGTGTGACAAACGGGGATGACAGGCGTCTGCGTATCATAAGCGATCAGGCTGCATCCGTTTTTCGGGGGCAGGAAGTTGCCGTCCTTGGAGCGGGTGCCCTCGATGAATATGCCCATCAAATTGCCTTCCTCAAGCACCTTTTCAAAATGCTTGATGGAGCCGGTGTCTGCCTTACCGCGGCTGACAGGGAACGCGTCGAGCTTACGGATGAACCAGCCGACAAACTTGTTTTGGAACAGCTCTTCCTTCGCCATGAACATGACCTGACGCTTCAAACCCATGCCCATGATGATCGGATCAGCGGCGTGGGTATGGTTGGAGGCTAAGATATACGCGCCCTCGTCAGGCACATTCTCAACGCCGATATACTTCATATGAAATTTGAGCTGGAAGAAGGGCTTGAGTAACCCTCTCCAGAAAAAGTAAAAATGATTGCGCTTTTTCATAGCTTGTCCCTCATGATACCTAAGAGTTTGTTAACGGAGGTCTCCAGATCCTCGCCCGAGGTATCGACGCTGATCGCGTCATCGGCGGGCTTTAAGGGCGCGATATCACGGTGAGAGTCCGCGTAATCACGCTCGATGACGTCCGACAGGATATCCTCGTATTTGACGTCCATGCCCTTTTCGATCAGCTCGTCATAGCGGCGGCGCGCTCTGCATTCGGGAGACGCCGACAGAAAGATCTTGATCTGCGCATCGGGCAGTACGACCGTGCCGATATCTCTGCCGTCCATAATGACGTTGTTGGTGTGCGCCATATCGCGCTGTAAATCGAGCAAATACGCTCTGACCTCGGGGATCGCGGATACAGCGGATGCCATCATCGAGATCTCAGGTGTGCGAATCAATCCGCTGACATCCTCGCCGTCAAGCAGTACGATCTTCTCCTGTCGTTCGTTGAACGCCAACTCCACCTTGATTTCGGGCAGCATCGCGATGATCTGCTCTTTATCGTCGGCGGTCAAATCACGTCGGAACGCCGCCAGACCGATAGTGCGATACAGTGCACCCGTATCTACATAAATATAACCGAGCTCCTTCGCGGCAAGACGCGCGATCGTCGATTTACCGGCACCCGCGGGGCCGTCGATAGCAATAGCGATAGACATAATGTTCTCCTTATAATGTAATAATCGGTTGAGATTGCCATGGGCTTACATAAGCCCTCACAATGACATTGTCATATAGAAACCGCGGCGGATTCCCCTGCCAGTCTGCCGGTGCAATACGCAATCTGCAAATTGAAGCCGCCGGTATAAGCGTCGAGATCCAATACCTCACCGGCGAAATACAAGCCCTTGACGAGCTTGCTCTCCATCGTGCGGGGATCGATATCTTTAACGTCAACCCCGCCGTGGGTCACGATTGCCTCATTGATCGGGCGAAAAGCGTGGATCTTCACGCTGAAATGCTTGATTTGATATAGCAGTGATTGCCGCTGTAGCGCAGTGATAGTGTTACACTTGGTATGCGGCATGATGCCTGCACGTTCAATGATAACAGGGATCAGCTTTTTTGGAAGCAATTTTCCCAGTGAATTGATGATATCCTTGTTAGCGAATTCCGAGAAATCACGCAGGATACGTTTATCTAATGTATCATCATCCAAAGCGGGCTTCATATCAATATACGCAGTATAACGCCCCGGCGACATTGCTCGCATATGGGCGCTGGCGGATAAAACAAGCGGTCCCGAGATACCGAAATGGGTGAACAGCATCTCTCCCATATCGGAATAGATTTCTTTATCCGTAGCATTATCGACGACAGAAAGACGGACATTTTTCAATGATAGCCCCTGCAATTCCGGGATATCTTCATCTTCCGCCACCAAAGGAACCAATGACGGAAGGAGCGGTGTGATCGTATGTCCCGCCGCTTTCGCGAACGTGTATCCGTCACCTGTGGAGCCGGTCGCTCGGTACGACATACCGCCGCAGGTCACGATCACCTTATCGGCGAGCAGTTCTTTATCTTGCAGACGAACGCCTTTGACAGCGCCGTCCTCGATCAAAAGCCCTTTGGCCTCATGATGGATGATCTGCACGCCTAAGTCGGTTACATAATCATACAGCGTGTCAACAACATCCATCGCCTTGTCGGATACGGGAAAAACACGATTGCCGCGTTCTACCTTTGTTGCCAGTCCGCGATCCTCAAAAAAGGCGACGGTATCGTAGCACGAAAAGCGGTTGATCGCGCTGTAGAGAAAACGCGGATTCGCCGTCACATGCGCGATAAAGGTCTCATTATCGCAGAAATTGGTGATATTACAGCGACCCTTACCCGTGATGGCGAGCTTGCGCCCGACACGCTGATTCTTTTCGATCAAAACAACATCGGCACCGTTCTCAGCCGCAGCGCCAGCCGCCATCATGCCTGCGGGTCCCGCGCCGATCACGATCACTTTCATTTGTTGATTCATCATGTTCTGGTGCTGTCGATTCGATTGCCGGCATAGACGTTCTGTTCTCTCCATACCTCTTCCAAATCGATAAATGTATTCTTGATATCTTCCTTGCGTTCGATAACGATCGCCACTAACAGCGCGTTGATCAGGCTCAGCGGCGCTACCAGTGTATCGACCACGGAGGCGATATCGGATCGCGCCAACAGCACTTCGTCCGCGTCCTTGACAACAGGCGCTACCATGCTGTCGGTGATCGCGATGACCTCCGCTCCGCGGTCATGCGCAAAGCTCATCGCGTCGACCGCCATGGCGGAATAACGCGGGAAGCTGATGCCGATCATCACATCCTCCTTAGAGATACGGAAGAGCTTTTCATAGGTGGTCGTCTTTGACGTTGAATTCAGAATATGAACGTTACCGAAGATCAGATCGAGATAATACGCAAAGAAATTCGCGATATAAGAGGACGATTTCGCTCCGAACACATAGATATTACGCGCGTTGATGATCGCATTGACTGTCTTCTTGAAATCCTCACGCGATACCTCGTCGATGGTGCGGCGGATCTTGTCGATATCCTGATTCAGTACGCTCTCGACGACGTCGGAGTCTCCGATACGACCGGTGGTCACCTCGATGCGTTGGACGGAATTGAGCTTGTCGCGGATCATCTCCTGCATTGCCTTTTGCAAATAAGGAAAGCCGTCATAGCCGATCTGAGTCGCAAAGCGCACGACCGTGCTCTCTGATACGCCGACCTCCTCACCCAGTTTGGCGGCAGTCATAAACGCGGCAGAGTCATAATGCTCCTCGATATAATCAGCGATCTTACGCTGACCTTTAGAAAAATCCTTGCGGGATAGATCGATTCTAACCAATAGATTTGATAACATTGTCATCACACTCCTCTGACATTCGATCCAGGAAAGGATAATAGAGATCGAACGCCAATACACTTTCATTTTATCATATAATCCTGCAAAATACAATGTTATAATCTACAAAATAAAGGAAATATGAAGTATTTTATTAGTGTGATTTCAAATTATTAGATTATTCGTCGTTATTTCTGTCCAGCGGGATCCGCTGATACACCTCGGCGACCTTATCACGCATCCAAAGCGCGGGCGTGATGCGTAATGAATAGCCAAAGCCGCTGTCACATGCCCAATCAAAGGGTTTTGCCTGCGGCAATCCATACACCGCCAGCAGCATATTCATCACGCCGCCGTGGGTAATGATCGCGGCGTCGGTCGTGCCTGTCTGCATCAAACCGTTCACGATGCTCTCGAACATCACACAGATCCTGCGGGTAAAGTCAGCGGTGCTCTCCCCTCTCGGCGGCTTCACCTCACTGTCACCCGCAAGCCACTTGGCAAAATCCGGGTCGCCTTTCAGCTCATCGGCGGTATGGTTCTCCCATTCACCGAAGTTACATTCCATCAATTGATCGATCGTAAGCGGCGTGATATGGGGATAGATGATCCCGGCGGTTTGCGTACAGCGCTTCAAGGGTGAGGTGAACACGACCTTAGCATAGGGATAGTCCATAGTAGCGTCAAGCTTTTGTAACACTGACTTTCCCTCCTCGGACAAAGGTACATCGGTCGTGCCGATGTAGCGCCCCTTCAAGGTCGGACTGATCGCGCCGTGACGGATCAAATGGATATAATAGGATTGCATTTTTGCCTCCACACTTTACAAATGGTAATATCTATATTATACTGATCGTATAAAATCAATCAAAGAGGTACCTGTTATGAACAAAGATTTCTCGCGTAATTTGACATTCTTAAGGAAAGAAAAGAAGCTCACCCAAAAACAAGCGGCTCAGGAGCTGGGTATCTCTCAGGCGCTGTTATCGCATTACGAAAAGGGGATCAGGGAATGCGGTCTGGATTTCCTCATCAAAGCGGCGGATTATTATCATGTCAGCTGTGATTATCTGCTCGGCAGAACCGCGGATCGCGATTATGAGATCAATGAGCCGGTCATTGAGAAAACCTCACGCAAGCAAAGCGCGGCGCAGGTGGTCAACCGCCGGCTGATCGCCAATATGGTCAATGTCATCTATGACTTTGCCGCCACCGCCAAGAATCGCAAGCTGGACAGAACCATCAATAATTACTTCATGATCATGCTGTACCGTGTGTTCAGAAGACTATACTCGGCAAATCGGAAAAACCCGACCGAGCTCTTCACCGTCCCAAAAGAGGTTTACAGCGGCTACGCATATGCGGTCATGGATAAATACTACACCGACATCGGCAGCATGACTGACAAAGACAGCGACGGTTATTTAACGGCGTTTGAGAATCTGTCGGCTTCACCGGATCAGTTGGCGGATGATTATCCCGAAACCGCGGGCGAGATCTTCAACGTCATCCAACAGGCGGAAAACAGCATCCACAAGCTGAAATTCTGAGAATACTACAATAAAACACAACAGGTGGGTAGCATATTACCCACCTGTTATTTCTTGAAACAAAGAGAGTTTAATTAGAAGATGAACTTGACTTTTGTTTGCCTAACGAGACCTTCAGCGTGACCTCGGAGCCGGATTCGATCTTATCGCCCGCACTGTGCTCGGCGATACCGATGACCTTGCCCTCTGCTACCGTGTCGCTGTATTCCACTTCCTGTAACGCGACAAAGCCAAGGCGTGTCAGATCCTCCGCCGCGGCGGTATAGGACTTATCAACGACGTCGGGCAGCGCGACGAGCTCGGAACCTTTGCTGATCAGTACATAAACGACCGCGTCGCTGCCGGCACTGTAGATCGGCGAACCCGCGGCAGGCTCCTGTGAAATGATCTTACCTTTTTCAATATGATCGCTGTACGCACCGTCAGCGTCGACCTTGATCGTTCCCTGGAAAGAAGCTTTGACCTCATCCAGCGTCTTGCCGGTGTAATCCTCCATCACAGGCCCTGTCCAGTCCTCGGTAGGAGCAGCCAGTGTAGCAGGAATGGTGGAGCCGTTGGTGAACAGACCCATCAGCGGATTGGTCGGAAGCCAGAACAGACCGATCGCCGCAAAGAGCAGCAGTGAAACCAGTGTCGCGATCAAACCGACGACCGTGGGATTCACACGGGAACGCTGTTCTTCATCTTCGCGCTTGATCGGCGTCATGCTGGCGGTACGGGAGATCTCATCCTGGATCGCCTGAACGGTGGAAGAAACAGAGAGCTGGGCTCTGAGTTCATCAAAATCAGCGATACGCGCTTCGCTCTTCATCTGCAGGCCGTTCGCAAGCGCTGTCACAACATGAGGCGGCAAACGCTTGACGGTATTGGTACTGATCAGCAGTCTGGGATCCTTCTCACGTTCTTTTGCGTTGGCAGGCAGCTTGCCGGTCAGCGCATAGAAAAGCGTGGCAGTCAGGCCGTAAATATCGGTCGGAACATCCAGCTTTTGGTTATCCATATACTGCTCCGGCGCGGCACAGCCGCTGTACAGCTGAGATTTCAGCATCGTACCGCGTTTACGCTCGTTCTCGGTTGAGAAGCCGCCGAGCTTGAGCTTACCGCCGGAGGTAACATATAAATTAGCGGGCGAAATCGCGTAATGACCGATACCCAACTTGTGGATATTTTCGATCAATGTGATGATCGGCATAAAGAGCGGACGAGACGCATCCCACTCAAGATGACCGCCGTTGTGCTCGACATATTCGGTAAACGGCAGCAGGTCGTCGTTTTCTTCAACCACATAGACGGTATTATTTTCGGTAAAGATATCCTCGATGTTGATCATCGAGGTCTTATCTGTCAGCGTATTGAGCGTTTCATAATAGCTCTTGAAGTCATCCATCGCCAAAGAGAAGCTCTCTTTATCCTGCGGGGTGACAAATAGCTTTGTCTCATCGTCGCCGCGGTCAAACAAACCCATCGGGAGAAACTCACGGATCGCCAGCACCTTACCGGTCTTGTTATCATAACCGAGGTAACGGGTACTCTCACCGTTTGTCTCCAAATTTCTCGCGACTACATATTTATAGTTTAATACGGTACCGAACGGCAAAAACGGAGCGGTCTGTTTTTCGGAATTATCAAAGCCGCATACTTTGCATACCGAATCGGCAGCGGGTATTTCATTTAAACACCCCATACATAAAGGCATGGTCCATTCCCCCTGATCACTGAGATCCTCTCAGCAGTATTCTGGTTTCTGTTATCATTACTTAATGAATAAAAGTCATACTTACTCAATGTACTGAATCATTATAGCATACTGAATATATCAATATCAAGGCTGTAAAAGAAAAATGAGATTACATTTTTGTAAATTCACACTCCACGCAGATAATAATTAAGGAGCACTTTTTGGGACTCCTTAATTTGTTATTATAGTGGAGACGGACGGGCGTCTTTTCTATCGGTCAATGTCTGCCCCGCCTTCGGAGCGACACCTTCTGTCCAATCTCTTATCTACGCTCTCGCTAAAAACGCCATGCTATGGCGTTTTTACCTTCGGATTGCGCTTACGCTTAATCCTTGGCACGCTCGCCTTCGATCCCGTCCGTCTCCACTACTGTAGGTAATAATAAAAGGGCACATCGAATGATGTACCCTTTTATTATGAATATGGTGGAGACGGACGGGATCGAACCGTTGACCTCTTGAATGCCATTCAAGCGCTCTCCCAGCTGAGCTACGCCCCCAAAGCAGTATTATATTATCACACATTCTTTAGTTTTGCAAGTATATTTTAATAAATATCTGTATTTTAATAAATATTTCTAATATATCAAACATTTTGTCAGGATATTGTCACAGTCGGTCTGATATACTGTGATTGCAATAACAAAAAAGCAACAAACGCTTTTTATCAAAAGGAGATGAAAACAATGAAAAAAGTTCATCGTGTATTAGCAGTATTTATGGCATGTATCATCATGATCTCGGTAGGTTCAGCTATGGTTGTAACTGCTTCCGCCGCGTCGGCCAACTCAGCGGCGAGCGACGGTTTCTTCAGCGGAGCCTCCACCCTGATCTCCGTAGTCAGCAAAACAAACCCCGTCGCAGCTATTATTTCCAGCGGTCTTTTGGGTGCGTTCAAATCCTTCTACGGTGAAGCAACGAAAGTACCGCAGCCGTCGACGCAGGATATCGTCAATCTCATCAATGAGCTGAACGATAAGATCGATTCTCACTATAACGCGCAGTCGAGTCAGATCAAGGCGCTGACAAGCATCAACAAGCTGCAGCGGTTTTCGGATATCCTGACCAGTGTGAAGGGCTATAACGAAGACGCCATGACGCAGATCACCTTATTCAAAGAAGGCAGTACCTGTGCGCAGGATTACCTCAACATCGTCAACGCTACCAACGGAAACAGCGATTTCACCAAGGATTTCAGAGATCTGAGCAACCTGATCATTGACGGTCAGGCAGGGGTAAAGGGCAAGCCCTCTTTCGATCAGTATCTTGAACTCTCTAAATCATGCGAAGAAAACAACAACGATTCCGATCTGGTCAAAAAAGACGCACAGTCCTTTAACGATATGACGCTGGAGCAGTACACCTTGTACTACACCAACCTGATGTCCGGCTATATGGCGTCCTATTCTCTGGCGGATCTCGACTACAACAACGGTTCGATCACCAAAGAGACCAGAGACAGCTTACAGGCTTCGATCAAGGCGAACATGGAGCTTTATACCAAGAAAGTGACCGAAGTCGTCAAGGCGTATAACAATACCAAAAATACGATCGATAACCTGACTGTCGCACAGGTGACCGTCGACAACAAGACGACGAACATGTTCTCTTTCGGCGACGCATGGGCTGTCGTATCCAAGAACGGCGGCACCATGAAGCTGATGCAGGATTGGAAGAGCGATAACCTTTTTGAGGACACCTTCTATTACAAAGACGGTTCCGCGTTCTCCAACGGTGCGCTCTATGTCAAGGATAAGACTGTTACTCTCGATATGAACGGTCATTCGATCATTCATACCAACCGTCAGAATTATGATCTCAAAGCAGATAACGCAGACTTAACCGTGATCGACTCCACCGGAAAACACGGTGCAATCAGCGGTATCGTCGCTAACGGCGGAAAGCTCAATCTCAACTCCGTAACCGTCAAAGATTCTTCCGACGCGGGTCTGAGAGCCGACAATGTAGCTCTTCATATCATGAGCAGTGATTTCATCCATAACGAAAACAGTGCGATCGTCGCGGAAAAGAACGCTAACGGAACGATCACCGGCTCGACATTCCGCCACAATAACCACACAGCGTTATATAACAAGGAATCGGATTTAACAGTCAGCTACTGCGTATTTGAGAACAACGCCGGTCAGGACGGCGGCGCGATCTATAACCATTCCAACATGACGATCAACAACTGCACAATCAACTCGAACAGCGCGGCGAATGGCGGCGGTATCTTCGGTGACTATAACACCAATATCAATAACAGCACGATCACCGGCAACCAAGCGTCATCTAACGGCGGCGGCGTATGCTTTGGTTACAGAGGCAGCGGATTTACCGAAATTCTCAACGTGACAGGTACAAAGCTAAATGGTAACAGCTCCGGCAATGAAGGCGGCGCGCTCTGGTGTGACTCCATGAACTATCTGAACATGAACAATGTTGAGATGACAAATAATACGGCGGTCAACAACGGCGGCGGACTCTATGCGTCAAAAGGCTCTGCCTCCTCCTGTGATCCCACTATCAGCGGCAAGATGACCATCATCAACAATGCGCTTACCAACGGCACCGTTTCCAACGCGTTCCTCGGTGAGAACACTACTTCCAAATGCATCTTCTGCATCACTGACAATATCGACCCCTCGTCCCGCATCGGTATCACCAGCAATACCGACGACAGCACGTTGGATATCGTCAAGATCTGGAATAAAGACGCATACAACAACACCGCTAACGTATTCAGTTACGATACAGGTGCATACAGGATCAATCGCTATGATCCCTGGTATTCCTCATTCTTCTGGGTTGAGATCGTAAAGAATTAAAAGCAGAACGTTTCCGAGGCTCCCTCTGACGAGGGAGCTGTCGCCGGACACGCGTGTCTGGCGACTGAGGGAGAGATAACGAAACATGACAATGATTCTCCGACTTTTGACTCAAGCCGCATTTTATACTAATCCTTGATAAAAAGATTTAATCAGATATTAGTGATATATTTCGGATAGCGCGGCGGGCGACGCAGGCAGGCTGGCGCCTGTCACTTCCGGGGTCCCTACAACGCCTCGCGTTGTGGGGAGAGGAGGAGTCGCGGCACGAGGTCAAGGCATACCAACCGGATATGCCTACCGAGTACAGCGAACGACGACGACAACAAAGCTATACGTAATATAGCACAATAGATGATAAAGGTTTTTATTAAGGATTAGTATTAAGTGCTTTTTTCACGGTATTGAGTCAATCCTTCTGTTTCCTCTTTATCGTCGCGTTATCTCTCCCCTGCATTTTACGTTTATCTCTCTGTGAATCATACTTCTTGCTGCCCCCTCGTCAGAGGGGGCAGGATAGGTTTTTCTACAGTCTGAGGGCAGTTCACCACGAACTGCCCCGTTATAAACGAGAAAAACGTTATTTATCAGAATTGATCTGCCATTCCTTGATATTCTTGACCTCATTATACATGCGTACATAGCTGTCATGTCGGGATTGGGGGATGATCCCCTCTTCTACGGCTTCTAGCACCCGACATCCCTTTTCACAAACATGGTTGCAGGAATTGAACTGACAGGTACCGAAATACTCGTCAAATTCGGGGAACGCGAATTTAAGATCATCTTTACGGATCAACTCAAAGCGTTCGATATCTACGGTAGAAAAACCGGGTGTATCGGCGATATAGCCACCGTGTTTTTTGAACAACTCCACCGTGCGCGTCGTATGTCTGCCTCTGCCGAGCTTATCACTGATCTCTCCGGTTTGGAGCGACAGCTCGGGAAAGAGCGCGTTGAGCAGGGTGCTCTTCCCTACTCCGGAGTTTCCGCAAAAGGCAGTCACCTTATCCTTGAGCACCGCTTTGATCTCTTCGATCCCCTTGTTATCGACAGAAGAAAAAGAGAAGGCGGGGATATTCACCTTGCGATAGATCTCCACAAGATCATCTGTCTGAGCGAGATCGCTCTTGGAAAAAACAACGATCGGTGTGATCTCTTTATTCACGGCAGCGGCGGTCATTTTGTCGATCAAGTACAGATTCACATCCGGCTCTCTGACTGAGCTGATGATCATCAGGTTATCCAGATTCGCCAAAGCCGGCCGCACCAGAGAATTGCGCCGCTCATGGATCTGATCGATGGAGCAATAGCCATCATCGGGTACTGTGATATCGACGATATCTCCCACCAAAGGAGACATTCCTCTTTTACGAAAGACGCCGCGCGCCTTACACTCATAAACACTATCGGCGGCTTCTACATAATAGAAGCCGCCTGTGATTTTAATGATAATACCTGTTTTCTGATTCATGCTTAACCTGCTGCGGATTCGTTATCCGTCTGACTTGAAGTATCTTCTTCAACCTCGGGCGCCTGTGTCTCGGGAGCTTCGGTCTCTTTCGGCGTATACGAGTAAGAATTCGCTAAGGAAACAGAGTTGTTGGCGTAATCCACCTTATACTCACGGTACTGCTGATCATCCAACAGCACAACGATCGTGGCGTCATCCTTGACCTTTACCGTGATCTTATATTTGGGGCTGTAGGAAGGTACAACGTCCTTTGAATTTTCGCTGTCGACAGCGCCGTCGACCAGCACCTTCATGCTGACGCTCGTTGTGACCTCGGAGGGCAGATCGACTTCAATGTTGACCTTCTTTTCTTTCTGCGTTCCCTTGGAACAAACAACGGTGATCGCGTAGTCGGATGCGACCTCACTGCCCTGCATCGGATTCTGTCTGACGACCTCATCCTTTTCGGCTTCGATCCTGTCATCATACTCGACATTGCAGTTGGTGAAGCCTGCCTCTTTTAACGCGGCAACCGCCTTTTCGGCGGAGTAGCCCTTGATATCGGGCATCACGAGCCGCTGCTTGGTAACGCCCTTGGATACATAAACATAAACCGATGAGCCGATCTTGACCTGTGTACCGGTCGGCGGATAAACGCCGTCGATCTTCTGAGCGGTCTGTTCACTCTCAACATACAGGATCTTGGGCACGAGGTTGGCTTTTTCGATCGTCGCCTGGATCTGTTCACTGCCGAGAGCGCCGTTGATATACGGAACGGCTACGTAAGTATCGGCGGAATTGACCGTCAACTCAATGGTCGAGCCTTCCTTCATCTTCTTGGAACCGCCGGCAGGACTTTGCTCGATGATGGTATCAACGGGAATATCGTCACTGTAACGGCTGATATAGGTGAAATTGAATTTTCCGTTATTCTTGGCGTTCGCTTCACTCAGCGTCATATTGGTGAAGTCGGGTACCTCGACCTCCTTCGGCTGGGCGGAGATATACCCCTGATATGCCGCGACGCCGCCGAAAACGACCAGTGCGATCACAGCCGCGATAATGATACCCTTGATAGCAGAGAGAACGGGACTGCGAACGGGAACATCCTCATCATAATAGACTTCTTCCGCGTCCGCTTCGGGATCCTCATATTCCTTTTTGGGATCTTCCTTGGGAGCATCCTCAGCGGGAGCGGGATCGGTATGATATACATAATGGAACAGGATACTCGGATTCAGACGGAAACGCTCGATGTCGCTGAGCATCTCGACAGCGGAATGATAGCGATCCTCGGGATCCTTCTGCATCGCCTTCATGGTGATCTCTTCCAGACCCTCGGGGATATCGGGATTGATCTCACGCGGGCGCTTTGCCTTAGCCTGCAGCTGCATCAATGCGACAGTCACAGCGGAATCGCCGTCAAAGGGCAATGTGCCGGTGAGCATCTCATACATCATTACGCCGACAGAGTAGATGTCGGTCTTGCCGTCGGTCTTTTCACCGCGAGCCTGTTCGGGCGCGATGTAGTGGACGGAACCGATTGCCTGCTCGGTCATGGTGCGGGTCGCATTCGATGAGAAGCGCGCGATACCGAAGTCCGTGACCTTAATAGTGCCGTCCTGCAGCAGCATGATGTTATGAGGCTTGATATCGCGGTGAACGATACCGTTCTCGTGCGCGTGCTGCAGCGCCTTCAAGATCTGGGTGGTCAGGTGCACGGTCTCTTTCCAATCGAGCACCTTCTGCATATCAATATATTCCTTGAGCGTGATGCCGTCGATATATTCCATAACGATGTACTGGATCATATCGCCGAAGCTGACGTCGTAGACACGGACGATGTTCGGGTGGTTCAGTACCGCGATCGCTTTGCTCTCATTCTTAAAACGGCGGATAAAATCCTCGTTATCCAAAAATTCATCCTTTAATATCTTGATCGCAACCTCACGAGCGTCGATCGTATCATAGCAGTGATATACATTTGCCATACCGCCTACGCCGATCAACTCGCGAATCTCATATCTGCCGTCGAGTTTCTTGCCGGTATATTTATCCATGTGACTCACTCCATTCCTCAGTATACTACCGTGACGGTGATGTTATCATGACCACCGTGACGTTTCGCAATCTCTACTAATGTATCGATGAGTAATTCGCCTTTATGTTCCTTGACGGTACGCACCATATCAGCCTTACTGACATAATTGGATAAACCGTCTGAGCAGATCAGCAGGACGTCACCTTCGCTGAATTCAGCCTCGATATAGTCGATATGGACCTCATGCGAAATACCGAGCGCTCTGGTGATCAGGTTCTTGTTGGGATGATGCATCGCCTGATCAGGCGTCAGCTCGCCGCGGCGCACCATCTCCTGCACCAGAGAATGATCCTCTGTGATCTGCAATATTTTACCGTCGCGAATCGAGTAAGTACGGCTGTCGCCGACATGGACGACATGAGCGACCTTTCCGCGTACAAACACCAGATCGCAGGTCGTTCCCATTCCGGCGAGCTCATAATCCTCCATCGACATCTTATAGACGCACAGGTTCGCGCCGTCTACAGCGGATATCAGCATTTCGGACAATGTCTCGTCATCCATGTCTTCTTTGAATTCGCGATTGATAAACTCAGAAATGTAATTGACAGCGGCAGAAGAAGCTGTTTTGCCTCCGTTGGCGCCGCCCATACCATCGCATACGACTGCCCAGGCGCAGTCTGAGGAGATGACGGAATACGCGGAGCTGTCCTGATTTTCGGTTCGGACCAGTCCTATATCGGTTTTAGAAAAAACTTCCAAGTCATACATCCCCTTTCGTAAAGTTTCTTTTTAGTTGTCCGCAGGAGGCGTCGATATCGGAGCCGAGGGTGCGGCGCACCGTGGCGTTGACGCCATAACCGGACAATATGTCAACAAAGGTCTGTTGCCTTTGTAATGAGCTTTTTTTGTAGCCTGCCCCCGTGACATTGTTGACAGGGATCAAGTTGACGTGACAGAGTAAGCCTTTGAGCAATTTGGCAAGCTCTCTGGCGGTTTCATCAGAGTCGTTTTCGCCGTCGATCAGCGCGTATTCAAAGGTGATCCGACGATTGGTTTTATCGACATAATAGCGCGACGCTTCCATCACCTGTGCGATCGGATACCGCCGATTGACGGGCATCGTGCGTGAACGCAACAAATCATTCGGCGCGTGCAGCGACACGGATAATCCGCATTGCAACTCAAGATCGGCGAATTCCATCATCCGCGGTACGATCCCGCAGGTGGAGATCGTGATATGCCGCATACCGATATGGAGCGAATCCTCAGAGGATACCAGCTTCAAGAATCGGATGACGTTATCGAAGTTGTCGAACGGCTCGCCCATTCCCATCAAAACCACATTAGAGATACGCTCGCCGCAGTCGATCTCGGCACTGCGGATCTGGGCGATCATCTCGGACGCGGTCAGGGAGCGGGAAAACCCGCTTTTGCCGGTCGCGCAGAAGGTACAGCCCATCTTACAGCCGACCTGTGAAGAGATGCACATCGTCCTGCCGTGGTGATAGTGCATCAACACACCCTCGACATACTCGCCGTCAAACAGACGGAACAGGTATTTGACGGTGTCGTCGAGCTTTGAACGCTGTACGCGAACGATCTCTGCGCAGGCAAGATAGGCGTCATTCTTCAAGAACTCCCGCAGCTTTTGCGGGATATTCTTCATATCATCAAAGGACATTGCGTCCTGCTTGATCCAGCCCAGCACCTGCTTGGAGCGGAATTTTTCAAAGCCGTTCTCAACAAGGTACGCTGTCATCTCAGCAAGGTTCATCGACTTGATATCTGTCATGTCGGTCTCCTCCTGAGCTTTGCGATGAAAAATCCGTCCGTATCATATACACCCGGCAGTAAGGTCAGGCAATACGGCTCTTCCTCGATCATGCGGTCGATGCCGTTAGGCAGATCGATCGGCTCGCCGATGAAATCGGGGTGCTCCTCTAAAAACCGACGGATGATATCATGATTCTCCGCTTTGCGCAAGGTGCAGGTCGAATAGACCAAAACACTATCTGAGGGTAGATTCTTCACACTCATACACAATATACTGTATTGCAAGTTTGTCAAGATGTCAATATTTGTGTCTGTTTTGTAACGAATTTCGGGCTTTCGACGGAGAATGCCCCAACCCGAGCACGGCACATCACAGAGGATCCTGTCGCATACGGGCAGCTCCCGATTTGACGCCGCGTCACGGATAGCGGGCTGCATGATCGAGATACCCAACCGATCGACATTCTGTTTCATCAGCTTGATCTTATGCTCGTGGATATCGTAGGAATAAATCTCTCCCCTGTTCTCCATGCGGATCGCACTGTAGAGCGATTTGCCGCCCGGAGCAGCACAGACGTCGGCGATCGTCTCACCGGGCTGAGCGCCGAGGATCTCGGCACACAGCTGAGACGCCGCGTCCTCAACAAAGAAGTGACCTTGCTGAAATTCAGGGATCTTCTCCAGACTGCCTGTCGCGCTGAGATTAAGTGAATTTTCTAAAAAAGAAATATCATTGACGATCACGCCCTGCTTTTCCAGCGCCGTTCTCAGGGTCGCTTTATCCGTCTTTAAGGTGTTGACACGGACGGTGATCGGCGGTCTGCCGAGGATGCCCTGCAACGCCTGCTCGGTCAGATCTTCTCCGTAGGTCGCGATCAATTCCGTCACCATGCTTTCGGGACAGGAATACACGACACTGAGATACTTCACGATATTTTGCCTGTCAGGGAGCTGATACGCTTTATCCGCGCGGACAAAATTGCGCAATATCGCGTTGACAAAGCCCGCGCTTTTATACAGTCTGAGCTGTTTACAGAGCTTGACGCTCTCATTAACAGCAGCGCTGTCGGGCACCTTATCCATATAGATCAGCTGATACATACCCAGATACAGTACGATCAGCGTGCCCTTTTCTATTTTCTTGATACGAATGGACGAATACTGACGAATCATGTATTCAAGCGTCAGCTTGCGTTCCAATACGCCGTATACCAGCGCGGATAAAAAGGAAACATCCACACCGCTGAGCTTTTCTTCGCGAACGGCGTTATTGACGGCAATGGCAGAATACGCGTCCTCATAGAGCACACGGTACAGCACATGATATGCGATGTTTCTGACATTAGCCATGATTCTTTCCTCTGTAAATCGTTTTATCTTCTGCGGTTATTCGCAATCATCAACAGTCTGAGTAGCTGTGCGATCGACGTCGCGGCGGCGGCGACATAGGTCATTGCCGCGGAGGTCAAAACCTTCTTCGCGCCGTCATACTCATCGGGATTAAGCATATTGGTTTCTTTGATCGTTTTCAAAGCGCGGCTTGACGCGTTGAACTCGACGGGCAGGGTGATCAGGGTGAACAGTACCGATAATGAGAACAGCACGATACCGATGATTACGACAAAGTTGAACTTTGTGGGCAGCAGTAAACCGACTACCAGAAAGATCCAGCTCAGTCGGGAACCGAAGTTCGCCATCGGCACGATCACGGAGCGGATCTTATTGGGCAAATAGCCCTCCGCGTGCTGAACCGCGTGACCCGCCTCATGACAGGCGACGCCGACAGCGGAAACGGTTTTGGCATTATATACGGATTCCGACAAGCGGATCACATTGGTGCGCGGATCAAAGTGATCCGTCAGGTTTCCCTGCACGGGTTCGATGCGAACACCGGTCACACCGTGCGCGGACAGTACCTGCTGCGCCGCCTGAGCACCGGTGATTCGCCTTGAATTGGCGATCTGAGAATACTTGCTGAAATTCGATTTTACCATGATGTTGCAAATCAACGACAAAATGAAACACGGCAGCATGTAGATTAGATAATTCAAATTATAAAAGACCATCGTTCTGTCTCCTTAACGTTTATTCTCCGAGTTTATCTTTGGTCGAAAGCGGATGACCGATCAAAAATGTTTTCGCGTCCATACGCTTTTTACCTTCGAGCTGTAGTTCTTCGATCACAACGGAACCCTCCGCACAAGCGATTGTCAGCGGATCGGTCGCGATGATCGAGCCTGCTTCACCGTTTCCTTTACCCAAGGTTGTGCGATAGATCTTGAGCTTTTTGCCGTGCAATGTCGTCTGGGCGATCGGCCAGCTGTATAAGCCTCTCACAAGATTATGCACCTCAAGCGCCGGTTTATACCAATCGATCTCGGATATCGCCTTGTCGAGCATCGGCGCGTGGGTCGCGAGCGCTTCATCCTGCTTTTCGGCGGTCAGTTCGCCTTTTTCGAGCATATCGAGCGCCTCGACGATCATCTCACCGCCTAAGTCGGAGAGCTTATTAAACATGCTCTCAGCGGTATCGTCGATGTTGATCGGGATCGCCTTTTGGTACAGCATGTCGCCGGTGTCGACGCCCTCAGCCATCTGCATGATGGTCACGCCGGTTTCCTTGTCACCGTTAATGACCGACCACTGGATCGGCGCTGAGCCGCGATATTTCGGCAAGAGTGAGCCGTGTACATTGATACAGCCGAACTTTGGCAGATCGAGGATCTCCTTGGGCAGTATCTTTCCGTAAGCAGCGACCACGATACACGCGGGGTCGATCTCTTTGATAATAGCGAGCGCTTCACCGTCGCGCAGGGTCTTGGGCTGATAGACAGTCAAGCCGTGATCGAGCGCGCAGACCTTCACCTCGGGCGGGGTCAGGATCTGTTTTCTGCCGCGGGGCTTATCGGGCTGGGTGAACACCGCCGCGATCTCGTGTCCCGCTTTGATCAATTGCTCCAGACAGGGCACGGCAAAATCGGGCGTGCCCATGAATATGATCTTCATTCTTGTTCTTCTCTCATTTCCTGCAATTCTTCTTTAGTGAGCATCCGCTCTACCTTCGACTTGAAGATGATGCCGTCGAGGTGATCGAATTCGTGACACATCGCCTGCGCCAGCAGGTCATCGCCCTCCAGCTCGCAGAATTCGCCGTTTCTGTCCTGAAAACGTGCTTTGACATGAGCGGGACGCTTGATGATGCCGAATTCACCCGGACAGCTCAAGCAGCCTTCCTGTACCTCCTGCTCACCCTCGGATTCGATGATCTCAGGGTTGATGAACTCGATCGGGCCGTCACCGACGTCGATCACACAGATACGGCGCATCACGCCGACCTGCGGTGCGGCAAGACCTACTCCGTTAGAATCAGCAAGGGTCTCGACCATATCGTCGAGCAGCTCCCATATCCTTTGATTGAATTTTTCAACAGGGCGGCATTTCTTTGTCAGAATCGGGTCGCCCTCTTTCACGATATTACGCAGTGCCATCGTGTTACTCTCCTAATCTAAAAGTCATTGCGAAGTTCCAAAGGAACTGTGGCAATCTCAACCTCATTTATAGATTCAGCGGATCCATATCCGCATATACCGTCACGTTGCTGTATTCGCGATGGGATGAAAACTGCACGAGCATACGCGCGAGCATCTCACGAAAACGGCTGTCGTTACGGCATTTTAAGATCAATTTAAATCGGTATTTATTACTCACCTTGAATACCGCCGCCTGTGAGGGTCCCAAGACCCTGAGCGGGATATCGGTGAATTCTGTTTGCAATAATTGTGTCATTTGTTTGGTGAACGCAAAAGCGGCGCTTTCGGTCAGCTTTGCGTTCTCACCGACGAAACCGACCATGCAGATACTCGCGAACGGCGGGTACAGCATCGATTTTCGGATACCGATCTCCGCGTTGTAGAATGCGTCATAGTCCTGCTGAGCCGCCAACGCGATGATCGGATTCTCGGGCGTGTAGGTCTGGATGATCGCTCTGCCCTTATCCTTGCCGCGTCCCGAACGTCCGACGACCTGCGTCAGCAGTGAGAAGGTGTTCTCATAACTGCGGTAGTCATCGAGATACAGCATGTGATCGGCATTCAGCACGCCCACTAAAGTGACGTTGGGGAAATCCAGCCCCTTCGCGACCATCTGCGTACCGACGAGGATGTCATATTCACCGTTGGCGAAAGCGGTCAGCTTCTTCTCATGGGATGACCGCGTCATTGTAGTGTCAGTGTCCATCCTGAGGATTCGCGCCTGCGGAAAGATCTCAGCGATCTCGACCTCGGCGCGCTGGGTGCCGGTACCCCTGAGCCGCAGACTGTGGCTGTGACAGGTAGGACACTCCGTCCTGTACGGTACGGAATAGCCGCAGTAGTGACACATCATACGGTTGTTGGCGCTGTGATAGGTCAGCGAGATCGAGCAATTGGGGCAGGTCAGCGGTTCACGGCAGGAATTGCAGGTGACATAGGAATTGTACCCGCGGCGATTCAACAGCAGAATACTCTGCTTGCCGTTGTCGAGGTTCTCCTCAATATTCTGCAAAAGAATATTAGAGAATACGCCCGTATTGCCGACCTCGATCTCTTCGTTCATATCCGCGATCAAGACATCGGGCAGAGTCGCTGTGCCGTAACGCTTCGTGAGCACATGCTTATGATATCTGCCCGTGTTGGCGTAATAGTACGTTTCAACGCTCGGCGTCGCGGACGAGAACAATAACAGCGCTTTATGATAGGAACAGCGGAATTTCGCCAGTTCTTTTGTATTGAAGCGGGGCTTTGACTCGGATTTATAGGTGTGCTCCTGCTCCTCGTCCATGATGATCAGACCGAGATTGCGGAACGGCGCGAATATCGCGGAGCGTGTGCCGACAGCGATCTTCGCGATCCCGCGGCTGACGCGCTTATACTCGTCCAATCGCTCACCCAGTGACAGCGCGCTGTGGAATACCGCGACCTTGTCGCCGAAATGCGCGCGGAACATTGCGATCATCTGCGGTGTCAACGCGATCTCGGGCACCATGACGATGACGTCCTTGCCGTCGTTCGCCGCCTGTTCGATCAGCTTGAAAAACACCGATGTCTTTCCCGAGCCGGTGATACCGTATAACAGCGATACCTCGGGCTTGTCCGCGTGATACAACTCGCTCAGTTCGTCAAACGCCTTCTGCTGTTCCTCGGTCAAGGTGATCTCGCGCTTGTCGGAAACAGACGATTTCGGCACACGGAACACCTCGTCATCATAATAGACGGCGATATTCTTGCGCACCAGCGTATCGGGCACGGAGGTCGTGACGCCGGTATAATAACACACCTCTTTGACGGATGCGGAACCGACGGTTGACAGCAGATCAATGACGCTCTCCTGCTTGGCGCTGAGCTTCATGCCCTGCAAGAGGGTCTCAACGTCATCGCTTAGGCGCATCATCTTGATCGTTTTGTCACCGATACGGCGCAATGCCGCGTCATTCTTGAACAGGATGCTCTCTGCTTCCATCTGATCCAATACGGATGCATCGGCATAGCCGAGCTCCTGCAACAGATGGTGCTTCTCGACTTTATTATTCTTTGAACGAATAATAGTGACGATCCTGCGGTATTCATCAGAAAGATCATAGAAGCGGTCGCCGAGATCGGCTCGAACGGAATACTCGAGTGACAAACGATAGTTGATGCCTGCGGGCAGCATCGCCTTGACAGCGTCATAATAAGTGCAAAAGCAATGGCTTTTGATGAAACTGCACAGCTTGAGCATTTCATCATTCAAGACAGGTTCATCATCCAACAGCTCGGATACCGATTTCAGATCGTCGGCTTCCTCTTCACCGAGTCCGAGAACGATTCCCTGACGCTTACTGTCGCCTCTGCCGAAGGGTACCGCCACACGGCATCCCGCCTGTACGGGCATTCCCTCGGGAATCCGGTAGCTAAACGCGTTGTCAAAATGCAACAGCGCGTTTTCCACCGCGACATAAGCGAACTTATCGGTCATCAGTCCTCGTCATCCTCTTCAAGGATATTGTATTTGTGATTTTTGAAATCTTCGATTGCGAGAAGAACAGGCTTTTCATCGGTGATGATGCCCTCTTCCTTGAATCCGTCGGCGATCTCTCTGGCGCGCTTTGCCACGCCGATCACCAGTGCGTAACGGCTCTCCTTGCCGCTCAGCATATCATCTAAAGATGCTCTTTTCATAATGATACTCCTTTATTACGATTGTCATTGCGAGGGATCGACGCAAGTCATCCCGTGGCAATCTCAACCGATATTTGTTATACGGGTAATCCCCGCAGTTGTTTATGCTTGATTCTTTTTATCGGCAATGATGGACAATACCTCATCCACCGCTCTGTCAAGATCGTCATTGATGACGACATAATCGAACAGACTTTGACTTTTCAGCTCTTCCTCGGCAGTTTTGAGCCGTTCGGCAATGACCTCCTCGGACTCGGTTCCTCTGCCGCGCAGTCTTAATTGCAATTCTTCAAAGGACGGCGGCGCGATGAAGATCGTCACACAATCGGGGCAAGCCTTCTTGACCTGCAAAAAACCCTTGACCTCGATCTCGAGGATCACATCCAAGCCCTCATCCAGCATGCGGAACACCGGTTCTTTCGGGGTGCCGTATTTGTTGCCGACATACTCGGCATGCTCCAAAAAGCCGTTTTCAGCGATCATCTCGTCAAAACGCTCATGGCTGACGAAGTAATATTCTCTGCCGTCCTGTTCCCCCTCACGCGGTTTTCTTGTAGTAGCGGAAACCGACAGGCGAAGGTTGGGATTCTTTTCGAGCAGCATTTTCATGATCGTACCTTTGCCGACGCCCGAAGCACCGGTGTAAACGATCAAAAGACCTTTATTCTCCATTCGCATCCTCCATTCTCGCGGCAATCGTCTCGGTGGTCAGCGCCGACAGAACGATATATTCACTGTCGGTGATGATGACAGCCTTACATTTTCTGCCAAAGGTCGCGTCGATCAGCGTGGAAGCCGCCTTGCTCATTTGCACAATTCGCTTGATGGGAGCGGATTCGGGACTGACGACGGACACGATCTTGCTGATATTCACCACGTTGCCGAAGCCGATATTCACAAATCTCATATTCTCAATCCTTATTCAATATTCTGAACCTGTTCACGGATCTTCTCGATCTCGCCTTTGATATCGACGACCTTATGCGCCAACACGGAGTCATTGACCTTGGATCCGATGGTGTTCGCCTCACGGTTCATCTCCTGCACGATGAAGTCGAGCTTTCTGCCGACAGGCTCACCGGATTCAAGGAACTGCTTCATCTGGTCAAAATGCGAGCGCAGTCGGACGGTCTCTTCATCCACCGCGACCTTATCGGCAAAGATCGCCGCCTCGGTCAAAATGCGCTGGTCATCGATGTTGGTGCTCTGCAACACCTCGCTGAGCTTTGCGTACAACCTGTCGCGATACTCCTGCACGGTCTGGGGAGAACGCTCCTCGATCTCGCCGACAATGCCGATGATCTTCTCGGCACGGCCTAAGATATCCTCTTTGAGCTTTTCACCCTCCGCCTGACGCATGGAGAGGAATCGCTCCAGCGCCGCGTCGACCGCGACCTTGACATCGGCGAAAACGGCATCTTCATCCGCAGGCGGTCTGGTGATCTGGAAAATGTCATTGAAACGGGACAGCACGGATACGGAAGTATCGTTCGTGATCCCGTATTCATCCGCCAATGTTTTCATCGCGTCGATATAGCCGGACGCGAGCGGCTTATTCAGTTCTACCTCAACGGAAGAATCGTCGTTATCGGTCACGGATACATACATATCCATCTTTCCGCGGCTGATCCTCTCGCCGACATATTTTTTGAGTTTATCTTCTAAAAAGCTGTAACCGCGGCTGGTTCTGCACGAGAACTCAAAATAGCGGTGATTGACGCTTTTTATCTCAACGATAATATCACGGTTCCCGACGGATAGCTCCGCTCTGCCGAAACCGGTCATCGACATTACCATCATGATTCCCCCTTTTCTTGAATATATTGTTATTCTATCATTATTCTCAGAAAACCACAAGGAGTTTATTACAAAATTGTAACTATTATTTTCAATTCATGAGAATTGTGCTATATTAATACAGTTAAAAACATTGAAAAGGAATGATAAACAATGTCAGGACATAATAAATGGAGCACGATCAAACAGAAAAAGGGTAAGAATGACGCTGCCCGCGCAAAAGTATTCACCAAGATCGGCAGAGAGCTGATGGTAGCGATCCGCGACGGCGGCAGCGCTGACCCCAACGTCAACTCCAAGCTCAGAGATTGTATCGCGAAGGCGAAGGCGGCAAACGTACCGAACGACAATATCGATCGTATCATCAAGAAGGCGCAGGGCGGCGAGACCGCCGACTATGAGGCTGTTACCTACGAGGGTTACGGTCCCTGCGGCGTTGCTGTCATTGTAGAAGCGCTGACCGATAACCGCAACCGTACCGCGGGTGAGGTCAGACATTACTTTGATAAATTCGGCGGCAACATGGGTACTCCCGGCTGCGTCGGCTTTATGTTCACCAAGAAAGGCGTACTGATCATCGAGCGCGAGGATCTCGACAAGGATGAGGACACCGTGATGGAAGCCGCTCTGGAAGCGGGCGCCGCTGATTTTGAGGCGGATGAAGATATCTTCACCATCTACACCGAGCCCGAGGACTTCGGCGCGGTTCGTGACGATCTGCAGGCACAGGGCTATGAATTCGCTTCCGCCGAGATCGAGCAGGTTCCCTCCACCTACACCAAGATCGACGACCCTGACACCCGGGTACAGATGCAGAAGATGCTGGATATGTTCGAGGATAACGATGATATCCAGAATGTATGGCATAACTGGGAAGACGCGGAGTAAGGAACTGAAGACTGAAAACTGAAAAATGAATAACGGGATAATAAAAGGCTGTTCATCATGAACAGCCTTTATTCTTTGTTATTCAGATCAAATGAGCCTCGCAATGACGATTTATAGTTGTGAAAGATACTCTTCAAATTCATCCTTGGTGAACAGGCAGTTGAGTGCGGAGATCATCGCGTTGGTGGTCAAATAGGTCGGCAGACCTAAAGAAGTGAGCACCTCTTCCCTATGTTGAGCAGCGTTATCACAGCCCGTGAGTCCGTAGTCGAAGAAATCGATTTTGGTGATTTCGGATGATGTATCAACCCTCCGGCGCTCCGCGCCACCTCCCTTAGGAAAGGGAGGCTCAAAAATCGGTTGAGATTGCCACGTCGCATTTTGCTCCTCGCAATGACCGTTGAGAATATGCGCGCCGCTGTTGCGGATGGATTCGATCAGCGCGTCACGGTCGATCCCTTCGACCCCGAGGATGCCCTCTTTGGACGCTTCCTGCTTGCGCTTTTCCTTGCCCTTGATCGTCGGGATATAGGCGTGCATGATCTGCTCCTGCGGCACGATGCCGCGCAGAAAGTTGCGGATGACAAAGCCTGCGGAATCCACATCCGTCATCACAAGGATCCCTCGCCGCTTGGCGACGGCACGGATCAGCTCCTGCTTTTCCTTGTCCTTAAATACCCGAAAACCGCCTGTCTCGATCATCGGGCTCTCGATCAGCTCACTGAGGCGGATCCTGTCATAGCGCCCTTCGACGATCACGGCTTCTTTCAGACGAATTTTCGGTTGAAATTGCCACGAGCTTTTGTCCTCGCAACGACTATTCGTATTATTCATCGGAGCGATCCTCCGCGATCAGCACCAGCTTACATACCAGCCGTTCGATCTCCATGCGTTCATCGACCGTTTCGGTCACCATGCGCGTCTGCATGGCGAGCAGCTCGTCGATACTGCGCCTGAGGGATACGGTCGTGACGCGGCGAATCTGTCTGCCGAGCTTATCCAGCACCCATGCGCGTCGATTGTAGCCGAAATCCTGTGCGACGACGGCATTGGGCTTGCCCGCTTCACTTCCGATCCGCGCGCGATACGCGTCGAGATACGCGCCCGACAGCACCGTGCCGATATACACGCCGCTGACCTGCTGATAAAAGAGCGCGTCGATCGCGGATAACGCCTTGTCAGTTTTTCCCTCGACAATCAGCCCGAAGAGATCATATACGCTAGCCTCTGCGGTCTTCGATACCAACAGCTCAATCATCTCGGGTGTGATCTCACCGCCGTCGGCATAGGCGGTCAGCTTCTTCATCTCCGCATTCAGTCGGTTCAGATCCTCGCCCGCGTATTGGATGAGAGCGTGAGCGGTCAGCTCGCTCATGGAGCATCCGCCTGCCTTCGCCCATTTGCACAAGTCGCGTTCGAGCATCAGCCCCGTGCGGTGAGTAAGCTCCATACAAACGCCGTTCTTATCGATATGGTTTATCACCTGCTTGAACTGCTTTTTTGCCGTTTTGGAGGTGACCTCCAGAGTCGGCATCGCAATGATGATGACCGTCTGACCGGAGGCGCTTTTGATGATCTTCATCAGCGCGTCAAAGTCACTTTTGCCGAGCTTATCGATATCCATGTCATTGATGCGCAGGATGTTCCGATCGCTCATGAAAGGGATCATATCGGCACAGACGGCAACATCACTGAGATCCGCGTCATTGTCGAACACATGATAATTGAACTCGTTGAGATCGCCGCCGGATATTTTGTTTTCGATCAACTGCGCACAACGCTTGACGAGCATCTTTTCTTCTCCGAAGCAAAGATACAGATTGCTGATCTGTCCGCTGTTTAGCTGTTTTTTCAGTTGGCTTTCATTTACCATAATCTACCTCAACCGATAATGCACATCGCCTTGATCGGTATAATATACGTGTTGATAACTGTCTTTGAGCGCGTTTGCGGTAAGCGGCGCAAGCTCGCTGTTTTCACTGATGATCAGATCGTTACATCGCAGCTCTTCCATCCCCTTGACCGCATGGGATAGGAGTATCACATCCGCTGAGCGCATATCCGTCGGGATATCATCGATCTCACATCCCGGCGGAATGATCAGGATATGCCGATCCCCCGCATTGACGTACGGCACGGCAGTGTTGCCGACGACGCTCACACGGATGGAGATGTCATCATCCACCGCAAAGATGCTGTCTTTATCGAAAGGAACAATATTTTCTTCATTCCGATATTCCTGTTTCTTATCATACAGCAAAAGCGTGGAAATTGCAAATTCATCATCCCGATACAGTTGAAAATGTCTGATCTCGCTCTCATTACAGCATAGAGCGATCTCGGCGTAACCGTAGCGACCCGACAATTGATCCCATATCGGATAAAGATCCTTTGTATTAGCGTCCATCTGCAACAAATAGAGCTTGCCGCCCTTATTGATCCCCGCACAGATGCCGTTGCCGCAGGCATACACCTCCAGATCACATGTATTCATTTGCAGGAATTGATGCGTCAGGCAGCCGCCGAGCAGGATGATCGCCGAACACAGCGCCGCATATTTCAAGTATCGGTAATGATTGCGGTACAAGATCACGATGATCCCCAAAATAACGGTGACTGCCAACCAGGCATAAACGAACGCCTGACTGACACGGAAAAAGGCGAACGGCAGTGACGCAAGACCATCCACCAACCACAGCACCAATTTACACAACCACATCAAAGGATAAGCAATCAGGATCGCAAGATAACGCAGGAAACCGAGCGGATACAGGATACATACCGCAAGCGAAATAATCAGGATCAAATAGATCTCCGCATAAAGCAAAACCGAAGATAATAATGTCACCAAAGAAAACTCATGGAAAACACCAACTGAGATGGGAAATACCATGATATTGGCGGCAAGACTGACCGCGAGCAATGCCGCTACGCTGTTCCACAGCTTCATTAACAAAATACGAACGGAAAACGGTTCATCGGATTGATCTTTCATCGGAACGCCGTCAACTTTGCTTTCCTTATAACGACGCAGCCTATCGATAATATGGAATTGCGGAATATAGCCGGTCTGTGTTTTCACTGATATTTTCGGTAATATCCGATTCGCCCACAGCAGGATCCCCATCGTGGCATAGAACGAGAGGATCAGTCCGATATCACCCGCGCCGTACGGAGAAACCATCAACGGCATGATGATGCCTGCCAGTCCCAGATGATTCAGCGGATACGGTTGCCGTCGGATCGTCATACCGAACACGGTAAAGGTCATCATGATCCCGGCGCGTAATACAGAGGATTGGAAGCCTGTCACCGCCGCATACAGCACGATAAACACCATGATCAGCGCAAATCGTACCCATCGGTTCAGGCGCTTCATCAAACGGAACAGCAGCATGATCACCACCGCAAAGTGCATACCCGATACGACGATGAAGTATGACGCGCCCGCATAGCGGAAATGATCTCTGGTATCGAGGCTCAACGCGTACTTGTCGCCGATCAACAACGCTCTGCACAGCGCGGCACAGTCGGGCGGCAAAAGGGTATCAAGCGTCTTTCGCATCAAACGCCGTAACTGTATCGCATGATAATAGAGAGAGTGGGTGTCGGGCGAATCCACATCACCAACGGTATCATAATCATCCGACACCAGATAATACCCCTTGGCGCGGTAATACTGATTATCTGTCGTCTTCAATCGTGACGTAAAGATCACAATATCATCGGGTTCCGCTTCAATATCGGTCGATGTTTTGAGCAGCAGCTTGATGCTTGCCTTTTCCCCATCGATCTCCTGCGTTTTCAGTCGGTAATAATGCTTAGCGTACGATTGATACGGCTCCTCCGTCAGTACCGCCTTCACGGTATGAGGCTCTTTGCCGTATTGTTCAACCACGGGCTGAACCGCCAACGATCCGTATCCGATGTGTATGATACAGGCGATCAGCGCCGACAGCGCCATCAACGGAATAAAAACCGACTTTCTTGTTTTCTTGATGATAAAGAAAACGATCGTCAAGGCCGCGGCAATACCGCCGATCACATACACCACCCTGTCGGACAAATAAAAAGCGGCTGCCAGCACAGAAAAGTAGGTGATGCCTATCTGTGCCAACAACCGTTTCATACTCTTACCTCTATCGGGAACGATGTATCAATAACTATCTGCTTATTTAGGGAATACAGGCAGCTTCTCGAGGAAAATGATATCGTCACGATCAGCCGCGGCGCCTTCTGCCAGAACAGCTGCCTTACCGACGATCTCACCGCCCGCCTTATTGACCAGTGCCTCGAGCGCCTTTAAGCTCTCGCCTGTGGAGATCACGTCGTCTACGATCAGGACACGCTTACCCTTCATATGCGCCGCGTCATCACTGCCCAGATACAGCGTCTGGCGGCTCAGTGTGGTGATAGACTGCACATTCACGCTGAGGGGATCGGGCATATACACCTTGACGCCCTTACGCGCGATAATGTACTTGCCGCAGCCCTGACGCGCCATCTCATAACAAAGCGGGATTCCCTTTGCCTCGGCAGAAATGCAGACATCATGCTCGGGAACGATTTTCAAAAGCTCCGCGGCAGATTTCTCAGTGACCTCTACATCGCCGAACATAATGAACGCGGCGATATCCAGATGCTCGTCGACCTCGCACAGCGGCAGCTCACGCTCACAGCCCGCGATCGTCATTTTATACGTTTTAGCCATAATGTACCCTTCCTTATCTTATTGAATAGCAGTCATGCCATATCGACCCTGAGCTTCTTGCCGCCCAAGAGGTGGAAATGGATGTGCATGACGGTTTGTCCGCCGTCCTCACCGCAGTTGTTGACGATACGGTAGCCGTTCTCGATACCCAGCTCCTTGGCAACCTTGGGGATCTTAGAGAAGATATGACCTACGATATCGCAGTTCTCCTCATTGATCGCGTTCGCGCAGCAGTAATGCTCCTTGGGGATAAAGAGCACATGCACCGGCGCCATCGGATTCAGGTCATGGATCGCGATGATCTTGTCATCCTCATACACTTTGTTCGACGGGATCTCGCCCGCGGCGATTTTGCAAAAAATACAGTCAGACATATTTGCCTCCTATTCACAGCGGATTTATCATCCGCCTCTTTTTCAACAATTCTATTACGTTACCGATCAATCGTCAAGATCGAGGTCGCAGGACTTGATCGTGTTCTTCAAGGTTTCCGCGGACTCACGCAGCTTTTTTAGCTCATCGTCATTTAACGCAAAAGGAATTTCACTCTCGATACCTTCCTTGCCGACGATCACGGGGATCGACAGCGCGACGTCGTTCAGTCCGAACCGACCGTGCTGAATGGACGATACGGGCAGGATACTCTTTTCATCGCGGATGATCGCCTCACAAATACGCTTGGCGGACATCGCGATACCATAATAGGTCGCACGCTTCTTGCTGATGATATCGTAAGCGGCGTTCTTGACCTCCTCGGATATATTCTCCTTTGCCAGATCATGATCGTGATAGAAGCCGCGCATCTCACAGAAACGGCTGATCTCAACACCCGATACATTGGCACTGCTCCATGCGGCAAACTCACTGTCGCCGTGCTCGCCGATGATGAACGCGTGGATGGAGCGCGGGTCAACACCCAAATGCTCACTGAGGTTAAAGCGCAGACGAGCGGAATCCAGTACCGTACCCGAGCCGAATACACGGCTGTCGGGCAGACCGGAGAGCTGTTTGGCGGCATAGGTCAGCACATCGACGGGATTCGCGACGATCAGCAGGATTCCCTTGAAATTGCGCTTGGCGATCTCGGGGATGATCGACTTGAAGATACCGACATTCTTTTTGATGAGATCCAGACGGGTCTCGCCGGGCTTCTGTGCCGCGCCGGCAGTAACGATAATGATCGCGCTGTCAGCGATATCGTCATAATCGCCCGCGTGGATTTCACAAGGCTTTGAGAACGGTACGCCGTGAGAAATATCCAGCGCCTCACCCTCCGCCTTCTGTTTGTCGGCGTCGAGCATCACGATCTCAGAGAACAGACCGCTCTGCATCAGCGCGAACGCAGTCGACGATCCGACAAAGCCACAGCCAATGATGGCAACTTTTCTTGAATTAACAGCCATAAATGCAACTCCTTTATCGAAAACAGATCAAATTCGTGTTTCGCATATTTTACTTCGTTATTATAATAACATAATCTCGTAAAAATTCAACAGTCAAATAGGAAGAATCTTCTATTTATTTTCTGTAAACGAATGATATTAAAAATAATTACAAAATTATTGCTTTAAATCTTTAAATCTTCTTGACTTTAAATCGTTGAAGTGATAAAATGAATCCGTTGCTAATTTTACTAGGTTGAGATTGCCACAGGGTGACACTCGTCACCCTTCGCAATGACTAAGTTTGAAACGGAGATTACTTACGGGGTGACATATTCACCCTTTGTAAAAGCAAAGTTATGATAATCGATTTTCACACCCATGTGTTCCCCGATAAAATAGCTCAGCGTACCCTACAGGCGCTGCAAAGCCCGCCCGACGTCGTCCCCCACACCGACGGCACGATCAGCGGGATCCTTGACAGCATGAAAGAAGCGGGGATCGATAAAAGCGTGATCCTGCCCGTCAACACCCGACCGGGTCAGTTTGATACGATCACGAAATTCGCAAAGCTCATCAACGATACCTACGACAACCTCATCTCCTTCGGCGGCATCCACCCCGATGACGAGGAGATCGAAGATAAACTGCGATATTTAAAGGATAACGGCTTTAAGGGCATCAAGCTCCATCCCGATTACACCGGTACTTTCATCGACGATGAGCGCTACATCCGCATCATCGCCGAGGCAAAACGACTGGGATTGCTCGTGATGACCCACTCGGGTAAGGATCCCAAGTATGATATCATCCACTGTCCGCCCGAAAAAGGCGCTTTGATGCTCGACCGTATTGAGGAACTCGTCCCTGATACAAAGCCCAACATGATCTTCGCTCATTTAGGCGGCAATTACCAGCTCGACGATGTAGAAAAGTATCTGGTCGGCAGACAGTGCTACATCGATATCAGCTGTTCGTTCCATGATCTGTGGCATTACAGCACATCGACCGATGAGGATATCGTGCGGGTGATTAAAAACCACGGTGCGGATAAAATGCTCTTCGCGACCGACAGTCCGTGGAACGATCAAAAGGAAACGGTCGAGCGCTTCAAGAATCTGAAAGGCTTATCCGATACCGAGAAAGAAATGATCCTCGGTAAAAACGCAGAGCAATTATTGGCTCTCTCTTAATCAACATTGTTCATTAACCCCCTATGGGGATAAGGAGTATAAGTATATGGATATGTTTATCAAAATCGCTTTCTTAGTCGTATTCTTCGCCGTGATGATCGGCGTAGGCATCTACTGCAGAAAGCAAAGCACAGACGTCAACGGCTTTGTACTGGGCAACCGCTCCGTCGGCCCGTGGCTGACCGCGTTCGCGTTCGGTACCTCGTATTTTTCGGCAGTTATCTTTGTCGGCTACGCGGGTCAGTTCGGTTGGAAATTCGGTATGGCTTCCACATGGATCGGACTGGGCAACGCCTTCATCGGCTCTCTGCTCGCGTGGAACGTACTCGGCAGACGCACCCGCGTCATGACCCAGCACCTCGACACTGCCACCATGCCCGACTTCTTCATGAAGCGATACGATTCCAAGGCGCTCAAGATCGCCGCGGCGGTCATCATCTTCATCTTCCTGATCCCCTATACCGCGTCGCTCTACAACGGTCTTTCCCGACTGTTCAAGATGGCGTTCGGTATTCCCTATGAATACTGTGTGATCGCGATGGCGGTACTGACCGGCATCTACGTCGTTGTCGGCGGCTACATGGCGACCGCGATCAACGACTTTATCCAGGGTATCATCATGATCTTCGGCATCGTCGCCGTCATCTGGGCAGTGCTCAGGATCAACGGCGGCTTAGGCTCCACCATCACCCTGCTCTCTCAGATCCAGGCAGAGGGTACCGAGATGAAGGGCGCGTTCACCTCCTTCTTCGGGCCGGATATCTTCGGTTTGATCGGCGTCGTCATCCTGACGTCCTTAGGTACATGGGGTCTGCCCCAGATGGTGCAGAAGTTCTACGCCATCAAGTCCGAAAAGTCGATCAGCACCGGTACCATCGTATCGACCGTATTCGCGATCATCGTCGCGGGCGGCTGCTACTTCCTCGGCGGGTTCGGCAGACTGTTCGGTGAGGCGGGCGCTGACGGCAAGCCTGTAGGCGGCTTTGACTCCGTCGTACCCACCATGCTCGAAAACCTGTCCCCCATCCTGATCGGTATCGTGGTCATCCTCGTGCTCTCGGCTTCCATGAGCACCCTGTCGAGCCTGGTGCTGACCTCCAGCTCCGTTTTGACCATTGACTTTATCGAGCCGGTATTCTTCAAGAATAAGGAACTCGCTGAGAAGAAGAAGGTCAGCATCATGCGGATCTTCATCGTATTCTTCATCGCGATCTCCGCGATCATCGCGATCATTCAGGCAAATTCCCCCGTGATGTTCATCTCACAGATGATGGGCGTCAGCTGGGGCGCGTTGGCGGGCGCGTTCTTAGCACCGTTCATGTACGGTCTGTATATGAAGCGCGTACCGAAGATCGCCGTATGGATCAACTATGTACTCGGCGTGGGCATCTCCCTCGCGTCCTTCATCTGCAATATGGCGGGCGTGAAGTTCTCTAACCCCGTTCTCACCTACTTCCAGTCCCCGATCAACGCGGGTATGGCGGCAATGATCATCGGTATCATTATCACGCCGATCATCGCGGCTATCGCCCCGTCGAAGGACGTTGACAGAGTGGAACAGATCTTCTCCTGCTATAAAAAGACGCATACCGTTTCTTCCAAGCACAGCATCGACGAAACGTAAACCTATAATTTAATCGACAAAATAATACAAAAGAAGTCTATCGGCTATTGCCTTTAGGCTTCTTTTGCGCTATAATAGCTATGTATGCACAAGCGAAATTGTGTGAATAACGAAAAGAGGATTAGTAAAAATGATTTTCCAGAAAGACATCGAAACTCTACCGAGGAAAGAAATCGAAGCGATCCAGCTTGAACGCCTGAAATGGGTCGTCAAATACTGCTATGATAACGTACCGTTATACCATCAGCGTTTGACCGACTGCGGCGTGCTGGACGGCGCTAAGATCAAGCAGCTCTCCGATATCGAATACATCCCCTTCACCACTAAGGACGATTTCAGAGATAACTATCCCTTCGGTCTGGTAGCCGCCGATATGAAGGACATCGTGCGTATCCACGCTTCTTCGGGTACGACCGGTAAGCCCACCACCGGCGTTTATACCAAAGAAGACCTCGACATCTGGTCAGACTGCGTCGCGCGTGTCGCGTGCGCGGGCGGCGTCACTCCCGACGATATCATCCAGATCAGCTTCGGCTACGGACTGTTCACAGGTGCGTTGGGTCTGCACTACGGTATGGAAAAGCTCGGCGCGACCGTCATCCCCGCTTCTTCCGGCAATACGCAGAAGCAGCTGATGATGCTGCGTGACTGGGGCGTGACCGGTATCGTCGCCACTCCCTCCTACGCGCTGTATCTCTCCGAGGCGATGAAGGAAGCGGGCTATCCGCTCTCCGACTACAGCCTGCGACTGGGCATCTTAGGCTCGGAACCGTGCACCGTATCCATGCGTGAGCAGATCGAGAACAACTTTAACATCCGCGTATCCGACAACTACGGCATGACCGAGCTGGGCGGCCCCGGTGTTTCCGGCGACTGTGAAGCGCGCGACGGTATGCATTTTGCGGAGGATCACTTCCTGCCCGAGATCATCGACACCGATACCGGTAAGCGTCTCGGCGAGGGTGAGGTCGGCGAATTAGTTGTCACCACATTAACCCGCAAAGGTATGCCGGTACTCAGATACCGCACCAAGGATATCACTAAGCTCGATTATCAGCCCTGCTCCTGCGGCAGAACCCATTGCAGAATGGCAAAGACCATGGGCAGAACCGACGATATGCTGATCATCAAGGGCGTCAACGTCTTCCCGACCCAGATCGAGAACATCCTGATCAACATCCCCGATATCGCGCCCCATTATATGCTGTACATCACGCGCAAGAATTACCGCGACAGCTTAGAGATCAAGGTCGAGGTCATCAACGAGGCATTGCTCGACAATTATCAGATGCTCGACGGTCTCAAAAAGCGCATTGAGGCGAAATTACAATCGATCTTAGGCTTGAGAACAAAGGTCACACTCGTCGCGCCCAAGACCCTCGAGAGATTTCAGGGCAAGGCAAAGAGAATCGTTGATTTAAGAAATCAGTGATCATCCTTTTCGTAGGGCGGGGGCTTGCTCCCGCCGCATAAACAGCAACAATACATAACAAGGTGATTAATATGAAAGACTTATTGATCGGTAACGCCGCGGTCGCGCGCGGCTTATATGAGGGCGGTTGTGCCGTGATTTCCAGTTATCCCGGCACTCCCAGCACCGAGATTACCGAATTTTTCGCGAAATACGACGACGTCTACTGCGAGTGGGCGCCCAATGAAAAGGTAGCAATGGAAGCGGCATTCGGCTCCGCGCTGCGCGGCAAGCGTTCCGCCTGCTGTATGAAGCATGTCGGCTTGAACGTCGCCGCCGATCCGCTGTTCACCATGTCCTACACCGGCGTCAACGCGGGTATTGTCATCTGCGTCGCCGATGATCCCGGCATGCACAGCTCCCAGAACGAGCAGGATTCGCGCCATTACGCGATTGCGTCCAAGATCCCGATGCTCGAGCCCTCCGATTCTCAGGAAGCGCTGGATTATGCCAAGCTCGCGTATGAGATCTCCGAGCAGTTTGACACCCCTGTTCTGCTCAAGATGTGCACCCGTGTGGCGCACTCCCAGAGTATCGTAGAGCTCGGCGAACGCACCGAGATCACAAAGGACTATACCAAGAATCCGCAGAAATACATCATGACCCCCGGCAACGCGCTCAAGCGCCATCCGTTTGTCGAGGAACGTACCAAGAAGCTCACGGAGTACGCCGAGACCTCTCCCCTCAACCGTGTGGAAGAGGGTGACGGGAGCCGTGATTTCGGCATCATCACCTCCTCCACCTCTTACCAGTATGTCAAGGAAGCGTTCGGCGACAGCGTAGCTGTTTTGAAGCTCGGCATGATCAATCCCCTGCCCGTCAAGCTGATCCAAGATTTTGCCGCTAAGGTCGGCAAGGTCTATGTCATCGAGGAGCTCGATCCGATCGTCGAGACCCATTGCAGGAACATCGGCGTGGATGTCATCGGCAAGGACAAGTTCTCGATCCTCGGCGAATTCAGCCAGAAGAGCATCGAGCAGGCGTTTGAGATGGCGGAGAAAACCGTGTTCAAACTCGATACCGAGATCCCGGTGCGTCCTCCGATGATGTGCTCCGGCTGTCCGCACAGAGGTATGTACTATGTCCTCGCCAAGAACAAGATCACCGTGCTCGGCGATATCGGCTGCTACACCCTCGGCGCGGCGCCGCCTTTGAACGCGCTCGACATGACGCTCTGCATGGGCGCGTCGGTATCCGGTCTGCACGGCTATAACAAGGCAGGCGGCGATCAGACAGAGAACAACACGGTCTGCGTGATCGGTGACTCCACCTTCATGCACTCCGGCGTGACCGGTCTGATCAACATCGCGTACAACCAGAGCAATTCCACCGTCATCATCCTCGACAACTCCATCACCGGTATGACGGGTCATCAGCAGAATCCGACCACCGGCTACTCCATCAAGGGTGATCCCGCCGGCAAGGTCAACCTCGAGGATCTGTGCCACAGCATCGGTATCAACTCCGTTCGCGTGGTCGATCCGTATAACCTCGAGGAATGTGAGACGGTGCTCAAAGAGGAGCTCCGGAAGAACGAACCCTCCGTCATTATTTCACGCCGTCCCTGCGTACTGTTGAAGTACGTCAAGCCCAAAAAGCCGCTCTATGTCAACCCCGACAAGTGCCGCGGCTGTAAGAAATGTATGAAGTTCGGCTGTCCGTCCATCTCCTTCCGCGACGGTCACGCCGTTGTCGATCCCACCCTTTGCGTCGGATGCGGCGTTTGCGCGCAGCTCTGTCCCTTTGACGCGTTTGAAAGCGAGGTGCCCTCTCATGACTAAGAATATTATGATCGTCGGCGTCGGCGGACAGGGTTCCCTGCTCGCGTCCAAGCTGCTTGGCAGACTGCTTGTTGACGAAGGCTATGATGTAAAAGTCAGCGAAGTACACGGAATGAGCCAGCGCGGCGGTTCCGTCGTCACCTATGTCCGCTTCGGCGACAAGGTCTACTCCCCCGTCATCGAGAACGGTGAAGCGGATTTCATCGTCTCCTTCGAGAAGATCGAGGCGGCTCGCTATGTACAGAACCTCAAAAAGGACGGTACCATCATCGTCAACACCCAGCAGATCGATCCCATGCCGGTCATCATCGGCGCGACCACCTATCCCGAGGATATCATCGATGAGATGAAGGCTAAAGGCATTCATGTGGACGATATCGACGCGCTGGCGCTGGCGAATGAAGCGGGTTCGTCCAAGGCGTGCAACATCGTTTTGATGGGCAGGCTCGCCAAATACTTCGATATGCCGAAGGAAAAATGGCTGACCGCCATCGAAAAATGTGTCAAGCCGCAGTTTGTTGCCATCAACAAAAAGGCATTTGATTTGGGTTATAACTGCTAAATCATGTTGAGATTGCCACGGCACGTTGTGCCTCGCAATGACATGAAATGCAGTAGGTATCATGAAAAAACAACAGAAAGGATGAAGCCCCATGCAGAAGAAATTCTATCAGCCCGAAGCTGAGACCATGCCGGTCAACGAGATCAAGAAGCTGCAGGAGTTCAAGCTCATTCGTCAGGTGCGCTATGTGTATGAGAACGTCGAATACTACCGCAATCTGATGGATGAAAAAGGCGTCAAGCCCGAGGATATCACCTGTCTTCAGGATATCAGTAAGCTTCCGTTCCTGAGCAAAAACGATTTAAGAGAAGCATATCCCTACGGAATGCTCGCGACTGACCTCAATAACTGTGTACGAATCCACTCCACCTCCGGTACCACCGGCAAGCGCGTTGTCGCGTTCTACACCCAGAACGACGTCGATATGTGGGAAGAATGCTGTGCTCGCGCGATTGTCGCGGCAGGCGGTGACGCAGGCGACGTTGTGCAGGTAGCCTACGGCTACGGACTGTTTACCGGCGGCGCAGGTCTGCACGGCGGCTCCCATAAAGTCGGTTGTCTGACCCTGCCGATGTCGAGCGGTAACACGAATCGCCAGATCCAGTTCATGATGGATCTCAACGCCACCTTCCTCTGCTGTACCCCCTCCTACGCCGCTTATATCGGAGAATCCTTAAAAGAAAAGGGCTACAAGCCTGAGGATAATAAACTCAAAGCCGGTATTTTCGGCGCTGAGCCCTGGACAGAAGAAATGCGAAAAGATATCGAGAAAAGTCTGGGTATCAAGGCGTATGATATCTACGGCTTGACAGAATCGAGCGGCCCCGGCGTGGCGTTTGAATGCTGTGAGCAGAATGGTATGCACATCAATGAGGATCACTTCTATGCCGAGATCATCGATCCCGATACCGGCGAGGTACTCCCCGAGGGCAGCAAGGGTGAGCTGGTGTTCACCTCTCTGGATAAAGAGGCGTTCCCGCTGATCCGTTACCGCACCCGCGATATCACCGTCCTCTCCCGCGAGAAATGCTCCTGCGGCAGAACCTTTATCCGCATGCACAAGCCGATGGGACGCAGTGACGACATGATGATCATCCGCGGCGTCAACGTCTTCCCCAGCCAGATCGAGGCGGTACTGCTGAACAACGGCTACGCGCCGAACTATCAGATCCTGGTTGACCGCGTGAACAACACCGATACCTTTGAGATCCGCGTCGAGATGCTCCCCGAGGACTTCTCCGATACACCGAAGGTCATCACCAAAAAGGAAAAGAAGCTCCAGGCAGCAATGAAGGAAATGCTCGGCATCAATCCCGTCATCCGTCTTGCCGCGCCGAAGTCGATCGCACGCAGCGAAGGCAAAGCGGTTCGCGTTATCGATAACCGCAAGAAAATGGGAATCAACACTTAACCAGATCCGTTGCGAGCCTTGAACATAACGCGTCAGGGCACGCAATGACACATTGATAAAGGAGTAACATTATGGCAATTAAACAGTTATCCATCTTTGTAGAAAACCGTGAAGGCACCCTCGTCACCGTCACCGACGCGATCGCCAAGGCAGGCGTTGACATCCGCGCGATGAGTGTTGCGGACACCAATGACTTTGGTATCTTCCGCCTGATCGTCACCGATATCGCCAAGGCAAAGCAGGCGCTGGATGACGCGAACGCGTTCGTTTCCGTCACCGAGGTCGTCGGCGTAGCCGTACAGGATGAGCCCGGCGCTCTGGCAAAGGTCGTCAAGATCTTAGCGGACAACAACATCAACATCGAGTATATGTACGCGTTCATCACCGTTTCCAAGCAGTTCGCGTATGTAGTGCTCCGTGTCGAAGATAACGCCGCCGCTGAGAAGATCCTCACCGAACACGGCATCACCCTTGTCACCGAAGAGGATATGGCAAAATTATAATTTGCACTTATCATTGTAATATAGGATTCTATCATCCAAGTAATAATGATGTAACGAGAAAGACCCACCAAGAACGGTGGGTCTTATTTCTTATGCTCATCACAGCGTATCAATATACTTTTCGATATCAAAAGGATCAAGAGGGGTATCCTTCCGCAAATAAAGCGGATGATGTGGGTGTCCCTTTTTGGAGATCTTGCCCGCGGAATACCACTTTGCATGATGTCGTGTACCGAGATCGGTCATCGAACGCACACAGTCGGGCAGATACGGGCGCTTTTCGATAATATTGCCCCATGCCGCCCAGACAGCGGGCTGATCGCTCAATCCTAAGATATAGTCGAACGCTTTCATATTCTCCTCATGGAGCAGCGTGTTGCACTCGCGCTCCATATCATCGGGATTTGTCGCGCGCTGAGCATAGACATTAAACATGATGAAGCTGTCATAGCCGTTCGCAAGCGCGATCCGTTCAACCGATTTGAGCGTATTATCCAGATCATCAGGCGCGGCGGTGGATGGATTGATGCCGATGCAGATCAGCGGTCTCTCCCCTCTTGTACCGAGGATATAACGGTATTCACTGTAGAAATCGGGCACATACAGCCAGCGGGATTTATCATAATCATCATTGGTACTGACCATCGCGTCCGCAAAGGTTAACACTTCGATATCGATGGTATCGGATGACGGAATGTGCATAACAGCCTCCAATCGATGGTTGTCACATCGGACAAACAATCTCCATAATTATACTGATAGAATTTAAAACTTCACGGAAAACGGGAGCAGACCGAAGCCTGCTCCCGCATTATTTTGGGATCATTCACAGCTTTCGCTGAGAGGATGGATTATTTCCAGCCGATATTAAACTTGTTACCGCTGCCCCAACCTGTGAAGTACAGGGTGCCGGACTGCATCTTAATATCCTCGGACTGGTTCCAACAGGTATCCCAGTCTGCGGAGGTAGAGCCGGTGGGCATTCTGACGACAAGAATGTTGCCATAATCGGCTGCGCCGGCAAATACGATGTTGGAGCCGGAAGCAGTGCCCTGGATCCAAGTGCCTTCGGAACCGTCGTTCCAAACCCATGCGAACCATGCGGGATCAGCCTGACTTGCGTCGCCGGGCTCGAAGGTAACATCCTTGCCGCTCGGTGTAGGATCGGGATCAGGATCGGGATTCGGAGTCGGATTATCGCCGATCTCATAGAAATCAACCATATAATGACCCTCGCTATCCTTATCGGTCATGTAAACGCCGGTAGAGCCGGTGAACGGAATATCAACCGTCTGCTGAGTACCGTCGTTGATGATGTAGTTAGTCATGCCTGCGGGCATCTCGAAGGAGAAGCGCTGCTCGCCCATCTCATTGGTGTCATAATAGGTCATCGGAACACCGGGCCACTGTACAGGCTCTTCACCATCAGCCCAATAATAGATGTTAACGGTGCTGAAGCCCTTGTTATTGGAGAACAGGATGGTTCTGCCGGAAGGATCGGGATCAGGATCGGGGTTAACAGGCTGAGTGGGATCGGGAGTAGGAGTCGAGCCGTTATCGATGTACATGTAGCCGCCGAACGCGCTCCAATCAGCGCTGCCTGCCGCGTTGAAGTAAACAGTAACGTTGCCCGCATGAGCCGCGTCAACAGTGTACTCATTGCCTTCGCCGTCGGGATACCAGGTCTGAACGCCGTTCTCGACCTTAACGACCTTCACGCCGTCGCCCTCAGTCAGGGTGGTAGAGATCATGTACTCGCCTGCTGCACCGGGGTTCTCGCTCATCTTATACTGAGCGTCGGGCTGCCAATTGCTGAAGGTACCGACGAGGTAAACGCCGTCGTCACCTACGGGAGCAGGAGCGGTCGTGGGATCGGGAGTGGGAGTCGGATCGCCGCCGATATCATAGAATGCTACCTCATAGTTACCTGTAGCGTCCTTATCGGTCATGTAAACGCCGGTAGCACCGGTAAAGGTGATATCAACGGTCTGCTGTGTGCCGTCGTTGATGATGTAGTTGGTCATACCCTCGGGCAGCTCAAACGAATATCTCTGCTCGCCCATCTCGTTGGTATCATAATAGGTCATCGGAACGCCGGGCCACTGTACAGGCTCTTCACCATCAGCCCAATAATAGATGTTAACGGTGCTGAATCCCTTGTTGTTGGAGAAGATGATGGTTCTGTTCGTGGGATCGGGAGTATCTCCGCCCTGAGTCGGCTGAGGCTCGGGGGTAGAACCGCCGTTATCGATGTACATGTAGCCGCCGAACGCGCTCCAATCAGCGCTGCCCGCCGCATTGAAGTAGATGGTCACATTGCCTGCGTGAGCCGCGTCAACAATGTACTCGTTATCCATACCGTCGGGATACCAAGTAGTGTTGCCGTTCTCCACCTTAACGACCTTGACGCCGTCGCCCTCGGAAAGGGTGGTAGAGATCATGTACTCGCCGGGAGCGCCGGGATTCTCGCTCATCTTATACTGAGCGTCGGTCTCCCAGTTGCTGAAGGTACCTACGAGATAGATACCGTCATCACCTACGGGTGTGGTCGGATCGATCGGAGTGTCACCGCCGCCGATATCATAGAAGGCTACTTCATATTTGCCCTCGCCGTTGAGATCGGTCATGTAAACGCCGGTCGCGCCGGTAAAGGGAACGTCAACGGTCTGAGAAGTACCGTCGGTGATGATGTAGTTGGTCATGCCCTCGGGCAGCTCGAAGGTGAATCTCTCTTCACCGAATTCGTTCTGACCGATAGAGGTCATCGCAACGCCGGGCCACTGTACAGGCTCAACGCCATCGCCCCAATAATAGATATTGACGCTGCTGAAGCCCTTGTTGTTAGAGAAGATGATGGTTCTGTTGGTGGGATCGGGAGTAGGAATAGGCTGATCAGAACCGCCGGAACCGGAGCCGTCGGATCTCCAACCTGTAACGAGGTAGTGACCCTTATCGTTCTGGGAACCGTTCATCCAGTAACCGTCATAGGTAAAGTCAGTGATGTCCTCGGTCTGAGCGCCGTTACCGTTGCTCAGGATCACGCCGACAGCGTTCTCGGGAACATTGCACTTGAACTGAGTCTCACCGTAATCATTCGTGACAGTCTCTGCCATAGCGGCGCCGGGCCATTCGCCTGTGATTGCTTCGCCGGCTTCGTTCCAAGCGTAGACATACGCCTGACCCCAACCGAAGTTGTCGGTCAAGAGGAAGGAAGACTTGACAGGATAATCGGGAGTGGGATCGTCAGAACCGCCGGAACCGTCGGAATTCCAACCGGTGACCTTGTAATGACCCAGATCGTTCTTGGAGCCATCCATCCAGTAACCGTCATAGGAGAAGTCCTTGATGTCCTCGGTCTGCTCGCCGTTACCGTTGCTCAGGATAACGCCGGTAGCGCCCTTGGGAATGTAGCATCTGAACTGAGTCTCGCCGTACTCATTCGTAGTGGTCTCAGCCTGAGCGGAACCCGGCCATGCGCCGTAGAGCTCATTGCCGTCATCGTCCCAAGCATAGACATATGCCTGACCCCAACCGAAGTTGTCGGTGAGGAGGAAGGAGCCCTCGGTATCGGGGTCCGGATCGGGGCCCGGAGTCGGAGTGGGAGTCGGGTCGATATCGTAGAATTCTACGTTGTAGTGACCTTCCGCATCCTGATCGGTCATGTAAACGCCGGTAGAACCGTTGAACGGAATATCAACAGTCTGCTGGCTGCCGTCGTTGATAATGTAATTGGTCATGCCTGCGGGCAGATCGAAGGTGAATCTCTCTTCACCGTACTCGTTCATGCCGATAGAGGTCATCGGTACACCGGGCCACTCTACGGGCTGCTCGGCATCCGACCAATAATAGATGTTTACAGTGCTGAAGCCCTTGTTGTTAGAGAAGATGATGGTGCCGCCCTGACCGGGATCAGGCTCAGTAGGATCATCATAATGAGGAGTCGTCGGGATGACGATCGGGGTAGTGGGCTGTACAGGCTGTACGGTCATTTCCTTACCGATGTCATACTTGACAGTCTTACCGCCAAGATAGCGCTGGATCAGTGTAGCGTCGATAACGGTAACAAAACCGTCACCGTCAACGTCAGCAGCACGGTTCTGCTTGTCGGTCAGGGTGATCATATCGATGTTGGCACGCATGATCATGGTAGCGTCAACAACATCAACTTCTTTATCATCGTTGACATCGCCGAGGATATAGGTCTCGGGAGGATCAGTGGGCTTGGGCGGATCGGTGGGCTTGGGAGCCTCGTTGTTCTCATAGAGAACAGCAACGCCGGTAGCGCCGACAGAACCCTTGATCTGGCTCTTGGTAACGGTGAAGGTGTTGCCGGTGATGGCATCCTTGTAGTTACCCGCGGTCAGCTTGTGGTTGGTCAGTGTGACATTCTTAGCGGTAGTGCCGCCGAGGTTGACGATCATCGCGCCGGTGGTACCTCTCTCGATATAAGCGGTACCGCCGGAGTTGCTGGTGCAATACTCGGACTGGCCGATGAAGTAGTTATGGAACTGGTTGATCGCCTTGGTGGTAGCGTTGGACCAGGATGTCTTGCGCGCTTCACCGATCGCGATGTTATACAGATCATTAGTGTTGGTGCTGTCGGAAGGACGAGCAAGGTATACGGAAGAGATACCCGCGCGACCTGCGACCAGTGCCCAGATCTTACCGCGCTGAGTGGTATTCAGGTCGGTAGTGGACTTGTCAACATAAGTATCATGGGATTCATCCCACAGCATTGCGTTAGAAGCGTTGAAGTTGGAGCTCGGGTAACCGGGAGTAGCGTTGTTCCACTCGCCGACGGAGCCGCCGCTCTTGACAGCGTTGTTGATCTGCCAATAACCCTTGGAGTCAGTGACGTCAAACAGCTTGGTGTACATGCTGTACGGACGGTTGATACCGCAGGTGTTCAAAATCTCGCCGTAAGCGTAGATTTCCTGATCGGGATGCGCCTTCTGGACCTTGACAAGGGTATTCGTCCAGAAATCGGATCTCAGGCCGCTGATATCATCCGGAGTCTCGATGTGCTTCGCGGCGTCAAAGCGGAAGCCGTCAGCGCCGGACTGGATGAGCTCTTCCATGTAATCATAGATCGCCTTCTGTACGCGGGTGTCCTCAGTCTTTAAGTCAGGCAGACCGGAGGTGCAGTTGCGGGTCAGGTCGTAGGTTGAGTTATACTGAGTATCGTTGTTCTCAATATAAGTCATCTTTTTCCACGGATTATGGAACAGCTTATTGTTATAGATCTCGGGCTCAAAGGTAGCTGCCTTGGGAGTGACATGGGACATGGGATCGGTCGAGGTGTTGTTATCGTCGCCGTCCTTGGTACCCATATGGTTGATAACAGCGTCGACGATGATCTTCAAGCCCATCTCATGCGCTTTGTCGCACATGGAAATGAACTCAGCCTTGGTGCCGAGCGCATTGTCGGTGCTGTTGTTCAGCTGGAAGCCGGAGGGCTGGTAGTACATCCACCAACCGTTTTGACCGTCGTTCTGCAGGAATTTAGCGCCTTTGGTACCCTTCTTGATCTCGTTGGGGGGAGATACCTGAATGGTAGTAAAGCCCTGTTCCGCGATGGTTTCCAGGTTCTCTTCAATGTTCTTGAAGGACCAGGTCCATGCCTGCAGAATCGTACCGTCATTGACGGTCTTTGACAGACCGTAGTTGTTTTCGACGGTTGTCTTGCTCTGCATATCTTCATACGCAGAGCCTGCGGCGGCTACATCGATATTCGCTGCTGTCTCCGCCTTATCAGCAACAGCTGCCGAGGTAGCAACGATGCTCACGGAGAAGCAGGACATAACGAGTAAGACTGCCAGCAGCAAGCTTACTAATCGTCTCATTTTCATATTATTCCTCCTAAAATTTACGGATAACCGGACATAGTTATCCTATACTGAGTATTCCTCATAGTTAGTATAACAAATCTGTCATTAATCTTCAATTCACTTTTTCTACAAATATTAGTCTAATATTTGAACAAATTTGCCAATAATTAAAACTTAACATTGCAAACATTTATGATTCGTGTTAAAATACCTGTGGTGATAATCATGAAAAAATGCGAATATTGCGCGAAAGAGATCTCTTATCACGAGATGTATTGTTCGGACGAATGTCAGAACAGCGCGAATAAATTCTATGAAACGCGCGAAAAATATCAAAAAGCCTTTTCGATCATCAACGGTATTTTTGTATTGGCCATCGGCATCTGCATCTTTTTGTATGCCTTTACCAGAGGGATCGGCGCGCTGGGCGCGGCGGTCTCGATGATCATTCTGGGCGTGATGTATCTCTTTCTCCCCTTCCCTCCCGAGATCATGATCCACAAATTCAAATTAAAAAAAGCGATCTTTCTCTCTCGCGTCATCGCGGGCATATTGATCCTGATCGCCGTTGTTGTGTTAATTCTTTACTTTACCAAGGTCATATGAATATCCGCGTAGATTCGGTAAACAATAGCATTACAGTTTTACTGTAAGGAGGTTTACCGATGCTGGATAAAATTGCGTTATCGCTGCTGATCGTCGGCGGTATCAACTGGGGCGCCGTAGGTCTGTTCCAGTTTGACTTAGTCGCATTCCTGTTTGGCGGACAGTCGGGCATCATCGCCCGTATCGTCTATGTCGTCGTCGCTTTGGCGGCGTTATGGTGCATCTCGCTGCTGTTCAGAGATACGACCGAGGCAGGCGACCGCGACTTCAAGCCGAGCACCACATAATGCGATAAAACCAATAGATGCAAAGAAGCTGCCTCCCACCGGAAGCAGCTTTTTACATATCACCTAATTTTCGAATGTGTATCCCAGCGCGTTAGAGAGCATCTTCGCCTGATCGACGGTCACCCGGACAGCGTTGACAAAGTCATCGGCGCTGACACGACGGAAAAAGCCGATCGTGGTCAAAGCGTATCTTAGCTCCCCGCTCGCGTCGAATACCGGCGCAGAGACCGACCGCAGTCCCACCTTGTATTCGCCGTCCTCCACGGCATAGCCCTTTTGCCGGATATCAGCCAATTGTTGTTGCAGATCATCCATGCTCGTGATCGTATGGCGGGTATAGGGGCGCATCGGCTGACGACGGAACAAGGACTGCATCCTGCTCTCAGGCAGATACGCCAACATCATTTTTCCCTGTGAGGTGCAGTGCAGCGGCAGTCTGACGCCGATCTCGGGCAAGATCTGCACGCCCGAGGAGCTGACGGCATAGTCAAAGGATACCGCGCTCTCGCCGTCGAGCAGGCTGATAACGGTATTCGCGCCTGTCAGGGAGCTCAGGCTCTCGAGATACGGTCGGGACAACTCACCGATATCAAAGCCCCTCGACACCGCCGAGCCATACTCAAACAGCCGCATACCGAGGGCATAATCGCCGTTTTGCAGTTGACGAAGCAGCCCTCTGTCACGCAGAGTCGACGCCAAAGCGTGGGTCGTGCTTTTGGGGAAGCCTGCGCGTTCCGCCAACTCACTCAGGCTCAACCCATGACGCGATACGCTGAGGATATCCAGCAGATCGATCGCCTTTGACAGTGACTTTACCTTACCTTTATTTTCTTCCATCCTCTCACCTATTCCGTAATGCCGAATGATAATTCTATTATACGGTACGACGGTAATTGTGTCAACCTTTGAAAATTGCTATTATAATAGTATAGCATAAAGAAAGGTTGATACAAATGAAAAGAATCGTTGCATTATTCCTGTCCGTGCTGATCATCACCGCGATCTGCTGCGCTTGCGGCAATCAGCAAAAATCCGATGATAAAACCGTAGGTGAAACAACTTCCGCAACATCAGCCGCTACCGCCGACGAAAAGTCCGCCGATAAAACCGAAATCGTCGTTTTTGCCGCGGCAAGCATGACCGAAACGCTCGAAAGCTTAGCTAAAACCTACGAGGCGGCACATCCGACCATAAAAATCACCTATAACTTCGATTCCTCCGGTACATTAAAGACCCAGATCGAAGAGGGAGCTGTGTGCGATCTCTTTATCTCCGCGGCACAAAAGCAGATGAACGGGCTGGAAGAAGGCGGCTATATCAACAAGGACACCCGTCTTGACCTGCTCGAAAACAAGGTCGCGCTCTGTGTCGCCGAGAATTCCAAATCCGGCATCCAAAACTATGCGGATATGAAAGCTCATTTGGAAGCGGGCGATATCCTGATGGCGATCGGCAATGAGGATGTACCCGTAGGACAATATACGCAAAAGATTTTCACTTACTATGGCTTGGATGAGAGCGCGTTGAAGAGCAAGGGCGTGCTGACCTACGGCTCCAATGTCAAGGAAGTGACCACACAGGTCAGCGAGGGCACGGTCGACTGCGGTATCATCTATCAGACCGACGCGTTCTCCGCCAACCTCAAAGTCGCCGATACCGCTACCGAAGCGATGTGCGGACAGGTCATCTACCCCGCCGCCGTACTGAGCAAGAGCGCTCACGCCGATGAAGCAAAAGCCTTCCTCGCCTACTTGCAGACAGAGGAAGCGGCAAAGGTATTTGAGGGCGTCGGCTTTACCCCACTCTAAAAACAATAAGGTTGAGCTTGCCACAGCCTCACAATGCTTCAATACATTGTGAGGCTTCGCAATGATGACCATTCAATGGCTTTATCATCATAATCCCCATCAGAGATACGCCCGTCTGATTCTATTCCAGGTGGGTTTATCTATCCTTTTAGGAGTCATTATGGACTTATACCCCTTATACAACTCACTCAGGATCGCGGCGATCTCGTCGATCTTCGTCTTTTTCATCGGGATCGCGGCGGCATATTATATCGCTAAATTGCCGCGCGTCCTCAAAGGCATATTGGACGTCCTTTTCACCCTGCCGCTGGTCTTACCGCCGACGGTGGTGGGCTATCTGCTGCTGCTCGCGCTGGGTCCCAAGCGGCCGATCGGTACATTCTTTCTGGAAAACTGGGATATCCGACTGACCATGCAGTGGTGGTCGGCGATCTTCGCCGTGACCGTCGTGGTGTTCCCGTTGATGTACCGCACGGCACGCGGCGCGTTTGAGCGGTTTGATGAAAACCTTGCCGACGCGGGCAGGACGCTCGGTCTCTCCAACACCTACATCTTCTGGCGCATCCGCCTGCCCTACTGCAAGCAGGGGATCATCGCGGGCGTTGTCCTGTCGTTTGCGAGAGCGCTCGGCGAATACGGCGCGACCTCGATGATCGCGGGCTATACCCCCGGTAAGACCGCCACCGTCTCTACCGCTGTCTATCAGCTTTGGCGCACCGGTAACGATGAACTGGCGATCAAGTGGGTGCTGATCAATATTGCGATCTCCGCCGTCGTCCTGTTGGTCGTCAATCTGCTCGAAAAGCCGCAAAGGAGGCGCAGATAATGCTCTATGTGGATATCGAAAAGCGCCTTGACCGCTTTACACTGAAAGCGAAGTTTCGATGCGACCACAGCACCTTGGCGCTGTTCGGCGCGTCGGGCGCGGGAAAAAGTATGACGCTCAAATGCATCTCAGGGATTGAAAAGCCCGACAAGGGTGTGATACAATTAAATGACCGAGTGCTGTTTGACAGTGAAAAGCATATCGACCTGCCTCCGCAAAAGCGCAGGGTCGGGTATCTCTTTCAGGAATACGCCTTGTTCCCGAATATGACCGTCAGCGGCAATATCACGGCAGGAATGCGAAAATTGCCGAAAAACAAACGCGAACTAAAGCTGTGTGAGCTGATCGGTCAATTTCAGCTGGAAGGACTCGAGAACCGACGTCCCGACAGCCTTTCGGGCGGCGAAAAGCAACGTGTCGCGTTAGCGCGTATCTTCGCCTCGTCACCCGAGGTGCTGTTGCTGGACGAGCCCTTCTCCTCCCTCGACACCCTGCTCAAATACAAACTCATCCCCTACATCCGCGGGATCATCCGTGATTTCGGCGGTGAAACGATCTTAGTATCACACGATATCGACGAGGTGCGGCAGCTATGCGCCGAGGTCTCGCCCATCACGGACGGCATCACGCGGGAGATCATTCATACCGAAGCCTACTATCAACAGATAAAGAAACAATATGAGGATTTGAAATAATCATGCAAGACAGCTTTGGAAGAACCATTCAATACCTGCGCTTATCCGTTACCGATCTGTGCAACTACCGCTGTATCTACTGTATGCCGCAAGAGGGCGTATGCAAGAAACATCACGCGGATATGCTCACTATCGAAGAGATGACCGAGATCGTCCGCGCGGCACACGCACTGGGCATCAACAAAGTGCGCCTGACAGGCGGCGAACCGCTGGTCAGAAAAGGGCTTGTCACCCTCTGTCGCAATATCAAAGCGATCGACAGCGCGATCGAGCTCGGCATCACGACCAACGGATCACTCCTATCTGCCATAGCGAAGGAGCTAAAAGCCGCGGGCGTTGACCGACTGAATATCAGCCTTGACAGCCTGGATCCCGAGACATTCAACAAAATCACCCGCGGCGGCGATCCGCAGGATGTGCTCAGCGGGATCACAGCGGCTCAGAACGCGGGCTTTGACAACATCAAGATCAACACGGTGCTCCTCAAAGGGATCAACGACGGCGAGCTGTATGACTTCATCCGTCTCACCAAGGATAATGCCGTTCATGTGCGCTTTATCGAGCTCATGCCGCTGGGCGTTGCCAAAGATTGGGAGAGAGATCGCTTTATGACGACCGCCATGATAGAAGGCATGCTGCAAAATGCAGAATTGCTCAAGATCGACGGCGTCGCGCGGGTCTACCGCCTACCCGATCACAAGGGTACTGTCGGGCTGATCTGCCCGATGTCGCAAAGTTTCTGCCCCTCCTGCAACAAGATCCGCGTCACCGCGGACGGCAAGCTCAAGCCCTGCCTGCACTCGGATCAGGAGATCGATTTGAGGGGCTTACAGGGGAAAGCACTGGAAGAAGCGATCAAAAGCGGGATATTACAAAAGCCCGAAAGCCATCGATTCGGCACGGCGGGAGCATCCACCACGCGCTATATGAACGAGATCGGAGGATAAAATGGAATTCTCACATATCAATGAACAGGGTCGCGCCAAGATGGTGGACGTGACCGAAAAGGACAGTACCTTTCGAGAGGCGATCGCCGAGGGCACTGTCGCTGTCAATCCCGATACGATGGCGCTCATCAAAAGCGGCGGCATCAAAAAGGGCGACGTCCTCGCGGTCGCGCAGGTCGCGGGCATCATGGCGGCAAAGAAAACCTCCGACAATATCCCGATGTGTCATCCGTTGATGCTCACCGGCGTTGATATCCGTTTTGAGCTCACCGATACTGAAATACACATCACAGCTACCGTCAAATGCAAGGGCAACACCGGCGTTGAGATGGAGGCGTTATCCGCCGTCAGCACCGCTGCGCTGACCATCTACGATATGTGCAAGGCGGTGCAGCGGGATATCGAAATACACAACATCCGCCTGAACTACAAGAGCGGCGGAAAAAGCGGGGTGTTTCAGCGATGAAAGGGATCGTCACAGCTACCTGTATCAGTGAGAAGAAGGGTACGCGCAAGCATCCTGTCCCCTCGATCACCCTACAGGAGAATCACGGCATCATCGGCGACGCTCACGCCGTCAATGCGGATACGCCCCAAAAGTACCGTCACCGACAGGTCAGTCTGCTCGCCGAAGAAAGCGTTGATAAAATGCGTGAACTCGGCATGGAGCTGAACGCGGGCGACTTTGCCGAGAACATCCTTACCAAAGGGATCGAGCTCAAGAGCCTGCCCCTCGGCACGATCATCCACATCGGTAACGCGGAATTAGAGGTCACCCAGATCGGCAAAGAATGTCACAGCGACTGCGAGATCAAGAGGCTGACCGGTAAATGCGTCATGCCCACCGAGGGCATCTTCACCGTCGTCCGCAAGGGCGGCACGATCAAGCCCGGTGATTCTGTAATCATAACAAACAATATAGCCTCCCTTTTCTAAGGTGAGATTCTGTCCAAATCTGCGATTTGGAAAACAGATTCCATACACCGGAGAGGTGGCTCGAAGAGCCGGAGGGTTGATTCATCCTCTTTATACATAGGAGCAAACCATGAAACTTATCAAAACAACCGAAGCCGTCGGACAGGTGCTGTGCCACGATATGACGCAGATCATCCCCGGCGAATACAAAGGCGCACGTTTCCGCAAGGGACATGTCGTCACTGAGGAGGATATCCCGATCCTGCTGAGTATGGGGAAAGAAAACCTCTATATCTTTGAGATGGACGAGGACAAGCTCCATGAGAATGAAGCGGCAGAGATCCTGTGCCGCCTTTGCAAGGGTGCAAACATCAACCGCAGCGAGGTCAAGGAGGGCAAGATCGAGCTTGTCGCCGCAATCGACGGGCTCTTTACCCTCGACAGAGAGAAACTGAGCGCTGTTAATTCTATAGAAGAATTAATGATCGCAACCAGAAAAGGTGACACCGCCGTTCACAAGGGTGATAAGCTCGCCGGAACACGCGTCATCCCGCTGGTCATCGATAAAGGAAAGCTTGATCAGGCAGAGGAACTAGTCGCAGGCGACCCGATCCTGAACGTCCTGCCCTATACCCTCAAGACTGCCGCGATTATCACGACCGGCAGCGAGGTGTTCCACGGCAGGATCAAGGACAAATTCACTCCTGTACTGATCGAAAAGCTCAGCGCCTACGGCATCACCGTCACCGAACACCTGACCGTCGACGACGGCATGGAGCATATCACGGACGCGATCAACAAGGTCAAAGGCAAGGCGGATATGATCCTCTGTACCGGCGGCATGAGCGTAGACCCCGACGACCGCACCCCCGGCGCAATCAGGGAAAGCGGCGCGGAGATTATCACCTACGGCGCGCCCGTCCTGCCCGGCGCGATGTTCCTCTTAGGCTATTTTGAGGACGGCACCCCGATCATGGGCTTACCCGGCTGCGTGATGTACGCCAAAGCAACCATCTTTGATTTAGTGCTGCCTCGCATTGCGGCAGGCGTGAAGCTGAGCAAGGCGGATTTTGTCGCCTACGGAGAAGGCGGCTTATGCCTTGGGTGTGATAACTGCACCTATCCGCACTGTCCGTTCGGAAAATGATTCGCTATACCCTTGACGAGTGATCGAGATGGATGAGGCGGCACCATCTCTGATTCATCCTCATCATTGATAGTTCGAAAACTTCCACCTCATCCCACCAAATCGCTTTTAATCGATTTGCCCACCTTCCCCTCATGGGAAAGGCGATAAGGAGAATCTATTTTATGTACACAGCAACCGTCATCACCGTCAGCGACAGAGCCGCACAGGGGATCTATGAGGACAAAAGCGGCCCTGCCGTCGCAAAACTACTAACAGAGCAGGGATATCAAGTGCTTGATCCGATGATAATTCCCGATGAGAAAAATAAGATCAAGAGCACCCTGACTGATCTATGTGAGAAAGGCGTTCATCTGATCATCACTACAGGCGGCACAGGCTTTGCGCCGCGCGATATCACGCCCGAAGCGACCAAAGAGGTCATCGAGCGTGAAGCCCCCGGAATCGCCGAATATATGCGGCAAAAAAGCATGGAGATCACGCCGAGAGGAATGCTTTCGAGAGGAATTGCGGGAATCAGAGGAAGAAGCCTGATTATCAATCTGCCCGGCTCACCCAAGGGCGCGACAGAGAATCTGGGCTTTGTCCTCCCCTCACTCGCTCACGGACTTGATATGCTCAATGGTATCAAGGAATAAATGAACTATTGGTTGAGATTGCCACGAGTCTTGCGACTCTCGCAATGACATTTAAAAATGATAGGATATGAATATGAGATGAATTCAGGACGACTGTGATCGTCCTGTTTTTGTTGTGATTGCCTCTGCCTGACAACCCTCGCAATGACAGTTATCATATGTTGATAACTACGTGGAAAACATGTTGATATGTTAAAAGCCCGATAGGCTTGTCTTTTTCTTTATCATTCTCATTTCATTATCATTATCCTTTTCTTTATTCTTTTTCTTTCTCTTTCTCTTAGCTTATTTTGCTTAACTAAAAAACCAATTGCTTATTTTGTAAACATGTGTTGACACTTGTTCAGAACAAAAAAGAACCGCCCTCGACGAAAGCAGTCAAGGACGGACTTGTTCTATGATTTAGGTTAGCAACCCTCAGAAAAGAGAGGCGATTACAGCTTTTCTACGATCGCCTTGGTGTCGCGCGCGATCGCCAGTTCTTCGTTGGTAGCAATAACAGCGACCGGGATGGAAGAATCCTCGGCGGAGATAAACGCGGTGTCACGGGTGGTCGCGTTGACTTCCTTGTTCAGCTTCACGCCGGCAAACGCGAGATAATCGATGACAGCCTCACGCAGAGCGGGCTGATTCTCGCCCAGACCCGCGGTAAACACGATACCGTCACAGCCGCCCATAGCGACCCAATACTGACCGATGTACTTCGCGATCTGATAGTACAGCATCTGGTGTACCAGCGCGGCACGGTGGTTGCCCTCTTCCTCAGCCTTGGTGACATCGCGGTCATCACTGGAAATGCCGGAAATACCCAAAAGACCGGATTTCTTGTTGAGCAGGGTATTCATCTCTTCGGGAGTGAAGCCCTCTTTCTCAGCGATGAAGGTGACGACGGAGGGATCGAGGCAGCCGGAGCGGGTACCCATCAGGATACCGTCGAGCGGGGTCAGACCCATGGAGGTGTCGACAACCTTACCGTTCTTGACTGCGGTGATGGAAGAACCGTTGCCGATATGGCAGGTGATGAGCTTTAAGTCCTTGATGTCCATGCCCATCAGATCCGCCATCGCGCCGGAGACGAAGCGGTGAGAGGTGCCGTGAGCACCGTAACGGCGGACAGCATACTTCTCATAATACTCATAAGGAACAGCATACATATACGCCTTTTCGGGCATGGTGGAATGGAACGCGGTATCGAATACGACGACCATGGGGATCTTGTCGCCGAATACCTGCTGGCAGCCGCGGATTGCCTGTACGTGACCGGGGTTGTGCAGCGGTGCGAGCGGGATCAAGCTCTCGATGCCCTTGATGACCTCTTCGGTGACGAGCTCGGGATCGCTGAACAACGCGCCGCCCTGGACGATACGATGACCGATCGCCGCGACCTCGTCGAGGTTTTTGATCACGCCGTATTCTTCACTCAGCAGTGCGTTGCTGACAGCGATGAACGCCTTAGCGTGGTCGGGCATGGGGATCTCTTTGGTGAAGGAACGACCGTCGGCGGTCTTGTGACCGATGAAGGAGCCCTCCTGACCGATACGTTCGCAGTTGCCCTTGGCGATCATCTGCTCGGTATCCATGTCGATCAGCTGATACTTCAGGCTGGAGCTGCCCGCGTTGATAACTAATATTTTCATAGAATTCTTCCTCCTGTATTGAAAAATGCAAATTTTTGACATATACTATGATAGTACATTTCAAAGCGTATTTCAAGTGTTTTATCAAGATATTTCACTTGTAAAAGGCATAAGGCAACCCTCCGTCACCGTGACACACGTGTCCGGTGACAGCTCCCTTAGGAAAGGGAGCCTTATGAGTGGGGATAACCCTCACAATGACGATCAAGAGAAAGTTGGTGAGATCATGAGCCGTGCGGCGGTGATTTGTGAATTCAATCCGTTTCATAACGGTCACAAATTTCTTTTAGAGCAAATTAAAGCAGCATACGCGGATGAGATCGTCTGCATTATGAGCGGCAATTTTGTTCAGCGCGGCGATATCGCGATCACCGATAAATACGCGCGCGCAAAGGCGGCGCTTCAAAACGGCGCGGATATGGTCGTGGAGCTGCCGATCGTTTACGCGATGTCGGGAGCGCAGACGTTCGCGGAAAACGGCGTGCGTATTGCCGCGGCAATGAACTGCGACAGACTTTGTTTCGGCGCGGAAAATTCGATCAACGATCTAAATGAGATCGTCAGTCTGCTTGAAAACAAGTTGATCAACGACAAGATACACGCCGCGATGAAGAGCGGAGAATACTATCCGAAGGCACTGAGTATGGCGGTCGGAGCACATTATGCCGAGATCATCAATCAGCCCAACAACATCCTCGCGCTCGAGTACATCAAGGCATGCAAAAAGCATGGGATCACGCCGATCGCGATCCCGCGCAAGAGTGTCAATCATGATGAGGATATCATCCGCGACGGGATTGCCTCCGCCGGCAAGATCCGCGAGATGATCGAAAACGGTGAACCGTACAAATTGCTTACGCCGGTGACAATCCCCCATCCGTGTACGATCCAAAGTATTGAGCCTGCCATCCTCTATCGACTCAAGACGATCTCAGCGGAAGAACTGCGCCGAATCGCCGACGTCAGCGAGGGAGTGGAATACCGCATTATAGAAGCGGCGAAGCAATATAATTCTCTAACAGAAATATATAACGCTGTCAAAACGAAACGCTACACCATGGCGCGGATACGACGTATCATCCTGTCGGCTTTCCTCAATATCACAGCGGATTTGCAAAACACCCCTGTCCCCTATCTGCGGATCCTTGGGATCAAATCGGGATCGGAAGATCTGCTCAGAGGTGCCAATCTGCCGCTGATCGTGAAGGTCAGGACAGATTATGAAAAACTTAATCAAATTTCCGCAAAAGAAATATTCAATGTTGATCTGCGTGCCGCTGAGGCGATGAATATCGCAAGAAAGGCTGATCCGATCAACGAATTCACTCAAGGCATTATCAAAGTTTAATAACTCATATCACATAACAAAAGGCTGTTCGTGATGAACAGCCTTTTTTGGTCCCGATCAAACGGGATGAACTTTATTCTCTTTGTCGAGCAGCGTGGAATTGATACCGAGCTTTTTGTTGCGGCGCTTCTCAAAGAAGTCGATCGCGACCTTCTGGAACTGCGCGTAACTCAGGACGTCCTCTTCCTGCTCTATATACTGCGGGATCTCGGCACGCAGCTTGTCGAGCTCCGGCTCAAGGAGATCGGCAGGACGGCAATCGATCGGCTCCATATCGCCGATAATGCGCTTGCGGAACTCGGGGTCGATGGGCATCGGAGTGGTGCCGTATTTGCCCGCGACCAGATCCTTGAACTCGTTGGTGCACATCTTGTAGCGCTCGCCCATGATGACGTTGAACACCGCCTGTGTACCGACGATCTGAGAGGTCGGGGTGACGAGCGGCGGATAACCGCTGTCCTCACGCACACGCGGTACCTCTTCGAGCACCTGAGTGAGCTGATCCTCCTTGCCCGCCTGCTTGAGCTGACTGAGCAGGTTGCTCAGCATACCGCCCGGCACCTGATAGATCAGCGCCTTGACGTCGGTAGCGAGCATCTTGGGATCGAGCAGACCGCTCTTGATATACTTCTCGCGCAGGGTCATGAAGTATTCGCGGATCGGGGTCAGGCTCTCGAGCTTGATGCCCGTATCATATTCGGTACCCATGAACGCGGCGATCATGCTCTCGGTCGGCGCGTGAGAGGTACCCAGCGCCAGCGGAGAGATCGCGGTGTCGATCATATCAACGCCCGCTTCAACGCCCTTCATCAGGCACATCGAAGCAAGACCCGAGGTATAGTGGGTATGGAGCTGCAGGGGCAGATCGACCTGTGACTTGATCGCCTTGACGAGCTTTTCGGTACGATACGGCGTGAGCAGTGCCGCCATATCCTTGATGCAGATGGAATCCGCGCCCGCGTCGGCAATGCGCTTGGCGTACTCGACATAATACTCGTCGGTAAAGACGGGGCCTGTGGTATAGCTGATCGCTACCTGCGCGTGAGCGCCTTCTTTCTTAGCTGCCTTGATGGCGACCTGCAGATTCTTGATATCGTTCAGCGCGTCAAAGATACGGATGATATCGATACCGTTCGCGACGGAACGCTGTACAAAATACTCGAGGACATCATCGGCATAGTGACGGTAGCCGAGCATATTCTGTCCGCGGAACAGCATTTGGAGCTTGGTGTTCTTGCAATGCGCGCGGATGGTGCGTAAACGCTCCCACGGGTCTTCATTCAAAAATCGCAGACAGCTGTCGAAGGTCGCGCCGCCCCAGCATTCGAGCGAATAGAAGCCGATCTTGTCCATCTCATCGAGGATCGGGAGCATCTCTTCGGTCGTCATACGGGTCGCGATCAGGCTCTGATGCGCGTCGCGCAACGCTGTCTCTGTGACTAAAATCTTCTTGCTCATCTTATTCTCCTTAGCCTATGGTCACGAGGGTCGCGCCGGTATCTACACTCTCGCCTTTGCTGACGGAGATACCGGTGATGGTGCCGTCCTTAGGCGCTTTGATCTCATTTTCCATCTTCATCGCCTCAAGAACAACGAGGACGTCGCCCTTCTTGACGGACTGACCGTCGGAGACGTTAACGGATACGATGGTACCGGGCATGGGAGCGGCCACCTTCTCACCCGCGCCGGCGGCAGCCGCGGCTGCTTTTTTCGGTGCAGCGGCTTTGACAGGAGCTGCCGCAACAGGAGCAGAAGCAGGAGCTTCGTTCCCGTTCAATTCTTCTACCTGTACGTCATATGCGACACCGTTGACGGTGATTCTCAGATTCTTCATAATCGTTACCTCTTATTTCTATAATTTATCAGATCGAAAGGATCGCTTCTTCATCGAACGCGACCGCATTATACCTTGGTAGTATGCTTCTTCGGCAAGGTGGATACACGCTTGCTCAGCAGGATCTCGATCGCGCTGCACAGCTTATCACGCAGTATATCGGTATCCACGATATCGTCGATATAACCGTCCTCAGCCGCCTTGACCGCGGTGAGATTCGCCTTGACGTAATCCATCGCCATTTTGTCCTGCTGTGCGACAGGCGCGTCGGCGATACTGCCGTCGAGGATGAACGCCGCCGCCTTGGGCGCTACGGGAGAAACGACCGCGTCATACATTGCATAGACCAGATCGGCGCCCGCTGTGGAACCTGCCAGCGCGATATAGACCGCGCCGATCGCGGTACCCGAGATGATCGAGATCTTGACAGTGGTAGCATCGGCATAAGTCGAGATCAGTTTGGAGGCGTCGCCGAGGCTCTCAAACTTCTCCGCGTCAACGATGGTGATCAGCGGGATCGAGAAAGCGTCGCAGAAGCGCACATGCTTGGTCATCTTCTTGGCGCTGTCGGAAGAGATCACGCCGCCCTTGGTGACGATGATGCCGACAGGATAGCCGTTTACCCTGCCGAACGCGGTGCAAACGGGCTCGCCGTAACCGCCGCCGACACACAGGATGGAGCCTTCATCGGCAAAATACTTGGGTAATTTATCCGGCTCAGCATAAGCGGGAACCGACTCAAACGCCGGTGCGGGCTCGAGGTTGTTCGCGGGGAAATAGCCGAGCAGCGCCTTCGCCTTATCCACACAAGCCTCATAGCCCTCGCAGACAAAGGAAGCGTTACCGCTGCTGAGATTATCCTGTGCGGAGACCTTCCCGCCGACCGTGTCAACGCTCAGCTTTGCGTCCTTTTCCATGATAATATAGTCAGCCGCCGCCGCGATCAGCGCCGAGGTTCCCATGCAGTTGCCGAGAATGACGGAGATCTGCGGAACGATACCGCTGAGCTTCGATGACTTTCTCAAAATCTCGCCGTACGCGGAGAGAAGCTCATATTTTTGCTCCAGTCTGCCGCCGACTGAATCATAGAAGCCGACTACGGGAGCGCCGGTCTTCAGCGCCAGATCATAGAGCCTGGTGATCTTTTTGGACTGCGCCTTACTCATCGCGCCGCCGCAGACATCGACATTCTGCGCGAATGCGTAGACGTCAACGCCGTCGACCGTACCGTAGCCGGTCACCGCCTCAGCCTCACCCGACTCGCCCTTTAAATAAGCGTCGGTCTCATTGAAGCTGCCCTCATCAAAAAAGGCGTTCAATACATCGTAGGATGAAATCTTTTCAACTCCCACAAACATTCCTCCTAACAGGCACACAGATAAACCGGTGCCACATAAATCTTCATCTTACATTATATTACAATCGTTCTAAAATAGCAAGGGAAAAACACCGTTTTTTGAATTGATTTCAAAAAGAAAAGCTCCCGTTTCAAGCAATATCATTAGGTTAAGAAAAAAGTATCTCGCTGACGCTCGGTCAATTGATACAATTCCTCAGTCACCATTCGGTGACAGCTCCTTTTACCAAAAGGAGCCTTTCTTAACTTAATGACATTGCTCCTTACAGGGAGCGGTCGGATCAGTGGTGTTGATGGTTCAGTATTTTGGACAGATCGCTTTTTGCCATGCCGTCCTTAAGCGAAAAGCGCAGTGCCTCCAGCGTCGGGAACAGCACGGGATTTTCACACTCAAAGTAGTAGCAGGAGTGATTCAGCCCATAGGAGCCGATGGCACGGATGATCGTGTCGAGGATCGCGTATACAGGTTTATCAATGTTCTGCGGATCCTCGGGCAGCGGCAACAGCTCGTCCACGACGATGATATAGCCGCGATGATGAAAGCGGATAAAGCCACAGGGGGTATCATCCAGAAAGGCATTCAGCGCCTTCGTGTCACTCTGTTCATTTTTCGGATCGGGCTTGACAACGAGCATAGTTATTCTCCGTTAGTAATACTATCAAAAATCATCCCCAAGCAGTAGGAGTGCGCCATGTCATTTCGTTAAGAAACAGGGACAAACCCTCCCCTACAGAAGGGAATCGAGATCAAAATCGGGGTTGGGATTAGGATCGGCAGAGAGCTTGCGCACCTCGATGTCGGTCAGATCGCGGTACATGCCGGAACGCAGCTTGCCGAGCTTGACGCCGCCGATCGCGATGCGCTTCAATCGCGCGACCTCTAAGCCGACCGCGTCGCACATCTTGCGGATCTGGCGGTTCCTGCCCTCGCGGATGACGATCTCGAGGATACAGCGCTCATTATCCTTATCACGGCTGACAACGCGCACCTGTGCCGGAGCGGTTTTTCTGCCGTCGATGACAACGCCGCTCTCGAGCTTTGCGACCTGCTCGTCCTTGATATTCGGACGCACCGTGACACGGTAGACCTTGTTGACATGCTTTTTGGGGTGCATGACATGGTTGGCGAACGCGCCGTCATTGGTCATCAAAAGCATCCCCTCGCTGTCGCGGTCGAGCCTGCCGACGGGATAGAGGCGCACATCAATATCCTTGATCAGATCCGCGACACACCTTCTGCCGCGCTCATCGTTCATCGTAGTGAGCACGCCGCGCGGTTTGTTGAGCATGATATAGCGCACCTTGGGCTTGGCGGTACCGGTGACGCGGCGCTTGCCGACATAGACCTTGTCATTGCGCGGATCGACCTTATCGCCGATCTGAGCCACTTTACCGTTGACGCGTACCCTGCCCGCGGCGATCAATTCTTCACTTTTTCTGCGCGAAGCAACGCCGCATTCGGCGAGCATTTTCTGCAATCGAACTAACTGTGCCAATGTAACAAATCCTTTATATACGTGAATAAACTTCGTTTTTGACGATCCTGATCGACGTTTTGCGCTGTTGTGATCGGCGTTTCGGACAGCACCTCACCGTTCGCAAGGCAAACAACCTTTCCGACGGGGACGTCCTGTCGGATCGGCGCGTAGAGGAACACAGGCAAATAAACCTGTGTGTCGATCTCCTGAGTATCGGCGGGAACGACGACTTGCAGATCCTCCGTATTCAGCGAAATGGAATCCGCTTCTCCGCCGACAACGCCGATGGAATCCATATCCGTATCGACAGTCACTGTCTTATACTGTGAGAAGCCCGCTTCATACAGCTCGGTATGGTCGCCCCAATCACTGCGGTCATTGAGCGTGACGGCGATCAGATCAAGATCGTCGCGCCGTGCCGCGGTGACAAGACAACGCCCCGCCGCGTCCGTAAAGCCTGTTTTACCGCCGATGCAATCCTTGTACATCTTGAGCAGCTTATTATGGTTCGGATAGGTGATGAATTTGTCGGCGGGATAGAGGAAGTGCACCTCCATGGAGGTCTGCGAGGTGATGAAGGCAAAATCCTCATTCTGCATGGCGTACGCCATCAACAGCGCCATATCATAGGCGGTGGAATAATGATTTTCGTCATCCAGTCCGCTCGGTGTGACAAAGTGGGTGTGCTTCATCCCGATCTCGGCGGCTTTCTCATTCATCAAGTCCGCAAACGCCTCAAAGCTGCCCGCGATCGTGAGCGCGGCGGCATTGGCGGCGTCGTTGCCCGATTGCATCATCATGCCGACGGCGAGGTCATAGAGCGTGACCTTCTCCCCTTTTTTGAGGTACATAGAGCTGCCCTCGGCGACCATTGCGTCCGTGAATTCCACCACACGGTTATCCACAGCGGCTTCTTCGAGCGTGAGCAGCGTCGTCATGATCTTGGTGGTAGATGCCATCGGGAGCTGTCTGTCGGCATTCTCCGACAAGAGGATCTTGCCGTTATCCGGACAGTACAGCACATATGCCGCGGCGGAACAAGTGACCTCCTCCGCGTGAACGGAAAGGGTCGAAAGGACACAGACCAACCATGACAGCAGCAGAGAGAACATCTTTTTCATCGAATCACCCAATCTATCTTATGCGTGATAAGGACGAATTATGATGCTCTCAGCTCTCTGTCAAATATACTGTCATACCACAAAAGGGAGATCGTCAAACGTTGATCAGATCAAGCCTCAAACTTGTCGAGATCGTTCTCGAGATCGGTCTTATCCTCTTTGTCCTTCTTGATAAAGGAAGAGATCTTATCGAATGCTTCGGGGATCATACCGACGATACGATCGGCAGCGCCGTCATACTTCTCGATCGGGATGAACTTCGTCATGCCTTTGGTGATACTGAGAAAACCGAGAGGCTGGATGGTAACGCCCGCGCCGGAACCGCCGCCGAAGCAATCACGGTTCTCTTTCTTAGTGGGCAGATCGGAGCCGCCGGAAGCAAAACCATAGGTCACCTTGGACACGGGAATGATAACCGTGCCGTCGGGCGTTGTGATCGGATCGCCGATAATACTGTTGACGTCGATCATTTCCTTGATTTTTCTCATAGAGGTATCCATTAAACTGTTAATCGGATGGTCACTCATCATTACATCTCCTTTGTGATATCATATAGCAATTGCCGCGATAATCGCAACAAAAAATTACTTCTTAAATTTTGCTTTCAGGAACAGGATCAGGAATCGGAAGCCTGCCTTGATCGCCGCGCCGAGGACAAAGATGATCCGCAGATACACGTGGATATTCGCGTAGACCTCGGTGGGCTTTTCGGGATCGAACACCGGCTCGATGCTGATATTGTAATCCCTACACACTGTCGCCGACGTCAGGATGTTGATCGACGGATAAAGTGCGGCGCACACCTTGCCGTAGGTGACCGCGACCGACGCGGCGTCATTCCCCGACAGCATGATACCGACGTCGAGCTTCTCAAACACGACATGGGAAATAATGCCCTTGAGCATGCCTGTCGCGATGTTTGCCGCTGAGCGGAACAACTCGATCAGACCCGTCACGCCGTGCTTATCCTTGAGCTGTGCGAGCAGTGAGGGCTTTTTTTCTTCTTTTTTCTCCTTCTCGGGTTTTTCCTCTTCTTTTTTCTTCTTCTTTTTCTTTTTTTCCTTCTTCGGCTTCTTTTCTTTTTTCTCTTTCTTCTCCTCATCCTGAGGCAGGAGCTTGATCTTAAAGAAAAGAATCTTCAAGGTCAGGGTCAAATCGTCTGAATACAACGCGAAAATCTGAACCCTGATCAAAGAAATCAAAAAGATCAACAAGAGGATCCCCAGTATAATATACAGGAATACCAAGTTACTTACCTTCTACTGCTTCTGAGACGATCTCCTCCACCGTACCGGTGACGGTATCGTCATCATTGGTTGTATCAGACTGAGAAGCTTGCTCATTCTCAGGTTTTTGTTCATTTTCAAAGATACTGAGCTGTTTGCCGCGGTCGCCCTTATCCTCATCCTTCGGGATAGGCGGCAGCTCGTCCAGCGAGCGGATCGAGAAACAGCGCAGAAAATGGTCGGTCGTACCGTAGAGAAGAGGTCTGCCGGGAAGTTCGAGTCTGCCCTTCTCTTCGATCAAGCCCTTGGTCGTCAAAGAACCGATAACGCCGGAGCAATCGACGCCGCGCACCTGTTCGACAAAGCTCTTGGTGACGGGCTGGTTATACGCGATGACGGCAAGCACCTCCATCGCCGCCTGAGAAAGCGGGATATTGCGCCGAAGATCCATCGCCTTGCGTACCTGCGGCGCGAACTGCTTGACGGACACCATCTGATAGGCGTCATTGAGCTGAATGATGGTGATGCCGCGTTCCATCTCAGCATATTCTTTGATCAGGATATCCAGCTGCGTTTTGACAGCGCTTTCGGGGATATCCAGTGCTTCCGAAAGGCGCTTACCATCAACGGGATCACCCGCGGCAAACAAGATCGCCTCGATCGAAGAACGATATTCTTTTTCTGTCACGATGATCCCTCCTTACTTTTCTATCATATGGACGATCGCCTCATCGCCGTCACCCTCGATGCGGACACGCTTGCCCTTGACAAGCTCCAGCACCGCGAGGAAGGTGGCGACCAGCTCACTTCTGCCGCTGCCCGCTTCAAACAATTCCTTGTAGGTCACGGTTCTGCCGTGCCACAGGCGGCGCATCACATGGATGATCCGCGACGATACGGACACGATCTTTTTACTGACGATGCCCGCAAACGCGGAACGGTCGGGCGGGAGCTTCCGCTGTCCGCGTCCGACGGCGCTGACATACGCCGCGGAGATATCCATCGGGTCATGGATCCGGTTATAGGTCAAGTCGAATTCCACCTTGGACGGCGACTTCGTAAAGGTATCAAAGTCCACCATCGGCGCGAGCATGCGGGCGATCTCTCGGCACTGCTGATACTCGATCAGCTGTCCGGTGAGCTCTTTCTTCAAGTCCTCCGCCTCATCCTCGTATTTCGGAAGGAGCATGGCGGATTTGATATAGACAAGACGGGACGCCATCTCAAGGAACTCGGAAGCGATATCCATCTCATTCTCGCGCATCAGCTTGATCTGCTCCATATACTGCTCGAGCAGCTCGGCAATAGCGATATCATAGATGTCGATCTTGTTCTTGATCACCAGCGTGAGCAACAGATCCAAAGGTCCGTCATATACCTCAAAATGGTAGGTCAGCTGTTGTTCGCCGACCTGCATCGTCTGTGCGTCGGAGGGCAGGATGGTGATCTGATTATTCTCTTGTTCAGGCATCATACCCATCCTTTCACACCGGACGTATACCGATAACTGTTATTACAGGTAAAGAAAGCAATAATATTAGGGGGCAAGCCCTTTTCGGGAGGAGCAAGCCCTTTTCGGGAGGAGCAAGCCCCTCCCCTACAAATTAACCGACAAACGAAAACGGCAGTGAGGTGATCCAATTCACAAAGGTCAGCACATACTTGCTCAGGAAGTTGAGCGGGATCCTTAACACGCCGACCCATAACAACGCGATCAGCACGATAGAAATGATCTGCTGATAGCGATAGAACCATGCAACCGCTTTATCGGGCAGGAAAATGAACAGGATCTTGGAGCCGTCGAGAGGCGGGATGGGCAACAGGTTGAACACCGCCAGGCTGACATTGATCTGAATATAGTAGAGCAAAAATAGATAGACATATTGGCCGAAGCCCGCGCCTGTGAAAAAGTCGGGAGCAAAAGCGTTGACCGCGTGGAAGATGAATCCGCCGACGATCGCGGCGACGATATTGGCGACGGGTCCCATCAAGGCGACGATGCCCATGCCGAGCTTAGGATGTTTAAAGTTCCTCGGATCAACGGGAACGGGCTTTGCCCAGCCGAAGCCGAACAAGAGCAGCGCCAGCGCGCCGAACGGATCGATATGCGCCAACGGATTGAGGGTCAATCTGCCGCGGTACTGAATAGAGGTATCGCCGAGTTTCTTCGCGGTGATCGCGTGTGCCCATTCATGAAACGGCAATACCAGAAAAACGATCATCAAAATAGCGAGCACCTGTGTGATAGCCGCTTTGAAATCGAGATTGCCGCTGAGTAAATTGAATAACATAGAATCCCCCGATCAATTGCCAATTTATTTGACACATCAATACAGAATATAGTATACTATAAAACGAATGAAATAGCAAGTTGAAAAAGAAATAATAAATTTTGAAAAAACACTTGCATTTTAAAAAGATTTCTGCTATTATAAACGAGTTAACGTATGTATTAAACTCAATTAAATCTTCAAAGGAGGTGTACAAGCATGGCAAAATGTGATTTTTGCGGCAAGGATGTTAAATTCGGCATCAAGGTCTCTCACTCACACAGACGTTCCAACAGAACCTTCAAGCCCAACGTTCAGAGAGTAAAGGCTATTGTTGACGGCACTCCTAAAAGAGTACACGCTTGCACCCGTTGCTTACGTTCAGGTAAGGTAACAAGAGCGGTCTAATCAACAGCAAACGACCCCCGAGGAAACTCGGGGGTTTATTGTTTATCCTATTAATTGAAAACTGAAGACTGAAAAATGAAGAATGAATAATACGGTTGAGATTGGCACGGGTTGACACACGTGTCGAGCCCTCGCAATGACAATTACTAAGAAAAGACCCGCAGGTGTTTTGTCACACCTGCGGGTTTTCTGTGTATATACCGTTATAAGAATCAGCTCAGCGCTTTTTCTACGATGCCCTTGACGGCATAGAGCGCTTCATCGGCCTTGGTCAGATCCTTACCGCCTGCCATCGCGATATTGGGCTTGCCGCCGCCGTTACCGCCGGCGATCTTGGCGACCTCACGCACGATGTTGCCCGCCTTGAGGCCCTTCGTGATCGCGCCCTTGGTGCAGACACAGGCAAAGATGAGCTTGCCGTCGGTGACGGACGACAGAACCGCTACCGCATCGTCGACAGCTTCTTCGATGTTCTCGCATGTTTTGCGCAGCGCGTCGGCAGGAGCGCCGTTGAGCATCGCGGTGATGACCTTGGTGCCCTGTACCTCCTCGGCGTTGTCGAGGATCGCGCCGGTCTGATCCTTCGCGATCTCAGCCTGCAGCTTCTCGATCTCCTTTTCCATCTCTTTGCATCTTACCATCAAGCGCGCCGCGCCCTGTACCAGCTCAAACGGGTTGTTGACATGAAGCGTGGACGCCGCCTGACTGATCATCAGGATGGCATTGTTCAGATATTTGATGAAGTTGTGACCGGTGACCGCCTCGATCCTGCGGACGCCCGCCGCGACGGAGCCTTCCTGCTTGATCTTGAACATACCGACCTTCGCACTGTTGTCGACATGGGTACCGCCGCAGAATTCCTTGCTGAAATCGCCGACCTCAACGACACGCACGATATCGCCGTACTTCTCACCGAAGAGCGCCATCGCGCCTTTCTTCTTTGCCTCATCGATCGACATCTCGGTGCAGGTAACAGGGATGCCCTCAAGGATGATATCATTCACGCGCTTTTCTACCGCCAATAATTCTTCGGCAGTCATTGCGGAGAAATGGGTAAAGTCGAAGCGAACAACGTCTTCATCGACCAGCTGACCCGCCTGCTGAACGTGAGTGCCGAGCACCTCACGCAATGCCGCCTGCAGCAAATGAGCCGCGGTATGGTTGCGCATGATATCCAGACGGCGTTCCTTGTCGATCTTTGCGGTAACGGTGTCCCCTACCGCGATCGTACCGGTGGACACAACGCACATGTGCATAAAGACGCCGGTGGGATCCTTCTTGACGTCATCGACCTCGATCGCGCAGTTGCCTGCTTTGATCTCGCCGGAATCGCCGACCTGACCGCCGCTCTCTGCATAGAACGGTGTGCGGTCGAGAACGAGGATAACGTTCTCACCCTCCTGTGCGCGGTCAACACGCTCGCCGTCCTTGGCGATCGCGACGACCTTGCCCTCGCACTCGTCTTCGGTATAGCCGACAAAATCGGTGGCGGAAAGATCGTTGAAATCGATCGAATCGCTGTCCCAAGCGTCCGCGCCGGCATTCTTGCGCGCTTTGCGGGAACGCTGCTTTTGCAGGAGCATCAGCTCATGGAATCGCTCGACGTCGACCTTGATGCCTCTTTCGGAAAGGATCTCACGGGTCAGATCGATCGGGAAACCGAAGGTATCATTGAGCTTGAACGCGTCCTCACCCGTGAGGATATCGATATCCTTGTTCTCGATGATGTCCTTGAGCATCGCAAGGCCCGCGTCGATGGTCTTGGCAAAGTTCTCTTCCTCGACCTGGATCAGCTTGATGATATAATCCTTCTTCTCGACCAGCTCGGGATAGGCGGAGGCGTTCTCCTTGATGACAGTATCACAGATCTGATACAGGAAGGGTTCGGTTCTGCCTAAGAGTCTGCCGTGACGAGCCGCTCTGCGGAGCAGTCGGCGCAGGACATAGCCTCTGCCCTCGTTGGAGGGCATAACGCCGTCGGCGATCATAAAGGTGGTGGATCGGATGTGGTCGGTGATGACGCGCAGGGAGATATCCTTCTTGTCATCCTCACCGTAGTTCACGCCCACGACCTGAGAAATATGCTTCATGATATTCTGAACGGTATCGACGAGGAACAGGTTATCCACACCCTGCATCACACAGGCGAGGCGCTCCAGACCCATACCGGTGTCGATATTCTTCTTCGCCATCTCGGTGTAGTTGCCCTTACCGTCGGACTCGAACTGAGAGAATACGAGGTTCCAGACCTCGACAAAACGATCACACTCACAGCCGACATGACAGTCGGGCTTGCCGCAGCCCTTTTCATCGCCGCGGTCAAAGTAGATCTCGGAGCAGGGGCCGCAGGGACCGGAGCCGTGCTCCCAGAAGTTGTCCTCTTTACCCAAGCGCACCATATGCGAGGGATCAACGCCGACCTCCTTTGTCCAGATATCATAGGCTTCGTCGTCATCCTGATAGATGGAAACATAGAGCTTATCGACCGGCATCTCGAGCTCCTTGGTGAAGAACTCCCACGCCCACGCGGTCGCCTCATGCTTGAAGTAATCGCCGAAGGAAAAGTTGCCCAGCATCTCAAAATAGGTGCCGTGACGCGCAGTGATACCGACGCGCTCGATATCGGGTGTGCGAATGCACTTCTGGCAGGTGGTCACACGGCTTCTGGGCGGTGTGATCTCGCCGGTGAAATACTTCTTCATCGGCGCCATGCCCGAGTTGATCAGGAGCAGGGAGTTATCGTCCTTCGGGATGAGCGGGAAGCTCGGAAGGCGGAGATGACCCTTGCTCTCCATAAATGACAGGAACTTTTCTCTAAGTTCATTCAAACCCATATACTGCATCATAAAAACCTCACTTTGTATCGATTTGTAGGGGAGCGGCTTGCTGCTCCCGCGGCACATCAGTGCCCCTTTTGCGCCGCAGGCATACAAAAACATCACTGTTTCATAGGAACAAGCGTCTTTTTGCCGGTTCGGGAGGAGCAAGCCCCTCCCCTACAGATTCAATTTATTAATTAAAAAAGCCTGCCCCAAAAACATGGGACAGGCTGACCTGCGGTACCACCCAAATTGCCGTATCGATGATACGACCACTCAGTTCTCTTTAACGCAGAGTGACGCCGCGCTTTCACACGGAGGCTCCGGGGTGGCTGCGGATACTTCCCGTAGGGTCTTTCACCGACCGACCCTTCTCTGAACGGGAGCATAAACGCTCGTCCCTTCTCAGCCGAATAGTATTATATCGCTATTCTCCGCCGTTGTCAATACCGATATACACGAAATGATCGGATATTTTGACACAAACAAAGAGCGGAACACTTGCTTATCACATAGGATTATGTTATCATAAAGTGGAAAATTTTAAACTGAATTCACACAAATCTATTGATGGAATCAAGGTGTATCGAATGTCAAATTATTGTTATTCCTGTATGAATGAAATCGACGGCGGCTTCTGTCCTCACTGTAATAAAGAAAACGTCGCCGACTCTGTCGCGTATCGGCTCAAGCCCGGTACCATCCTCAACAAAAAGATACTGGTCGGCAACAGTATCGGTGAGGGCGGCTTCGGCATCACCTATATCGGCAGGGATCTGACACTGGACAGACGCGTTGCGGTCAAGGAATACTTTCCCAACGGGTATGTCAACCGCAACAATAATGTCAGCCAGCTGGTATCGGCTACCACCGATCAACAGGTCTCCTTCTTCCAAAAAGGCTTGCAGAACTTTTTGGAGGAAGCCAGAAAGATCGCTAAGCTGACCAATGTTTCGGGCATCGTCGACGTCAGAGAGTATTTTGAAGAAAACGGTACGGCGTATATCATCATGGAATACCTCGACGGCATCAATTTGTCGGTATTTCTGCGTCAAAACGGTGTTTTCAAGGCGGAGACCATCTTCCAATTAATGCTCCCCATCACCTACTCCCTGCAAAAGATGCACGAGGAAGGGATCATCCACCGCGATATCTCGCCGGATAATATCATGTATCTGACCGACGGTACGCTCAAGCTGACCGATTTCGGCTCGGCACGATATTTCAGCAACGCGCAAAAGGAGATGTCCGTCGTCGTCAAGCAGGGTTACGCGCCCGAAGAACAATACAGCAAAAACGGCGATCAGGGTCCGTGGACAGACGTATACGGACTGTGCGCGACGATGTACAAGTGCATCACCGGCAAGACTCCCGTTGACGCGGTCGACAGGATCAAGCAGGATACGCTGACCCCGCCCTCCGAGCTGGGGGTACAGATTCCGGAGCCGATGCAGATCACCTTGATGTACGGATTGGCAGTATTCAAAAACGACCGCTGCAAGAGCATGCAGGAGCTCTCCTATTTGATGGAAAAGGCATTGGCAAACGAAAACATCCAAGTTGAGAGCGCCAACTACTACCATCGGCTCAATCAGACGATGATTGCCAACAGCAGCACCACATTCATGCAGGACTTCGATAACGCGATCAACAACCGCAACAATATGAATCGTCAACAGGTCGATCCGCAGTCCATCCATCGCAACACCGGCGGTTACCCGCGCGACCAATACACCCGACAGCCTGATCCCTATGGATATGACGGATATGACCGCTATCGTGATCCCGCTTCGGGCTATCAGCCGCCATACAACGATCCTCGGCAGAATCACCCCGAACAACGCCCCAAAACCAATAAAACACCTATCATCATCGCCGTCACGATCTTTCTGTGTGTCACCCTGATCGCGGGCACGGTCATCTACCTATTCTTAAAGTATGATACACAGCAGGAATCGGATACCGTCGTGACCGCGACCGAGATCGTGACCGTCATCGAGACCACCGCAGACAATGATGAGGACAAGGATGCCGAACCCGCACCCGCTGCAGAGCCCGAAAAGGTCAGACCCACTGAACCGCCGACACCGGCTCAATCGAAAGAACCTGCTGTCACGACCGCGACTGCCAGCGGTAGACTGGGAGATCAGGCAGGGCACGATTACTATCCCTCTAACGTTCTGTCAAACGACGGCACCTGCTGGTGTCCGGGAGAAGGCAGCGGCGTGGGAGCATGGATCAAGCTGGATTTCGGGAAATCCAAAAGAATCAACGGTCTTGACATCGTCAACGGTTACGCGGGCAGTGAAGACCAGTATAAGGAAAATTCAAAGGTCACCAAAATCAAGATCGAGTTCTCTAACGGACAGAAACCGATCACAAGATCACTAAGCGTAAAAAGTGTCAGTGACCGTAAAGAAAGCCAGCATATATCCTTCGACAGCGTTACCACATCATCGGTCAAGATCACCATCCTTTCGATTGAAAAAGGCACAGAATTTGAGGACACCTGCATCACCTATATCTCAGAAACCACTCCCTAAGGAGGGCAGCAGCATCAAATGAAACGGTACACAATAAAGGCGCTGAGCACGCTGTTCGTCATCCTGATGGTGATCACGCTCACCTCCTGTAAAAAGAACGACACCCCTCAGTCCACCATTCCCGCCACATCGGATTCGGTTTTAGCGACGCAGGAGGAAAGCGGTACAGCGGTATCGTCAAGCCCCGTTGATCCCTCTGCCCCTTCACCCGCCGCGTCACAATCGGACAGCAGCGCGATCACCTACACGGCTCCGACACAAGCGCCCACTTCGATGAGCGCTGAGGAGGTACTGCGCTCAGGCAGCTCCGATCCGAACAATATCTATGACGCGGGCGGCTTCGTCGACATCAAGGATGTGATCCCCGAGGTACAAACAGAGATCCGTTACGCGACCTCTCACAACTTTGTCGGAGAAAGAATCAACGGCTATGAGGAGGAACTCGCGCTGATGACGAAGGAAGCTGCCGCGGCACTGTTGGGCGCGAATAACGACCTCAAGGAACAGGGGTACACCGTCAAGATCTTTGACGCGTACCGTCCGCAATCCGCCGTCAATCACTTTGTGTCGTGGTCATATAATTATGACGATCAAAGGATGAAAAGCGAGTTCTATCCCGAGCTGGATAAATCGCTCCTTTTCAGCTACGGCTACATCGCGGCATATTCCGGACACAGCCACGGCTCGACCATCGATCTGACGCTGGTCGATTTGAGTACCGGTGAAGAGGTGGATATGGGCGGCTCCTTTGATTACTTCGGTTCACTCTCCCACCCCGATTATACCGGCATCTCATCACAGCAGTATGAGAACCGCATGATCCTCAGAAACGCGATGCTCAACAACGGATTCTCTCCGCTGAGCACCGAATGGTGGCATTTCACCTTGAACGGTGAACCATATCCCAACACCTATTTTGATTTTCCGGTCAGTTCATCCTCCATTCAATAACAGTATAAAGAAAACCTGTTTCTCATCTACCGTACGGTAAGAGAAACAGGTTTTTATAATAGTATGATCTATCACAGGTTGCGTTTGCGGATAACCGATCCTTTGGGAATAATGCGGTCTGTGGTCATCCACAGCTTTTGCATGGGATGGGGCGCGGACGGTACCTCTTCCCCCTCCTCGTTTTGAAGCCTAAGGCATTTTACCTCAAAGGAAAAGCCGTCGGGCGGCAGGATATCAAGCGTATCGCCGACGAGGAATTTGTTGCGCTGTGTGATAACGCTGACATTCTCCTCATCACTGCCCTCTTCACATACCGCTACGGCGTTATAGCGACGGATATAGCCGCCGTTGACCGTTTCCTGTCCCGGCTCGCCGAAGAAGAAGCCGGTGGAATAAGCGCGGTGGCTGATCTTCTCGAGCTCCTCCGCGATCCACGGGCTGACATGATAATCCGCTTCATCACGGTGATCCCAATATTCATCGACCGCGTGGCGATAAGCGTTGGTCGTGACACCCGTATAATAGTAGGTTTTTGCCCTGCCCTCGATCTTGAGGCTGTTGACCCCGGCTTGCACCAGTGCGGGGATATGCTCGATCATACACAAGTCGCGGGAATTATACAGATAAGTACCCTTGTCATCCTCTTCCACGGGGAAGAACTGCCCCTCGCGGTTTTCTTCCATCAGATGGTATTTCCAGCGACAGGGCTGGGCGCAGTCGCCGCGGTTCGCGTCACGACCGGTCATAAAGGATGAGATCAGACATCTGCCCGAAAAGGAAACGCACATCGCGCCGTGTACAAAGCACTCGATCTCAAGCGCCTCGGGGATCCTTATGCGCAGCTCGGCGATCTCATCAAGGCGCATCTCGCGCGCCAATACGACACGCTTTGCGCCGAGGTTGTACCACGCCAGTGCCGATTCATAGTTGATGATACCGCCCTGGGTGGAGATATGGCGCTCCACATCGGGCGCGTAGCGCTTTGCCATCTCGAACACACCGAGATCGGCGATGATGAACGCGTCCACCCCGCAATCCGCCGCCTGCTCCAAAAAAGCGGGCATATGCGGCAGATCGGAATTGCGCGGCAGGGTATTACAGGTCAGATAGACCTTTTTCTTCCATGCATGCGCTTTCTCGCAGGAGCTCTTTAATTCTTCAAAAGAAAAATTCTTTGATGCGGTGCGCATCCCGAAACTCTTTCCCGCGAGATACACGGCGTCCGCTCCAAAGCGTAACGCCGTGTCAAAGCTCTCGATATCACCGGCAGGTGACAATACCTCCGGCTTAACCATATGTTGTTTGTCCTTGTACCTGTGATTGCGCCTGTGCGGGGAGCTGCTGATCGGGATACTGCTGAGTCTGCTGATCCTGCCCGTAGGCGGAGTAACCGTTGTCATAACCATAGCCATTATCATAATAGTAATTATCATAGCCGTAGTTATACTGGTTGTAGGTATTGGTAGTGCCGTTCTCGATCGCCTTCAGATTTGCTTCATGCTGTTCGATCGTCTTTGCGTAGTACGGCGTGGAACCGTTCTCTTCCTTATCGTGGCAGAAATAGAGGTTATCGCTCTCGTTGGGCTTGATCGCCGCCTTGATCGCTTCGATACCGGGGTTACAGATCGGGCCTGCGGGCAAGCCGTCGATCTCATCCGTATTATACTTGGACTTGAAGGATGACTTGATGCTCTCCGGCACATTCTCCGCCTTACGATAGGGGTAATAGAAGGTACTGTCGCAGTTGAGCTTGGCAACGCCGCTCTGGGAGCCGTATTTCAAGCGGTTATGTAAGATCGCTGAGATCTCGTACATATCGTCACGCGACGCCGCCTCTGCCTGGATGATAGAAGCGATCGTCAGGATCTCGTCAAAGGAATAGCCGGTCTCGGAAGCCTCTTCTACCAGAGTGGTCTTCTTAGAGTTGCCGAAATACTTCTCCTTATGGAGCACGATCTTGTTATCATAGTTGTTGAGGAATTTGCTGATGACGGACTTGGGATCCTCACCGACATAGAACTCATAGGTATCGGGGAACAGATAACCCTCGAGCTTATAATAGCGGTCATCCTTGTTCTTGATATCCTTGAGGAAGCTAAAGTCGGTATCGAAATAATCATCGTTGCAAAGATTCAGGAACTCCTGCTCATCGTTGATGACGCCCTTTTCATGGAGCGCTTGAACAATCTCCAGAACGCTCATACCTTCCGTGATCTGCATCTTGACGATGTCGGTACGGTTGACGTTGCTCTGCAAGAAATTGATGATCGCCTCATAGTCCTTATCGGTCTCGATCTCAAAATCGCCCTGTCTGAAGCCCTTTTCCGAAGAGGTAAAGGACGCATAGAGCTTGAAGAAACCGGGCTCGTTGATGACGTTCGCGTCATACAGCAGATCAGCGATCTGATCCATCGTGGGATCGGCGGGTACATGGATCATGACCTTGGTCGGATTATCCTCGCGGGAGATCGCCATCAGATCATTGACACCGACCAGCAAAAACTGGGAGAGAACGATGCCGACCAGCACGATCATGGCGATCCAGACGAGCTTGAAGATGCGGCGATTGCGCTTTGCCTTGGACTTTTCGAGCTGTTTCTCTTCCTTTTTCTGCTGTTTGAGCGCCTTTTTGGATTCCCGCTCGATCTTCTTCTTGGTGTCGCTATCCGAGTAGGAGTTGATCTCGCGATTCCTTCTGCGGCGACGGGACGAGGGCTCTTCCGTATACGGTTCTTCCGAATACGGTTCTTCGTGAACAGCCTCGTCGGTGTAACCGCTCGTCTCGGCGTCATAATCGCCTCTGATCGCATTGCGATCTGCGGAACGACGGAATTCTTCCATCTTCTTGCGGCGTGTCGCCTCGATAGAATCCTCAGGTATATTATTTCGTGAATAATCACTCATAATGTTTGCTCCAATCTGTGAATTGAATTACTTCAACGTTCGTATAAATGAATCACTTCATAGTTCGTGTAAAGCTATCCGTCAGGATAACATCCATTTTGATATCAAAGGGGTCTTCCCCGATCTTCGGGATCATACTGTCGGCATAGCACAGCGCCGCCTTGACCCCCGGGAAATCGGCAAGATAGCGGTCATAGTAGCCGCCGCCGAAGCCGAGCCGATAGCCGCGCATATCGCATGAGAGCGCGGGACAAACACACAGGGTATGTTCATCGGGCGTGATCTCCTCGCACGCCGCCTTTGGCTCCAATATCCCGAATCGTCCGGGCGCGACGTCATCGAGCGAATCGATCCGGCGAAAGATCATTCGCCCCTGATCCATGCACACCGGCAACGCCACCTTCTTATGATTGGCAAATGCCGCGTGGATCAGCAGGGAGGTCGCGATCTCGGTCGGACGCGCCATGTACAGCAGGATCGTATCCGCGGCACGATACACCGGTGTGATCAGCAAGCGGGTCTGTATCTCAAGATCCAGCGCGTTTTTACGCTCCGTGTCTTCACATAAACGCTTACGCTGTTCGATAAAGAAATCTCTGAGATACGCCTTTTCGAACGATGCGGGTTTATTTGCCGCCATATCAGCACTGCATCGAGGAGGCGATACGATCGGCATCCTCTTTACTCTGAACCTGTGATACGATAGTAAAGCCGAAGTCAAGCGCGCATCCGGCGCCCTTGGCGGTGATGATGTTACCGTCGACGACCACCTTTTCACCGGTCACCTCAGCGCCCTTGAGCTCCTCCTCAAAGCCGGGGAAGCAGGTCGCTTTTTTGCCCTCCAGAACACCCATGCGCCCTAAAATAGACGGTGCGGCACAGATCGCGCAGAGATACAGCTTGCGGGATTCGCAGTAAGAAACCGCATTTCTGACGGTTTCGTCGGCATAGAGATTTTTGACGCCCGGCATACCGCCCGGCAGAATGACGCCCAATGCATCCTCATCAAACTCAAAATCACCGATCAGCATATCGGCAGTCACGCAGATATCGTGAGCGCCGCAGATCACATCGCCGTCGACACCGACCGTCGTGACCGGGATATCGGCACGGCGCAGGATATCGATGGTCGCTAAAGCTTCTATCTCTTCAAATCCATCGGCTAAAAAACAATAAAACATCATTGTCCTCCTATCGGTCGATCTTATCATTAGTATCTCCGTTTTACAGCAGAGATATGATATCGTCGTTGATTTCTTTGATCGTTCTCATCGCGCCGTCTTTGGTGCAGTCGATCCGCACCCAGTCAAGGTGCTCGATTGCGTAGACCGCGGAGCTGCGGCAGCGCAGCAGATATGCCACATCACTTTCATGGATATCCTTTTTGCTTTCATCGCCGCCGTATCTGCCATCAATCAGCTTTTGACTGATCACGGGATCGACGTCGAGGAAGATGACCATATCGGGCGCGGGCAGTTCCAGCCGATTGTACTCAAAATCAAACACCCAATCGATATAGCTGTCACGCTCGGACTCCGGTACCTTTGCCATTTGGTGGATGATATTCGAGGTGGTGTAGCGATCGGCAATGATATAATCATAGGATGCGTAATCCGCGCGCCATATGTTGATATAGGACGCGACGCGGTCGACCGCGTAGAACGTCGACGCGGCGTAGGCGTTGACGTCATCGGGACTGCTGCCGAGCTTGCCGCCGAGGTACATCTTGACCAGAGCGGAGGAATCGCTGTCATAATCGGGGAAACTGATCGTACGCGCCTTGTACCCCATCTCGATAAGCCGCTGACAAAGCAGCTTGGTCTGGGTCGCTTTGCCCGAGCCGTCCAGCCCGTCGATCACGATCAGCTTGCACTTTTTATCTGCCATAATCTTACTCATATCTTTTATGATCTATCACAACGTAAATGAGGCAACCATAAAAGTACACACTTTCCTTTTTAATCTTTTTTATTGTAGCATATATGACAGGATTATTCAATAGCAAGATTGTAACAATATCTTCCGTAAAAGGAATGAAAAATATACGAAAAGCCCCGAGATTCAGCAAATCCGCGTTAGGAAATTGATTCTCGCTGACGCTCGGTCAATCAGAACAATTCCTCAGTCGCCCAACACGCGTGTCGTGCGACAGCTCCTTTTACCAAAAGGAGCCTTCCTAACGATGCGATTTGCCAAAACTCGGGGCTTTGATATCAATGTATTGCGTTCATGATCAGTGAGGTGATCAATGCCGCAGCAGAAGATGACAATGCCACCACGATCAGCGGCAGATCAAAGAACGCCATCACCAGCGCCGCGATTGTACCGACGGATGACGAAACAACGTCACCGGTGGCGAAGAAGATCGCGGGAAAGGTCATCGCCGACAGCACGGCATAAGGGATGTAATAGAGTACCGAATTGAGAAAGCGGGATTTGATCTTGCCGCGTACCGCGACAAACGGGATCACGCGGATCAAATAGGTGGTGATCGCCATCACGGCGATATAGGCTACGATGCTCATGTGCCGCCCTCCCCTCTCTCCTGCTCAGATATCGGGAAGAACAGCGCGCCGACGACGGACGCGACCAGAGCGCAGATGATGACCGAAAAGCCGCTCGAGATCATCGGCAGACAGAAGCGGATCACGATGCTCAACGCTGCCGCGATCAGTACCACAAACAATACTTTACGATCCTTCCTAGCGGGAGGCAGGATGATCGCGATAAACATGCCGTACAGCATCAGCGACAATGCCGCCGTCACCATAGGAGGCATGATATCGCCCGCAATCGCGCCGAGCAGTGTGCCGGTGCTCCATCCGATAAACGGCGTGAGGATCAGTCCGTACATATAGGACGGCTTGAGGGGCTCCGACTGTGATGACGCGACGGCAAAGATCTCATCGGTCACACCGAATCCGACAAAGAGACGATGCATGATGTTGAACGACGGATCGAGCTTTTGTGACAGGCTTAGGCTCATCAGCGAATACCGCAGGTTGATGACCAGCTGACACAGGATCATCTCGAGCAAGGAGCCGCCCGCGGCAATGATCTCCACCCCCGCTACCTGACCCGCCGAGGTCAAGTTGGTGACCGAGATCCCGACCGCCGCCAATATGGATAAATTCTGTTGGATGCACAGCACGCCGAATCCGAATGATACGCTGAGATACCCCAACATGATCGGGATGCCGTGCCGCATTCCTTTGACAAATTCTTTCTTCATAATCGCCTCGAATGGCTATCTAAATCATACTATTTCATATAAAGGCTGTTTCACCATATGGATAAAACCCTGTCGATTGTTGCCGATGTAGAATATGCAAAGCGCATCTGTTCTCTCCATAAAAATGATTCATCGAATCATTTTTGTCTGCGATGGGTGCTTACGCTTCCATTATGGTACAGTCGCATTCGAATCCCTTTTGGCGTGCAGTACCGTAAAAAAGGGCTATCACAAAACATTTGTTTTGCGACAGCCCATATGGCGCGCCAAAAGGGATTCGAACCCCCGACCTTTCGCTTAGGAGGCGAACGCTCTATCCAACTGAGCTATTGGCGCAGATCTGCCTGTCTATTTTATCCTAAATCCCTTTACTTGTCAAGATAAGCGGAGCAGATATCATCGAACAAAAAAGAAGCGCCGCGGGACGCTTCCTTCATCTTTACGATATCAAAAACATACCATCACTGTTCAAGCGTATCAGAAATGCAGAATCCCCTGATAATACTCCATTTCTCTGCGAGTTTATCGAGGGAATATGCGGCGTTCGCGGGACTGGTGGACGGCAGCTTGACCGCCTCGATCCGCGTCACCGGATAGAGATACTTCATATAGAGCTTATGGGATGTCGCGCCGTTGCAAAAGATCTTTTCGACCTTGCTGTGATCCAATATCACTGAAAGATCATTCGGCACCACCTCCCTGATCGAGCTGTCGGAGGAGCCTGTGATCATGCAGGAGTAGATGGTGTCCCACATTGCGATATGATGGCTGAGCACAAAATGCTTCTTCTCCTCTATCGTCTCGGGAACAGGTTCATCGAATAATCGCGCGATCAGCTTCCAATATCGATTTTGCGGATGACCGTAGAAGAACATCGCCTCTCTGGATTTGACAGACGGAAAAGAGCCGAGGATTAATATTTTGCACTCCGCGTCATACAGCGGCGGGATGGGATGGACGATATGCGTTGCATCAGACATATGAATCACCTAATCTATTTGATTGAATTGAAACAGGCTTGGCAAAAGTACCAAACGATCACTACAGCGATCGTAACAATAACGAAAAACACCCCGACACAAATGTATCGGGGTGATCTTTGGAGGCGACACCCGGAATCGAACCGGGGAATCAGAGTTTTGCAGACTCGTGCCTTACCGCTTGGCTATGTCGCCATATGGTCAGTGGTCAGTGATCAGTGGTTAGTGGTCAGTTATTGTTAACTGCACACTGAGCGCCGATCATACCGCTGATTATTGAAAAAGGACTTAAACCAGTTAAGTCCTTTTCACGTCTATGGAGCGGATGACGGGGCTCGAACCCGCTACCTCCACCTTGGCAAGGTGGCGCTCTACCAGATGAGCTACATCCGCATATTTTATTGGTGCCTCCGGACGGAATCGAACCATCGACACGGGGATTTTCAGTCCCCTGCTCTACCAACTGAGCTACAGAGGCAAAATTGGCGACCCGGATCGGGCTCGAACCGACGACCTCTAGCGTGACAGGCTAGCGTTCTAACCAACTGAACTACCGGGCCATGGTATGGTGGGAACAACAGGGCTCGAACCTGTGACCCCCTGCTTGTAAGGCAGGTGCTCTCCCAGCTGAGCTATGCTCCCAAACCGTTCGCCTCTTCATTTGCGACTCGTATATAATACTATATCTGAATGAAAAAGTCAAGGGGTTTTTCTAAATTTTCTTATTTTTTCTTCAACAATTCTTTCAGTTCGTTTTCAGTAAATGTATATCGTTTATTGCAGAACCGGCAATTTGCCTCTGCGCCGTGGTTTTCATCGATCATCGCCTGTATCTCTTCCTTAGGCATGGAGGCGATCAGCGCGCGGATCTTCTCCTTGGAGCAGCCGCAAACATACTTGACCTCGAATTCATCGAGCACCTCTACCTCAAAGCCGTCGAGCGCCTGCTTACACATATCGAGCGCGGAAAGGCCCTTCGCGAGCATAGTGGTGACGGAATCGAGCTTTGCGACATTCGCTTCGATCTTGTCGATGGTGGAATCATCCGCGCCGGGCAAAAGCTGGATCAGCAAACCGCCCGATAACAGCACCTGAGAGCTGTCCTTGTCGATCAATACGCCTAAAGCGCATACGGTCGGGATCTGCTCAGAGGTCGCGTAGTAGTTGGTGATATCCTCGGCGATCTCACCCGATACAATCGGGATTTTTCCGATATACGGCTCTCCCTCGCCGAAATCCTTCATCACGCTGATGACACCCGCGCCGACTGCCTGCGCGACATTCAGCTTGCCGTTCTCATAATGGGTGGTCGGGCAATCGGGGTTGGTGACAAAGCCCTTGACGTTGCCGTTGCTGTCAGCGACCGCCATAAACGCGCCCAACTCACCATCGCCCTCAAAGCGGATATTCAATGTTGACTTAGAGGACTTGAGCTGTGCGCCCATCATAGACGCGGCAGAAAGCAACCTGCCTAATGCGGCGGATGCTACGGGGCTCGTATGATGGATGACGCTCGCCTTGTAGGCGATATCGGTCGAGTCGATGGCGGAGACCATCACGGCTCCGTCGGAGGTAATACATCTGATGATTTTATCCATATTTAATATAATTCCTTTCAAACATGATCGTAGGGACGAGCATTGCTCGTCCGTTGCCGCAGGTGCTTTCTCCCTCTATCCGGGGTTTCTTCCTTGTTCTATGTCCGTCATACCTGCAAGAACGGGAGGAGCAAGCCCCTCCCCTACATTACGTCATTAATAGCTTCAATGATTCGTGCGACAAATACGGCACGGTCGCTGTCATCGCGCAGGGGATCTGTCGTCATATCGTGAAAGGCCTTGATGTCCTCAAAGCCCGATTTTGTCAGCATTCTTTTGAGGTCATCGATCTCATATGCGCGCTCACTGAAATGTTCACTGCTGCGGGAGTAGCTCTCCCCTTTTCTCTCAAAGAGATCAAGCTCGATATTGACGATGTTATTTTCTTTCAAAGAATTTTGCCATACACAAAACACGCTGTCAGTATCATAGACAAAGGTATTGTTCGCCAAAATGTGTTGGTGCTTATAAACGGTGTTGACGTCGAACACAAAGGTGCCGTCGGGATTCATAAACAACGCTACTCGATCGAACACCTTTTGCAGCTGCTCTTGATCGATAATGTGGTTGAGGCTGTCCAAGGTGCAGACACAGGTGTCGATGGTGCCATACAGGTCGAGCTGTTCCATCTGCTGGCACAAAAACAGCACCTGCAATTCTTCATCATACGCCTTATCCATCGCGACGCTGAGCATCTCGGCGGAGCCGTCGATACCGAACACGTCTACTCCCCTGCGCTTTAATTCCAACGTCAGGGAACCGGTGCCGCAGGCGAGGTCGAGCGTCAAGCCCCAATCGTGGTCGTATAAAGATAAAACGCTCTGAAGATAATCAGCGCGTTTTTTGTAATCCACATTAAAGGTCAGATTGTCATAGAATTGGGAGAAATACCGATAACCGCTCATTCTTGTTCCTTTAAGCGATCAAAGACGAGGGTGTAACCGCCGGCGTTCTCATAATCGAGCGAACGCTTCACGCGGCTGATGGTGGCGGTGGACGCACCTGTCGCCTCAACGATCTTGTTGTAGACCATGTTCTTGTCGAGCATCATCGCAACGGCAAAGCGCTGGGATAACGCCTTCAGCTCGGGGATCGTGCACAGATCCTTGAAGAACGCCTCACATTCTTCCACGGTTTCAAGGGTCAATATCGCTTTAAACAAATCATTCGTAAACTCAGCATTGGGTTTTGCGGGCATAGTCATACTCCTTTTGTCCGATGTGACATTTTCTAACTTTACTATTTTAACATACGAAAACCAAATTGTAAATAGAAATAATTATTAATTGCATAAATATTTATACACAATTTAAAGCGTGATAAGTATATCGGTTGAGATTGCCACAATCCTACGGATTTCTCAATGACTTTTCCGCTTGAGATTGCCGCAATCCAAAAAGATTTCGCATACAGTTCCGATTGGGATGACCGCTCAACATTCGTAATGAGATCGATAGAAAAACGCTCCCGATAAACAGGAGCGTTGTGTTATTTGATGGTATAGCCCTTACTCTGCAGATACTTGCTGATCTGTTCATCGTCGTAATATTCGAGGTCATCGGCGCCGGCGAGATATTCGTTATGGTGCCTGAGTTCATGCACCAATATTCTTCGCAAAATCTCACGGTATTCCTCAAGCGTTTTATTGCGATAGACGCGGACGATACTGCCATAATAGATCTTGATGGACTTGCCCAGATTATCACGGACATACACGCCGAGTATGTAAAGGTCGTTGTTCTGCGCGTACCAGTGGTAGCGAAAGCCGTCCTCCAGCACGATACCGCCGTTGAGCTCACGGTACAGCTCCCGCGGAAGGGTCTCGGCGATCTCGTCGAGGATCGCGCCGCATTCTTCATACGTCATAGGCTCAGTCCAGAAAATCCTTGAGCTTTTTGGAGCGGGACGGATGACGGAGCTTTCTGAGCGCCTTCGCCTCGATCTGACGGATACGCTCACGGGTAACGTTGAACTCCTTGCCGACCTCTTCGAGGGTGCGGCTTCTGCCGTCCTCCAGACCGAAACGCAGTCTTAATACCTTTTCCTCACGGGGCGTCAGGGTGTCGAGCACCTCCATGAGCTGTTCACGCAGCATGGTATGGGAAGCGGCGTCGGCAGGCGCGGGCGCGTCGTCATCGGGGATGAAGTCGCCCAGATGGCTGTCTTCCTCCTCACCGATCGGGGTCTCGAGAGAGACAGGCTCCTGCGCCACACGCATGATCTCGCGCACCTTATCGACAGGCATATTCAACTCCTCGGCGATCTCATCGGCGGAGGGCTCTCTGCCGTTTTGATGGAGCAGCTGAGAAGAAACCTTCTTGACCTTATTGATGGTCTCGACCATATGGACAGGAATGCGGATGGTACGCGCCTGATCCGCGATCGCACGGGTGATCGCCTGGCGGATCCACCATGTCGCGTAGGTAGAGAACTTGAAGCCCTTGGTATAATCGAACTTTTCGACCGCCTTGATCAGACCGAGGTTGCCCTCCTGGATCAGATCGAGGAAGTGCATGCCGCGTCCGAGGTAGCGCTTCGCGATGCTGACGACCAGTCGCAGGTTCGCCTCCGACAGGCGCTTCTTCGCGTTGACGTCGCCCTCGGAGATCTTGATCGCGAGCTCGACCTCTTCTTCGGGGGTGAGCAGCGGTACACGGCCGATTTCTTTGAGATAGACCTTGACCGGGTCGTCGATTGAGATATTATCCGCGGCTTCAACGGTAGAAGTCTCGGTGGTCACCTCATCCTCTTTGGCGTTGCCGCTGATATTGAGGTTATCGATATTCAGATCCTCCTCGAGGTCGGTCTCGACGATCTCGATACCGGCTGACTCCAGAGAATCATAGAGTTTTTCGAGCTGTTCGGGGTCGATATCCATCTCGCCGATCGCGTCGAGGATATCTTTGTTGGTAATATTTCCCTTAGCCTTGGCGAGATCGGTCAATTCCTTCAAAAGGCTCTTCTTATCTGCTGCTGCGGACATCGGGTATCATCCTTTCCATAGTAAAACATTGTAAGGAGCATGCGCTCCGAAATCTTTCAACCGAAATTCGGTCATTCGTGTTTATCTTTCAGGCGAGAGAACAGGTTGGTAAACTCGTCTTGTGTACTGTTGCGGATATCACTCTCGGTCGGTTTTGCCTTTTCATCGAGAATGATGTTGATATATTCATCCAGCGCCTGTTGGGTGCGCGGCAGATCGGCGCCCGAGTTCACGATGCGTACGATCTTAGCCTGCTCGTCGTTGGTAAAATCCATCGACAACGCTGTCATCGGGTCTTGATGCTTTATAATTCTTACAGAGAAATATTCAAACAGATTACGATTGAAATCCGTCGTAAAATCCTCCGGTCGGAGCTTTTCATGGATATAAACGAGTTTATCGGGATTATTCACAAGGAACGCGATCAGGTTCTCCTCCGCGGAAACGGCACGCAGATTGGACGCATGCTGCGGATTGATCCTGTCATCCCTTGCGGAAATATGCTTTTGAAGCTGAGAGAACTCATTTTTGCGACGGTAGCGCTCCTTGCGGCGCATCCCCTGCTTGACCTGCTCCATGATGGAGGCTTTGGAAACATCGGTTTCGTCGCTCAGGCGCGAGGCATAGATATCGCGCTCCATGGGGTTATCCAGCTCACAAAGCAGCTTGACGCCCTCGTTGAGATAATTGAGCTTGTCCTGCGGACTGTTCATATCGTAACGGGATTTGAGCTTTTGCATCCGATATTCCATATCGTTGCCGCTGTTGTCCAGCACATTCTGGAACGCGGCATGACCCTTGTCACCGTGACGGCGGATGAACTCATCGGGATCCTTGCCGTCGGGGATCGAGATCACCTTGACGACCAATCCCGCACGCCGCAGGATATCGATGGCTCTGGCGGTCGCCTTTTGACCCGCTTCATCGGCGTCATAACAGATGATGACCTCTTTGCAATAGCGCTTCATCAGCGCCGCCTGATCGGCGGTCAGCGCTGTACCGAGGGTAGCGACGGCATTGGTAAAGCCCGCCTGATTCAGCGAGATAACGTCCATGTAGCCCTCGCAAAGGATCAACGAATCGCTTTTACTGTTCTTCGCGTTATTCAGCGAAAAGAGGTTATAGCTCTTATTGAACACCAGCGTATCGGAGGTGTTGAGATACTTCGGCTTCTGATCGGTCATGATACGACCGCCGAACGCAATCACGTTCCCTCGCACATCGATGATCGGGAACATCACGCGGTTATAAAAGCGATCAAGCACCGAATTACCGGAGCGGGATTTGAACACCAGATTCGCCGCGATCATCTCATTCTCGGTGAATCCGCGGGAACGCAGATGATTGCCCAAAGCAAAGCGCTCATCGGGCGCAAAGCCCAGACCGAAATGGCGGATCGTCCTGTCCGCCAATCCGCGGTTGCGCAGATAAGCAAGCCCCTCGGCGCCCTCTTTCGACATCAGCTTAGCATAAAAGAAACGCGCCGCCTCACGATTTGCTTCATAAATGCGGGTGCGCAGCTTGCTGACCGAGTCGTCATAATCATCCTCGGGCATGGACATCCCCGCGCGTTCGGCGAGGAACTTGACCGCTTCCATATAGTCAAGGTTCTCGATCTTCATCACAAAGGTGATGACATCGCCCCCGACGCCGCAACCGAAACAGTAAAAAGAACCGTTTTCCGTATAGATGTTGAAGGAAGGTGTTTTTTCGCCGTGGAACGGGCATAATCCGACCAGATTCCTGCCGCGGCGCTTGAGCTGCATATACGACGTCGCCAACTCGCCGAGGTCATTGCGATATTTGATTTCACTGATAAAGTCATCCGATAAACGCGGCATAAGCTCTCACTTTCACCGACGCCGACGCGTCGGTCTCGATCACCTTTAGTATACAAGCATCGTACAATGATACTCGGGAGGAACCCCTCCTCTACAAGCATTGTCATTACGTTAAGAAAATGAATCTCGCTGACGCTCGAGCAATTGATACAATTCCTCAGTCGCCAACGGGCGACAGCTCCTTTTCCCAAAAGGAGCCTTCTTAACTTAATGATATTACCCTTACAAGAGGTCTGTCTGCATTATTCACATATTCGGGGAAACCTTCCCCGAAAAAACGTCACATGTATTATTTACGCAAAAACCCGCAAATACCCTTTTTATTTTTGTACTTTGTCAAAAAAATCTTTTTTACTCTCCGTCGCCGCGACCTTTCCCGAGGATTCTTCACTGAGCGCCTTGTTAAAAGCGACAAGATCATCTTCGGGTAAATGGAAACGGACAGTGACCTCATCGGTAAACTCCGAATCATCGATACTGCCGCCGAATTTGGCGACCAGAGCGGGGATCTTTCCGTATAAGGTGTAGGAACAGCGCAGTTCGCACACGGAGCACAGCTCCATCACGCGCTCCTGCGCCGCGTCAATCGCGAGCTTTGCCGCCGCGGAATAAGCGCGCACCAAGCCGCCCGCGCCGAGTAGTACGCCGCCGAAATAGCGGGTCACAACAATAACGCAGTCGGTGATATCGCGTTTGCGGATCGCGTCGAGCACCGGGATACCCGCGGTACCCTGCGGCTCATTATCATCGCTGTAGCGCGACACGCCCTCGTCCTTGATGACATAGGCATAGACATTATGGCGCGCGTCCCAATGTTTGGTTTTGATCTCATTGATAAAGGCGATCGCCTCGTCCTGTGTTGTAACAGGCTTGCAGTAGCCGATAAAGCGGGAACGCTTTTCGACCAATTCATCAGAGGCGAAAGCTTTGACTGTTTTATAGGTATTCATAACAATCATTGTGGGACGGGCATCGCTCGTCCGTATGGTGAGAACACGGCAATCCTATTGGTAATAGAATGCCATGCCCTATTGTTTGCAAAGACTAAGTAAGGCGGTACTGATGTACCGCCTTCAACTCATTTTTCATTATTTCTCCATACCGAAGCGCTTCTTGAAACGGTCAACACGGCCGCCTGTATCAACAAGCTTCTGTTTACCGGTAAAGAACGGATGGCACTTGGAGCAAATTTCAACACGGATATCCTTCTTGGTAGAGCCGGTCTCGATCACATTACCGCAAGCGCAGGTAATGGTAGTCTGGCCATAATTAGGATGGATCTTTTCCTGCATTTCATTCACCTCTTTCACATAGCCATATTACGTGTAGCCATAATTAACATAGGTATTATACACTAATAATCTTCAAAAAGCAAGTGTTTTTTCTAATTTTTTATCGTGACGGCTAAAAAGAATGCTTAATGCGCCGAAAGGTACTCCATATACCGATCAAAATTCATATCCAGCGCACGCATATTGTGGGCGTAGGTCTTACCGACATAGCGGAACAGATGGGAAGAATATGAAATGCCGCCCGCATTCTCTTTATTGGGATAGCGCAGGATAAAACCGTAATCGACGCAGTGCCGGGTCAGCCATGAATAGGCGGGCGTATCGGCGAATTTGCCGTCGGTTTTGACAGTCAGATAGACCAGAAGCCCCGTTTGCTGTTCGCTCTCCCCCGCCGGCGGCAGCTCCTTTTTAACGTGAGCCTCCGCCATGACCAGGCTCGCCTTGGAATCCTTGCGGTATTTTTTGACCGCTTCCTTATAGCGCTCAGCCTGATCCTCATAGGAGACATAGCCCTCCACGACCATCAGATCATAGCCTGCTTTCTTAGCGTCGGCGACCATGTTGCCGAGACCGTCAGCCGCGTCGGGCGCGATCAGGATCCCGCAGCATTCGACCGTCTCGGGCACAAAGCTGCTGTCGATCGGAGAAGCGGCGCTGACCGTCTTTAAAAACATGGGATTGGAGGAATGGGTATCATCCTCGATGACTTCCGAGGGTGAGATCGGGCTTTTTTCATTGAGCGAATTCACATAAAACTTGTACCCGAAGAAGATCCCGACCGCCAAAACGGCAAGCATGACCAGCGGAAGAATATACAGCAAGGCGCGCTGGTTCTGCACCTTGTTTTCCTCCCGCGCCTGCTGTTCTTCCAGAACGCCGCGATTCACTTTTCCGAGTTTGAAGTTGCGTTGGTTCCTTCTCAATTTATCCTGCCTTCATCAGCCTCCTTCTTCAATAAGGAGGTGCAAAACTGAGGGTTGTATATGAATGTTGATCAACCCTCAGTCGCTTTGCGACAGCTCTCCGATGTATGGATTACCCAAATCACAGATTTGGACAGAATCTCACCTTAGAAAAGAGAGCCTTATTTGATTGCTTTCGTGTCGATCTCCTCACGCATCATGTCCTTGAATTCTGCCAAAGACATGGAGCCGAGATCGCCGTCTTTGCGGTGGCGGATGGAAACGGTATCATTCTCGATATCCTTGTCACCGATGATGACCATATACGGGATCTTCTGCACCTGCGCCTCACGGATCTTGTAGCCGATCTTCTCATTGCGATCATCGACCTCTACGCGCATGCCCATGTTTTCGAGCTCCTTCGCAATTTCGAACACACGGTCATGATGGCGGTCGGCGATGGGCAGCAGCTTGACCTGTACGGGTGCAAGCCACAGCGGGAACGCGCCGGCGTACTTCTCGATCAACAGCGCGAGGGTACGCTCATAACAGCCGATAGAGGTACGATGGATGATGAACGGGTGCTTTTTCACGCCGTCGCGATCCACATATTCCATACCGAACTTTTCGGCGATCATCGGGTCGATCTGGATGGTGATCAGGGTATCTTCCTTACCGAATACATTTTTGATCTGGATATCGAGCTTGGGACCGTAGAACGCTGCCTCACCGATACCGATCTTATAATCGATGCCGAGATCGTCGAGGATCTTGCCCATCATGCCCTGGACGTTGTTCCACTCTTCCTCGGTGCCGATGTACTTCTCACGGTCATTGGGATCCCACTGGGAGAAGCGATAGGAAACATCCTCATACAGACCCAGTGTCTTTAAGCAGGTGATGGCAAGGCTCAGGCAGTGCTCGAACTCGCCCTCGAGCTGCTCGGGGGTACACATCAAGTGACCCTCGGAAATGGTAAACTGGCGGACGCGGATCAAGCCGTGCATCTCACCCGAAGCCTCGTTGCGGAACAGCGTGGAGGTTTCGTTCAGTCGCATGGGCAGGTCGCGATAGCTTCTGCCGCGGTTGAGGAATACCTGATACTGGAACGGACAGGTCATCGGACGAAGCGCGTAAACCTCGTCATCGTTATCGGGATCGCCGAGGATGAACATGCCGTCCTGATAATGATCCCAGTGTCCGCTGATCTTGTACAGATCGGACTTCGCCATGAAAGGCGTTTTGGTGAGCTGCCAGCCGTTCTTCTGCTCGAGATCCTCGACCCAGCGCTGTAACAGCTGGATGATGCGGGCGCCCTTGGGCAGCATAATCGGCAGGCCCTGTCCGATATAGTCAACGGTGGTGAACAGTTCGAGCTCTCTGCCGAGCTTATTGTGATCGCGTTTCAACGCCTCTTCTCTGCGGGTGATGTACTCCTCGAGCATAGAAGCCTTGGGGAAAGAAATACCGTAGACACGGCATAACTGCTGGTTCTTGGAATCGCCGCGCCAGTAAGCGCCGGTGCAGTTGGTGAGCTTGAACGCCTTGACCGGTGCGACGGACATCAGGTGAGGACCCGCGCACAGATCGACGAATTCCGCTTGCTTATAGAAGCTGATCGGCTCGCCCTTGCCTGCGTGCTCACTCGCAAGCTCTACCTTATAGGGTTCTCCGATCTCATTGAGGAAATCGAGTGCGTCCTGCGGCGCTTTCTCAAAGCGGGAGATCTCGATGCCGGATTTGACGATCTTCTTCATCTCTGCTTCGATTTTAGCGAGATCCTCATTATCAAAAGGTTTTTCTACATCAAAATCATAATAGAAGCCTTCATCGATAGACGGGCCGATCGCGAGCTTGGCTTCGGGGAACAGACGCTTGACCGCCTGCGCAAGGATATGAGAGGTCGTATGCCAGAATGCCTGCTTACCCTCGTCATTATCGAAGGTCAACAGCTCGACCTTACAATCCGCGGTCAGCTCGGTACGCAGGTCGCACACCTTGCCGTCGATCAGCGCGGCGCATACGTTTTTATACAGTCCCATAGAAATGGACTTAGCGATCTGAGCGGGAGTGATGTTCTCTTCAAACTGCTGAACAACTCCGCCTTTTAACTCTACATTGATCATATTGATCCTCTCCTTTTCTGTAAATAAGAGTAGCCGCTGTTCAAATACAGCAACCCTCCGTCATCGGATCACAATCCGATGACACCTCCCTTGGGAAAGGGAGGCAAAAAAAGCCCTGCTATTTCCGAAGAAATAACAGGGCGTATTCACGCGGTTCCACCTGATTCGATATCGATCATCATCGGTTGAGATCGCTCTTTAAAGCGCCGTTCATGATCATCGACATCCTCATTGTCGCCTTAACGCGGCTCACGTCGCTCCATTTCCTGAGCGAGACATATCTCTTTCAATTCGTTGAGATTGCCGCGACAAAAGCCTCGTAATGACAATTGATGAGATATGAGGGGTGGTATCCCGCCATGTGCGTACCGACTTACACCTACCGACGGCTCTCTGTAACGCAAAAACAGCGGACATTGTCCCCTATTCAGAATATTTAATTCAAAGAATAATATAACACCTTAATCAACGTCTGTCAATGGTTTGCCGTAAAAATCTATGCTAAATGGACGATTTTGAGTTGGCAGATATACGCATCCATAATATTGATATCACCATCATAATTCACATCAGCAGAAGCGGTCTGTGTGCCGTCAAGTTGGGCTAAATAAGCGATATAACACTGGATCGTTGAAGCGTCAAAAACATCAAGCTCCCCGCTGCTGTCAACATCACCCATCACAGTGTTGATCGAATGATCCGAGAGTGCGGATTCAGCCTCAGAGTTTTGATCGCAGCAGACAACCGCCTTGGCACATCCGCTGAGAGCTGAAGCGCTGATATCGGTTGTTTTGGGTGAGACGGAGACACCTTCCAATTCAGCACATCCGTCAAATGCATTATCATAGAGCTGCGCTACGCCGTCCGTCATCAACACATACCGCATCGAGGTGCAGCCCTTGAACGCGTGATAGGATACGGTCAGATGGTCGCCGCGCAGAACAGCGCTGGTGATCGCGCTGTCGCCGTTGAACGCATACTGACCGATGTAGGATAAGCTCTCAGGCGTTTTGAACCGGGAAAGGCTCTTACAGCCTCTGAAGGCGCCGTCGCCGACGGTCACCAGCCCCTCGGCGGTTTGGACAGTTTCCAGACCGGTACAGTCGGCAAAGGCATATGCGTCGATCGCATAGACGCTCTCGGGGAGCGTAACGGATTTTATCTTGGAGCTGACAAAGGCATGTGAAGCGATCCGCTTGATCGTATCGGGGATCTCAATCTCGGTATCCGATCCCTGATAACGCAGCAGTACACCGTCGCCCGCTACGGCATAGTCACTCAAGTTATTCAGATAGGGCGTGCCGTCAAAGGCATAGGCGCCGACCGCACTGAGCGTCGAGGGAAGGTTCACGGAAGCGAGATTTGTGCAACCGTAGAACGCGCCTGTTCCGATGCTGACCAAACCTTCATAAGCGGTGAAGGATTTGAGGTATTCACAGCGGGCAAAAGCATAGGAAGCGACCGCAGTACAACGCGTCGGGATCGTCACGCTCTCGGAGGTGCCGTTATACCACAGCAGCACGCTGCCGAGCATTACATACTTATCCCCTGCATTATCGAGATACGGCGTACCGTAAAAGGCAAGATCGCCGACCTCGGTGACAGCATCACCCTGAGTGACGTTCTGTAAAGAGGTACAGCCATAGAAAGCCCTGTCCCCTATCACACGGACAGTGTCATTGAGCTTGACGCTTTGCACCTTGGTATTCTCGGCAAACGCGTCATTGCCGATCGCGGTAATATGCGCCGGGACAGTCACATCGGCATCGGTGCCGTTGTACTTGATCAATACGCCGGACTGAACATCAAAATCCTCATGCGCCGCAAATACAGGGATAGTAAAAAAAGAAGAAAACAGCATCAAGCAAACCATGATACAACAACACAGCTTTTTCATGCTATCATCCTCCTTTTCAAGATTATCGGTATTAATCTGTTTTACTGGAGATATCCAGAATCAATTTATCGATCTCATCGAGCCGTTCTTCATAGTTCTTCGGTCTGTCGTCATTTTCATCCGATACATCCTGAACTTCGGTCAAATAGTTTTCGACATCATTGTGCGTTTCATCATTGTCCTCGGGCTCCTCATTAACCTGTTGGGTATCCCGATACAAATAATCGGAAGTATCGCTCTTTTCAAGGTAGGCTGTATCCTCGGCGATATCGTTCTCATCTTCCGAGTCATTGGTGGCGATGAATCCTTCCACCTTTTCCTCAGCGACATTGACGACCGGTGCTTCTTTCTCCTCGATCAGCGTTACTTCTTCCTTGCTGAGAACATTTCGGGTGATTTCGATCAGTACAAATAAAATATACAGACCGAACAGCAACATCTCCAGAGGCTGTGCGTTTTTGATGATGAACTCGGAATCAAATCGAAATACCAGGTGATAGATGCCGTAGGGAATCAACGCCGCTATCGCGGGCAAGCCGAAAATGAAGCAGTTCTTCAGTGCATTTTTGCTCTTGATCAGCGATTGTACCACTGCATAGTTGAAGAAGAACAGTGTCGCGAAAACATAGCAGATCAAGGAGCTGACATCCGCCAAGCGGATCGAGATCGTGGTAAACTGCACAAAGCTGAGGATCATCCTGACGCCGCAAAGGATCGCGGGGATCACGTTGACCAAAGAGAGATTCTTTCCCTCCTTATAGCGGAAAGAATGGTTCAACCCGAGTATGATAAACACAACGGCGGACAGGAGCGATAAAACAGCTCCCAAAAGCTCTAATACGGAGATCCTGCCGGAGCTGAAAACTTGAAAAACAGTAAAACCACCTTCAGCCGCTAACAGCAAACACAATAAAATACCGACCAAGCCGGCGGGAATATTCTTGTGCGGCAGATAGTATTGCGCGATTTTCTTGTCCAAAAGAACAAACAGCAACGCGAACAGAAAGATCAGGACACAGGCGCCGATATAGCAATATTCCAACTGCAGCGCGCTTAATCCCAGTATACTTCCGTCCGGCATAAATCCCTGAGCGAGTTTCAGAAAACACGCCGCCAAGAAAAGCGGTACAAACGGGATCCAAGAAAGCTTGGTTTTCATAAATCATACTCCTTATAACAAACCGTATCGCGTCAAATGACAAAACTTCCTGCGATACAAGTGAAATAAACTTCTCCGGGAAAAACGCAAAATGTCCGTCGACACTTTACCCTCACTCGGTTGAGATCGCCGCAACCCGTAAAGGAGCTTCAAAACGAAGGATCCGACAAAGCCTATTGCGACTACCATATATTGTATATGAAGGATCAAGTACTGTCAAGTTAAGGTTTTGTAAACAGTCCTTTGCGTTACAAACAAAAATCGACGCGTTTGTGCGCCGATTTTCCGTTAATGTTATTTTCTGATTTTAGTGCTCTTATCACGCTTGCGCTTCTTTGCATAGGAGGAAGAAACCGAAACGTAGATGATGAAGAGGATGACGACCAAGCCGACCGCGATCAAAAACCACGGCGAAGTCAACACGCCTCTGATCGCATCCGTCGTATACAGGATCGGGCTGACGCCGACGTCGTCGTTCGACACCAGATTGATCTGTGTGAACGGTTCGTTCTTATAATAGACGGTTGCCGTTGTGATGATATCGCCCTTTTTGATGGGTGCGCTGACAGGATCGGTGCTGTCGGGAGTGATCTTGACATCACCCTCCGAATATCCCTGCGGCAGGATAACGTTGCAGTCGGTCTGGGGTACCAGAAGGATGCTCTTGGTATCCCACGCGTGGTCGACCTTTTGCTCACAAACCGGAGTATCCTTGGTCACCGGGGTGACAAAGGACAGATTCAAAAATGCCCAGCGGAACATATCGGCGGCTTCCAGCATACAATACTGCTCGTTCTCTTCTTTGCTCTCATCATACGGAGCATGCAGTCCGATACACATATAGGAATAGCCGTCATATACGGCGGTAGAGACAAGACAGCGTCCCGCTTGAGGCGAGGTCGCGTTCTTGACGCCGGTCGCGTAGACATAATAGTAGTCGCCGCCCCGCGCCGCATCGATCAGCCAGTTGCTGGTGATGAACGGAACATCATCGTTCTCCTTGGCATAATAGGTCGTGGTGTTACAGATTTTGGAGAACAACGGCAGTCCCATCGCCTTCTTGGTGATCTTGTACAAATCACGTGCCGTGGTGTAATGGTTCTCATCATGCGTTCCGAACGGATTGGTAAAATGGGTATCGGAGCATTCGAGCTCCTCCGCCTTAGCGTTCATCTTATCGACAAAGCTCCCTATATTGCCCTCGCCTATGTAATCAGCCAACACCATTGCGGCGTCATCACCGGTGGGCAGCATCAAAGCATACAGCAGGTTCTCCACCGTCAGCGAATCACCGACATACCAATCGACGCCGGTACAGGACATTCCCTGATCCAACACACTGTCGATACAGGTCTGTTTGATCGGGATCTTGGTATCATAATCATCAAAAAATTCCGCCGCGACGATATAGGTCATGATCTTGGTCAATGAAGAAGGATAGCGCTTTGTGTCAGCCTCTTTGGCATAGACTTCCATATCCGTATCCAGGTTGATCATCAACAGCGAATCGGAATACTGCTCTACATCACACTCAAAGCTGAGCGCACCCGCCGGCGCCGAGAAAGCGCAGGTAAAAAGAACGATCAGCGCGAAGATGACACAGAGGAATCGAAAAGTACGTTTCATCCTTTAACCCTCCGTCGCAGTCGGAGCAGCCGCTGCGGTAGCCGACTCAGAAGAGGGCTGAGCGACATTGACCGCCGGCTCTGTCGGAAATTCTTCAGCCAGCACCTCACGGTGAGGCGTCATACGACGATAGACATAGCCGGTAAATTTACCGAAATCGGACAGCATCCCCAAGCCCTCATCGGTGCTCGCGGATAAGGCGATATCATCAATCTCTTCCCCGGCGTAAGAGACCTTGGCTCTGCCGAGCGTCTGGCCGCTGAGGAAAGGCGTTTTCACGGTTTTGGGAATGTCAAACTGATAGGTCAGCTTCGATTCGTCATAGTTGTTAGGCAGGGTTTTATACGCGGAATTATAGGGATGCAACGCCACCGGATATTCACCCCAATTGGCGGTGACCGTAACATCGGACAACACATCCTCCTCGTTGAACAGCTTATAATCAGACAGATTCAGATATGCCCACGACGCCAATTTACGCGCGTCGGCATACACATTGCGCTCGCTTTGGTGCAGTCCGAGCAATCCGACAAAGAGATAAGTCTTGCCGTGATAGGTGGTAGTCGCGACCAGCTCCTCATACGTTTCTTCGGTATAGGAATACATCGCGTCATTGGTATAACGGAAGTAGTAGGGGCTGTCTTCATTCAAAATCGACGCCTCAGCTTCGATCATATAATCCTCACCCAGCGCGGCAGGCGTATAGGATTTCTTCTGCATCACTGACAGAAAGAATTCGTTCTTGCGTACCTCCCGATAGAGCAGATAGGTATCGCGGCAGGTCGTATGCTGGGCGCTGGTGTTGTTGAATCCGGGGCTGACATACGCCGTGCTCTTCATACCCAGGGTAGCGACGCGCTCATTCATCGCGGCGACAAACGCGTCTCTGTCTTTGTTGGAGGAAAGATCCGCCAACGCATACGCAGCGTCACTGCCGGAGGTCAACAGCATGACAGCCATCAGATCCCTGGCAGACAGGGTCTGATCGACAAATCGATCCAGGCATCCGTCGGAATACGGCAGCGCGTCGATAAAGGACTTCTCTACCTTGAACGTGGTCTTATCAAGATCGGCGATCATCTCATAGGAAAGCAGGAATGTCATCAGCTCGGAAAGCGACCCCGCATACCAGTTGGTATCGGGCTTTTGAGAGAAAACGACTGTATCGGTATCGAGGTTCACTAAAAAGAGGTCGGAGGTAGAGGTTTCGACCTTGGTTTCAAATGAAGAAGCCGGTATGATAAAGTTGCTGACAAATAGTGCAAAAATCAGTACAACTGATATCAAAAATTTAATCCTTTTATTCATAGCATTTCCTTTAAATATATGTTATAATTGCTTAGAAGAAACAAAAAATTCTCGTATACACATTTATTTTACACTATTTACGGGATGATATCAATCATAAAATTCATAAATTTACAAAGTTTTTGGGGGAACATTTTGATATACATTACTGGAGATACACACGGAGATATCAATATCTTTAACGAAAGACGCCTCGGTCAGCTGAAAAAGGGCGACACGCTGATCATCACGGGCGACTTTGGATTTATCTGGGATAATTCTAAAGAAGAAATAAAGAATCTGAAAAAGCTCACCAAAAAGAAGTATGATATTCTCTTTGTCGAAGGCGCGCATGAGAACTTTGAACGGCTCAAGGAGTTTGAAGAAGTCCCGTTCCATGAGGGCACCGCTCGGAGGATCGCCGATAACATTTATTGTCTGAACCGCGGTGAATTATATTTGATCGAGGGCTATAAGATCTTTGCACTGGGCGGAGGTCTGCCACCCGAAATGGATGAGGCGGAATCCTCTCCCTCCCTGCCGAGTGATGAAGAGCTGGAATACGCCATCGTCAATATCGAGGAACAGCGCCACCGACTCGATATCATCATCACCCATGAAGCGCCTGCGTCCGTCAAGAGGATGATCAACCGCAACGCTTCTATCAACGATCTCAATATTTTCCTCGACACCGTCATGCACAATACGCTGTACGGCAAGTGGTACTTCGGCAGTTTGCATGAGGACAGACAGATCAGCAATAACCTGATCTGCGTGTTTGAGGATGTTTATAAAATCGGATAGCGTTTTTTCATTTTAAAAAAACGATGGGAGCATGCTCCCGTCTACAAAATGTCCGCAGCTCATAACAGAGTTGCGGACATTTTCATATCATCAATTCATCGTGTTTTCGGTTTCGGCAAAAAGACGGCGCATTTTGGCGCGAAGGGATCTGAGTGATCCGTCGCTTAGATCCGGCGAGAATTGTAAGAGGATCTCTGCCGCTTCCTGACTTTGCGCCAAGGTCTCGGTATCGGAGAAGTCAGCGATATCCAATTGCGGCAAACCGTGCTGTCGATTGCCGAAGAAATCACCGGGGCCACGGAGCTTTAGATCCATATCTGCGATCTCAAAACCGTTGTTGGTGCGGCACATCACGCCAAGGCGCTGCTCCGTATTCTCTCCCTTATTGTCGGACACAAGAATGCAATAGCTCTTATACTGTCCCCTGCCGACGCGTCCGCGCAGCTGATGGAGAGTGGAAAGACCGAATCTGTCGGCGTTCTCGATCATCATCACGGTAGCGTTCTTGACATCAACGCCGACCTCGACCACAGTCGTGGAAACCAAAATCGAGATCTCGTTGGCGGCAAACTGCGCCATGACCCTTTCCTTATCCTTCGGTTTCATCTTGCCGTGCAGGATGCCGACAGAGATATCACGGAACGGTCCGAGCATCAGCTCGGCGGCATAATCATTGGCATTTTTCAGTTCGTCCACATCCACGCCCTCGCTCTCTTCGACCAAGGGGCATACGATGTAGCACTGTCTGCCCTCTTCGACCTGCTTTTTGAGGAAGCCCAAGGCGCGGTCACGCTTATCGGTGCGGATGAAGAAGGTGTCCACCTCGGTGCGGCCGGGCGGTAGTTCATCGATGATGGTGATATCCAGATCGCCGTAGATGATCAGTCCGAGGGTACGCGGGATCGGAGTCGCCGACAGAACGAGCACATGGGGATGCTCACCCTTTGAGGCAAGTCGTGCGCGCTGAGCGACGCCGAAACGATGCTGTTCATCGGTGATCGCGCACCCGAGCCGATGAAACACCGTGCTCTCGGATACTAACGCATGGGTGCCGATCACGATATCGCTCTCACCGTTTTCGATCCTCTCACGGGTCTTCCGTTTCTCAACTGCTGTCATCGAACCGGTCAATAGATCGACACGAACGTCTGTACCGGCGAACATCTTGGAGAAGGTCTCAAAATGCTGTTGCGCCAGTATCTCGGTCGGCGCCATGAACGCCGCCTGAAAGCCATTTTTGACGGTATGATAACATACAGTGGCACATACGGCGGTTTTGCCCGATCCTACATCGCCCTGGATCAGTCGGTTCATCGGTGAGGGCTTGTCGTGCATGTCGCCTACACAGTCGCTTATTGCGCGTTTTTGCGCATTGGTAAGCTCATAAGGTAATGTCTGAATGAACTCAGCGGTATAATCCTTCAACAGATGAACCGCCGTCTGCTCATGCGACTGCGATTTCATCATCCGCATACCGAGATTCAGCACCAACAATTCTTCAAAAATCAAGCGATGACGCGCCTTTTCCATCGCGTTCAAATCACTCGGAAAATGCACGTTATTGAGCGCGTAGGACAGATCGCACAGGTCATAGCGCTTGCGGAGTTCATCGGACAGCGGATCATGGATCGTCTGCGGAAGCATCGAGAGCGCTTCTTTAGCGGCGCGGATCATCATATGATTGTTCAGTCCCGCGGTGAGGTGATAAACGGGCGTGATCGTATCGCTGTCCGTCACCTTACAGAATTCAGGCGACACCATCTGGTAGCCGTATTTATCATAGGCGACCTTACCCATAAACAGGTAGGTCTCTCCGTAGCGGAGCATGGACGAGATATACTTATTGTTAAAAAAAACGAGGTTCAAGTAGCCTGTGTCATCGCTGATACTCAGCTTTGCCATTGTACGGCCGCCGGAGATGCGGATCGTATTCACGGGCGTCATGACCTTTCCGCGTACCACACACTTGTCATCGGGCTGTACAGCGGCGATCTCCGTGGCATCCGACCAATTGTCATAGGAGCGCGGATAATAGGAGATCATGTCGCCGACGGTCTTGACGCCGAGCTTGCGGAACAAAGCGGCGCGCTTCTCCCCTATGCCGTTGAGTTTTGTGATCGGGACTTCGTATAAGGACATATCGCACCGCCTTTCTGTTATGATACTATTATTGTACTAAATTCGAACATATATGTCAATTGTAAAATTGTTGTTTTGCTTGCCGTTACATGGAGTTTTTACCGATCTGCTTGGAAGAGTTTTTGATCGGTTGAGATTGGGCCCGGTCACCTTTTTCAATGACATAGATAAAAAAAGGCTGTTTCCGAAGAAACAGCCTTCAGCTTGTCGAAAAAGTATCGATATAATATGAGCAGACATTTTCTAAGGCTCCTTTTGGTAAAAGGAGCTGTCGCCGGACACGCGTGTCGGGCGACTGAGGAATTGCATAAATTGATCGACCAAAGGGAGAAACCTATTAATTATCAAGGCTTGATCAACACTATTCTTATGGTAACTCGCTTTGCTCAAACAATTGATACAATTCATCCGCCTCCTTGCGGAGGCACCTTCCTTTCCCAAAGGAAGGCTTTTTAAGGTTTTTCTACAAACTGAAAGGCTGTTTCCGAAGAAACAGCCTTGATGATTGATTGAGATTGTCACGCCTCGCAATGACAATTGACAGACGCGCGCGTCTTATTCTACACTGAAAATATAATAGTAGATGGGCTGATCACCCTTGATGTAGGTGATGTCGACCTGATCGGCGAACTTGTTCTCGAGCATTTCGACCGCGGACGCAGCATCTTCCTCAGAGACGCCCTCGCCGGAAATCAGGGTCACAAAGGACATTTCCTTATTGATCATAGACTTAGCGAGCTTATACAGCGCCTTGTTCGGAGAAGAGGAGGTAACGGTGAGCTTACCGTTATCCAGACCGATGATCTCGCCCTCTTTGATTCTTCTGGCGCCGAACTCGGAGTCACGCGCCGCAAAGGTGATCTGACCGGTAGAGACGTTCTTCGCCGCCTGCAGCATGTTGTCGACGTTGGTCTCAGCGTCGGAATCGGGATCGAATACCAGCATAGCGGAAAGTCCCTGCGGGATGGTGCGGGTCGGAACGATGATGACCGTTCTGTCCTCGACGATTGCGGCAGTCTGCTGAGCAGCCATGATGATGTTCTTATTGTTCGGGAGAACATAGACGCACTTAGCGGGAGTAGCCATAACAGCCGCGTAGATATCCTCGGTGGAGGGGTTCATGCTCTGACCGCCGGAAACAACATACCGGCAGCCGAGCTCATTGAAGAGATTGCACAAACCCTCGCCCGCCGCTACTGCGACAAAGCCGTATTCCTCGGTAGGCTCTGCGACGGTGAGTTCCACCTTCTTCTCAGCCTTTTCCTTTGCCTTTTCGTTCTCTTCCTTGGCTTTTCTGTGCTGCTCCTTCATATTCTCGATCTTGACGGTGAGGAGCTGACCGTATTCAAGACCGTGCTGGAGCGCGTCGCCGGGTGTCTCGGTATGTACATGAACCTTGATGATCTCGTCATCCGCTACCATGACGATGCTGTCGCCGATGGTCTCGAGATACAGACGAAGGTCGTTGGGTTCTTTTTCACATTCTTCATTACGACCGACGATGAACTCGGTGCAGTAGGTAAAGTTGATGACCTGGTCAAACTCAGCCGCGGCGGAACGGAAGAAATCGTCGTCGGTTTCCTTCTCATACGCTTCTTCCTTCAATTCAACGACTACGCCGTCGCGGAAAACGGAGAGCATACCCTCGAAGATGGTCAGAATACCCTTACCGCCCGCGTCGACAACGCCTGCCTTCTTGAGGACAGGGAGCATGGTGGGGGTCAGATCGAGTGCCTCCAGAGAAGCGTCACAGACGATCTCCCACAAAACAGCAGGATCTTCTTCGGTATCCAGCGCCTCAAGGCCTGCCTCATAACCCATGCGGGCTACGGTGAGGATGGTACCCTCGGTGGGCTTGGTGACAGCATTGTAAGCCGCCTCAACGCCCAGACCCAGCGCGTGGATCAAATCGGCGCCGGACGCCTCAGCCTTGCCCTCCAGACCCTTGGAGATGCCTCTGAACAACAGAGAGGTGATAACGCCGGAGTTGCCGCGAGCGCCGCGCAGCATAGCGGAGGCGGTCATGTTCGCAACCTCGGAAACATCGGCAGGCTCGGCATCCTTGAGCGCGTCAGCCGCCGCTGTGATCGTCATCGACATATTGGTACCTGTATCGCCGTCGGGTACAGGGAAGATATTGAGGTCGTTGATTCTCGCCTTGATGGACGAAATGTTATTCGCACCTGAAATAATCGCTTGTTTTAGAGTTTCACCGTTGATCAACGTAAACACATCCTTTTTCCGTACATCTTAAGCACCGGCTAACCATGCGCCCGAGATATACAAAATACTATTTGTTACAAACTTGTATTATTATACACTAAAAAGGTTCAAGAAGCAAGCATTTTGTATACAAAAATAGAACAGAAAAATTTAATTATATTAGTTCATATGACTGAGCAACGGTGCATTTCCCGCTGTTGCGATCGATATCGAACACCGCGCAATTGAGCTTACAATCTCCCTTTGCCAGATCAAAGCGTTCGGGTAATTGTGTAGTAAAGCGCCTGAGGATGATCTCCTTCTTCACGCCCAAGATACTGTCGATCACACCCGTCATACCGGCGTCGGTGATATAGCCGGTACCCTCGGGCAGCACCTGCGCGTCACCTGTCATAACATGGGTGTGCGTGCCGAATACCGCGGACACCCTGCCGTCGAGATAAAAGCCCATCGCGCGCTTCTCGGACGTCGCCTCGGCATGAAAATCCACAATTGTGATCTTCGCGTCGAGCTCTTTGAGGATCTGATCCGCGCGGATAAAGGGATTGTCGAGGTTCGCGTCCATGAACTGCTGCCCCATCAGGTTGATGACGCCGATGGTGGTAAAGCCCATGTCGACCACCGACCATCCGCATCCGGGCGCGGCTGAGGTCGGATAATTGGCGGGTCGGATGATGTGGGGATGCTCCTCCAGATAAGGGTAGACCTCCTTGCGGCGGAAGCTGTGATTACCGAGCGTGATGAAATCCACCCCGGAGGTGAACAGATGCTCGGCGGAACGCGGCGTGATGCCGTTGCCGTCGGCGGAATTCTCACCGTTACAGATCACAAAATCGATTTGCTGTTGTTGTTTGAATCGCGGCAAGCGTCGGCGCAGGAATTCGCATCCCACAGAGCCGACAACATCGCCGATACACATAATGCGCATAGTATCATCTTTCTATATCTGAGATAGGTGCAGTATACCACAGAATCGGGAAAAAGACAAGAGCGGTCTCTCTCTATCGATCGGACTATCATATGGATCGTCATCGGGCCGTCGAGGGCGCCGACCCCTACCATTATTTCTTTTCAGTCGGAGCAACATATGGCGTGAGATCGGTGTTTTCATCCGTGCCGATGGGGTCGCTGTAGGCAATATCTTCTACACAGGTGTAGGTCGCGTAGAGTGTGTATACACCATCATTGTGCTTAAGCCGGTATTCGCGTGACTCGATCGTACAATTCTGTAAAGCAAAGGCTTCATATAATCGGGCTTCTTGCTGTAATAATTCTTCTGCGGAATTATCATCAAGAATCATCTCTTCCTCAGAGAGCGCATTGACATGATCCGTCACAACGCCGATCGGCAGGGTGATGCCCAGCGGCGCAGGAACTTCTGTATCCGTATTCGACACAGTGTCCGGAGAATCGACGGCATTGACGCGGTAAGGAAAACATAGTCCGAGAAATGACAGCATTTGGCGTTCCGCCTCTTCCCCGTTCGGTCGCAGCAGCTTCATTTGCTCGGTCATCGAAAAGCTCGCTTGACGCGTGGTACGCGCCATCACACGCGCGTCGGCATGTACCAGTCGGTGTGTGCCCTGTTCATCGGTTCGAATCCCACTGACAATGAGCTGTCCCTCGATCACACCCGAGCCCTCCATCACCATGGTCTCCCCCTCCGCCGCCTCGATCCGCACGATCACGCCGTCCGATCGCGCCTTGACATTGCAGGGCGAATAGATATCATCCACCTCGGGCGGCACGGCTTCTTCCTTGATCTCGACGGAGGCGTAAGAGCCTGTTACATTCACCGCCATCCAACCGATCTCATGCCGTTCGATCATCACATCACGCGATAGTTTCTGAACATCCAGCGAGGGCTTGAATGCGCCGATATAGAGTCCGTGATCCCGCAAGACATCATTCATCTCCGCGCGACTGACGGTCTCAAGCCCCGTGATATCGATGCTCCAGATAAACAACGACATCACAAATATGGACAACACAAACGCGCATGCGCCGATCAAGATACCGACGCGCTCCCGATAGCGGAACAGCATTGTCGGCAAGCCGTTTTTGCTGATCACCTTCAAGCGTACACCCGCGCCATGAGCTAAGGGTCGGATCCTGCGATAATCCGAACGGTACATGCAGGCGGTGAAGCAATCCTCCGACCGGTGGACGTTCCATAGGCGTACCCTGTGCCGCGAGGTAATGTTGATGAAACGTTCGGGATATTTGCCGCTGACGGAGAATGCGACCCATCCGCGTACCATGCGCAATAAATCCAGCAGCATAGGTTACACCGTAAAGCTCAGGCTGATGATGAAGCCGTCGATGATCAGGGCGGAATCCGAGATACAGCGCAGGTTCAGCTCGCGCCCCGCAACATTCACGATCATACCGCCGGTATTGATCCGCACTGAATCGGTTGCGTATTCCAACACACCCTTACTGCCCTCGATCAACAGCTCACGATTGCCGCTGAGCTCGATGCAGGGCGCGTTCAGTGTCGATAAAAACATGTTCTTTCGTTTTGCTTCTTTTTGATGTTCTTTCATGTAATCACCGATTCATTTTATGACGGCGATCACATATATATTATCGGTGAGTGAAATGAAGGACAAAAAATTATTCCGATACAGAAAAATAATAACCTTGATCATGATGGCAGGCGGGTGTTATCTCTGCCTGCGCTATACGCAGGAATGTGCCGACGGGATCAAAAAGGGAATCCTGTTCTGCATGGAGGTACTGGTACCGTCGCTGTACGCATTCATGGCATTATCAGCGGCGGTGATCCGCAGCGGCATAGCCGTATCGATAACAAGGCCCTTTGGCAGGATAACGAGATTTCTGTTCCGACTGCCGCCGTCAGGATTGGCGGTCATCCTGCTGAGCATCCTCGGTGGGTATCCTGTCGGCGCCCGCTGTGCGGCGATGCTGTTTGAGCAGGGCAATATCAGCCGCTCGGACGCTCAAAAGGTCGCAAATATCGCCATATGCGCGGGACCCGGTTTTTTGATCAACTATGTCGGCAGCGCATTGCTGGGCAACCGTCAAAGCGGCGTCATCCTGCTGTGTGCCGAGATCACCGGCGTACTGCTGACCGGCGTGATCATCGGGAGGACGATGAGGTCGGCTCCCCTTCCCCATCCGCGTTTTTCAAGCGGAAGTCAATCGCATCATCTGCTGATCGACTCCGTCACCGACGCCTCCCGCGCGACTTTTCACATGTGCGGGATGGTGGTGATCTGCACGGCGATGATCACGGTGATCGAAAAAATATCGCCCGATGAAAGGATCACGGATATCGCGTCCGCCGTCATCGAGATCACCGAGGGATGCCACAGATTGTGCGGGCGTTATCCGCTGTACATGATTGCGTTCTTCATCGGATTCGGCGGGATCTCGGTACATTTGCAGGCATACGCGGGGATGGGTGATCTACCTATTAACAAAGGTTTATTTTTCCTATATAGAATCATACAAGGAATAATCACCGCCGCCGCAGCATATAGTTATCTTATGATTTTTCCGGTGGATCAGGGTGTGTTCAACTCGACCAATGCACAGTTGACGATCGCTAAATCCGCTACGTTAGCAGGATCGGGTGCGTTGGTGCTCAGCTCACTTTGCTTCATTGGATCGATACATCGGCGCGGGGGTGCTCCGTAATAAAGCATACATAATAAAATGAATTTGGTTGAGATTACCACGGGGCTGACACTTGTGTCCTGTCCCTCGCAATGACTGTTTAGGAATGTGGTTATATAATATTGTTTTGGAGGTAACATATGTGCGGAATCGCAGGATGGCTGGATCAAACAGCCGATCTCAATGAGAAGAAGGATGAATTATGGAGGATGTCGGAGAGTCTAAAGCGACGGGGTCCCGATGAGCACGGCGAATACATCCGCCGTCACGCGGCGCTGCTGCATCGCAGGCTGAGCGTCATCGATCCCGAAAACGGTCAACAGCCCATGAGCACCCTGTACGAGGGTGAAAAGTACACCATCGTCTATAACGGCGAGCTGTATAACACCGATGAGCTGCGGGATGAGCTGAAGGCGGTGGGCTTCGGGTTCGGTACACACAGCGATACAGAGGTGCTGCTCAAGGCGTACTGCTACTATAAAGAAGCATGTGCCGAAAAGCTCAACGGGATCTTTGCCTTTGCGGTGTATGAGGAAAATGCCGGCAGGCTCTTTCTCTGTCGCGACCGGGTCGGGGTCAAGCCGCTGTTTTATCATGCTTATCGTGATGGGATCGTGTTCGGCTCGGAGATCAAAGCGATCTTCCACAGCGGCATGATCGCGCCGCGGGTGGAGGAAGAAGGGCTGTATGAACTATTCTTCCTCGGCCCCGCACGAACACCGGGCAACGGCATCTTCAAGGGGATCAACGAGCTTTTGCCGGGCGAATACGCGATCTACGAGAACGGAAAAATGCAGAAACACCGCTACTATCGGCTCACGGCACATCCGCATGAGGACAGCGAAGCGCAGACGATCGAAAGAATGCGGGTTCTGCTGACGGACGCGATCGAGCGGCAGTTGGTGTCCGACGTCCCAATGTGCTTCTTTTTATCAGGCGGGCTGGATTCGAGCATCATCTGTCAGACGGCGTCAAATTATTATAACAGACAATCGGATCTGATCCCGACGTCAACACGCCCTCTCGGTGAACGGTACGCGATCGACACCTATTCTGTCGAATACACGGACAATCGGAAGTATTTTACCAAAACACTGTTTCAGCCGAACGCGGACTTTGAATTCATCGATAAGATGGTGCAAAGTACAGGCTCGCATCATCATGAGATCATCCTCGATAACAAGGACGTTCTCGAAGCGCTGTATCCTTCCGTCAAGGCGCGTGATCTTCCCGGATATGTCGACATCGACTCCTCCCTGTTGCTCTTTTGCAAAGAGATCAAAAAAGATTTTACCGTCGCGTTATCGGGTGAATGTGCCGACGAATTATTCGGCGGTTATCCATGGTATCACAATCACGACATCCTCTTCGAGGACTGTTTTCCGTGGTCGAGGGAGCAGGAGATCCGCCGCTTTATCCTAAAGGACGGTGTGTTGCCCAAGGGCGAGAGCTATGTGCGGGAGCGGTATCTTGACACGATCCGGAGGGTAGACAGCCTGCCGCAGGACAGCAGGATCGACAAACGCATGCGCGAGATGTTCGCCCTCAATTACTACTGGTTCATGCAGTGCCTGCTCGAGCGCAAGGATCGGTGCTCTATGTACTCGGGGCTGGAGGTCAGGGTACCGTTCTGCGATTACCGCCTGATCGACTACGCCTACAACATGCCGTGGCAGCTCAAAGCATACGGCGGCAGAGAGAAGGGCATCATCCGAAAGGCGTTTGAGGATATTTTGCCGCGGGATATCGTCTATCGCAAAAAGAGCCCCTATCCCAAAACGCATAACCCGATCTATCATCAGCTATGCGCGGAGAAGGTGGAAAGGATCCTGAGCGATCCGACAAGATGCATCAATGAGCTGATCAACGCTGATCATGTCCACACCATCATGGAGCATCCCGAAAAGGTCACCTCGCCGTGGTATGGTCAGCTGATGAAGGCGCCGCAGATACTGGCATATCTTATCGAGATCGACTACTGGCTCGAGGAATACCATGTTAAAATCGATATGTGATTATGACCGTATGGGAAATTTGATTTTTTCGGAAGCGTTATCGTGTATTTGTAGGGGGCGGGCTTGCTGCTCCCGCGAACCATCTTTTATTCATATGAAGCCTCAGTTGAGGAGTAGTATCATTTGCTTCGCATGAATCTGCATTTAATCAGTGGTATTTCGGGAGGAGCAAGCCCTCCCCTACAGATTCTCCCACTCAAGACTCTCAATGATTACAGTGCTGTAACAATCGCAGAAAAAACGCACGATTTCAAAGAAAAAACATAGAATGTTAATAGATTAGTCATTTTTTGTTCTAAACAACGACACAAACGGTTGTTATGATAGAGTCAACATCAAATGACGAAAGGAAGTGGCGGAATGAAAGGCGAAGGGTATAAGAATGTCAACGCATATTTTTCCGGGACAAAAGCGCGCAGTACAACCATCAAAGCATTGCACGACGTTCTGCCGCTGATCATGTATATCTTTTATCCGATCCAGATGTTGACATTAGCGATCAACGAGGGGCTTGGCAGTGAATTGTTCTTAAAATTCACGCTCATCCCGCTATGTACGTTGATTTTGATCTCTGTGATACGGCTGATCATCAACGCGAAAAGACCCTATGAGGTGTATGATTACACACCCACGGTCAACAAGAACACGTTGGGAAAGAGCTTTCCTTCCCGCCATACCGTGAGCGCGTTCATCATCGCGATGGGATTCCTCTATATCAACACCACACTCGGCATCATCATGCTGTGCCTGGCGACTGCCATCGGGCTGACACGGATCCTGTCGGGCGTACACTTCGTCCGCGATGTGATCGGCGGCGCCGCGATCGGCGTTATCATCGGTATTATCGGATTTTTTGTCTTTTGATAATACATCGGTTGAGATTGCCACGTCGTAAACTCCTCGCAATGACATCAGAATGAGGTTGAGCTTGCCACGTCGCTGAACACGCGTGTTCGCTCCTCGCAACGACAACAGAATAAAGAAAAGCGTGGGCAGTTTTGCTCACGCTTTTTTTGTTATGCAATATTCTGTTATGATGCTGATTTCTTTTCCGTGATTTTCGGCTCGATAAAGTGGACAATGATATGATGGACGAGCGTCACGATCCCCGCAAAGATAAAGCTGATATAGAAGTTGATACCTCTGGTGATCATCATCGTGGAATTGAGCAGGACGACATTACTGATGACCATTTTGAACACGCTGTTGAAGATCGCTTCACTCGCGCCGACTGCTCCGGGAAGCGGTACACAGTACGATCCGAACCAGCAAAACGCCTCGAGCGCGTAGATATCGATGACATTGATCTTCACACCGGCAAGCTCCGGGATATTGTATAATGCGCCGTAGAACACCAGCACGCCGATGGAGATATAGGTGATACGCTCGGCGAAATTGAGCAGGAAGGCGCCGACCAGCGCCTTTTTATCGTGGTTGAGGAGCTTGATCGAATTCTTGAAGCGCTTGACGGAGGCGTCGATTCTGCCAAGATACTCTTCCCTATCCTTGATGATACGGAAGAAAGCACCGATCTTGACGATCCATGTGGCGATCTTCATGACCGTTTTCTCCGACACCATGATGATCACATAGACCGAGAGGAACAAAAGCTGCACCAGCAGTCCGATCACGATACAGACCTTGACGATCCACGAATCGATGTTGAAGAAAAGGTTCGGTCTGACGATGAAGGTGACCAGCGCCAACGCCATCAGTGACGCGGTGTACATCAAGAGATTCACCGAAAGGATCGCCGTGGTGTGCGAGATCGGGATCTCGTCCTTGACCATATAGTAAGCAGAGGCGGGTTGTCCGCCCGTCGCCGACGGTGTGATCGCCGAAAAATAGATATCAGCCGCGGCATAGGAGTAGTTCTTCAAGGGACCCTTCTTGTAGCCCAGTGCACGTGACAACACACCGATGCTCATACCCTTGAAGCCGATATTCATCACCATGCATAACAGTGCGCCGAGCAGGAACGGCCATTGGATCTTGCTGACAAATTCGCCCAGTGATTGCAGTGAAAAACCGTCGTTGTTGTGAAAAATAATAAAAAAGGTAAATCCGATCAGCAACAACAGAAAAGCGACATTGATCAACTGCTTTTTCAAACTGGGCTTTTTTGTTTCCATCGGACACACCTCCTTTGCCGCGTGCGGCAATGTTTTATGACTGTGCCGCAGTGAAAGCACAGTCACTCATAGTAGTCCATTCTATTTTACCTTAAATCGCCACAAAGGTCAAGTTACAATAAATGCATACTCAAGTCATTAAGGTAAATAATATTCTTATGACGATACGGGAATTACTCAGTGAAAACATGATCGAGATCGGCGCGGCGCTATATTCCAAGGATGAAGCGCTGGACGAACTGATCCGCCTGCAAAAGCAAGGCGGGATGATCCATAATCCCGGAGCACTCAAACGTGAGATCATCCGGCGTGAAAAGGCAGGTAACAGCGCCGCGGGATGCAGAATCGCGATCCCCGATGTGGCGCACAGCGGATCGGCAAAAACCGCGATCAGTGTGGTCACCGTCAAGGATGGGATCGAGTACGGCGCACCCGATAAGCGCAGGGTCAAGCTCCTCTTTATGATTGCGGGCAAAAGCGGCAGTGATGAGCACCAAAGGGTCAAAGCACAACTGCAAAAGCTGTTGTCCGATCCCGCCTTTACCGCTCAATTATGCGCGGCACAAGATCAAAAAGAATTCTTGTCATTGATTGAATATAAGGAAAAAAGGAACCACACTCCATCACCATTATAACACATGCCTCTCGCGCCACAAATGTCCCGTTCGAACAATCAATACAATTCATCCGTCACCCTATGGGTGCCACCTTCCTTTCCCATATAAATCAGCCGCCGCGGTAGATTCCGCAGCGGCTGACTTCATTTTATATTCTAATTTAGAATTATATTGTTAAACCGTAAACTCTCTTGACGTTCTCGCTGAGGATCAGCTTCATCTCATCATCGGAAAGTCCGAGGTTGAAGAACATCTCCAACTCGTCCTTCGGATGCCACATCGGGTAGTCCGTGCCGAACAACACCCTATCCGCTCCGTAACGACGGATGATCTCTGCCGTTTTGTCGAGCGGTACCCATGCCATCGTGGAGGAACAGTCGACATAGAGATTCGGCGTGCCCGCAAGCGCCAAGCTCGCTTCTTCCCACAACGACCATCCACCCATATGCGCGCCGATGATGGTCAGGTTGGTGTAGGTCTCCAAAATCGGGATCAGGCGATTGGTGTTGGAGTAGTCATAGCGCTTGTCTCCCGTGTGCATGAGGATCGGCAAACCGAATTCCTCACACAGCTCATAGATCTTCAAGCAGCGATAGTCATCAATCTTGAACTGCTGGATATCGGGATGGAGCTTAACGCCTTTGAGCCCTAAATCTACTAAGTGCTGTACATCCGCGCGCTGATCCTCGCTGTCGGGATGGAGCGTGCCCAGACCCGTGAGCTTGCCGTCGGCGCTTTTGACCGTCTCAGCGATAAAATGGTTGATCGACTGCACCTGCTTGGGAGTGGTCGCGACGGACTGCACCAGCGCGTGATCGATACCGACCTCTTGGTTGATCCGCATCAGGCTTGACGCAGTCCCGTCACACTTGGCGACGGTATCATAAAAGGTATCGGTACCCGCGACCGCCTTGGCGGCGATCTTCTCGGGATAGATATGGCAGTGGGAGTCGATGATCGTAAATTCGTTTCTCATGCCGTCACCACGCTGTTCGCTTTATGCAGACCGAGCTTCTCGACCGCGTCCTCACGCATCTTGTACTTGAGGATCTTACCCGCTGCATTCATCGGGAAGCTGTCGACAAAGTCGATGTAACGCGGCACCTTATGACGCGCCATATTTGCGGCGATATAATCCTTCATCTCCTGCTCGGTCATAGTCTCACCCTCCTTGAGGATGATGCATGCCATGATCTCCTCGCCGTAGTTTTCATCGGGAACGCCAATGACCTGTACATCGGAGACCTTGGGATTGGTATAGATGAATTCCTCGATCTCTTTAGGATAGATATTCTCACCGCCGCGGATGATCATATCTTTTAATCTGCCGGTGATCTTATAGTAACCGTCCTCGGTCTTGCAGGCAAGATCGCCGGTATGGAGCCAGCCGTCCTTGTCGATGGCCTCGGCAGTCTCCTTGGGCATCTTATAATAGCCCTTCATGATATTATAACCGCGCGCGAGGAACTCACCGTTGACGTTCGGAGGGCACTCCTCCCCTGTCTCGGGATCAACGATCTTACACTCGATCTCGGGCAACTCCTTGCCGACGGTGTTGACGCGCACCTCGATGCTGTCCTCGGTCGAGCTCATGGTACAGCCCGGAGAAGCCTCGGTCTGACCGTAAACGATGGTGATCTCGGTCATGTGCATCTTATCGACGACCTCGCGCATCTTATCGATCGGACAGGGGGAGCCCGCCATGATGCCCGTGCGCATATAGGAGAAGTCGGTATTCGGGAAATCAGGATGCTCCAACAGGGAGATGAACATCGTGGGAACGCCGTGGAAGGCGGTGATATGCTCGTTGTTGATGCACGCGAGAGCGGGCTTGGGGCTAAAATACGGCAGGGGCAGGACGGTAGCGCCGTGGGTCATGGAGGCGGTCATCGCCAGTACCATACCGAAGCAGTGGAACATGGGCACCTGGATCATCATGCGGTCGGCAGTGGACAGATCCATGCGGTCGCCGATATTCTTACCGTTGTTGACGATATTGTAGTGGGTCAGCATAACACCCTTGGGGAAGCCGGTGGTACCCGAGGTGTACTGCATATTGCATACATCGTCCTTATCCACCTGCGCCGCCATGCGATAGACCTCGCTCTTCGGCGTTTTGGCGGCATATCCCATCGCCTTTTCCCAGGTCAGACAACCCTTCTGCTCAAAGCCGACGGTGATGACGTTTCTGAGGAACGGCAGGCGCTTAGCGTGGAGCTGTTCACCCTCCTTGACGTTCTCAAGCTCGGGACACAGACGCGCGACGATCTCGCCATAGCTGGTATCCTTGGCGCCCTCGGTGATGATCAGCGTATGGGTATCGCTCTGCTTCAAGAGATACTCCGCCTCGTGGATCTTATAGGCGGTGTTGACGGTGACCAGCACCGCGCCGAGCTTGACGGTCGCCCAGAAAGCGATGTACCACTGCGGTACGTTAGATGCCCATACCGCGACATGAGAGCCCGCCTTAACGCCCAGTGAGATCAGCACGCGGGCGAATTCATCGACGTCGTCACGGAACTCGGTATAGGTGCGCGTATAGTCGAGAGAGGTATATTTGAACGCGAGCTGATCGGGGAACTCCTCGACCATGCGGTCAAGCACATCGGAAAAGGTTGCGTCGATCAGCGTCTCCTTCTTCCAGACAAATTTACCGGTGTGACGGTTGTTCCAGTACAGCGCACTTTCGTTCTTGGAAGTGTCGGCAAACTGCTTCATATAGCTGATAAACTGGGCGAAGATGATATCCATGTCGTCCAGATCGGGCTCCCAGGTGGGATCCCATACCAGCGAGATAAAGCCGTCATAGTTAACGGAGCGCAGCGCCTTCATGGTTTCGGTGATGGGCAGATCGCCCTCGCCTACCAAGCGGTATTCGATGCCGTCGTCAGTCTTGACGGCATCATTGAGGTGAACGTGGCGGACATACGCGCCGAGATTAGAGATGATCTTGGCGGGACTCTCCCCTACGGTGAAGTAGGCGGCGGACATATTCCACAGCGCCGCGACATAATCGGACGCGAAATATTCGAGCGTATCACGCAGAAGCGCGGTATCCGCATACAATCCGCGGGTCTCGATCAAAAGCGAGATCTTATCCTTCTCCGCGTCGGGCAGGATGGTCTCGATCAGGTGCTTTGCGTTCTTGACCGCCTTGTCAACATCCTCATGTGATTCCGCACGCAGACGGATGTTTGGGATGCGCAGATTGGCGGCGATCCGCATACAGCGTTCGATCTCCGCGATCGCCGCGTCATATTGCGCCTCGTCCGCGATATCGTTGATCACGTCGATACACGGCAGGCTCAGGTTTCGGTCATAAAGCATGCGCAGCGTCGCCGCGGCGGAATAATCCTGAAATACGCCGCTCTTCTCAGAGAACGCGGCGTTATCGATATTATGAGGCTCGATGCCCTCGAATTTGAAATACTCGGCGGCTGAGCAAAATTCTTCAAAAGAAATATCATGCCAGCCTTTTGTGGAAAAGGAAAATTTCATTGGTAATCACATACCTTTCGTCATAATTAGCCTCCCTTTCCTAAGGGAGGTGCCGCAAAGCGGCGGAGGGTTGCACTAAATCAAAACCAACAGTAACTATGTGAGATACTTTGACAACCCTCAGTCACCTTACGGTGACAGCTCCCTTAGAAAAGGGAGCCTATTTATTACTCCTCTTCGTAGACGATCTTGTTGACAGCGTTGATATACGCACGGATGGACGCGCCGATGATATCGGTGGAAAGACCGGTACCGGAATAAATGCGTCCCGCGACACGCAGACGAACCAGTGCGTTACCCATGGCTTCTTTCTCCTGGGTGACGGTCTGGATGGAGAAATCATCCAGCTCAAAGCGTCTGCCGATGATCTGCTCGATCGCATGGAACGCCGCGTCGATGGGGCCGTCACCGATGGCGATTCCCTGTACCGTCCTGCCCTCGCGGTTCAGCGCGATCTGGGCGGAGGAGCTGATACGGTTGCCGCTGTTGATGACGTAATTCTCAAGGGTGTAGGTCTCGGGCACCTGCAACGCGGCAGAAGCGACGATCGCGTCGAGCTCCTTGATACCGACGCTCTTCTTGCGCGCGATACGGCGGAACTCCTCATAGACCTTCTTGACGTCCTCATCGGAGAGGTCGTAGCCGATCTTCTCGATATTCTCACGGACGGTATCGACGGTATCGTTGAGCGACAGACGGATGCCGTCATCGGTGATCTCGCGGGTCACGACGGTACGCGTCTTGCCGCTGATGATCCACTCGATCTGGTCGATGGTGCGGAGCAGCTCGGTGGTACGGATATCGGCAGCAATACCGTAGTTCTCGCGAATATCCTTGATCAGCGAACCAAACTCGCGCAAAGGTGTCGCCTCACCGCCGATGGAAGTCTTGACGCAGGCAGCGCCGTTCTTGACTGCTAAGATTGCCGCGGCGGTGGCGACGCCGTTTTTATTATTGCATTTCACGCCGACAGGCACATCCAAGCCCTCGGTCACGCGGATCACAAACGCTGCAAAGTCATCGGGCAGCAGGATCGCCGCGTCATCACACAGGGTGACCTTTGTCGCGCCGGCATCGACTGCGGACTTGACCGCTTCTTCGAGGAACGCTTCTTCGGCGCGGGTCGCGTCAACAGCGGTAAACTCGACGTCATCGCAGACGGATTTTGCCTTTTCGACCATCTTCTTCACATAAGCGCACATCTTGGGCTGTTTGATGTGCAGGGTGTATTCCATGATGGACGCTGTCATGGGCAGCTCAACACGGATACGCGGACGCGCCGCGGTAGACAGCGCGTCAGCCGCACGATCGATCGCGTCGGGTGATGACGCTGCCGCGACGGACAAGACACTACCCTTGACAAAGGAAGCCGCTGTGCGAACCAACAGGCTGTCGGCTTTGGCGGTGCCGACCTCGGGAAGCTCTACAGCGTCGACGCCCAGTCGCTCCAGCTTGCGCGCGATCTCGAGCTTTTGCTTGAATGATAAGGTCGATTTTTCATCGGATAAGGTTGTGTCTGCAATCTTGATGTGATTCATAACAATTCCTCTTTTCTGAATAACGATACTGAACGATACAGAAATCGGGTGAGGGCAGCGCCCTCCCGCAATTATTCATTATTCATTTTTCAGTTTTAAGTTTTCAATAATAAAGTCCCCGAGGTCATTGACCTCAGGGACGAAGTTACTTCGCGGTACCACCCTGCTTACCGTAATACTACGGTCACTCTAAGGCTCTGACAAGCCCTCTGCCATGATAACGGGACAATCCGTAGCCGGTTACTTGCGACACACGCGTGTGTTCACCGACTCTGCTCCGAAATGAGACTCGCTCCTGCTGTCCTGTTATCTTTCACCGACCGATAACTCTCTGAAAAGACGTTCTGTAAAAGCGATAATTTCATCAACGCATTTATGGGGTTATTCAACTTTTAGTAATATAGCACAATGTCAAAGAATTGTCAAGCGCTTTAGTGCGTGAAAACATCGTTTTGTTTTATATCACAATCGGGATGTTTTCGGTCGCAAAAAATATGGTGTTTTTGACAGATTTACTATTCAGAGATCATCCATCTTACCGTAGGGACGTTCCTCAGCCGGAGACGGCACCCCTCTGTCGCTTTGCGACACCTCCCCTTAGGGGAGATCACATTGCTCGTCCGAGAATGACGGGCGTCACCTTTATCGAAAATGGATAGATAGGATAATAGCGCTTTCTGCCATGCGGATGGTCAATGACCATCCCTACGGAACGCCCATCTCCTCAACAGACGTTACGGTTTGACCAATGCCCTGCCGCGGTACGTCGACAAGCGCCGTACCCTACAAAACGCACATCTCCTTAACAAATGCTGCGCTTTGACCAACGCCCCTGCCGCGGGAGCACCAAGTCCCCCGCCCTACTGTATTCCTCCACACAAAAACGGCAGGGTCTCCCCTGCCGTTGTCGGTTACTATTTCGTTAAGATTAGACGCAAACGTCTTTTCTCACAACAATCATCAAACGCAATCAGATCTCGACTGTCCAGCCGAACTTGTCCTCTACCTCACCCCACTGGATGCCGGTGATGGAATCATAGAGGTGCTGAGAGAGCTTGCCGATCTCGTTGTTGTTGATAATGTACTTGTGATTCTTGTAGCACAGCTCGCCGATCGGAGAGATAACAGCCGCGGTACCGCAGCCCCATGCTTCTTCCAGAGTGCCGTCGGTCATCGCCTGAGCCAGCTCCTCAACGGAGAGCAGACGCTCGGAGACCTCGAGGCCCTCGCTCTTGAGGAACTCGATGCAAGATTTTCTGGTGATACCGGGCAGGATAGAACCGGTCAGCTTGGGAGTGACAATCTCACCATTGATCTTGAACATGACGTTCATCGCGCCGACTTCCTCGATGTACTTGCGCTCAACGCCGTCGAGCCACAGCACCTGAGAATAGCCCTGCTGCTCAGCGCGCTCGCCTGCGCGGTTGGAAGCCGCGTAGTTGCCGCCGCACTTCGCGTAGCCTGTACCGCCGCGTACCGCGCGGACGTCCTTATCCTCGATCATGATCTTGACGGGGTTGAGACCCTCCTTGTAGTAGGAGCCGACAGGAGAAGCGATGATGATGAACTCCGCGTTATGCACAGCGTGAACGCCGAGGCTCTCGTCGTTACCGAACATGAACGGGCGCAGGTACAGAGAGGTGCCCTTATCGGAGGGCGTCCAATCCTGCTCCAAGCGGACGAATTCGACCAATGCCTGCATGAAGTCCTCCTCGGGCATCTGGGGCAGGCAGAGGCGCTCTGCGGAATTGTTCATACGGCGGATGTTCTCGATGGGTCTGAACAGCTGTACCTTGCCGTCGGCACGGCGATATGCCTTCAAGCCCTCAAAAATCTCGGAACCGTAGTGCAGAACAGTGGAAGCGGGATGGATGGAGAGGTTCTCAAACGGCACGATACGGGGATTGTGCCAGCCCTTTTCGCTGTTCCAGCTCCAGCAGAACATGTGGTCGGTAAAAATCTTACCGAAACCGAGTGCGGAAGAATCGGTAGGCTTCGCCTTCGGATTCGGGTTTAATGTAACTTTGATATCCATAATAACATTCCTCCTAATCTAAAATAGCATACATCATAGCCTCCCTTTCCTAAGGGAGGTGCCGCAAAGCGGCGGAGGGTTGCAAATAACTATTCACAACAATAACCCGATAGCAACCCCCAGCCACCTTACGGTGACAGCCTCCTCGCCGGAAGCAGCTCCCCCCCCTTGTCCTTCGGATATTCCCCCAACGGGGGCACCTTAGGAAAGGGGGCCTTTCTTCTTATCCTTCAAACTCCGCGCCCATTTGGATCGCCTTGAAGTTGACGTCCTTCATGTTGGCGCGCTTTGCGGAAATGACCTTGTCAAGAGCGGCACGGATGCCGTCTTCGGTATAGTCGCCGGTCTCCTTGAGGAGCTTGCCGACGATGATCATGTTGGCGAGGTTGCCGAGCTTCTCATCAGAAGCCATGCGGGTCGCGGGGATGTAAAATACTTTGACATCGTCACGCTCAACCTTGCGCTCGATCAGGGTGGAATCCGCGAAGATCATGCCGCCGGGTACGACCTTATCCTCGAATCTGTCGAGAGAGGGCAGGTTCATGGCGACGAGGATGTCGGGATTCGATACGATCGGAGAGCCGACAGGGGTATCGGACACGATGACGGAGCAGGACGCTGTACCGCCGCGCATCTCGGGACCGTAGGACGGAAGCCAGGACACCTGCTTTTCCTCGATCAGGCCCTTGTAGGCAATGAATTTGCCGGCGAAGAGGATACCCTGACCGCCGAAACCGGAGAATAACATATTTTTAGCGCTCATTATTCTGCCTCCTTCTCTTCTGCGGAGCGATCCTTATAAACGCCCAAGGGGTAGTAAGGCAGCATATCGCTCTCGATCCACTCCAACGCCTGCTTGGGGGTCATGCCCCAGTTGGTCGGGCAGGAGGATACGACCTCGACAAGAGAGAAGCCCTTGCCGTCGATCTGGTTCTGGAACGCCTTTTTGATCGCCTTCTTCGCGTTTCTGACGTTCTTGACGTTGTTGACGGTAACGCGCTCGAGGTACTCGGGGCCGACCAGCTCACTGAGCATCTCGCAAACCTTGATCGGATAACCGCAAGCCTTGGGGTCACGGCCGTAGGGAGAGGTCTGGGTGACCTGACCGACCAGAGAAGTCGGCGCCATCTGACCGCCGGTCATGCCGTAGATCGCGTTGTTGATAAAGATAACGGTGATGTTCTCGTTACGAGCCGCCGCGTGAACGGTCTCAGCCATACCGATGGATGCGAGGTCGCCGTCACCCTGATAGGTAAAGACGATGTTGTTCTCGGGATCGGCACGCTTGACGCCGGTAGCGACAGCCGGAGCACGGCCGTGAGCCGCCTCGATCATATCACAATTGAAATAGTTATAAGCCATAACGGAGCATCCTACAGGGGCGATACCGATGGTCTTGCCCTCGATGCCCAGCTCGTCGATGACCTCGGCTACCAGACGGTGTACGATACCGTGGGTACAGCCGGGGCAGTAATGCAGCGGCACATCAATGAGTGCATGCGGTTTCTCAAATACAGCCATTACTTGATACCTCCGTTTACTTCTTTGATCGCATTGAGCACCTGCTCGGGATCGGGGATCATACCGCCGGCGCGGTTGCACAGGGTCACGGGGCACTTACTCTCGGTGGCGAGCTGTACGTCCTCGATCATCTGACCCATGTTCAGCTCGACCGAGATGAATGCCTTTGCGTGCTCGGCAGCCTTCTTGAAGGGAGCCTTCGGGAACGGCCACAGGGTGATCGGACGGATCAGTCCGACCTTGATGCCGAGCTTGCGCGCTTCATCGACCGCGTTCTTACTTACACGAGCCGCGATGCCGAACGCCGCGATCACGATGTCGGCGTCATCGACCTTGTATTCCTCATACATGGTCTCGTTCTCTTCGATGACCTTATAGCGGTCATAACGCTTGAAATTGAGCTCCTCGAGTTCCTCGGGAACCAGAGAGAGGGAGTTGACGATATTATGCTCACGCTCCATCTTGGTGCCGGTGGTCGCCCACGGCTTTTCGGGAGCGGGCTTGATCTCGAGGTCGTCGATGGAAACAGGCTCCATCATCTGACCCATGGTACCGTCGGCGAGGATCATGGCGGTCATGCGGTAGGTATCCGCCAGCTCAAAGCCCTTGACGGTCAGCTCCGCCATCTCCTGTACGGAAGCGGGAGCGAGGACGATCATGTGATAGTCGCCGTGACCGCCGCCGCGGGTGGACTGGAAGTAGTCGGACTGGGAGGGCTGGATGCCGCCGAGACCCGGACCGCCGCGCTGTACATTAACGATCAGCGAGGGCAGGTCGGAGCCTGCTAAGTAGGATAAACCTTCACCCTTCAGCGATACGCCGGGAGAGGAAGAAGAAGTCATGACGCGTTTGCCCGCGGACGCCACGCCGTATACCATGTTGATCGCGGCAATCTCGGACTCTGCCTGCAGGAAGGTACCGCCGACCTTGGGCATGACCTTCGCCATATAGGCAGCTATCTCGGTCTGAGGGGTGATCGGGTAACCGAAGTAATGCAGACAGCCCGCCTTGATAGCGGCAGCAGCGATCGCTTCGTTACCTTTCATCAAAATCTTATCTGCCATTGTTTTTCATCACCTTTCTACCTTGATAATACAATCGGGGCACATCATGTAGCAGGACGCGCAGCCGATACAGGCGTCCATATCGGTGCACTCTACGGGATGATGACCCTTCTTGTTGATTTTGTCTGTGGCGATCTGCAAGATCCCTTTGGGACAAGCATCCACACACAGCGCACAACCCTTACAGTTGTCGGTCTTGAATGTTAGTTTTGCCATATACATTTTCCCTTCTTTATAATAAATAATTATTATGTATGGTTATTTCGCTTGAATAACAAGAACCTAATAGATAACATCAACAGCAACAGGAAAGATGATGATTCTGTTGTAGGGTACGGCATTTATGACGTACCGCACGGCAGAAGGTTTCAGATCGATCATGTTTATTCGACAGATACATCTATCGGCTGTTTCGGTACGTCGACAAGCGCCGTACCCTACAGAGCGTTACCCAATACTGAAATCTTGAGGTCAAACATAAACTGCTTTCTCTCAGTCGCAATCGGTATCATATCGGCTTCTTTTGCAGCTTCAAGCGGAATAATGGGCTGATTTTATCCTTGAGATCATCATAAAGATGATCCTCAACGGTGGTGAGCACCAGCGGCAGGTTCGCGAGGCTTGCGACTTCCTCCGCGTACTTCACAGAGGAAAGAACATCATCCGCGGATGTCTCAACCGCTAAGTTCGAATTGTTGATGATGCCGGTGAACGGGATACCGCACGCCGCTTCGATCTCGCGCATGACCTCGATGGTGGACTCCGCGTCGGGCGTCAGGGGGCGGAACTTGTTGACGACCATCAGCATTTCATAATCATTCTCAATGCGGATCGCGTCGCGCAGTCTGCCGAGCGCGTAGGCTCCCCTATCGTCGCCGCCGATATCCATGATCACGCTCATCGTCTTGTCATCAGTGATCGAATACAGGTCGGCGGGCATAGAGGGCAGATCCACGTTGGAGGACGCGAAATCGGAGCAGATCAGGCGGATGCCCTTCTCCTTGAATTCATCCTCGCTGTCCTTACTGCGGAAATAGGGATTGACGATATCGAGGTCGGCGATCGCGACATGATCCCGCTGAGAAGCGAGGTCGAACGCCATATTGACCGCGATATTGGTCTTTCCCGATCCGTAGTGACCGCATAAAATTGTTAATCTTTTGTAGTTCATTATGATACAAACCTTTGATATTAGAATTGAAAACTGAAAACTGAAGATTGAAAAATGAATAATAGCGGGAAACGCTGACGCGTTTTGGATTCTATATCAAAATCGGGTGCGGGTGTCCCGCCATTCATTGTTCAGTTTTAAGTTTTCAATATTCAGTTTTCAGTATTATAGCAGGTTTCTCTGAATCTTACCGCTGGTCGTCTTGGGCAGGCTGTCCTTAAAGACGACGATACGCGGATATTTATACGGAGCGGTATGGGTCTTGACGTAGTCCTGGATCTCCTTCTTCAGCTCCTCGGTGCCCTCGGTACCCTTGACGAGTACGATGGACGCCTTGACGACCTGACCTCTTACGGGATCGGGCGCGGGAGATACGCCGCATTCGAGAACATACGGCAGCTCCATGATGACGCTCTCGATCTCGAACGGTCCGATACGGTAGCCGGAACTCTTGATAACGTCATCCGCGCGACCGACATACCAGAAGAAGCCATCCTCATCACGCCACGCGAGGTCGCCGGTGTGATAGTAGCCGTTGCGCCAATTCTTGCGGGTGGAATCGACGTCGTTGTAGTAGTACATCGCCAGACCGCAGGGCATTTTCTCGGAAATATTGATACAGATCTCACCGGGCTCACCGTCGGGCACGTCATTGCCGTCCTTGTCGAGCAGGTGGATGTCATAGATCGGAGAGGGCTTGCCCATCGAGCCGATCTTATGCGGCGCGCCGATCATGTTGCAGATGATAACGGCGGTCTCGGTCTGACCGAAGCCTTCCATGATCTGTAAGCCCGTGAGCTTCTCAAACTGGTTGTAGACCTCGGGATTGAGCGCCTCGCCCGCGGTGGTCATACGCTTGACGGAGGAGAAATCGTATTTGCTGATGTCCTCCTTGATCATCATGCGCAGCATGGTAGGCGGCGCGCAGAAGGTGGTGATGTGATATTTGGCGAACATCGGCAGGATATCGTCGGCGTGGAAGCGGTCGAAGTCATAGACGAACATCGGCGCTTCACACAGCCACTGTCCGTAGAGCTTGCCCCATGCCGCCTTTGCCCAACCGGTGTCGGAGATGGTGAAGTGCAGGCCGTCGGGGTCGACGTTGTGCCAGAAATGCGCGGTCATAAAGTGACCGAGCGCTAATTTGTAGCTATGCGCGGCGATCTTCGGGTAACCGGAGGTACCCGAGGTAAAGTACATCAGCATGATGTCGTCGCCGCAGGGAGTGCTCTCCTTGCGCTCAAAATGAGAGGAGAACAGCTTGTATTCTTCGTCAAAGTTGCGCCAGCCCTCGCGCACACCGTTGACCATGATGCGCTTTAACTGTGGATAATTCTCCATCGCCTTCTCGACCTCCGCGGCGGAATAGCCGTCGCCGGTGCAGACAATGGCGGAAACGCCCGCCGCCTTGAAGCGGTATTCAAGGTCGTGCGCCTGGAGCTGGTTGGTCGCGGGGATCGCGATCGCGCCGAGCTTATGCAGACCGATGATCGCGAACCAGAACTGGTAATGACGTTTGAGGATCAGCATGACGCGGTCGCCCTTGCGGATGCCTAAGCTCTTGAAATAGTTCGCGCACTGGCAGGACGCGTGGCGGATATCGGTAAAGGTGAAGCGGTGCTCCGTTTTGTCGTTCGCGACATGGATCATCGCGAGCTTATCGGGATCTTTATAGGAAATGGCGTCGATCACGTCGAAGCCGAAGTTGAACTTGTCCTCATTCTTGAAGGTGACCTTGGTAGGCGTACCGTTCTCGTTAACCTCGTAGTCGACGAACTTCTTCCAGACACGCTCCTTGGTATCGGTATTCTCCACCTTCGCGGCGGCGATCGCCTTGGTGGAGGTCAGCTCGGGGATCGGCTCACCCTTGGGGTTGAGGACGATCGCGTAGAAGATACAATCCTGCTCGCCGACTGCCATCTCGCCGTGAGGGGTGTTGGAATCGAAGTAGATGGTGTCGCCGGGGCCGAGGATCTCCTTATGATCACCGACCTGTACCATCAGCTGTCCCTCGATGACGATGTCGATCTCCTGACCGTCATGGGTGGTCAGCTCCATGGGCTTACTCTGCGCCTCGGGGTTGTATTTACTCTTGACATAGAGCGGCTCCGCGATACGGTTCTGGAACGCGTAAGCGAGGTTATAATAGGTCATGCCGTGCGCCTGAGAGACCTTTTGACCGAGTCCGCGGCGGGTCACGGTATAGGATTTCAGGTTCGGGGAGATACCCTCAATGATCTCGGTGACATTGACGTTCAGCGCCTGAGAGACGCGGTAGATGAACGCGAAGTTCAGATCCTGCTCGCCCGACTCACACGCGATGTACTCCTCTTCGGTGACGTCGGTGAACGCCGCCATCTCGGCGATGGTCTTTCCCTCAAGTTCGCGCAGCTCGCGAATTCGGGTCGCCATTTCTTTAATTTTTGTGTCCAAAGCTGTCGTGTTGTAATCCATAACACACCTCATTCATGTTTTCGGAACCGGAGTGGGTCAGTTAACGGTTAACGGTTAATGGTTAACGGTTGTGGGAAACGCTTCGCGTTTTTGATTCCTAATAGAATTGATTGAGCGAAGCGAGATACCTTCACCATTCACCGTTCACCGTTCACCAAAAATATAGCGCTCATCCCAAAGTCATCACTTTGAGACGAGCGCATAACACCCGCGGTACCACTCAAATTGCAGGCTGATATCTCAGCACTGCCACTCTCAGGGTCTGTATTTCTCAATCGTCATTGCGAGGAGGCGGCAAAACCGCCGACGTGGCAATCTCAGCCGATCAAAAGGGAATGACAATTGATATGCTAACCCCCAGACATTCACGCAGTCATCACGGAGGAGGTCTAATCACGCACAGCGCTTTCTTCTCCCCGGCTCAGAAGCTACAAACACGGAAACCATCATAGGAGCTTGCACCAACCGCTCTTTCTCTGAATGATGAGAGAACCGCGCCCTCTTCGTCATAGCCTTTAGCTCGTCTAATCATATCACATGATTCTATTTTTGTCAACATCAAATTATCAGGACAACGACTGACGCGGACGCACGCGTCACAAAATGACAAGTGACGCGTCATCGTCGTCATCACAACACATCTGTGCAGATACCGAT
>CAMJMQ010000004.1 GCA_946407065.1 uncultured Clostridia bacterium | reverse complement strand
CATAAGGAGCGTCGGTCGAGGAGATGTGCGCTTTGTAGGGGTCGGCGCCTCGACGACCCGCGGCAGGGCGTTACAGAGTGCTGTAGGGTACGGCGCCTCGACGACCCGCGGCAGGGCGTTACAGAGTGTTGTAGGGTACGGCGCTTGAACACGCGTGTTCGATGTACCGCACGTTTGGTTGCAATGACGTGCAAACGCGAAGCAAACGAAACGTATAATGTAGGGGAGGGGCTTGCTCCTCCCGCGGCAGGGCGTTGGATCATATGGAGCGTCGGTCGAGAAGATATGCGCTTTGTAGGGGTCGGCGCCTCGACGCCCCGCGGCAGGGCGTTACAGAGTGTTGCAGGGTACGGCGCTTGAACACGCGTGTTCGACGTACCGCACGTTTGGTTGCAATGACGTGCAAACGCGAAGCAAACGAAACGTATATTGTAGGGGAGGAGCTTGCTCCTCCCGAAACGTATGTTAAGATGACATTAATACGCGGAGCAAATACCTGCTTCCGTAGGGATGACCATTGGTCATCCGAGCATGACGGGCGCTTCATTGATCGAAAACGTCGGATAGGGTACAAACGATCCTGCCACGCGGTACGTCGACAAGCGCCGTACCCTACAAAACGCACATTTCCTTTACAACTATTGTATTGTGACCAACGCCCTGCCGCGGGAGCAGCACAGTGGCGCTTAGCCAATCGCAGACACGCGTGTCTGCTCTTGGAGCGCTGTTGCATGGGAGTTGTTAGCCAAATCACAGATTTGGACAACTCCTCAAAGCCGCTCCCCTACAATTTCACTGCAACGTCTCTTGTAGGGGAGGAGCTTGCTCCTCCCGAAACGTATGTTAAGATGACATTAATACGAGGAGCATATGCCTGCTTCCGTAGGGATGGCCATTGATCATCTCCGTAAAAAAAGATTGACAAATCGACCCTTTTTATGGTATGATACGTAATTGTGGAAGACTGCGTCCTCATCGCGGTATTCTACCGTCAAAATGTGTGAAAAGGATAGATTTTATCGGGGCTTTTCGTGTGTTTTGACCATCACTGCTTTAGTGTGTTAAACATTTTGTCGAATTGGCGTCATGAGGGCATGTTCCGAATGATCCGACCGATAAGATGTTTTTCATAAACGTAACGCATGCTTTCGCGTTACAGCTCAATTCTTTATTATTCTTTGAAAGGAGGAAAAACATGCCAACCTTTAATCAGTTAGTCCGCAAGGGCAGACAGGTATCCGAGAAGAAGGCGAAGGCTCCCGCACTCTTGAAGGGCTGGAACTCTCAGAAGAATCGCGCGATCGATCAGACTTCTCCTCAGAAGCGCGGTGTTTGCACCGCTGTCAAGACTGCGACTCCTAAGAAGCCTAACTCCGCTCTTCGTAAGATCGCGAGAGTACGTCTTTCTAACGGTATCGAAGTCAGTTCCTATATCCCGGGCGTCGGCCACAATCTGCAGGAGCACTCCGTTGTTCTGATTCGCGGCGGTCGTGTTAAGGACTTACCTGGTGTACGTTACCACATCATCCGCGGTACGCTGGATACTCAGGGTGTCACCGGTCGTATGCAGGCCAGATCAAAGTACGGCGCTAAGCGTCCGAAGAAAAAGTAAGGAATTGACACGCTCTTAAAGAAACTTAGATTTCTTTTTTCTGTATTGTAACAGAGGATTTATGATAGAAAAACGGGCATAGGTGCCCCTGACCTCTGTGCATTACGGGAGTTTGTCACTTTCGAGTACCAATGATTTCTCAATTATTGTGAAGGAGGGAAGTAAAGATGCCCAGAAGAGGTCAGATCGCAAAACGTGATGTTTTGCCGGATCCGGTTTATAACTCCAAGCTCGTTACCCGTCTGATCAACAATATCATGCTCGACGGCAAGAAGGGTGTAGCCCAGAAGATCGTTTACGGTGCATTTGATATTATCGCTGATAAGACCGGTAAGGACGCTCTCGAGGTTTTTGAGCAGGCTATGGACAACTGTATGCCTGAGCTGGAGGTCAAGGCTCGCCGTGTCGGCGGTGCTACCTACCAGGTACCGATCAAGGTCAGAGAAGCCAGAAAGCAGACTCTCGGCCTTCGTTGGATCACCACCTACTCCAGAGCTCGTTCCGAGAGAACCATGAAGGAGAGACTCGCCGGTGAGATCCTTGACGCAGTAAACGGCGCCGGCGGCGCGTTCAAGAAGCGTGAGGATACCCATAAGATGGCTGAGGCTAACAAGGCGTTCGCTCACTATTCTTGGTAATAGGAACGCTGCGTAGGGACGACCATGGTCGTCCGCGGACGAGATCGACACACGTGTCCTCGTCCTACAGCTTATACTCGCGTACAGCGGGTTGAGGTATATGATTTTAAGATGAAGGTGTGAGTTCATCACACATACGCACTAAGGAGGATATTATGCCCAGGCAGGTATCACTTGAAATGACAAGAAATATCGGCATCATGGCTCATATCGATGCCGGTAAAACCACGACTACGGAGCGTATCCTTTACTATACAGGTATCAACCACAAAATCGGTGAGACGCATGACGGCGCCTCCACCATGGACTGGATGGATCAGGAGAAGGAGAGAGGTATCACCATCACCTCCGCTGCTACCACCTGTTTCTGGAAGGATAACCGTATCAATATCATCGACACCCCCGGACACGTTGACTTCACCGTTGAGGTCGAGCGTTCTCTGCGTGTACTCGACGGTTCCGTAACCGTTCTGTGCGCGAAGGGCGGCGTCGAGCCCCAGTCCGAGACTGTTTGGCGCCAGGCGGATAACTATCATGTTCCCCGCATGGTCTACGTCAACAAGATGGACATCACGGGCGCGGACTTCTACCATGTTCTGCAGATGATGAAGGACAGACTCAAATGTAACGCTGTTCCGATCCAGCTGCCCATCGGCTTTGAGGATACCTTCACCGGTATCATCGACCTGGTTGAGATGACCGCCGAGACCTACTCCGGTCCTAACGGCGAGAAGCGCGAGACCATCCCGATCCCCGATGACATGAAGGACAAGGCGCAGGAGTATCATGACGCTCTGATCGAGTCCGTTGCTGAGACAAGCGACGAGCTCATGGAAAAATATTTTGCGGGCGAGGAGCTGACGATCGACGAGATCAAGGCTGCGATCCGTAAGGCGACCATCGCGAATGAAATGGTTCCCGTATGCTGCGGTACTTCCTACCGTAACAAGGGCGTACAGAAGCTGCTCGACGCGATCGTTGATTACATGCCCGCTCCCACCGATATCCCCGCTATCAAGGGCGAGGATGTCAACACAGGCGAAGAGGTTGACCGTCACGCAAGCGACGATGAGCCGTTCTCCGCTCTCGCGTTCAAGATCGCGACAGACCCCTATGTCGGTAAGCTCTGCTTCTTCCGTGTTTATTCCGGTAAGGTAGAGAAGGGTACGTCCGTTTTCAACTCCACCAAGGGTAAGAACGAGCGTATCGGCCGTATCCTGCAGATGCACGCGAATGACCGTAAGGACATCGACGTTTGCTACGCGGGTGATATCGCCGCCGCTGTCGGTCTGAAGAACACCACCACCGGTGATACCCTGTGTGACGAGGATCATCCTGTTATCCTCGAGTCCATGGAGTTCCCGGAGCCGGTTATCAAGGTTGCGATCGAACCTAAGACTAAGGCAGGCCAGGAGAAGATGGGTATCGCTCTCGCAAAGCTCGCTGAGGAAGACCCCACCTTCAAGGCTTACACCGATGAAGAGACCGGTCAGACCATCATCGCCGGTATGGGTGAGCTTCACCTCGAGATCATCGTAGACAGACTGCTGCGTGAGTTCAAGGTCGAGGCGAACATCGGTAAGCCCCAGGTTGCTTATAAAGAGACGATCCGTCGCGAGGCGGACGTTGACCAGAAGTACGCTCGTCAGTCGGGTGGTAAGGGTCAGTACGGTCACGTTAAGTTGCGTATCTCTCCCAACCCCGGTAAGGGCTACGAGTTCGTGAACTCCGTTGTCGGCGGTGCGATTCCGAAGGAATACATCCCCGCTGTTGATCAGGGTATCCAGGGCGCTATGCTCGCCGGTGTACTCGCGGGCTACAACGTAGTTGACGTCAAGTGCGAAGTATATGATGGTTCTTATCATGAGGTCGACTCCTCTGAGATGGCGTTTAAGATCGCCGGTTCCATGGCGTTCAAGGAGGCTATGAAGAAGGCGGATCCCGTCCTGCTCGAACCGATCATGAAGGTCAGCGTCACCGTTCCCGAGGAGTACGCAGGTACCGTCTTCGGTGACTTCAACGCTCGCCGCGGCGCGGTAAGAGATCAGGAGATCTCCGACGGCGTTGCCCGTATCGTCGCAGACGTTCCGCTCTCCAACATGTTCGGTTACGCGACCGACCTGCGTTCCAAGACACAGGGTCGCGGCAACTACGTCATGGAGCCCTCACATCACGCTGAGGTTCCCAAGAACGTGGGAGAAGAAATTATGTCCGAGCGTGCTAAGAAGGACTAATATTAATTAGGAATTAGGAATGAGGAATGAGGAATTGTCCGAATCTGATTTCCGTTCCGACATCAATCGACACGACAGATTGGGTTTTCCTAAAATAAAACCACTATTTGTTGTGAAAAATTGAAAAAAGCTATTGCAATTCTTCGACGGAATTGTTACAATAACCATAATCGGTAATTTAACTACCTATATTAAAGGAGGAAATTTTCCAATGGCAAGAGAAAAGTTTAACAGAACTAAACCGCATGTAAACATCGGTACTATCGGCCACGTTGACCATGGTAAGACCACTCTGACCGCAGCTATCACCAAGGTTCTGAACTTTGGCGGCGACGCTGATTTCGTTGATTACGCTAACATCGATAAGGCTCCCGAAGAGAGAGAGCGTGGTATCACCATCAACACCGCTCACGTTGAGTACGAGACCGCTAAGCGTCACTATGCTCACGTTGACTGCCCCGGACATGCTGACTATGTCAAGAACATGATCACCGGTGCTGCTCAGATGGACGGCGCTATCCTCGTTGTTTCCGCTGCAGACGGTCCTATGCCCCAGACCCGTGAGCACATCCTGCTCTCCCGTCAGGTTGGCGTTCCCTATATCGTTGTATTTATGAACAAGACCGACCAGGTTGACGATCCCGAGCTGCTCGAACTCGTTGAGATGGAGATCCGTGACCTGCTGAACGAGTACGAGTTCCCGGGCGACGATACCCCCATCATCAAGGGTTCCGCTTATCTTGCTCTTACTTCTACTTCTACCGACCCCAACGCTCCCGAGTATCAGTGCATCCATGAGCTCATGGACGCTGTTGACGAGTTCATCCCGACTCCCGAGCGTAAGGCTGACCTGCCCTTCCTGATGCCCGTAGAGGACGTCTTCACCATCACCGGTCGTGGTACTGTTGCTACCGGTCGTGTTGAGAGAGGTCAGATCCGTACTTCCGAGGAAGTTGAGATCGTTGGTCTTACCGACGAGAAGCGCAAGGTTGTTGTTACCGGTCTTGAGATGTTCAGAAAGACTCTGGACTATGCTGAGGCAGGCGATAACGTTGGTGTTCTGCTCCGTGGTGTTCAGAGAAACGAGATCGAAAGAGGTCAGGTTCTGGCTAAGCCCGGCACCATTCATCCCCACACCAAGTTCCGCGGCCAGGTTTACGTACTGACCAAGGACGAGGGCGGCCGTCATACTCCGTTCTTCAACAACTATCGTCCCCAGTTCTATTTCAGAACCACTGACGTTACCGGTACCATTTCTCTGCCCGAGGGCACTGAGATGTGCATGCCCGGCGATAACGTCGAGATGGATGTTGAGCTGATCACTCCTATCGCTATTGAAGTTGGTCTGCGTTTCGCTATCCGTGAGGGTGGCCGTACCGTAGGTTCCGGCGCTGTTATCGCTATCAACGAATAATTTCTGAATTAGAATTATCAATTGATGTACAAGCTCCCGATGCTTTCCGCGTCGGGAGCTTTTGCGTGTGTAGGGGAGGGGGCGGCACCTTCTGAAACGTTTGGCTGTGATGCCTTTCTAAAGCGAAGCAACTGCCTGCTTGAGTAGGGAGGTCATTGACTATCCGCCGTATGACGGGCGTTTCTTCTATCGAAAACGCGAGATCGGGTTACACCGTGTCTACCATGCGGAAGAGGACACGCGTGTTCGATGTTCGTCCCTACGGAAAGGCTTTGTTTCCTCAACCGATATGGTTCTCTATCCAACGCCCTGCCACGGGAGCGCCAAGGCACTCCCCTACAAATCCTCTGCAACGTCAACTGTAGGGGAGGGGCTTGCTCCTCCCGAAACGTTGCTGATCCCTACTGATTCGCTGTAACGTCATTGTTGAGGAGGAATTGATCTTCCCGACCCCCTATCATTTTTCGTAATATAACCGTATTATACTTGCATTTTTTTCTGTTTCATAGTACAATCAACTATATAAGTTTATTATGGAGGAAGATTATGTTGAATAACGAAGATTTTGACAACAAGGAGTATGAGGTGGAGATCATCACCTTGGAGGACGATCTCGGACATGAACAGGATTTTGAGTTTCTCGACGTCGTTGAGTATAATCACGATGAGTATATCATCCTGCTGCCCGTTGAGGGTGAGGAGGAGAAGAATGAGGTCATGATCCTCAAAATTGAATCCATCGACGATGAGACCGAGAATTACGTCGGCATCGACGACGAAGAGACCCTGCAGAAGGTTTTCGACATCTTCAAAAAGCGTTACGAGGATCAATTTGATTTTGAAGAATGAGCGAGTTACCGCAGAGGAAACACCCTCGTTTGAAACGATTTGATTATAGCTTAAATGCAAGATATTTCATCACGATCTGTACATATGAAAAGAAGCACCTGTTGAGTAAGATCAGGGTAGGGCGGGGGCTTGCTCCCGCCGAAGCGATTCTGTCCGATTTCGGTAAAATCGTTGAGCGTGATTTGTTGGATCTGTCGAATCGTTTTCCTTATTTGGTGATTGAACATTATGTGATCATGCCTAATCATATTCATGCGATCATGTCATTAAACGCTCCGGCGGGAGCAAGCCCCCGCCCTACGATTATGGATATCGTCTGTACGTTTAAATCATTGTCAACACGTGATTGTAAACGGATCAGGAATATTCCGAAACTGTGGCAGACATCATTTTACGATCACATCATCCGCAATGAGGAAGATTATCGCAACACGTGGCTTTATACTAATTTTCAATAAAAACTTGACATTCTTATCGGTCTGATTTTCGCAATACATCGTTGAACTCCTTGCCATACGTCAGTATGCCTGCGTCGTTCGCCTCGTCTTGCAAAAATCATCCTCGATAATAATTTGTCTACTTTTTATTGAATATTAGTATTACATCAGCAACAACCCCGCTCATTGGGCGGAGGATCAATATTATATCTCATAGGTTTTGAGGAGGAAATTATGTCTACATTCAAACGTTTATTACCCATCATCATCCTGTGTGTCCTTGAGGCTGTGGCAGGTATCCTTATCCTGACCAACGGCGAAGGATTCTTCAGTGTGCTTTTCATGATCATCGGTATTTTCCTGCTGGTCGTTGGTTTGATCACCTTGATCAGAAGCCTTCTCGGCGGCAGAAAAGGCGGTTCTATCCCGATGGCTCCGATGATCGCTTCTCTGTTCATGATCGGATTCGGCGCGTTCTTTACCGCTGCTTCCGGTGCTGTGATCCCCTTCATGGTCGCATTCACGATGGTCGCCGGCTGCTTCATGCTGGTCAACGGTATCTTCAAGCTGATCCAGGCATTTGCGCTGCGTGGTGAAGGTGTTCCCATCGGTTTCCTGATCTTTGACGCGATCCTGACCATCCTGCTCGGTATCGTGATGGCGTTCTATCCGTTCGGCGCGACCCTCGCTAAGTGGATCATCATCGGTGTGATGATGATCGTCTCCGCTGTCATCGACCTGATCTCCATGATCGTTTTGGCGAACAAGCTGAAGAACACGACCGTTACCGTCGTAGAGGTCAGAGCAAATGCTGTCGGTAACGACGCGAAGGAAACTGTTGCGGCTGAAGGTAAGGAAGTTCAGACCGAGAGCACAGAAGCTCCCGCTGATAACAAGGATAATCAGAAATAATAGAGTTGTTGCAATTAAGTACAGCGCTGTAGTGTTGAGCTACGGCGCTGTTTTTATGTGGGGGAGTGCTCGAAAACCGATACGTTGGTTGTGCCGATCCCTATAAGATATCTTAAAGATAAAACCCCCAGTTTTCACTGAGGGTTATTTCTATAATAGAAATATAGTTATTTGTTCTGCATTGTAAAGAGTGAAATCATTTACCAATGTTTGACCCGCCGTTGATGAAGCTTTATCGTTTCATCTGGCGTTTCATTAGGCGGAATTAAGACGCACGCGTCATTTTTCTTTGGGGAAGAATTTCTCGTGGATGGCGGAGACCGCTCTGTCGGCGTCATCCTTGTCGATGATGACGGAGACCTTGATTTCGGAGGTCGAGATCATGCGGATGTTGATCTGCTTGTCATACAGTGCCTCAAACATCTTGCTTGCGACGCCCGCATGACTCTCCATACCCGCGCCCACGATGGATACCTTGGCGATATCATCCTCATAGTCAACGCCGCCCGCGCCGATGTTGTCGGCGAATTTCTCGCAGATCTCCTTAGCCTCGGCGCCCTTGTTCTTCGCTACGGTAAAGGCGATGTCCTTGGTGCCGTCTCTCCCAACACTCTGCAGGATCACATCGACATTGATGTTTCTGGCAGCGAGCTTTGAGAACAGCTTGAATACCATCCCGGGTCTGTCGGGAATACAGGTGACCGATAAGCGGGCTACGTCGGTGTCCTTTGCGACACCGCTGATAAGCATTTTTTCCATTTTTACCTTCTCCTTTACGATAGTACCGGGGACCTTTGTGTAGGACGAGAGGACCTCGAGTTCTATATTATACTTTTTCGCCATTTCTACGGAACGATTGTTGAGCACCTGCGCGCCCAGTGTCGCGAGCTCGAGCATCTCATCATAGGAGATCTCTTTGAGCTTCTTCGCGTCAGGTACCTTGCGCGGATCGGCGGTAAATACGCCTTCTACGTCGGTGTAGATCTGACACAGATCGGCGTGCATCGCCGCCGCGATCGCGACCGCGCTGGTATCGGAGCCGCCGCGTCCGAGTGTGGTGATGTCGTCATAACGGGAAACGCCCTGGAATCCGCAGACGACAACGATCTTCTTCTGATCGATCTCGCGCTTGATGCGGTCGGGATATACCTGACGGATACGCGCCGCGGTGTGAGCGGACGAGGTCAAAAAGCCTGCTTGCCAGCCGGTCAGGGAGATCGCGGGATAACCCATATCCTGGATGCACATGGCCAGAAGGGAAGCGGAGATCTGTTCGCCCGCGGTGAGGAGCATATCCATCTCGCGGTTGGACGGATTCGCGGTGATCTCAGCCGCCTTTTCGATCAGGTCGTCGGTGGTGTCGCCCTGAGCGGATACGACAACGACAACGTTGTTGCCTTGTTTGTAGCTGTCGGTAACAATACCGGCTACATTACGTACGCGTTCGGCGTCCTTGACGGATGTACCGCCGAACTTCATTACGATCAAACTCATGTTTTTCATTACCCCCAATATTAGTGAATAGTGATTAGTGATTAGTGAACAGTGATTGGCGGGGAATCCGCACCCGATTGTTGTCGCTTTACACTAATGCTATTCCGATATATTCAACTGGTCACTGATCACTGACCACTGACCACTTTTACAGGTCTCCGATGCGGATGACGGATTCGACTGTCATGCCGCTGAGCGTCGCTTTCTTTGCTTCAAAGTCACTCAGTGCCATTGGCTCGGTGATGAAGGCGAATTCGTTTGCGGGAGCGTCGTCCTTTGTCAGGACATGGATCTCGCCGAACGCTGCCTTTGCCTTATCATATGCGGCGTCAGTATCATCTGCGACGCCGCGGAGATACATCGCGCGGACACTCTCCTGATAGGGGAGGACGGAGCTGTTGTCCGAATCCGCCCACGAGAGGTACTTGCGGGATTTGAGATGCTTGATGCTGTCCACGATGTCCGCGACTACCGCGGAGGCGGTGGGCAGCTTGCCGGCGCCCTTGCCGTAGAATACGACGTCGCCGGTGCAGTCGCCGCGTACCATAATGCCGTTGAATACGTCATCGATGTTGGCAAGCTGGCTTTCATTCGGAACGAACATCGGCGCAACGATGATGTCGATGGTGTCTTTATCGAGCTTTTTGACGGAGCCGATCAGCTTGATCACGCCGCCCCAGGCTTCCGCATATGCCACATCAGCCGCTTTGATCTTGGAGATACCCTCGGTATGTACCGCGTCGGGATAGATATGCTTGCCGAACGCGAGGGAGGCGAGGATGCAGATCTTGCGGCATGCGTCGTGACCCTCGACGTCCGCCTCGGGATTGCGCTCCGCGTAGCCCAGCTCCTGCGCGAGCTTGAGCGCTTCATCAAAGCCCATGCCCTCGTGGATCATCTTGGTGAGGATGAAGTTGGTGGTGCCGTTGAGGATGCCCGCGATCTCGCTGACGTTGTTCGCGACCAGACACTGGTTGATCGGACGGATGATCGGGATACCGCCGCCGACAGCCGCTTCAAACATGAAGTTGGCGTTCTGCTCGGACGCGATCGCTAAGAGCTCCGCGCCATAGGCGGCGACCAGCTCCTTGTTGGAGGTGACGACGCTCTTGCCGCAGCTCAGACATTCCTTGACGAACTCATAGGCGGGATGTAAGCCGCCCATGGTCTCGACGACAACGCGCACCTCGATATCGCTGACGATATCGTTGAAATCCTTGGTGAATCGATCCGCGTAGGGAGAATCCGGAAATTCTCTGAGATCGAGGATGTGTTTGACGTTGATCTCTTCGCCGATCGCGGCAAAGAGCTTTTGCTTGTGTGTATACAGGATCTCTGCGACGCCGCCTCCGACGACGCCGTGACCCATGATCGCTACAGATATCATAATATTCAGATTTCTCCTTATCTTATTTAGCCGTTGCCGTTTCCGTTCTCAGGCTGACCGCCTTGATCACCGCCGCCGGATTCTGCGCTGCCGCCGGATTCTGCGCCGCCGCCGGATTCTGCGCCGCCGCCGGATTCTGCGCTGCTGTCCGAACCGGATGCCGCGCTGTCTGCGCCGGATGCCGCGCTATCCGCACCGGATGCTGCACCGGAGCTGCTGCCGGAATTGATACCGGAGCCGGTACCGCCGCCTGCGTAGGTCTCACCGCTGTCATATGCCGCCGAGGGATTGTACGCTCCCGTAGCACCGTCTCCTACGAGACCGCCCGCGGTATGCATGCCGTTACAGTAGGTCGGCATGTCGTCCTCTGTGTAATAGCCGGTCGCGGTATCGGTACAGTATGACGCCGCCAAGAGTCCCGAGCCCTTACAGTAGGTAGCGGTCACGATGGTATCGGGCATCGTGAATTCTTTGTATTCTTTGTTCTTGAGGTAGTTCGCCATGACCTTCTGCCAGACGATCGTCGACAGACCGTAGTAGTTGACGCTGTCAGGCTGGTCGTAACCCATCCAGCACGCGAGCGTGCAGTAGGGTGACGCGCCGACGAACCACAGGTCGCGGTCGTAGTCCGTGGTACCGGTCTTGCCGGCGATATCCCAGCCCTGGATCTGGGCATAGGAGGAAGCAGTGTGGGTCGATGTCATGACGTTGTATTTTAAGAGACGGTTCATCTTATAAGCTGTCTCGGGTGTGTACGCCTCCTGAGGCAGGTTGTTGCGGTTGTCGAGGATGACCCGGTCATTCTGGTCGGTGACATAATAGTAGGTGTACGGCTCATAGTACAGACCGCCGTTGCCGACATACTGCATCGCGGCAGCCATCTCGCGTACCGTGACGCCGCCTTCCATACCGCCCAGCGAGAGGGAACCGACGTTGGTCTTGTCCGCTTCGCCGAGATGCTTGAAGCCGAGGTTGTTGGTCGCTTGTTCATAGGCGTCGTTGATGCCGACGAGCTCGAGCGTCTGCACCGCCGCGGCGTTGGATGACCACGACAGCGCCTCGGGAACTGTCATAAACTGGTGATAGCCGTTGTAGGAGTTCGGAGGGCCGGCGACAAAGTTGCCGTAGCCGTCCACCTTCCATTTTTCGATGGGTTGGTCTTTTGCGAGAGAGGAATAGCAGTAGATGTCCTTATCGATCGCCATGGGGTAGGGGATGATCGCCTTGATGGAGGAACCGGGCTGGAGTACCGAGTGCGACGCGCGGTCCCATTGGAGGTTGGCTTCCTTTTCCTTGGACGATCCGACGGTCGCGATGACTCGTCCGTCATACCCAACCATCGTCATGGCTGTCTGCAAGTCATAGTCATAATCCGTGGCGGATTTGAGCGCTTCCTTTTCCATCATTTCCTGCGCTTCGGTATCCATCGCACAGTAGATCTTAAGGCCCTCGGAGTAGAGCTTTAAGGAAGCGGCGTCCTCACTGATGTCGTAATACTTTGCGAGGTCGCGGCACAGATCCCAGTACATCTGGTCGATATACCAGTTCTGGATCTTGGTGTTGTCTTCGTCGTCGTCCTCGTTTTCGCTGTCATCGCTGAAGCCGACAAAGGTCATATTAGCGGATTCAGCCATCGCGGTGTCGTACTCCGCCTTGGTGAGCATGTTCTGCTCATACATCTGGTCGAGCACGGTCTCGCGGCGCTCCTTGTTGTTCTCGGGGTAGAGCAGCGGATTCCAGCGCGACGGGTTCTGGGTGATACCGGCGATCGCCGCGCATTCCGCGACGGTACATTCGCCGATAGGCTTGTTGAAATACAGCTGTGAGGCGGATTCAACGCCCTGACAGTTGTTACCGAAGTTAACGACGTTCAGATACGCTTCGATGATATCGTCCTTGCTGTACTCGCGTTCGATGTTCAGCGCGCGGAAGATCTCTCTGAGCTTTCGGGTGAGTGAGACCTCGCTGTCGTCGGTGATGTTCTTGACGAGCTGCTGGGTGAGGGTGGAGCCGCCGTAGTTGTCCCTGCCCGTTACCAGTGACAGGATCGCCGAACCGGTACGGTACCAGTCGACGCCGTTGTGCTCGTAAAAACGCTTGTCCTCGATGGCGACGATCGCCTCGGGCATCGCCTTGGGCATGTCCTTGAGGTTGACCCAAATGCGGTTTTCCGTGCCGTAGAGCGTCTGGTACTCTTCAAAGTCGCCGCTCTTTTTGTTCTCGACGTAAATGAAGGAGCTCAGGTTCAGTGAACGGGCGTTCAGGTCGATACCGGTGGGCTCGTTGGCGATCTTGATCACATACGCGCCGATGGAGATACCGACGATGATACCGGCGATCACCATCACCAGCACAACGGTCAAAAGCACTCTGCCGATGACGGACAGCACCTTCTTGAAGCCGCTCTCCTTCTTGGGCTGAACGTCGATTTTGTCTGTATACTTGCTGATATCAGTCTTCCTCATGTTATTCCTCCTGAAATCTGTGAGATGAACTGAGAAATCATAGGCGGAGTTGCTCACTTACTGTGTGCAACGCCTATGTGGTGATTGTTAAATACAATATATATTGCAATTATACCACTTTTCGGTAAAAAAATAAATAGATTTTTCTAAAATAACAGAGATTTTTACTCGTAAACAAAGGGCAAAAATAGGAATAATATATAAAAGGATAGGGAAAACTATAGCTGAGGTGAGTGATTTGAAAAGGTTGATTATCATCACGGGAGCACTCTTGATCGGATATCTGATTATGATGACGGCAATTGCACCCGCAGCGACAAGTGAGAAAGCGACATCAATCGCCGTCGAGGAGAGTGACGACGAAAACGGTTATGTCATCGGGATATCTCAGGGCAGAGTCGCGGTTTTCAGAGAGGGAGAGCTCGTGATCCGAACGGACACACAGCTATCCGATCTGCCGAAATCCGACCGCGTGAGGCTGGAGGAAGGAATACGGATTGATTCTTTGAAAGAATTAAAAGAGCGATTGCAGGATTATTGTTCGTGAATGACCGGTCTGATCGATGACCGGCATTTGCTTTTTCACCGTAAAATCTGTAAAGAAAGAAGTGAAAACTACCAAATATTATGATATTTTATTCGTGAAAGTGTTGCAAATGTTACGAAATAGCGGTATAATTAATCTGTATATTTGTGTAAAACATAGGGAGGCACATTATGAAATTAACCACATCTTTTGAAGACAAGAAATGCACGATCACGATCGAAGGCAGTATCGACACCCTGACGGCACGCGAGCTGGAGCAGGCGGTCAATGACGCCGCGCCCAACTGCGACACCATGGTGCTCGATATGGAGAAGGTGGATTATATTTCCTCGGGCGGCCTGAGAGTGGTCGTCGGCGCGAACCGCACCGTCGGCAAGGGCAATCTGACCCTGAAAAACTTAGCTCCCAATGTGTTGGAGATTTTCCGCCTGACCGGCTTTACCAAGGTGCTTAACATCGAATAAGATTCCGTTCTGCCGCTGTGATCCTTCTGGTTGATTGCGGCTGAATGTGTTCCAAGGAGGTAATCTATGAGTGAATTGATCCGTCGAATCCGACAGAATATCCAGAACGACCCTGATTTTACCGTTATCGTGGATCAGGGTGAGAATAACAGCTTTACATATGCGCAGCTCGACGCTTACGCGCGCAGGATCGCGGGCAAGCTGAGTGAGATGGGCGTCAGTCCGCGCGACTTTGTCACCATCGAACTGCCCCGCAACAAGGAGTATATCGCCGCGATGTACGCGACATGGCTGGTGGGCGCGGCATTCGCGCCGCTGTCACCGACCTATCCCGCGGAGCGACTGGAATATATCCGTTCCGACTGTCACGCCAAGGCGGTCATCAACGAGAAGTTTTTGAAGCGGCTCGGCAATGTCACACCCTTTGAAGGCGCTGTGGAGACGGAGGACGGTGATCCGTCCCTCTTGATCTACACCTCGGGCTCCACAGGTAAGCCCAAGGGCGTGCTGCACTCACATCAGAGTATCAGCGATTCCGTGATCCGCTATATAGAATATGCTAACGCGCCGAAGGGCTATCGTGCCGCTTTGGGCGCGCCGTTCACCTTTGTCGCGTCGGTGCAGGGCGTATTTGCGCCGCTGTGCGGTGTGATGACGTCCTTCCTGATGCCGTATGAAGCGATGCGCGATCCCGTGCTGCTCGCCGATTATATCGAAGAAAATCAAATCAACCGAACCTTTATCAGCCCGAAGATGCTCAAGGTGTTCAAGCCCAAGGGCAACTCGCTGAAAACGGTCTATACCGGCAGTGAGCGTGTATCGGGCACCTACAGCGAGGATTTCGACATCTTCGTCATGTACGGACAGACGGAGTCTGCCTCCGCCGTATTCGGTTTCAAAATAGACAAGCCCTATGACAATACACCCATCGGTCGGCCAATCGGTAACGAAAAGGCGTATATCTTTGACGATGACGGCAACCTCGCGGACGAGGGAGAGCTCTGCCTTTCGGGACACTTTGCGACAGGCTATCTCAACCTGCCCGAGCAGACCGCCAAGACCTTTGTCGACAATCCCTTTGCCGATAAGGACGGCTATCCCAAGATGCTCAAGACCGGCGATATCGTGCGCCGATCTGAGGACGGCAACATCATCTATCTCAACCGCAAGGACTGGATGGTGAAGATCAACGGTCAGCGTGTCGAGCCGGGCGAGATCGAGAGCGTCATCAAGAATACCGAGGGCGTGCATGACGCCGCGATCAAGGATTTCAAGAACCAGTACGGACAGGTCTATCTGGTCGCGTATTATGTCGAGAACGAGCCTGTCGACGCGGATGACCTCAAAGAGGCGATCGCCGACAAGCTGCCGTCGTATATGATCCCCGCGTTCTTTGTCAAGCTCGACAAACTCCCTGTCAACGCAAACGGCAAGCTCGACAGAAATGCCTTACAAGCGCCCGAAGCAGGCGCGTTCAAGAGCGACTACACCGCGCCCGAGACCGATATGCAAAAGGCGCTGTGCGACGCGTTTGAAAAGATTTTGGATATTGAGAACGTCGGTATCGACGACGATTTCTTCGCCTTGGGCGGCGACTCCATCAAGTGTGCGATGATCGCCGAGGAATGTAAGGTTTATCATATTGCGACGGCGGATATCTTCGCGGGCAAGACCCCGCGCATGATCGAGCGCTTGCTGATCGAGAAGGCGACCGCAAAGAAGGTCAATAAGAAGAAAAAGAAGGTCAAGGTCTATCCGCTGACCCCCAGCGAGCGCGGCATGTATCTTGAACAGAAGATGGATCCCGACTCCTCGGTATATAACCTGAATATCGCCGCGATCATCAAGGGTGCGTCCCTCGACGATATCAAAGAATCACTCAACGCCGTATTCGCGGCGCATGAGGCGTTCCATTCCTTCTACGCGGAGGAAAGCGGTCTGCCGGTACGCGTGCTGACCGAAAAACTGCCGACCATTATCGAGAAAACGGCTCAGTCGCGTGAGGAGGTCATCGAGCAGGTGGACAGCTACCTGACGCCCTTCGACCTCAACGCCGATATCCCCGTGATCCCGACCCTGTACACGGTCGCCGACGGCAGTATCATCCTGCATCTGGCGATCCATCATATCGCGTTCGACGGCGGCTCCGCGGGCACCTTTGTCAAGGAGCTGATTGCAGGCTTGAACGGCAAAGAGATCGAAGCCGACGCGATCGATCTGAGCGATCTGTACGATGACAGCCTGAACGAAAAATACGAGAGCGGTATGCAGTTCTATCACAAGCTGTTCGAGGACGGCGTACCCGTCAGCGAGATGCCGCTCAAGGGCAAGCGCCCGAAGGTGCACCCGCTGTCCGACAGAGAGATCGTCTTTGACTATGACAACGAGGCGCTCAAAGCTATCGACAACACCGCGCGCCGCTATACGGTCACCGAGTTCGAGCTGATCTTCTCGGCGATCGCTATGGCGTTGGGCAAATATACCGCGTCCGAGGATCTTGTCCTCGGCATTCCCACCAACACCCGTCCCAACGGCGCCGACAATGTGATCGGTATGTTCGTCAATACCGCGCCTGTCCGCGTCAAGCCGCAGAGAACTGCCGCATTGACCGACTACCTCAGCTCCGTCAGCGAGGCGGTGCGTAGCGCCACCTACGGCGCGTTCCTGCCGTTCGAGGATGTGGTGCGTGAGTTCGTCAAACAGCGTGACGAGAGCCGCAACCCGATGTTCGATGTGAGCGTCAACTTTATGTGGAATCCGCCCGCGTATGACAAGGACGGACTGAGTGTGGAGATGTACGCGCCGCTGCAGAAGATGAGCCGCGATATCGGCATCGTCATTCGCAAGGGCGCGAAGGGTCTGCACTTCATGGTGCAGTATTCCTCCGAGCTGTTCGAGGATCAGGTCGTAGAGGGTTTCATCGAGCAGATCAGACATACCCTCGACCTGCTTGCCGATACCGCGATCACCACCGTGCGTGAAGCCTCCGCACTGCCTGAGGATCAGGTGAAGGTCATGGAGGAGAAGAGCGCGGTCGAGATCGCCGATACCCCCATTGTCCTTTTACATCAACTCTTTGAGAAGAGCGCCGCCGAGAACAGCGACAAGATCGCTGTCATCGCGCAGGACGCGACTTTGACATATAAAGAACTCAACGAAAAAGCCAATACCGTCGCCGCGAATCTGATGAGCCGCGGTGTGAAGGTCGGCGACAGCGTGGCGCTGCTGTTACCCCGACAGAGTACATATTTCTGCTGTCTGTTCGGCGTGAACAAGGCAGGCGCGGCGTTCATCCCCTGCGATCCACAGTATCCCGCCGACCGTATCAATCATATCATCACCGACTCCGAGGCGAGCTATATCATCACCACCGCCGACAAGCTCGCGGATTACCCTGCTGAGAAAGCGATCGACGTAGCGGATATTATCGCGGGCGATCCCGCCGGGAATCCCGCTCTGCCGATGACCGGCGACGAGCTGAGCTACATGATCTATACCTCCGGCTCGACCGGCAAGCCCAAGGGCGTTATGCTTCGCCACAAGGGTATTTGTAACTATCTCACCCCGCACAAGGGCAATACCATCATGTATAACGTCAAGGAGCGCGTGTCCAATTACCTCTCCGTCACGACCGTTTCCTTCGATATGTCCTTTAAGGAGCATACCGCCGCGCTGTGCAACGGCAAGACCCTGATCTTTGCCGCGGAGGACGAGATGAACGATCCGCGCGCGCTTGCCGAGCTGATGGCAAAGCACCACGTTGATTGTATCAACGCCACTCCGTCGCGTTTACAGCAGTATATGGAGTACGCGCCGTTCAAGGAGTGCCTCGCCGACTGTAAGATCATCATGTCGGGCGGTGAAGCCTATCCGCTGTCCCTGCGCGACAGCCTGAAGGCAGCCGCGCCCGACGCGCTGATCATCAATACCTACGGCCCGACCGAGATCACCGTCTCCTCCAACGCCGCGGTGCTCAATGACGCCAAGGCGATCAACATCGGCAGACCGCTGACCAACTACACCGAGTATATCGTGGATAAGTTCGGCGACATGGCGCCCTACGGCGTGATCGGCGAGCTGTATATCGGCGGCGTAGGCGTTGCCGAGGGCTACCGCAACCTGCCAGAGAAAACCGCTCAGTCGTTTGTTGAATACCGCGGACAGCGCATGTACCGTTCGGGCGACTACGCCAAGTACGACGAGGACTTCAACGTTATCATCCTCGGCAGACTGGATAACCAGGTCAAGCTGCGCGGACTGCGCATCGAGCTGGGCGAGATCGAGGGTCTGATCGCGGTTCAGCCGCACATTAAGAAGGTCGCCGTCGTTATCCGCAAGCTCAACGGCCAGGATAACCTGTGCGCTTACTTCACCGCGGACGAGCAGATCGATATCGACGCCCTGCGTGACGAGCTGAAAAAGCACCTGACCCATTACATGGTGCCGACCGCGTACTTACAGATGGTCGAGATGCCGATGACCGCCAACGGCAAGACGGATATCCGCCGCCTGCCCGAGCCGGTGCCCGTATCGATGGGTGAATTCGTGGCACCCGCCAACAAGACCGAGGAATTCTTCTGCGAATCCTTTAAGAAGGCGCTCAACCTCGATAAGGTCGGCGCGACAGACGATTTCTTTGAGATCGGCGGCACCTCGCTGGTGGTCACCGCGGTGGTGCTGGACGCTTCCGAAAACGGCTTCCCGATCACCTACGGCGATGTGTTCAAGTATACTACTCCCAGAGCGCTCGCCGAGCTGTTCAAGGACGGCGATGTCGCGACGGATAACGGTACCTTCGACTTTGACGATTATGATTACACCAAGATCGATAATCTTCTTTTAAAGAATAATATAGACTCCTTCCGCAGCGGTGAGCAATATAAGCTCGGCAACGTGCTGATCACGGGCGCGACCGGCTTCATGGGCGCTCATCTGGTCGCGGAATACCTCGACACCGAGGACGGTTATGTCTACTGTATGCTGCGTAAGGGCAAGTTCCATTCTGCCGCTGAGCGTATGCACAATATGCTGTTCTACTACTTTGGCATGCGCTTTGAGGACGTCTTTGCATCACGTGTACGCGTGGTCGAGGGCGATGTGACCGACTACAAGTATTTCGAACCGCTCGAGGGCGAATCCATCCAAACCGTCTTTAACTGCGCCGCAAACGTCAAGCATTTCTCTAACGGCACCGATATCGAGGATATCAACGTCGGCGGCGTCGTCAACTGCATCAAGCTGTGTGAGAAGCTCGATGCGCGACTGGTGCATTTCTCTACCGTTTCCGTCGCGGGTACGACCGAGGATGTCACCAAGCTGAGCCGTCGCTCGCTGGATGAGCAGAGCTTCTACTACGGACAGACGCTCGATAACAAGTATACTTCCTCCAAGCTCATGGGCGAGAGGATGGTGCTCGAGGCGGTTGCCGAGCGCGGACTGGACGGCAAGGTCATCCGCGTCGGTACGCTCGCGGCGCGTGAATCCGACGGCGAGTTCCAGATCAACTTCCTGACCAACAACTTCATGGGCAGACTGCGCTCCTATGAGCTGCTCGGCTGCTTCCCGTACCAGATGATCGAGAATCAGGTCTGCATGGGCCCGATCGACACCTCCTGCAACGCGTTCTTAAAGCTCGCCAAGACCCCCAAGGACTGCACCGTGTTCAACGCGGTCAACAACCATACGCTGCCCCTGGGCGATATCATCCGCAGGATGAACGACGCGGGCATCCCGATTAACTTCGTCGAGTATGAGGAGTTCGCCGACGCGCTGAACGAGGCGCAGAAGGATCCCGACAAGGCGGCGATCCTGTCCAGCATGACCGCCTACATGAACACCGCTCACGGCAAGAAGGTCACGGCGCTGCCGTTTGAATCCCACTACACGACCCAGATCTTGGCGCGTATGGGCTTCTTCTGGAACGCGAGCAACGAGCGTTATGTCAACGACTTTATCAACGTACTGATGGGCTTCCGCTTCTTTGACAGCGACAACCTGACAAGATAATGGTGCAATAAAGCCTTCCCCCCGAGGGGAAGGCTAAAATCCATCTGCGTCAAATGACGCGGATGATCTATGGAGTTATATATGAAACGATCCGGTAAACTGATCAATCAAACCTACCGCAATCTGCTGGTATCCACGCTGGCGATGACGGCTTCGATGTACCTGTCGAGTATCGTGGACGGTATTTTGGTCGGACAGATCCTCGGCACGCTCGAGCTGTCCGCCATCAACCTGACCTATTCGATCAGCTTTCTCAAAAACATCCTGATCGCCATGTTCACCTTCGGCGGCAACACGCTGGCGATCATGTACAAGGGCAAGCGTGAGAATGAGAAGGCGGATATCGCATTCACCCTCTCGTTCTGGGCGGGCATCCTGTCCAGCGTGGTGATCGCCGTGATCGGTCTTGCGGTGGTCACCCCGACCGCCGGACTGCTCGGACAGCATAAGCCCGAGCTCGAGGGACTGATCGCCGCTTATCTGGTGCCCTTATGGGTGCTCACTCCGCTCACGGCGCTGAATAACCAGACCGCCGCCTTTGCGCGTACCGACGGCATGAAGAAGCTGGCGACCGCCCTGCCGATCGTGTCCAACGTGATCAACCTGTTTTGTGACTGGCTGTTTATGGCGGTGTTCGGATGGGGCATCGCGGGCGCGGGATGGGCGACCGTGACGGGCTATGCCCTCGGCTCCCTGCTCGTGATCGGCTATTTCAACGGCAAGGAGCGCACTGTGCACTTTACCCGCAAGGCGATGGCACATCTCAAGATGATGGGCAAGATCCTGAGCACCGGTATGCCGTCCGCTTTGATCTATGTCTGCAACTTCCTCAGACTCTTCTTTACCAACGCGATCATCCTCTCCGCGACCGGTACCGCCGGCACGCAGATCGCGTCCGTATCCTTCTCACTGAACAGCCTGTGCTTTATCTTCATCGAGGGCGCGACGATGACCCTGCTGCCCATCCTCGGCGCACTGTACGGCGAGCGTGATACCAAGGGGCAAAAGCTCGCTTTGCGCTACGGCATGTGGGTGACGCTCGGCATGTCGGTCGTGATCCTGATCCTCTCCGAGCTGTTTCCGCTGCCGCTGGCGGCGATGTACGGCCTGACCGATCCGGCGCTGACCGAGGTGTTCGCGGTGACCTTCCGCATCATGTCGATCAATATCCCGATCCTCGCGGTGATCTACGTTATGCGCACCTTCTATCAGGCGACCAGGCAAAAGTGGCTGGCGAATATCCTCGTCGTGCTCGACGGCTTTGCCACCATCGTGCCGCTGATGTACATCTTCTCCAAGATCGATATCTACTGGCTGTGGGCGTCGTTCCCGTTCTCGAAGCTGGCGACTGTCCTGATCACGGTGCTGATCGTCGTGATCTACAAGAACGTCAAGCATAAGGATAATTATCTGCTGATCGATGAGGAAGAGGGCAAAGCGCTCGACTTCTCCATCCGCAATAATAAGGAAGAAGCTACCGACGCGGCGCACAAGGCGGTTGCCTTCTGTGAAGAAAACGGCGTGGAAGCAAACCTCGCGCATAATGTCGGCGTCGCGGTCGAGGAGCTGTGCGTCAACAGCGCGACCTACGCCGCCAAGGGGCAGACCGACAGCGTCGACGTTTATGTCAAGGTGTCGGATCGAAATGTCGTGCTCCGACTCAGAGACAACGGCAAAATCTTTAACCCCACCGAATATGTGGATGACAGCGGTCGCGAGGTGACCGGTCTCAAGCTCGTGCGCTCGCTGACGTCCTCGATCGAATATAACCGAGTGTTGGACTTTAACGTCACAGTCGTGACCGTTAACAGGTAAGAATATGAAGAAAGATCAAACATCTTCCGACAACAATATAAAAGAGAAGAAGCCGAAGGAGAAAAAGACATACTCGCTTTTTGTGCGGATCGGTCTTTTGATGCTGTTGATCATCCTGATCCTTGACGGCGTCGTGCTGATGCTGACCTACAGGATCTCTTATGAGAACAATCTGAAGATCTTTGAGGATCAGCTGCGAGGCGCGGCAAAGGCGACAGTGCATTATTGCGAGACGTATAATCTCTATGATGATGAGGTCAACGCGGACAAGATCGACCCGCTGTTTGACAACATCTGCGAGCTGTTCAATGTCACCTATATTTATGTGGTGGAGCCAAACATCGAGACGCGTTCCGAGACCTATCTGGAGATCGCGTTTGGCGACGACGCGTCCGAGGAGGCGAAAAGAGCCCGATTCAGAGGCGTGACCGTGACCGGCAAGCTCAATGATTCCGAGATCGAAGCCTACAACGGCAACACCGAGGGTGTGATCCTGCACGAAGTGACCTATTTCGATGATGCGCTGATCTGCTATATGCCGTGCACACGGTATTTTGATGAAAAAAAGGACGCTTATGTGAACTACAAAAAGCCCCTGATCGTTGGTGCGGAGATTTCCGTTCAGCAGGTCAACGCCCGATTTGAGCATCAGTTTTTACAAATCGTGATCCTGACCTTATCGGTCACGCTGGTGATCGCCGGCGCGTTCGCGCTGTTGCTGTATTTCAAGGTTTCCAAGCCGATCCGTATGATCAGTAACCGTATGAGCGGCTTTGTCACCGACCGCAAGAAGGGCATCCAAAAGCTGGAGGAGAAGGGCAGCAGCGAATTCGCGCAGATGTCACATTCCTTCAACACGATGACCGATGAGATCAATACCTATATCGACGATATCAAGGAGCTGCACCGCGTCAGGCATATGCAGGAGGCGGAGCTGGATATCGCGCGTCAGATCCAGAAGGGACTGCTCAAGCCCGAGCGCTCCGATATCGCTACCGCTGAGATCCGCGGCCATATGCATCCTGCCAGAAACGTCGGCGGCGATCTGTACGACTACTGTCAGCTCGATGACGGCAGAACCTTTGTCGCAATCGCCGATGTATCGGGCAAGGGAATCTCAGCGTCGCTGTTCATGTCGCGCGCGATCACTTTGCTGCATCTGTACGCGCAGATGAACTATACGCCCGCCAAGATCCTCGAGGAGTATAACAATACCCTCGCGTCCCAGAACCCCAACGGCATGTTCATCACGACCTTCATCGCGATCTGGGATCCCGCAAAGGGTGAGATGATCTACTCGAACGCGGGTCACAATATCCCGTACGTTTTGTCCGACAGGCTGATCCCGCTGGATCAGGCACACGGCGTAGCGGCAGGTCTGTTTGAGGGCGAGATCTATGAGGACGCGCTGATCACGCTCAAGGCGGGGGATACCCTGTTCCTTTACACCGACGGCGTGAATGAGGCAAAGAACGTCGAGGGCGCGTTCTATTCGACCGAGCGTCTGGAAGAGAAGCTCACCGATTGTATCGAAGCTAACGCTCCCGATACCATGCATGTGATCCTCAGCGATCTGCGCGACTTTGTGCAGGAAGCGGAGCAGAATGACGATATCACCATGCTGACGATGAAGATCAAGGAGCCTCCGAAAGAAACCGTTCTCGATCTGAGATCTAACGTCGAACAGCTCCCGACCGTCAAGCAGACGATCTTTGCACTGCCTCTCGGTGAGGACTTCAAGCGGACGATCTATCTTGCCGCGGAGGAGATCTTTGTCAACATTTGCTCATACGCGTACGAGACGCCCGGGGATGTGACGATGAAGCTGCTGTGCGCTGACAACGCCGTGGAGCTGACCTTCATCGACGGCGGCAAGCCCTTTGATCCGACCCGTGACGTGCTCGATATCGACGACTACGATCACGACAACGCGATCGGCGGACTGGGTCGCTATCTGGCGTTTTCAATCGCCGATAGCTATCATTATGAATATACCGACGGAAAAAATATCTTATCGCTGACTTTCAGCAGGGAGGGACAAGATGACGATCAAAAAGACGTTTGACGGGGATACCCTGACCGTAACGGTGGAGGGCTGGCTCGATACCATGACCTCGCCCGAATTCCATCAAGAGGTCGCCGATCTGGAGGGCGCAAGGAATGTTGTTCTCGATTTTGAGAAGGTGGAGTATATCTCCTCGGCAGGTCTCAGGGAGACGGTCGCCTTGTACCGTACCGTTTCCGCGAACGGCGGCAGCTTCTCTGTTCGAAAGGTCGCGCCCAAGGTCATGGATGTTTTTACACTCACAGGCTTTGATAAAAAATTTGAGATCCGCTCCGATTGACGCTCCGATAGGGGAGAGGCGGATCGGAATTGCATAATTTCCGCTTTGCGTGGAAATATAAAGAAAACGGAGGTATGTCTATGTCAAAATACGCAGGAACACAGACCGAAAAGAATCTGGAAGCCGCCTTCGCGGGCGAATCTCAGGCACGCAATAAATATACGTACTTTGCTTCCGTGGCGAAGAAAGAGGGCTATGAGCAGATCGCTTCTCTCTTCTTAAAGACCGCGGATAATGAGAAGGAACACGCCAAAATGTGGTTCAAGGAGCTCGAGGGCATCGGCTCGACCGCCGATAACCTGAAAGCCGCCGCCGAGGGCGAGAACTACGAGTGGACGGATATGTACGAGGGCTTTGCCAAAACCGCCGAGGAAGAAGGCTTCCCTGAGCTCGCGGCGAAATTCCGTCTGGTCGCGGCGATCGAAAAGCACCATGAGGAGCGTTACCGCGCCCTGCTGAACAACATCGAGACCGCGCAGGTATTCGAGAAGAGCGAGGTCAAGGTGTGGGAGTGCCGCAACTGCGGTCACATCGTGGTTGGTATCAAGGCGCCCGACGTCTGTCCCACCTGCAACCATCCGCAGAGCTACTTTGAGATCCACGCTGAGAATTATTGATTTAAACACGCATTGCGCGGGGCTCGACAGTGTGTCAGCCCCGCGCTTTTTTACCTTACGATCATGTCAATGGACGATCCGCACGCTGAGATGATGGCGAAAATCCACAAAAAAGAATGAAATTATTGATAATTTGATATTGACATTTTTATAACAGTATTGTAATATTAGAGTACTGAGTGTATTATGTGAGAAGTATAGTCGTTAGACAGCCTGCGATACACTTTTAGGAGAATGCCGAATGAAATCTGTATATGAGCGCACCAACCTAATAATTACAGAATTTAATACAGAAGACGTGATCACCACCTCGGCGCCTGATCCTACCGAGCCGGTTGTGGCGAAGGCGTTTGAAAAAGAGAATCGTTACGGTTCGTTCATGTCATTTGATTTGAAAGGCCCCGGCGGTTCATGGTTTTGATGTGTGTAAAAGGACGGAATCCATGTTCCGTCCTTATTTTGTATCTTTGACAGTTGATCATGAGGGAGGGGAGTATGAAGCAGATCTTTACGCCGCGATGGCTGTTGACTATCCTGACAGGCTGCCTGTTTGCCGCGTATTCCGCATACAACGGATTTGTGATTATCAGAGATCTTCCGCGCGGACTGCCCCTCGAGGGCGTCGTGATCAGCGCGGTCGTCGCACTGGTGTTCGCGACCCTCGCCGTTTATATGTGGACGGCAGGTGTCAAGGGCAAAAATCATATCATGTTCATGGTCGTTCGCAGAATCTCGTTCATCATTGCGATGCTTGTGATCATCGCGCTCAAGCTGCGATTGGTCGTTCGGGCGATCAACTATATCGACCATACCAAGTTCTATACCCTGCTGTATGACGCCTCGTATTTTATGATGCTGCTCGCGTTGATGATCCTGTTCGTCTATTTTGTGTTCATCCTCAACCAATTGCCGTTTTTCCCGCGGGCGGGCGTGATCCTGCCGCGGACAGCGATCATCCTGCTCCTGCTCGGCATGATCGGGGAGATGATCCTTCTGTTTGCATACGGGATCGGCTTGGAGGCGAGCTTGCTCAGGTCGGCGGTGATGCAACCGGTATTCTATCTGGGCTTCATCGGATTATCACTGCACTTTTTGTACCCGATCGAGATCGCTCCCAAACAAACAAACGATAAAGAAGCAACCGACGCTCCGTCTGAATGACGGGGCGTTTTTGGTGCTTTATACTAAGTATCATTAAAACACTTTAACATTTATTGCGTTAAATTCCGCATAGCGGTGTTGTCGTCCTTGACATACTGACGGGTTCGCGAGGATTTTAACAAAGAGCGGGCGGAAATATGCCCGTCAAAACCGGGTTCAGATTTGTTCTCGGTTGCTTAAGAAAAGGCTAATCGAGCAGATTACATACGAATACTTACTGGCGGTCTAAACGCTGAAAACCGCATAGTTAAGCCATGATTATTATCACATATTGAAATAAGCTCAGGGGACGTCCACACATGTCTGTCCCCTGAGTTGTTTTGGTTATTCAATTCTATTCAAATTTATGATTCGACTTGATAATTACGTTGTATAAGCTCTGTGTTTGTTTAATCTGGATAAAAAAGGGAGGAATCTTTATGAATATTATCTAATTGCGCTCCTATGCGATTTTATGGTATATTTATAATGTATATTTCTGTATTCAAATAGTTCTTAATTAGGTGATTCTATGCGTAAAAAGAGACTGGTGAAAAGAGTATCAAAAGGATTTGTTTCGGTATTGCTGGTGCTGTCGGTAATGCTCAGCCTTGTCGCGCCTTTTAACATTACGGCTTTCGCGGCGGAGGAGCCGGCGACGGGTGATGATATCTATGCGCTGGTGTATGATATCAGAGCGAATGACAGGAGCAGCGATTGGGCGGGCTATGAGCTGGTGATCCAGAGGGGAAATACTCCTGATCGCGACGTCACCGTTACAGACGCGTCCGCCGGTGTGAAACGCCGCGTTTGGAAGAAGACATATTCATACAGTGAGTTCGGCGTTCCCACTCATGAGCTGGCAGATAATCAGGCAATGACTAACGCGCCGTGGAGTACCGATACGCCTAAATCGCTTTGGAATAATAACTATGACAGCAGCGCAAACAAGCTTGCTCAGCTCTTTGCCAAAATCACCATTAAGGATGAAATCAAGCCCGAAAGCATAGCAGGGTGGTTTTATAACTGCGGATACGCCGAGATCAACGGCTTGGAGAAAATCGATACCTCCATCTGTACGGATATGCGGTATGCTTTTTATAATCTCAGAAGAGTCAAAAAGCTGGATCTCCATACCTTTGACACCTCCAACGTAGAGAAGATCGACTACTTTATTTATTCCACCGAAGATCTCGAAGAGGTCGACGTATCCGGCTTTGACCTGAGCAAGGTCAAAACGCTGACGACCTTTATCAAAGGCGGATATTATAGTGACACCAATGGATATGTATTAGGCAAACTGAATAAGGTTAATTTCTCCGGTATGGATATCTCAAAGATCGAAGAGATCAAATATTTCCTGACCTATACGAAGGATCTGGAGGAGATCACTTTCGACCTTAATCCGAGAAACGCAAAGGGTTTTCTCTATGCTTTCATGAATAACCGCGGCTTGAAAAAGTTCACCTTCGGAAGTGAAGGACACCTCGTCCAGCCGGGTGTAGACTATCATGTCACAAAATCCGAAGAAAGGCTTGTCAGACTCAACAATATGTTTGACGGCTGCGAGTCGCTGGAAGAGGTCGACTTTGAGTATCTGGATCTGCCCGATTATAAGAATACCGCATCAACCGAATATACCGCGACTGATTATATTATGCCTAATATTGAGCCGGGTTCATCCGATTCGCTCGTTTATTCCCGCACCTATGAATACGCGTCGATGTTCAAAGGCTGTAAAAGCCTGACAGACCTCAAACATATTGAGAATCTGTTTATTGAGGCAGGTAACAGCGGCAGCTGGACGCACAGATACATGTTCGATGGCTGCGAATCGCTGGAAACGCTCGATCTGAGCAAGATACACGCCTATATCGGCGGTCCGCATATCTTCAGGAATTGTAAGTCTCTGAAAACGCTCAACCTCATCAACCTCGGAACGGCATTCCTCATGAACAGCTGGTTTTATTCCCATAACTTGAGGTTCCAATCCAACGTTGATACCGGAACGGAAGAAACAAACATTTTCGAGGGCTGTACCGAGCTGTCCGAGGTCTACCTCAGTCCCTACTATCCTCCTGCGGCGAATACGATTCTTTACAAAGATTCGACTGTCGGCTGCGGCAACAGCTGTCCGCCCGTAGAGAGAGAATGGGTCAAGGTTGAATTGCCGGACTATGATCCGAATCAATACGGTTTATACAAATATGCTGTCTATGACGGTTCTAATACCTCCTATAAAAGTTTATCGGAGATTGCGCCGCCTTCTGATACAGGCGATCAAAAAAGTACCGAAAAACTGTTCACGGAGTTCAAGCCGGAGTTCGCCGGCAGATGGGTAGCGGTGTCCAAGCTCAATCTCAAAGGCAACGGCGGCACACCGTCGATCCAGCAGATCAAAGGCGCCATCGGTATGACCGTCGATTACCAAGATGGAGAGATCACCGAGCCTATCCGAAACGGTTATCATTTTACGGGATGGTATTCGAATAAGAAAAACGGCGAAGGAACAAAGCTCGAGAAAGGTGAGCCGGCTGCGGCGTGGACGTACTACGCTCACTGGGATGATAACCACTATACCCTCAAGCTCAACGGCAACGGCGGTACGACCGAAAAGGACGGGGAGACCGTCACCGAATATACAGCCGCGGATAATCTGGCTTACAGTGATTTCTATGAGCTGAGCAGTAAGCTGTTCACGAGAGAAGGCTACATCCTTTCCGGCTGGAACACCCGTCCCAACGGCGCGGGCGATGAGTATACAGCCAATGACTCTGTCAATAAGCTCACCTCCGCAGACGGCGGCGAGGTCACGCTTTACGCGCAGTGGCACAAGCCCGATTTCATCTTAACATTTGATTCTCAGGGCGGATCGGCGGTCGACTCCCGCGATTACACGCTTACCAACGATCCGGAGAACCCTACACAATACGGGGCGCTTGCCGAGTCTGCGCGCGAAGGATACACCTTCCTCGGCTGGTACACCAAGGCTGAGGGCGGCGACTTGATCAAATCGGCAGATGCGGTCGACCCGCTCTATGCTACCCTGTACGCGCATTGGGCGGCTGACCCGACGATCGTATTCGACGCTAACGGATATGACGCAAATCAAAATCCCGTTGCGTATTTCAACAACAACTCAACGCAGCACACATTGCCGAAGCGTTATAAGTATAACCAGAATCTCGGCGTTCTTCCGACGCCGCAGTACGGCTCAGCTGTCTTAAAGGGCTGGTATACCGACCGCGCCGGAGGAACAGCAGTTACCTCGGCGACTCCCGCGACAACAGATGTTACCTACTACGCTCAGTGGGGCTACAGACCGCAGTTCGAGACAAACGGCGGTACATATACCGATTTCCCGACGTTTGAGGTTCAGGAATCCCCCGAATATACGATCACCACACTGCCTGCCATTAAAAAGGAAAACTGTACATTTGACGGCTGGTATTTGAACAATAAAAAGCTGAATGACAAAGACAAGGTCGATTTATCCTCGGGCAGTGTGATCGAGGCGCGCTGGAGCGCTGAGGATCTGTATGACGTCACGCTCGACGCGAACGGCGGCAGTTTGACAGGTACCGCGAAAAGCCCCATCAAGGTCTACGGCGGCAACAAGATAGGCGAGCTTCCGTCTCCGACAAGGAGCGGATACGATTTCCTCGGATGGTATAACGGCAGTACACGGTATACCTATGAGTCCGTCATCAACAGCAACGTCACACTTACCGCACAATGGGCTGAACAGAACCGGACCGTCACCTTTGACGCGAAAGAAGGTAAGCTCTACGATCCTGCCGACGCGACAAGGAAAGTCAGAGATAACGGCACTATCACCGATCTCCCCGGAGCGAACCGCAGCGATTCCGCGATGACCTATTCTTTCGACGGCTGGTTCTATATGGACGGCGAGGAAGAAAAACAGCTCAAAGCTGACACGGCGATCACCAAGGATATCGACTGCTACGCCAAGTGGACTGCCTCCAGGGATAGATTTGAAGAGGCAAAGGATAAGCTTTACAGCTATACCGTCAAGTGGAATACGCCCTCAAACGAGTACGCGACAAACATCGACGATAACCTCGTGGTCGCCCCTCAGAGCGGCAACAGCGCATTGTCCGTCATGCTGTTTGCCGAATTTGATTTTAACAACACGGTATCCGGCACACTGAACGAAACTCTGGCGCCTTATTCCGTGAAAATATTAGTCCCGAAGTACGCCTTCAAGAACAGCAGCGAAGTCGGAATAGGAAGCAATAATATCAACGCCGGTTTGACGAGATACGTTGATGACAAAAGCGATTCCGAAAGCAGCGATTTTGTCTACAAGGACAACGATCCTGATTATCCGAACTACTATGTCATCACAAACAATGATGAGATAAACGGCAAGAATCAGACCCAAATGTTCAGGATCACCTATGATATCAGCCCGAGTGAGATCCGTTCCGTCAACGGCGGCTATACCGATGATAACGGCTATTTCAGCGGGATTTATTATCAGGCGACTCTGCCCGTAAAGGTTCTTGTAGACCGCGATAAAGACGGCGATTATACGGATGAGAAAGATACCGAATATACCAAGGACCTCGGCATCGAGATGCATACGGACGTCAAATCCCAGGCGACAAAGGTGCAGGCAGCCGCCGACTTTGAGTGGGATAACAGCTGGGGCAACAGACCTGACGACGCCGATCAGTATTTCTATATCACATGGACTTTGATGTCGTCGCATGATCCTTCGAGCAGTCAGAAGTTCAAGATCAGCTGGAACGAAAACACCTGTCACGACGGCTCCGTCGTTTTGATAAGGCCGGATACGGCTCAGCTGGATAATGAAGGCGATCCCAAGTATCTGGAAAAAGGAACCTACAAAACGACCGTCGTCACAAAGCATACCCGCAGACCTTCCGATACGGGCTGGAAGTCCATCAATAATGAAGCGATCCTCGACGTCGAGTATCTCTCGGGCTACCACGATCAGGTTCGCGTCTCCGGCACGGCGGGCGTGTATCTGCTTCCCGAAGGCGATCTGCAGTACGAGAAGTACATCAAGGACTACACCAGAGGAGCCTCCACCATCAAGAACGGCGCGCAGGATATGATCTTAGCCCGTCAGCCGGTCGATCATCTTCCCTTTGAGATTGCGTACCGTGAATATAAAAACACAGATAACGCAACGTGGAACGATACCACGAAACGGTACAACACGCCCGAGCGTAATATCATCATTACGGACGGAGCAAAAGGAAGCTCAGACGTAGTGCTTTCTACCGTAAAGGGCCCTGACCGCTATACCTGGGGCGCGTCGACGGAAAAGGCGCTCAGCGACAGCGACTACTGCTTTGATTCCCTGACCGTCTATATGACGGAGTATGACGCGGTCAAAGTCAAAACTCAGGTGCAGGGCGTGGATAAATGGGAATGGTCGGAGCCGTATGCCCATAAGTCGACCGATCCCGCGCGTCCGTATGTCGATTACACCGACGTCGAGATCTGGATCAGAACCGAGGGTGAGAATGATTTCAAGCTCTTCAAGACCATCAGGAACAGCGATCTGTCTGAGACAAACGACGACGTATCAACAGAGAGATTTGACGAAAGAGAAACCTACGGCGCTGTTTACGCGGATGTTGCTCTGCCTGCCAAAACCGTAGGATATCAGGTGAAGCATAAATCCGAGTTCTTTACAACGAAGCTGTTCGTCGTCTCCGATATGCGTCTGAACTCCAGCAACAAGGTTCTGTCCGCTGTAAGAGAGGATGTAGCAGACGGATATAATACCCTGATAAAGAACAACTGCACGCTGGATATCAGCGTATGGAATTCTTCCGCGGTGACCTATACCCCGAAAAGCGGCTTGACCAACAACCAGTCCAAGGATACACAAACGGGCGGCGCTTCTATCTGCGCTTATGAGCTGGCTATCGGCAACAGCTATATCTGTGCCGACAAACGCTGCCAAAAGGTCGAAACCGGTCAGAACGCGGGCAATTACGGCGTGACAGTAACCAGCAACTATGAGGAATTCCCCGGCCTGATCTGCGGTTGGGGTTATACCGATACCGAAGGCACGGTCAAGCTGATCGAATCCGGAGAGTTCAACGACCTTCTTCCGTACAACTTTACGGTCGATAAGGACTCGGTTTATGTCGTTCCGATAACAGGAAATATCGACGGAAAATCCAAACGGCCCGACGGTAAAACCAATACGATCGGTAATTATATAGCGGTAAACCAGTACAATACCAAAAAGAGCGAGGCGTTGCCGTCAGCTTACTATTCTGTTGATTTCCACGAGAACTGGGAAGGCTCGGGACGCACGATGATGACGATCAAAGTCAATACTCCCGATGATGTAGCGGCGTCCGGATACTATGCTTTCTATAAAATGAAAACGTCTATTGCCAACATCAGCGCCAACGGTCTGACTCAGTCTAACTACGTCAGCTTTACCGATACGACCGAAAACCAGAGCCCGCCCATCGCTAAGGCAGGCAATATCAGCACTATTGACGCGAAGTTCGCTCCGTACTATCAATCCATTGATAATCAGTATACCGCCTTTGCAAAAGCCACTACAGATATGGCTCTGCCGAGTGCTTACGCAACGGGTATCAAGAGCGCTGTCAAATCCGAGGGCGAGTTTGTTTCAAGAGACGTAACCGTAGGTCTTGACTCTGACTACACCTACAACGTTACCTTTACAAACAGCCAGCCCGCTAACAACATCGTGATCTATGACGTACTCGGAAACGGACTCGACGGTCAGGTTTATGACTGGAACGGTACCTTTAACGCGGTCGACGTTTCATCCCTGACGACGGATGAGCTGATTTCAAATTCCGAACACCCGACACATATGGCTCCTGAGGTCTGGTATTGTATCAAGTCCGGCGATCCGGTCGAGTCCGACCTCGATATTGAGAGAAACCCGACTATCTGGACGAAGACGGTTCCTGCCGACAAGAGTACCGTCAAGGCGATCGCCGTTGACTGCCGCAAGGATGAAAACGGCAATGATTATTGGCTGAAGCCGGAGGTTTCCATCTCCTTCAATATCAATATGCATTCGCCCGTGTCGCATCCTCAAAATAATGTTTATACCTACAACGAGGCGCACGTGTACGGTTCGATCACCGGCGAGCCCTTCCATGACACGACCCTGACAAGCGTACTGCTTCATTACGCGACGCCCGAACTGCATAAAACCTCCTTCCCGGAGTCCGGAGCGGATGCCGATCACCGCACCGGCGTTGTCAACAAGAGCGTGATCGAATACAGCCTTGAGATCACGAATCCCGATGACTCTGTTTCGGTCAACAATGTTGTGATCGAGGATGTGCTTGATTCCGATTTGACGATCAATAATATGCCTCAGGTCAAGCTGGGCGATGAAGCTCCCATAGCGATCAGCAAGGCGGCGATGATTGAAAGCTATGAGGTCACAGAGGAGAACGGTATATGGAAGTTCACCGCAACGGTCTCCTCTCTCGCTCCGGGACAAACGATCACGATTATCGTTCCCGCTACGGTAAACGCTGCCCTTGACGCGCCGATTGACAATACCGCGACGATCACAAGCGAAAACGGTCAGGCGGCGAACATCCAAAGTGAGACGACCTATCATTATGTCACCGTCACACAGGCGAAGATCAAGAAGGTCAACGCTAAGGGCGACGGTCTTGAAGGCGCCGCCTTACAGATCTACGAAAACAACAGTACAAACTGGGACGCTTCAACCGGAAAGCTCAAAGACGGCGCGGCGCCTAAAGAAGTTACCATCAACGGCAGCAACGTCACACAGTTTACCTCCGCCGCCGATGTGATCACCTTCAATCTGGAGCCGGGCGATTATATCCTCCACGAGTTAAGCGCTCCCGAAACCTATAAGACTGCGGCGGATATCCCGTTCACGATCGATATCGAGGGTATCACTCACGTTGACGGAGAAGCGGTCAACTACGTTGAGATGGTAGACGAGCCCGCGTATAAGATCATCTTCCACGAGAATAAGCCGAACGGCTCGATAGAAGACAAGAACAAGGTGTTCAGAATATACGAACCGGGAGATTTAAAGGAGAACAAGGTCGTTCACTTCTATGATATCCCCGAATGGGCAGAGGATGAGTATGTGTTCGCGGGTTGGTATCACAGCAGTTCGTATAAATCGTATGCGAACGCGGGAAATATCACACAGAATGTCACAACCGCGTCAAACTTTGAAAGCGATACCTTCACAGGCAAGAACACTGTAGATAATGATTCGAGTAACGATGATTATCATCTCTACGCCAAGTGGATCTCTGTCGGTACGGTCTCTAAGGACAAGGACGACGCTAACCTGATGGAAGGCGACTACCGCGGCTTCGGTCTCGCAGGCGTCCAGATCCGCAATCCCGAGATGCATGATTCCAACTACGAGAACGTAACTCCGGGCGGTATGCGCTTTGTTACCTCGCTCAGCGAAGATTTACTTTCGAATATCGACGCTCTGTCCGATAAAACTGTTGATACCGAAGAGGGGCATGTCGGCGTTGAGTACGGCTATGCCGTGGGAACCGAAGAAAATATTAAAGCCTTTACTTCTCACTACGGTATCGCCGAACCGACGAAATACCAGCTGCAGTATAACGGCAGTAATGTCAACGGTAAGAATACAACAGGAGAGGAAAGAACGGCAGATACCGATTTCCGCTATATCACCAACGTCAACTGTACCAGAGGGACGACCAACTCCGATGGCACGATCAAGGACGACCACCGCAACTTCACGGATTATCGCCTATATACCCTTGTTGTTACTTACGAGGGGGACTCTGCCTCCAAAAAGGGAGACAAGATCGACGCGAGAGCTTATATTCGCTATTATGACGCTAACGGGAAGCTGAGGGTATTCTATAACACCTATAAGAAGTCGATGTACGGCGGTTGCCTGTGCAGCTTTAATCAGGTAGCGGCTATGGCGATCCCTCAGGATCAGGCGAAGCTGGAAGAACAGCAAAAATCCCCATGATTAACTGACAAAAAGATAAATCCGAGCCTTGCTTCAAGACGAAGCGAGGTTCGGATTTATTATGCTCATTGCGAGAATTCATTATTGATTGTTGTTTTATTAATCTGAAAATTTCAATTTCTATATAATATCAATAAACCGTTTTTAGCATGACAAAATTGAAAAAACTCAGGAGGCAGCCACACATGACTGTTCCTGAGCTTTCTGTTATTTGACATCAGTGCGATCTTTGAGCGTCATTCATTCTGCTGCATCTCCCACAAGCTAAGCTGTCCGAACGGCTCCTTCTCTTCGAAGCGATGCAAATAGGCGAAGATCTCGCCGTTATCGTGCATAATCCCGTTGTGCTCGCAGGTTTGATGAAACAGCCTCATCAGCTCATCACTGTGCGGGCCGGAAATCTCGTAGCGATCTGAGAACTCCCTGATATAGCGCTCCTTCAATCCCGGAAAATGCCTGTCGAGCTGACGATAGAAATACTCACGGCTGCCGTCGCGGAGCGTCAGTCCCATTCCGAAGCAGATCACGCCGCGCACCTGCGCCTTGATACACATTTGTAAAATCGCCTCGATGTTCTCGCGGGTATCGTTGAGATAGGGCAGGATCGGACACAGCCATACGACGGTGGGAATCCCGTGATCGCGCAGGATCTTCAGCGTCTCAAATCGTTCCTTTGTCGTGCAGACATTCGGCTCGATGATCCTGCACAGGCTCTCATCCGCCGTTGTCAGCGTCATCTGAACAACGGCTTTGGTCTTTTCATTGATCCGCTTCAGGATCTCCAGATCTCTGAGCACACGATCGGACTTGGTTTGCAACGCAACGCCACAGCCGTATTTCTCGATGATCAACAACGCTTTTCGCGTGTACTCTGTTTCAAGCTCCTGCGGAATGTACGGATCGCTCATGGAGCCCGTGCCGATCATGCAGCGTTTTCTCTTGCGGCGCAGCGCGTCTTCCAGCAATTCGATGGCGTTTTCTTTGACCTCGATGTCCTCAAAAGAGTGATCTATATGATAACAGTTGCTTCTGGAATCGCAGTAAATACATCCGTGCGTGCAGCCCCGATAAAGGTTCATTCCGTTTTGAGAGGATAAAATCCCCTTCGCTTTCACATAATGCACCGTATTCCCTCCGCGATTCAATCTGCTGTTATCATAACAGAAAACCGATATGATGTCCATATTATCCCCAACATATGAAGGAAAGTTTAAGTGATCCGTTGTCAAATTTTACTATCAATAATTTCGTGCTTCGCGCGAACAATATGATTGCAGCGTGATTCTCCGATGATGAATCGGTTCAGTTTGATCGCGCTGACAAAGGACTGTATTGTGGTCTGACAGTTTCTCCTGACACGGTATCGCGGCAGGGGATAGGGGAGAAAGTCCCCGCTGTCTGCCGCGGTACTGCCCCAAATCTGAAAAGGAGAAATACCATGTCCAAGAGCAATATCGTTGTTCCCGAGGCAAAGGACGCGCTGGAGCGCTTCAAGATGGAAGCAGCTAACGAAGTCGGCGTCAGCCTCAAGCAGGGCTATAACGGTGACCTGACCTCCAAGCAGGCAGGCTCCATCGGCGGTCAGATGGTCAACGTCATGTGTCCTGTACGACAGGCAGAATATGACCGTACCAGCGAGCATAACAGCTGGCATACGGGAACGGTTATCTATACATACGGACTGGCAGTGTAATGGTCTGAAAACCGCTTGGATAAAGCCTCTTTACTGAAACGGTTTATTGTAAAATGAATAATGAGGCAACGATGAAACGAGGAGCAGTCGAATAAACTGCCCCTCGTTTTTTATCTTCCTTTCGGTTTCACCAAAGCTCTAAATTATTATTGTTGTATTCACAACGATTCTCTTTAATGATCTCAGTTTCCTGCATAATCCTGTGTATCCGGTCAAAATCTATTATAAGCACCTATTTTGCACCAAAATAGAGATGAAATAGCTATCATAAGTCGAATTGACACCTCATAGGTCATTCGGTCAAATCTTCACGCTTATTATCCATGCCTATGAGCTTTTTCGACAAATGATTATGATTTACCATTTCGGTTATAATGCCTCTATCGCATACAGCGGTATATTCTCCAAGCCATCCTCCCGCTGATAATCTGCCATAGAAATCCTGATACTATGCTCCGGTTTGTATTTCTCCCGGTAGGTTTTTAGGCTCTTGGCGTTCAGATTCTGTTCAGCCTTCACCTCAACCGGAATCACCTCTTCACCGTTGTCTATCAGGAAGTCGATCTCACAGCTATTGCGTTCGTTTGTATAGTAGTACAGCGCAATATCGTTGCTGCACTTGAGCTGCTGCAGTACATACTGCTCCGTCAGCGCTCCCTTGAATTCCGTAAAGATATCGCTACCGTCGAGCAGTATCTTTTTGCTCAGCCCGGCCATACATGACAGTAGTCCTACATCCAGCAAAAACAGCTTGAACGCTTTCAAATCCTCATATGCTTTCAGGGGCAGGAACGGTTTTGTGATACGGCTGACTTTATGGAGCAGACCGCAATCCGTCAGCCACATGATCGCCGTTTCATATTCCTTCGCTCTGGCGCCTTCACGCACCAGACCGTAAATGAATTTCTTGTTTTCTTTAGAAAGTTGAGAAGGAATACTGTTCCATACCATTCGCAGCTTTGGTACGATCTCCTTTGGTGCATGTTTGGAAAAGTCCTGCTCATACGCCTGAAGAATCAAATGTTGTATCTGCCGCGCTTCGTTGAAATCCTTGTTCTCGGAGAATCTCAGCACAACCTCGGGCATACCGCCGATATAGTAATACTGCTTCAGCAATTCGATGTAGTTATCACGGAACGCAGTCATCATCGCGTAATCCTTTTTCTGCTGCAGTTCCGCGAGTCTCTCCTGACCGACCGCGATCAGAAATTCATGGAATGACAGCGGATACAAGCGCAGAAAATCTACCTTTCCGACAGGGAAGGAGGTACCTTCGTGAAGCGCGATTCCAAGCAATGAACCCGCACAAACAATATGATACTGAGGCGCGTTTTCATAAAAGTATTTCAGCGAGGACAGCGCTGCGGGAACCTCTTGAACTTCATCAAAAATCAATAGGGTGTTGTTCGGGTCAATCTTCTTGTCAGCATAGATCTCCAAGCCCATGATGATACGGTCAATGTCAAAGCCGGACGAAAACAAGCTTTCCATTCGGGAATTTGAATCAAAATTCACATAAACTGTATCGGAATAAGCGACTTTTCCGAATTCTTGCATCAGCCATGTCTTGCCGACCTGACGCGCGCCTTCTATAATCAGAGGTTTGCGATATTTGCTGTCCTTCCAAGCCTTCATTTGTTCAATAGCAGTTCTGTACATAATACGCCTCCAAATCTATTCTACACTTTTTATACCGATATTATACTATGTTTTAACAAAAAATGCAACGAGTTTTTGATACCTATTACATTTTTTACATAACAAGTAGTGCTTTTATGGCAATTGCAGATGACGCTATTCGAGTGACTGATTCCACATTCTGTGTTATCTCGTAAGATTTGACAAGGTCTAACGTCGTGTGGCACGTACGACAAGCAGAAATCATCAGGAATAATCAAACTTGTTATGATCACACTGAAAGGGTGATTTATACATACGGACTGGCGGTATAATATAACAGCGTCGCATTCACAAAATGACTGCGACGCTGTTTTTATATTATGCGAGTCAATTATTTGATATAGTCGATTCCAAAGCGGGGGTAAACATTTTTGTTTACCCTCAAGACCGCTTCTCTCGAAGGATAAACATGCCAAAAAGGGCTTAATACATGGCTTTTTAAGCACTGAACGCACTTCTTATCTGCATTTTTGAGCCAAAATCCAAAAAGCTATTGAAAGTACCCTACCTTTCCACAAAAATGCGATACGGCTGAAATCTGGACGTTTTAGAGCTGTTCTACGGCTGCGTTACGGTCTTGGTTATTGTAGGCAAAACAAACCATTCTTTTTGTACATTATGCTTGACAAGAATTGAATAAGATTATATAATATAATCAATAATACTATTATTCAAATAATAATATAAGGTGATGCTATGAACAAGAAAGAACTGTTGGAAAGACTCAAACAGCTTGACAGCGATATGGCTTTGCTGGATAACAGTGAAGATTTATATACTTGTGTGATTGTCGGCGGCAGCGCATTGGTGCTGATGGACAAAATTTACCGTTCTACACATGATATTGATTCGATTGCATCCAGCGAGAAGATCCTGCCACTATTGGATGCGTATGGAATCAACATGAATGTTAAAGCGTATCTGACTAACTTCCCTGAAGATTATCAGGATCGTTTGAAACCGGTCGCAATTGAAACCACAAAGGTTAAATTCTTCACTGTATCAACAGAAGACTTGGTTGTATCCAAGCTGTGTGCCGGGAGAGATAAAGATATTGAGGATGTTGAAGTAAAAGAGGTTACAGAGCAATTGGATTGGGATTTGCTTGATAGACTGATCAATGATGTCTGTTACGGTATGCTGAATGAGTTTGACGAAAACCTCTTGCGAATGAGATATAAGGATTACAAGGAGCGATTCCAATGAGAGAACTGACATTCAAAGGCTACTTACAGCAACAGCTTTGCGAGCTGTCCGGTCTGAACAGCAAGTCCTTATATAAATTTGCGAAGCTGTCAGAGAACAATGCCAGATTAAGAAATGTGTTGTGTTTGTACCTTAATTATTATGTTGATGAAAAGCTGAAGAATCAGTTATGCAGAAGATTTCCGTATTTATCTAAAGGTTGCGGATTGTTGCAAGGTGTATCGTTAAAACACTTTGATCATTCACTCAGTGAATACAAGACGATATATGAAAACTACTTGAATAAGAAGAATTCAAAAGAAAATGAAGATAAGCTCAAAGCACTTATGCAAAAAAGGATTATTGAAGTTCAAGCGAAAAAAGGCATTACCAATTATCGCATCTATAAAGCACTTAATCTAAACCCCGGTAATGTGAATGCTTTTCTAAAAAAAGGCGATACCGGTAAAGTCAGTTTGAATACTGCAAGAAAAATGCTTGTGTATGTAAATCAGTGGAATTATACTGTTTAGGAAGGATTATTATGAATTGGTATAACATATGGGAAAGCACAATCAGTGGAATCTTTGTCGTAATATTTGGTGGTGTATCAGCATGGCTTGTTTATACACTAGGAATAAAAGGTAAAGAAAAATCGCAAATTGCCTCACAAAGAAAACAAGAAATCTATATCCCTCTGAAGTATGAAATGAAAAGAATAATAGATATGGATTATAATATTTGGAAAGAAATAACAACACCAGAGAGCAATAAAGTCCTTGAAAGAAATGATGAATTGGTTGTAAGTGATGATTTATATAATAAATGTCAGGTGCTCAAAGATCTTATTTCTCAGTATAATTCTATCAATATGTATAGTGTTGTAGTGGATATACTGTTTAACAGATTTAAGGAAAGGTATTCCCAGCTTTATGGGACTACAACACATGTAGAATACATCAATCAACCAGACATTGAGGAATGTATTGATGTTGTTGATTATGAAATACAGAATTTTTATGAAACAATAAACAACAAATGTGTCATCGATAATATAATGAAAAATGATATTGGCTATGAAGAGTACTGCTTTCAAGAACAATATGTAAGCCCATTTGAGGAGTATTTTTCAAGATTATGTGCATCTGTTTTACCTCAAGGAGAGAAAATGTATAGTGGTATTATAATTGAAGATGAATCGATTCAACAAAGAGCAAAAACTCCTGCACAGTTCATTGCGTATGGTTTTAATTTTTTTAATATATACAACAATGATAGTAGAGTTAACGAAAAAGAAAAGATACTTAATAGTATCAAAGAACAAGCTTTGGATATATATGAGGAATCATCGAGAATAATAAGAAAAATCGCGAGAAAATATGAGAAAGAGTAAGCGCGAGTTTTACTACTGCTCGTACGAATATGCAAAACAGCGTCGCATTTTATAAAGACTGTGGCGCTGTTTTTTGTTGTGTTTAGAATTCTTAATATGATAGTTACGCATTTTAGTTTTTTGAGATAATATCTACTAATTATCAGTTTTTAATTCTTTTGTTCAGTGATAAGATATTAAAAACTCTTTCCAACATCCAACGTCATCTGGTGAGCCATATTCAATCATTACAGAGTGACTTTTATAGGACTCGTTTTGTGAGATAATGTACATAAGAGCTACCTATAGAGTGCGCAAGGGACAAGCCCGTTGACCGCACAGCAACCTGCCGCAACTCACGGCGGTAAGGTGCTAATGCTTGACCGATAGGTGAACCTCGGCGCTCTTTAGGATATATCAAAAAAGGAGTGTCATTATGAAAACAATCAAAGAGTTAGCCAGCATGGGTGAGCGTGTGTATGTTCACCTCAAGGATGAGAAAACAGCAATGAGCTTTCTGCGACAGGCTGAGTTGGAAGGCTTCACCTTTGGCGATGGTATGAAACCAACCGAAAGACATTGGTCTGACCTCTATGCGATCCATCCCGACGGTACGATGAACTATGTCGGTTCGGTCGGACGGATCGAGTTCGCCTCGGGCGCGGATAGCTGTGTCAGGGTGGAATATCAAGAACTGTTGTAACGGTTGATTAGAGGTGTCGTTATGAGTAGACATGATGATTTCTTAGACGATTATTTCGGATACAGAATCTTTGAGGATAGTATGAAAGGATCGGGCAGCACGCCTCCGAAAAAGAATACAGGTTGCGGCTACGGAACATGGGCGGTGCTGATCTGCATTGTGATATTTTTACTTGGCGTTTTCGGTTCTTGCTCAAAGAGCAGTTCATCTCGTTATTCAGGCTCATATCACAGCTACGGCACCTCCTACTCAACCCATAGCAAGTCATCCTACAGCTCGTCATCCAAATCCAATTCAAGCGCTTCATCAGGCAGTAAGCCCGCCTCAAGCGACACCTCCAAATCTTTTTCCTCAAGCAAATATAAATCCTCTTCATCCGCAAAGAAATCCTCCGATCCCTACGATGCCAAATCCTACGCTCACCCGGAAGATTTCTACTACGACAACCGTGATGACTTCTGGGACTATGAGGATGCGGAGGAGTATTGGGAAAAGTGTCATAATAATTGACTACATCAAAAAACAGTGAAAAAATGTAAAACATAGTAGATTCTCTTGATAATTTGCACAAAAAGTATTATATTATTATTGGCAAAGTATAGTTATTTGTCGATTGTTGTGTATAAAGGAGTAAAATTATGGCCCAAATGGATATTGCAAGTATAAAACGAATTGAAAAAAATAGAAATACTATTCATGATAAGGTATTTACGACATATACAATTTTTGAAAAAGCTGGAGAAAAGTATTTTCAACTTGATACTTATGGAAAAATTGATAGAGAAAATCCTGAAAAGATCAGTCAATCGATTCAATTTGACCGGGAAACAGCTCAATATCTTGTAAATCTTTTGACAAGGGAATTTGGATTAAAGTAACTGGAGTTCGCTATGAAATATGCTGATACACCACCATATGCGCCGACATTAATGGAATCAACTCGTGCGATTGGGTATTCTATAGAGGCTGCAATTGCTGATATCATTGACAACAGTATTGCGGCTAATGCAAAAACTGTGAATATAGATTTCTTTCCAATCGGGAGAGCTTATATCTCTATTCTTGATAACGGATTTGGCATGACTGAACGAGAACTGATCGATGCTATGAAATACGGTAGTCAAGATCCGTTACAAAAAAGAGACGATATCGATTTAGGGCGATATGGATTAGGAATGAAAACTGCTTCCTTGTCTCAGTGCAGAATACTTACGGTTATCTCAAAGAAAAACGGAAGTGTGTCAGCGGCACAGTGGAATCTGGATCATATTAAAAACGCTGGAACATGGTCTCTTATTCTATTGGATGAGGATGATATTACAGATTATCCTAATGTAAATAAGCTACTCTCACAAGATCAAGGAACCATTATCATTTGGCAAGATCTTGATAAATTTGCCATTGGTGAAAAGGATATTGCTGAAGCGTTCAGAAAGAAAATGGATATCATTCGTGAACATCTTTCCTTAGTGTTTCACAGATATTTAACTGGAGAACAGGGAATTCAAAAATTGGATATCCGTATGAATGAGAAGAGCATTCCGGCGCATGATCCCTTTCTAGTTAAGAAAAGCACGCAGCTTATGGATGAAGAGGTTATTACTATTCGCGGCGAAAAAGTTACTGTTAAACCCTACATTTTGCCCCATGTCTCTAAACTGACAAAATCGGAATTGAAAGCTCTAGGCGGTAAAGACGGGTTGCGAAAACAGCAGGGATTTTATGTGTATCGCAATAAGCGTCTTTTGGTATGGGGCACCTGGTTTCGACTAATGCGGCAGGGTGATCTTTCAAAATTGGCAAGGGTTCAGGTGGATATTCCCAACTCACTTGATGATTTATGGACACTGGATATCAAAAAATCCACTGCAACCCCACCAGAGGAGATTAAACAGAACCTATCCATTATCATAGGAAAGATTTCTGAAGGTAGCAAGCGCACATGGACATATCGCGGTAGAAAAGAAACTAGCGACAATGTCATACATATGTGGAATAGGATGGTTTCTAGAAATGGAAGCATCTATTACGAAATTAATCCGGATTACCCTCTCATACAGGATTTATATACAGATTATCCTGAACTGCGTGAACGAATTGATGTACTACTGCAACAAATAGGATATACGTTGCCACTCAACTCCCTATTTTTGGATCTGACAAATGATGAGAAAATTGAGAACGACAACGAAAAGGATGACCAGCAGATTATCAGCATAGTGAAAGCTATCCTTTCAACAAGAGACGAGCACACCACTGCCGAAGAACTGTTGGAGAATCTTAAATTAGCAGAACCATTTTGTAGTTATACTGACGAGATTGACGAAGCAAACGCACGAGGTGAATTCAATGACTGACAACATGAATTATTTAGCAGATATAGTCAGAGCGTTTTTCTTTAGGCGGGAAGAGTTGCCTACGCTTGATGACATTTCTAAGAAAGCTGAAGAAACGAGAACTCTTTTATCTGCGCTTTATCCAATTTCAGATGAGGAATTTATCAAAGTTAGATCAGAACTATGGAATGATATTATCCACACAATTAACGGTGATGCCATTACTCTGCGTGGGCGGGATTCTAGTCACAAGTCTTGGTACCACAATAGTGAGAGCGATCATTTTTATTGGAACCGATATAAAACCTATCTTAGACAGGTGAAGCATTGGTCGATAGATGTCGTCAACAAAATTGATCAAACGACTAATACGGTTATGGATGATTTGGGAGATCCCGAAGTCAATGCTCCTTTCCAAAGAAGAGGTCTGCTACTGGGTGATGTGCAATCTGGTAAAACAGCAACCTATACGGCTATATGTAATAAAGCATCAGATGCAGGTTATAGAGTCATAATTATAATGGCGGGCATGATGGAAAACTTACGTGTACAAACTCAATCGCGTCTAGACGCAGAATTTGTCGGCATTGAAAGTAAGCATACATTGGACAAAAAAGCAGATAACGAAATACGTAATTTGCCAGTCGGTGTCGGTAAAATTCCTCCTAATAGGCCAGAAAAAAGAGTTGCATGTTTTACATCTGTTGCGACTGACTTCAACAAGAATACGCTTCGTGCTCTTGGTTTAAGTCTGCGTAATCTGAACGGGACTGCTTTGTTTGTCGTAAAAAAGAATAAAAGCGTTTTGAATAATCTTTACAAATGGTTACGGGATAACAATGCTAATCACGAAACTGGATTGGTTGATTTGCCTTTGTTGTTAATTGACGATGAGGCAGATAACGCATCTGTAAACACCAACTCTGAAGAAAAGGACCCGACTGCAATCAATCGTGCTATCCGAAATATTCTTAACTGCTTTAAACAAGCGTCTTACTTAGGAATCACAGCAACACCGTTTGCAAATATCTTCATTGATCCTGAAGCAGAACACGATGAGGCTGCAAAAGATTTGTTCCCGAAAGATTTTCTGACAGTATTGCCTACACCTGAAAAGTATATTGGCGCATCAAAGATTTTTGGCTATGGCGATGCTGATAACTGGGGTAATGAGGGCGCAGATTTGCGTGTTGAAGGAGAATTCGGAAACTCTATTATACCCATAAAAAACGAAGAGCAACAGGATTTCTATGTTTTTAAGCATAAAAAAGAGCTAGCAAATGATTTGGTGGATATTCCCCCCAGTTTAAAGGAAGCAATTCGTTATTTCGTTTTGGTGACGGCTATATCTGACTCTAGACTTGATGAAAAAGAACATCGGTCCATGTTGGTGAACGTTAGCCGTTATACTATGGTACAAAATGTCACAGCAGATCTAATTGATGATTATTTGACCATTTTCAAATCTGATTTGGAAAACTATTCGAATTTGGATATTGACAAAGCAATGCAAATCTCAGGAATAAGGGCATTGTATTCCACATGGGAGAAGTATGATTTATCCAGTGTGTCTGTACGCAACTGGGATAGTATGTTAAGAAACTATCTTAACAAAGCGGTAAAGAGAATTAGTGTACGAGCGGTAAACCAAAAACATGGCGCAGCTACGCTGAACTATGGCGATGAAGAAGGACTCAGAGTGATAGCGGTAGGTGGTAACAGCTTATCAAGAGGACTCACGTTAGAGGGTTTGGTTGTCAGCTATTTCTATCGTAACACCATGATGTATGATACTTTACTGCAAATGGGCAGATGGTTTGGTTACCGCTTCGGTTACGAGGATCTTTTTAAGATATGGATAGCAGAAGATGCTGTAGATTGGTACGGCTATATTTCTGATGCAGTGAACGAGCTGAAAGAAGAGCTTGAGGACATGAAACGTCAGCACTTAACGCCAAAGGATTTTGGCCTCAAAGTTAGGCGTGCACCAGGAACTCTTCTTGTTACTGCCAGAAATAAAATGAGAACTGCAACCTCTGTGAATAGACCTATCACTGTATCGGGCAGAATGTTGGAAACCCCAAGACTAAAGTCAGACCCGGATGCGTTAGAAGACAATAGAGCTTTATGTCTGTCCTTTGTTAAGTCGCTGTCTGCCGATAATAGTATCAGTTATTTGTTTGACCCTTACACTAGTGCGCACATTTGGAAGAATGTTCCAAAGAGTATGATTATCGAAGTTGTCAGAAGCTTCAATTCGCACCCTTGGAACTTAAATTTCCAGCCTATTGCTCTGGCAGATTATATCGATAAAGATTCTGATACTCTTGAATACTGGGATGTTGCCATTCCAGAACCGAAGAGAAGTACAAATAGTGCCGTCACGATTGAATTGGCTGAAGGGGAAATTCTTGTTCATCCAGAAATACGAAACATTAAGAAGGAAATCGAAGTAAAGAATATGCTAAAGATTAGTGATCGGCATGTTCGTGTCGGTTCCGGTGGATGCTCAAAAATCGGATTGGACGAAACGCAAATTCATGATATTCGTGAGAAGTGCAAACAGGATAATAAACGAATCAATGATAAAGAGTACTTAAACACAAAGAAGTATCTTGGAAAGCAGAGGCGTCCGATCGCTCTTATTCATATCGTGGAAAAACGTGTCGATAATCAGGACGAAAGCATTCCGCGGTATGTATATGCACTTGGCTTAGGTTTCCCTGAGGACGGCACTGAGAGAACTGCAAACTATATGGTAAATATTAACGAGCTGAAGAACTGGGTCGATATAGTGGATGAGGATGACGATGATGATTACACTGAATGAGTTGAAGAAAAAATGGGATTCGACCACTCCGTATTCCAACGGCTTTCTGCAGATATCAGAAGGGCATCCTTTATCTGTCCATGTCGGCTATGAAGGTGACCAGCGTTGTTTCATTATACTCGATACTGGAAAGTGGGAAAGCATCGATTCTTCCAAGGCTGTTAGCGCTGTTTGTATTGAGTATTCCAAAAGTAAATATGGATTAAAGTTTTTGCTGAAATATCCTTCGCTTGATGAGTTATTTATAAAACTGTGTTGGGATTTGCTGGATTGTTCAAAAGCCGCATCTGACCCTGTACAGACAATTTTAGAAAGATATAATAGCTGGTTGCTGTTACTACAAAAACAGCAACCAGGTTTGATGTCTCTTTCAAAGCAAAAAGGCTTGATCGCAGAGTTGATGTTTTTTATCGATCAGTGCGAGTCTCGAGATGCTGGAGAAGTATTGTCTGCGTGGGTTGGACCTGAGGGATGTGACCAAGATTTCATTTTCGATAACTGCTGGTATGAAATCAAAGCAACAGTAAAATCTTCAAATAGTATAATAATATCATCTCTGCAGCAACTGGACAGAGAGGATTATGGCGAACTGATCGTGTACTTTATGGATAAAGTATCCTCGGGTGGGACAGGAACATTTTCGCTTCCTGATGTTGTAGAGGGAGTACAGCGTGTTCTGACAGATCAGATACAAAAAGACCAGTTGGAATGCAAATTAGCGATGTGTGGCTATTATTATTGTGATTCACAAAAATATCGGGATACATATTATGTCTGTTCTGAGAGGCGGGATTACATAGTTGATGACGGCTTTCCCGTACTCTCTGTACAAAACGTCCCGCATGAAATAATTGAAGCAAAGTATAGTATAGATTTAGCCTCCATAGATTGTTTCAAAAAATAGGAGATCAACAATGGATGTACGTGATTTTCAAAAGGATTTTTTAGAAGAAGTCAAATCATCAGCAGCAATCGATGGCGCTGGTTCGAACGCAGCTTTTGTTAATGTCGCGACAAATTACTTAATTAATGCAGAAGTGTTAAGCGATTTTACACCTGCCTTTTTTGTAGGAACAGGAAAAAACAATCGTAAACTTCGTGTTGACGGCTATGTGTTAGATGAGTTTGATGTAACACTAAATCTTATTATTTCGGATTATACCGGCGATGAAAACCGCGAAACACTGATTAAATCTCAAGCGATTGCTCTATTTGAAAGAATTCGTTATTTTCTTGATGAAGTGTATTCTGGCTCTCTTCGAAGAACAGTTGAACCAAGTACTCCTGTTTACGATCTGATTCAGCTGTTGTTGGTTAATAAAGCAAGAATACGCAAATTCAGATATATTCTTTTAACAGATGGCATGATGAGTAGCCGTATCTCTGAGTTGGATGTTAAGTCTTACAACAATATTCCGATAGAATACCAGATTTGGGATATTGAACGTATATATAAAGTATGCTTTTCTGATTTGGGAAGGCAGGATATTGAAATAGACTTCAAATCTCTCAGCGGAGGAAAAGGCATTCCTTGTCTTGAAACAGATAGTGCGAACAACGAAAATTATCAAAGTTATTTGTGTATTGTCCCTGGCGAAATGCTGGCAGACTTATATGATTCTTATGGTAGTCAATTATTAGAAGGGAATGTGCGCTCTTTCTTGTCTACCAAAGTAGCTGTCAACAAAAAGATTAGAGAAACCATCCTAAGAATTCCTCAAAACTTTTTTGCCTATAATAATGGAGTTTCTGCAACAGTTATGGACTTAAGGGTCGAAAAAGGAGAAGATGGGCGGTACATTACTTATGCAAAGGATTTTCAGATAATTAACGGCGGCCAAACAACGGCATCACTATCAAATGCACGGTTTAAGGATCACGCTGATTTGAGTTCGATCTATGTTCAGATGAAACTTACAAAAGTTGATTCCAATCCCGACAAAGCAAGCGAACTAATCAGAAATATTTCTCGCTCCTCAAACAGTCAAAATAAGGTTAGTGATGCTGACTTCTTTGCGACGCATCCTTTCCATATTCGGATGGAGCAGTTGTCTCGCAGACTTTTTGCTCCCGCATCCGGCGGCGCTCAGTACGAAACTAAATGGTTCTATGAGCGTGCTCGCGGTCAGTATCTACAGGCTCAAATGCGCATGACAAAATCTCAGAAGGATAAGTTTACTGCTCAAAATCCCAAAAAACAGGTTATCACAAAAACAGATCTAGCAAAATATCGTGATACATGGGCAGAAATGCCTCATGTTGTAAGTAAGGGTGCTCAAACTAACTTTATGAAGTTTGCAACCCTGATTGATGATCAGTGGCAGAAATCAGATGTCATCTTTAACGAAAAGTATTTCAAAGAATCTGTTGCATTAGCTATTCTATTCAAGCATACTGAATGGATAGTATCACATCAGCCTTGGTTTGAAAAAGGTTATCGTGCGAATATTGTTACGTATTCCTTGGCATTATTGCACCGATTAATCCGAAGCCAATTTAAAGATATGGAATTAGATCTGCAATTGATATGGAATCGTCAACAGGTTCCAGAGAATGTAACAAACGAACTAGTTCGTATCACAAAGTTTGTTTTTGATTCAATTACAGATCCAAGCCGTGCAACAATTAACGTAACACAATGGTGTAAAAGGGACGCCTGTTGGGATTCAATAAAAAAATGTGATATTCGCTTATCACATCATCTTCAGCGATGCTTATCTTCAAAAGAGGATAATAAAGTTGCTGAAAAAGAGGCAAGGAATGATCAAAGAATTGCTTCGGATATGCAGGCGCAATCAAAAGTGATAGAACTTGGTGCTAAATATTGGATTTCTGTGGAAGCTTTTGTGAAATCCAAAAAGGTCAATGCTTCTCCTGATCAGCTTAAGGCTCTAAAATATGCGGTAAAAATTCCTACACAAATTCCCAGTGCATATCAAAGTGTACAGCTTATTAAATTGCTCGAAGAAGCAAAAGCAAACGGTTATAAATAAAAGGGAGCTATTACAATGGAAAAGTATTCAGTCATAGATTTGTTTGCCGGAGCTGGCGGATTAAGTCTTGGCTTTTTACAAACCAATCGGTTTGACATAAAGGTGGCATTTGAAAACAATCCTGATATGCAAGCCACATATAAGAAGAATCATCCAGGGGTTGAAGTGTTGGGTGATGTTTGTAGTGCTAACTATCAGGACATCATGAATAAATATGGCGATATCGATGTTGTGATAGGTGGACCTCCGTGTCAAGGATTCTCCAACGCAAACAGGCAGAAGAACCATGCGATAAACATGAACAATATGTTAGTAAAACAGTATATCCGTGCTATTTTAGAGCTTAACCCCAAAGCTTTTGTTATGGAAAACGTAAGCATGTTAAAGTCAGATGTTCATAGATTCTATCTGACTGAAGATGATAAAGAACGTATAGCAAAATACCATATACCTGTTAAGGAAACAAATTTAATACTATTAGATGAAGAGTTTGCTTTTGATGAGGCTAGCGAGATAGTCAAATCCATTGATAGAATTGAGAGTTATTTGTGGCCAGAAGAGCATTATAAACTATTGAACGTAATATATAAAGCTACAAAAAATAGCAATAAGTTTGGTAAGGCGTTAGAGAAGCATAAACAAACTCTCCTTAAGATATCAAAGGCTCATATAAACGCTACGGACGATTATATTCTTTCTATGGATCATACTGCCTTTTCTGCTATTATCGATTACTTCGAAGATGATGAAAGTAAAAAAAATAGTGGAATTCATAAAGAAATCAAGAATAGTATTGAGAAATCAATTATGATTCAAAGAATGCTTGGAAAGGCAAAAGAAATCCATTCTAATAACATTATTGTTGAACGGTATGAATCAGATAAATCACTTATTGCAGTGATAAAATCTTTTGCGGTTTATGACTATTTGACATGTATATTAAAGTCTGAGGAGCACGGATATGAAATAGATAACAAAGTAATGTGTGCAGCTGATTTTGGAGCCCCTCAAAAGCGTAACCGATTTGTGGTTATGGGTGTCAAAAAGAGCATAGCAAATAAAGTGGCACTCCCTAAAGGATATTTAGATGAAGATGAATACTATACTGTGCGGGATGCTATAGAAGATTTGGAAGACATAGAACCGACTACTGATGTTAATTCAGATGATGGTATTACCTTAGGAAAAAAAGATGTATCTGAATTAGCCAAAATGTTGAGAGATAGTGATATGCTATTTAATCATATTATTACCAAGACTACAGAAACGGCAATGGAGAGATTCAAAGCATTGCAACAAGGTCAAAACTTCCATTCGTTAGCCGAATCATTAAAAACAAATACATATACCGATGTTTCTAGAACGCAAAATACAATATACTTGAGGGTTAGCTACGATGAACCCAGCGGAACAGTTGTTAATGTTAGAAAATCTATGTGGATCCATCCCACAAAAGACCGCGCCATAAGCATTCGAGAGGCGGCAAGGTTACAAACCTTTCCTGATAGCTTCGTTTTCTGTGGATCAAAAGATAAGCAATATCAACAGGTAGGTAATGCAGTTCCGCCAATTATGGCAAAAGCCATAGCTATCAAACTAGTTAAGTATTTGAATAATTGAACTAAATATTACTGTAAATATGTAGCAAAATGTATAATAAACCCGTAAACTGTAGATTAAGCAACAGTCTACGGGTTTAACTTTAACTTAATTAAAATATGAAACACTTTTTAATTCAATTATAGCAAAATGATCGCCTGGTTTTGAATAATCACAATTGTATGTTTCAGGGATAGGATACACAACTTGGATGTGTTTATGAGCTAACGCAACTAGCGCGACAGAAACTGTTGACAGTTTAGTGTTGAGTGGTACAATAATTAGATTCTCGTTTTTAGTTTTCTCAAACACAATTGTTTCTAATGTGTTAATTGTACATTCTAAGTCATAGCACGAAAAATCAAATTTTGTACAATCAATACTATTCATGCTTTTCATCCATTTTTCAAATTTATTCTTAAAGATACTGCTCGTTATTAAATTATTGTCACTAACTGCATCAATACTATGTCCTATAGACAAAGAATCTGGTTCCATCAGTTCAACTAATTTGGTTGCCCTTTCGAGTTCATATCCTGTTAGAACTATGAGTCTATAATTCTTTGCTGGGTTAAATATTCCAGGATAGCCAATAACATTACGAACTTCTTTGCAACCTTTACTCAGCCAAGCTGAGTAACTATCTGCGCTATTGTATATTAGCTTAATTGAAGAAAAGGAATCTCTATAAGAAAATAGAATTCTAATTAGAATCAAAAGAGCTTCATGTGTGAAAGTTGTGATATCAATTATCAGATTTTTAAACTCCTCATCTATTATTTCTTTTACTGTTTGATACAAGGCATCATTGATGCTTACAGAAGAGGATAATTTAATTTGCTTTTCCACATTGTTTATATACTTACTCTTAAGATAATCATAATTATTATTAATAGCCGAAGATAATGAAGAAGTACATGAGTTTCTAAAAATATAAGTCTTCCTAATTTTTGTGATATCGCAGTATTGAGAGAGGGTTTTACACCGGGCTTCAAAACTTGCAAAACAAAGTAAAACACTTTGGTCAAGAATAGAATTATTAATATTCTCAACGTTAACCTTTTCAACGCATCCCATCTTTTATTCCTCCCATAAATCAAATAATGACAGCTGATAAATGGCGTTCTCTTCATCGGTTCGATCATCATCTATTTTCCTTAATCGTTTTCCTGTGTGAATAGCACTTTCCAAATCTTCGTTCTGCATAAATAAATAACCTTGAAATCCTGTTGGATCAAGAGTAAAAATGGGAGCAAAACAACGGTTTAGTATATACAAATATGTTCTTCCGTTACCATATTTATTACCAAGGTGTGATTCGTGTAGGAAACCGAGACGAACCCCCAATTCTAATACATGTTTGATCTCTATGCTTGTCTGGGATGGATTAGATAAAGCTATAGAAAAGACTTTTCTTTCTGAACGTCCAGACAAAGGATCATCATCTGAGCCTGACAATAGTATCTCTTGAAATGTTTTTCCCATGGCATTTATTAAATTCGCTAGTTTATCAGTTGTGCTAATTGGGTTGTTTGTTGTTAAAATGTTAAAGCTATCTACTGAATCAGCAGATTTGACATCCAATTCGTTTGCTTTTTTTAATTCGTTGAAAAGATAATCATCAGCTTTTGAGCGCATAACCCTGTCTTGGATATCCGTAGGAATGAATTCAATTTTGGCATTTTCATTATTCTCTTCGGATTTCTTAGAATAGACAATATCATACATTTTTCCAACAGAATCTAGTAAATACCTTACTATGCCGGATGATAGGTGTATTATATTATCAATACCAGCATATCTGAATGTGTGCTTATTCTTGCTAGATCCAGAAAGCTTTCTAATATAATTTGGTACCGCATACCGTCTAACATCATCACTTTCCCGAGATCCTCTACCTCTATCTTGGTATGCATTTCTAATTCGGTCTTTTTCTTTTGCAATACCTTCTTCCTGCTTTTCATAATAAGGTAAAAATGATCTCAATGAATTTTCAACTGCTTTTCTATCATGAATATTTATATCTTGAAAATAGCCGTATAATTGTAATCTCTTCATCAGTATTATTATAACTTTGTTATAATATGATGAGTCTTTTGATAATGCGTTTGTATATATTGAAGATATATTGACCTCCTGATAATCATGAGGTGATTCAACGAGCTCTCCAGTTGGGGTAAGGAATGACTTGTATAACCCTATTTGAGAAAAGACTTTTAAACTTATAGTTGGCTGTGTTCTTGTAGCTAACCAAGAATTAATTATTTGAGTTTGAGTTTTACTAAGGTTATCTGCATCATCAATAAAGATTAGTATAGGTTTACCGTTGGGAAATCCTTTAACGCTGATTAGTTCTTTAAAAACAGGGACAATAAATCTTTTATATGATAATAAAGGAAGCATATATTCAAAATTTGGATTATCCTTACGATACAAACCTTCAAAATATGGAATAAAATCACAAGACATTAAAAACAGATGGTCATATAATGATTTAAAGAAACTATTGGGAGAATCATAATTTGCTTTAGGTGTATTATTGCAACCAGATGCACGAAGGTACATTTTATAAGCATCAAAAAAAGTTTGATAGGATTCAACAGAATAAGAATCCTGTTCAAATGTAATTTGCGAAAGACTTAAGAAAGTAAACATCATTACATTTAATGAAATAAAATGCTCATTAATAGAAAAAGGTAAGTGCTTATTGTCTAATATGCGAAGTTCTTCAAGGTTGAGACTCGTTTTCTTTATTGAAACATTCACAGAAAAATAAGGCAATTGCGAAAAAGAAAGATTCTTTCTTACCATAAGAAAATCCGGTTGTGAACAACGAATCAACATGGTTTTTCCGCATCCTCTTGCACCAGTGACAAGAGTATTTCCAGGGCGATTAATTTCGGGATAATCAGAATATGTTTCTACAAATAACTGATTTGCTTGTTCTGCAGATAACTCTTCTGGGGAAACTACAGCAAAAGGATTCTTTATCATTTTATTCCTCCCATTTTATTTGGCTCAATTCTTTACCATCTTTATACTTTAATGGCTTTGTTGAATGTAATAAGTCATTTTGAACTTCCATATATGTTGACAACTTATGTATCGAACTATCAGGATAACCTTGAAGAGAAAGCTTAAAGCTATCTCCAGCCCCTTGTTTTATTCGAAATGAACTATCTTCAATGAAATCGATTGCGACAGAAAGAGAATTCGGTTTGATAAGTCCATTTGAATACTTTTTGCAGTATTCAAGTTCCCTCATGCATTTAGCGAGCCTTTCAAGAATTTCATCATACAAGAATTCTTCACCATTATTCTTTCCTATCTTTATCCGTGTCATGCTGATTGGTATTCTATAATGAAATCGGATTGTGTCTCCGATAACACTTATTGGATCTAACGTTTTAGAATACTCATGGTATATCTCATTTGCTTTTGGAATATCAACCGGAACATCTGACCTTGAAAAATCATCTGAGATTTCATCTGCAAATCGGAGAATTGCAGCAAGGATTTTGGGACGAATCTTAACATTTGCATATACATCATCAGCAGTAATATGCTTTATTGTATCTTTATCATTGCCTTCAAAGTATCCTCCATGTGCAGTTGCAATATCAAAAATGAATTGCTTCTCGGGAATTGATAATGGGAGTTTATCGTCTAACTCATCAATAATATCAGCAATTTTCTTTTCATGATCTTTTCTTCCGTTAATGTTGCCGACATCATGAAAATGGATGGCTAATAACAGGATATATATTTCGTATCCTGTTAATTGATTGACGTCAGTGATAATATCTCTGGCGTGTCTAATCACGTCTTGAACATGCGCGACACCGTGATCCGTTAATAATCCATCCCCGCTAATTGCAGATCCCAAGTTTACATTTGGATGATATTTAGTATTTAGAAACTCTTCAATATTATAAAATGTTTTAGTGTAATCAAAACTAGGTTTTGGGAATTCCCTTCCATCTTCAAATGATGAACTGCCATTATTACGGCATTGAAGCGTATATTTTAATCCATCCTGTTTTTTGTAATAATCCATAGCTAAAACCCCTATTGCTATTATTTGTATTTACTAATAATCTATTAGTATAATATTAACATTTTAAATAGCCAAAAACAACTCAATAATATTCTTAATTTATTATGATTATTTGTTTAAAGTATACAGTTTTTAATAAACAAAAATGTGAACAGCATATGAACGCATAAATATTATCTATAAGAATAATTGTTCCATGAATTGATATATCTTTTTTGCTTACAAACAATATGCCATATATGCCGGGATACAGAGGACATCATTTTGCTTTGACAGGTTCTTTGTGTGAATGATATACGCTTCGCCGATGCGGTTGTGGAATGTTTCCGCAAACTTATCAAGCGATTTGGTGGTGTAGCGCTTACCGGATTTGACTTCGATCGGATAGATCTTTGGCTTGAGCTTGCTGCCGTTAGAGATCAAGAAGTCGATCTCGATATCGTTACGATGCTTCTCATAGTTGTATCGCGTATAGAAGAACAGGGGATAGCCGTTGCTGACCAACTGTTGCGCGATCGCATTTTCAAAGATCATACCTTCGTTGATCGACAGATTGTCGTGGAGGATCGTCTTATACAGCTCACCATCGGCGATCTCCGGCTCAGAAAAAGCGTGGCTGACCAATAGCCCTGTATCGCCCATATAACACTTTACATAAGTCCTGTCTTCGTTGAGTGACAGCCCGACATTTGGATCGGAGCAGTTGAAACACTCGTTCGCGATCATCGAATCGCCCAGCCAGAAGAAGGTGTCCTGATACATCGGGAATGTCGAATTGCTCTCGATGTTAGAGAGCTTCACACGCTTCTCGTGCTGAGAGAGAAACGCCGGTATCTGATCGAAGATAGAAGCGATACGCGAGCGATATTTGACGTCAGCCTTGCTGATATCGTTGCGGTACAGCGTGAGGATATCACGCTTCTCTTCGTCTGCCGCTGCAAAGCTCCTGTTGTTTTCCAGATACTTTGCCACGGCTTTCGGCATGCCGCCGACCAGAATATACTGCTTAAAGAGCATCATCGCCTTATGGTGCAGATCATCTTCAAGCGACTTTTTTTGTTGAAAACAAGTTTGGATGTAGTCGAGCATTTTATCGTCGCCCAGCGCCCAACAGAACTCCGGAAAATCCATCGGATACATTCGCAACTTACGCTCCTCGGAGGGGATGGTGATGTCCTTGACATTCTCCTTGATGGAGATCAGCGAGCCGGTCTCAAGATAGTGATAGCGTCCGTCCTTGACCAGCTTCTTGACCGACTGACGCGCCTTGGGATACTGCTGCACCTCGTCGAAGATGATCAGCGATTCGTACGGATAGAGCGTCTTATTGTACTCGGTCGACAGGATCATAAAGAAGGTGTCAAGGTCGTTCAGATACTTTTCAAAGGCGTCCTTGACTACCTGACTGACATCGTTGAAGTCAATTAACAGATAGCTTTTATATTCATGTCTGCCGAATTCTTCCACAATCGTAGATTTGCCGATTCGGCGAGCGCCCTCGATCATCAGCGCTTTTTCATCAGCAGTTTTTTCTTTCCACTGTAACAGCTTATCATATATTTTTCTGCGAAAAATCATAGGAACAACTCCTCTCAGCCAGATTATATCACACATCCCAATAATACGCAATATAATTATAGGTAAAATATTTAATAATACGCAGTTTGAATAGCCTTGCACTCCCGCATAATACGCGGTTTAATTCACTGTGGGTCAGAATTGCTTTATACTGTTTTTTACACTTTCAGCATTACAAGCAGACAATATTGTAATACCTTAAAACAGCACTTGAAGGCGCTGTCCGGAGTTTCATACGGTCTCCATATTCGCGTTTTGGGGAGCAAAAATGAAAAAGTAGGCTAATTTCATTAGTTTTGCGATTTTGTGCGATACGGCTGAGATATGGACGTTTTAGGAACGTATCAAAGCTGACTAAGACGAATAATACGATAAAACAACGGCAGGGATTTCTCCCTGCCGTTGTTCGCTACATTAATAGATATTCTATTCAATTTAGCACTCTATTTCATCATTCCTTTCATCAGCTTTTTGAATAGGCTGATGGATTTTTCATTCATTTTGGAAGCCAAACCAAATTGATTTACGACAATATCCGCGACGTCATCTTTTGAAAGGTGTTCCGTGCCGCGTTCTTTTATTTCGTCTTGAACGCCTTGAAGCATAGCGGCGGTGGCAGTCTTTTCGGTCTGCTTTCCGCCATCTATGTCTTTTTTTATGTCTCGTAGGATCGACAGGAATATGCTTTTGATCTTTTCGATCTCTGCTTCATGCTTGCCGAGCTTTTGAGCGCTCATGAATTGCAGATCCTCTCGTACCTCTGCTCGCTTGTCCGGATGCTCTTTGACAAAATCGGATAATGAGGCGGTCGCCATATCGATGATCTGATTGCGTGCCATGATTCCTCTCGCCGCCGTATCCTTGAAGTAAATACGGATCAGATTTGTCAGTTTCGGAAAGTTCTTGTGCTCCAACAGTCGATTGAGGATCTCCATATCCACCGCACCGGTCACAAGTCCTTTTGCGGCTCCTTCTGAAAAACCTATTTCAAATATATCATAGCTTTTGCGAGCGCTGACCTCGGATAATCCCAGTATGTAATCAGAAGATACCTTAAACTCTTTGGCGACGGCGATCAGGATATCGCTGCTGAGCGTTTTCGTTTCACCGCTGACGATGCGGCTCAGCTGCGGAGCGGACACGCCGATCCTCTTTGCCAATTCCTTTTGCGAAATGTGTCTGCCGTTGCACAGATCGGAGATTCGCTCTCCGGGCGTTCCGGGTAATAATGGCATAATATACGCCTCCTCGTATTTTTTCGATTTAATGATACTTCTGAATTGCAGATTTGTTAATCGAAAGATGTCGAACGAGAAAAAAGTTGCAGATTTGGCAAGATTTTCGGAATTTTGAACTTTGTGAGTAGAATAGAGACAGTGGTTCGCCAATTGGACTGCATTCACAATTGAATGACCGTCCGGGAGGATATGACCGGCAGGCGAAGTATCGCATTCAGCGTACCAATGCCGGGATACGCCCCTGAGACAGGGGGTAGGACAACGGCTCCCGGGTAGAACGGCAAACTAAATCCCTTACGGAGTAAGGGCGCACTTCTATACATCAATCTTTCGATTTTAGTATGTGCGCTCTGCGAGGAGGCTTTTTTGAAAAGCTTTCGTTCGCACAGTTCCGTACAAGGGAACCGTTGCGCCGCGTATGCGGCTAACCCTAAATTCAAAGGAGAGTGGAAATCTGAAAGACAAATCAAAAGCATTGGAAAAGCAATGCGAAGCAACCGAGCGACAGCTTGAACAGGAACAGCATAAGCTGATTCGACTGCAAAACCGTGCGAAGTTTCTAAAAGGAAGCGAACGCAAAAAGCGTAATCACCGATTGATTACCCTCGGAGCTATGGTCGAGAGTATTGAGCCAAAGGTAAAAGAGTTATCTCCAAAAGCATTTTACTTCTTAGCTGAGCGGATATTCCGGCTGACTTCCGTTCAAGAACTTGTCGCTTACGCAACGGACAACTACCTCGATACAGAGGACGGTGACTGAGTATCGCACTCTATCATTTCTGTGTGAAGCAAATCAAACGCAGCGCCGGACAAAGCGCTATTGCCGCCGCTGCGTACCGAGCCGGAGAAAGGCTGTACAGCGATTACTACGGCGAGTACAGCGACTACACAAAGAAAGGGGGCGTCATCTATTCCGAGATTATCTTACCGCCACACGCTCCGTCCGAATATCAAGATCGGGCGACCTTATGGAATGCTGTGGAACACGCCGAACGACACAAAAAAGCGCAGCTTGCGTACAGTTTCGATATCGCCCTGCAAAACGAGTTGACAATGGAGGAGAATATCGAGCTGGCGAGAGAGTTTGTGCAACGGTGCTTTGTGGATAAAGGCATGGTCGCCGACCTTGCGATCCATCAGCCGGACAAGGGCGACGGCGGTATTCCTAATCCACACTTTCATGTGCTGACGACCATGCGCCCGATCAATCCCGACGGCACATGGGGACAAAAACAGAAACGAGAATACTTGGTCGTTAAAAACGGCGATCCGGTTCTTGACAGTAACGGCAAGCCGAAGTTCAACGCTGTGGCAACTACCGACTGGCACACTCCAGAAACCTTGGAAGCATGGCGCAAAGCGTGGTGCGAGATGGTGAACGATGCATTTGAGCGAAATGGGATCACTGAGCGGATCGACCACCGTTCTTATGAACGTCAGGGGCTTGATCTGATCCCAACCATCCATGAGGGGCCGACCGTCCGTCAGATGGAAGCAAAGGGGATCAAAACAGATAAGGGTGAGTTGAACCGCTGGATCAAGGCGACCAACCGGCTGATATGCGACGTCACAAAGAAAATCAAATCTCTGTTCTCATGGCTCGCAGAGGTCAGGGAGAAACTATCAAAGCCGCAAACGCCGAATCTTGTGGAGCTTCTGACGGACTATTATGTCAAGCGAAGCTCAGACGCATACAGTCAGAAAGGCAAGGTCGGAAACCTGAAAAGGATGACGGAGGTCATCAACTATTTGCGCGACAATCATCTTTTGACTGTGGACGAATTGCAATTGCGGTTATCTGCTTTGGATGCTTCGTTTGAAACGCTGAAAGGCAGTATGAGAGCGAAATCTAAACGTATGGAACAGCTCCGTGAGTTGATCCGCAGCGCCGAGATTTATCATCGCTTAAAGCCGATCTATGACGAGCTGAACAGCTTCAAATGGAAGAAACCGCGCGAGAAATATAAAAGCGATCACGACTCCGAGCTGCGGCAGTTTTATGCTGTCCGCCGTGTGCTGACCGAGGAGCTGAAAGGTGAACCGATCAACGTCAAGGAGTGGCAACGCAAGTATGACGATCTTCGAGCGGAATATGCCGGACTGAGAGCGCAATACAATCCACTGAAAGAGGATCTGGCAAAGCTCCGTATGGTTCGTTATCAAGTAGATCGAGTAATCGGTGACCGCGAACCTAATCAACAACTCCAACATCATAAAACTATTGAGGGGAGATAAGAACACGACCAATACAAACAATCATCAATCAATGGAACAGATCAAGGAATCCCTTGAAGCATACCAAAAGGGCGGCGTCAAGAATAGCATCGGTAATTGTGTCAAGGTTCTGAAAAACGATCCTAAGCTACGGGGCGCTATCGCGAAAAATCTGTTGACTGAAAGGGTAGATATCGTCAAGCCGCTGTGGTGGAAGCGAACAGGTTCTACGATTACCGATACAGATATGAATTATCTGCTGCTATATCTCGAAGAAAACTACGGTCTGACGAATGAGAACAAGGCGCTAAAGGCTATAGACATCGTTGCCAACGAAAACTGTTATCATCCGATTCGGAATTATCTCGATCAACTCCAATGGGATGGGAAAGAGAGGATTAGATACGCACTACACCGTTTCTTAGGAAGCGAGGAGAGCGAATATAACTATCAAGCTTTAAAACTGTTTATGCTCGGGGCAATCCACCGAGCCTTCCATCCCGGGTGTAAATTTGAAACCATGCTCTGCTTGGTCGGCGGTCAGGGCGCGGGAAAAAGTACATTCTTCCGCTTTATGGCGATACGCGACGAGTGGTTCTCGGACGATCTGCGCAATCTTGACGACGAGAACGTCTACCGCAAGCTGCAAGGTCACTGGATCATCGAGATGAGCGAGATGATGGCGACAGCGAACACCAAGAGCATCGAGGGGATCAAGTCCTTTCTCAGCCGTCAGAAGGAGACCTACAAGGTGCCGTATGAGACCCACCCTGCGGACAGGCTGCGCCAATGCGTCTTTGCCGGGACGACGAACCGTCAGGACTTTTTACCAAGAGATCGGACAGGCAATCGGCGGTTTATTCCCGTGAATGTGTATCCCGAACGCGCCGAGATACATATCCTTGCGGATGAAAAATCATCACGCGCCTATATTGATCAAATGTGGGCGGAGGCGATGGTGATCTATCGCAGCGGTGACTACAAGCTTTCCTTTACGGCGGAGTTGGAAAACAGCCTACGGGCTCAGCAACAAGACTTTATGCAGGAAGATACGCAAGCCGGAATGATCTACGCTTTCTTAGAGGACTTCACCGGTGATCGGGTGTGCTCCAAGATGCTCTACGCCGAGGCGCTCGGCAACACGTTCAATCAGCCAGCCGCGTGGGATACGCGCGAGATTTGCGAGATCATGAACACCGGTATTGCCAACGGCACTATTAAGGGCTGGGTTGCCTACAAGAATCCGAAGCGCTATGCCAAGTACGGTTCACAAAAAGGTTGGGAGCGAATTAAAGAACAACCGTTGGTTGACAATTCAATCACACCTGATGACGATCTTCCGTTTGATTGACCTGGTAAACTCTCTGAGTTGACAACTCGGTTGACGTTCGGTTGACAGGGCGGTTGACATCAGAAAGCCTGATGTTTAGTAGGTTTCTCTGTGTTTGTAAACCATGTAAACCAATAATAGTAAGAAAAATAATAAAATACCTAAAGGGGACAAACCGTGTTGGTTTAAAAAGTCTTTACCCTCGGTTGACACGTTTTAGTTGACATACGTCGTTTAGCACGGAAGATTGCTTTATATTCCGACGCTTTTCGTCAGCTCTGCCGCTTCGCGAAATAAGGAGCAGCTGTTATAATTAAACTATATAGGTTTCCTTCGCTTAAAGGTCTTAATGCTTTAAAAAAAAGAAGGAAGTGCATAATTTGTCGAATGATTGCAGATCAGCAGACATTCATCAACACATATCAAATCGTAACCTTGAACGGTGTTCCAAAATGAATACTCAGGATGAATCTGCCAAAAATAAGACTGTAGTATCATTACGGAGCATCGGAGGAAAGCATACGAGTAACAAAAAGAACACCAAAGCGCCGATCAGGAGCAAGGAACTCGACCGTTTGTGGTTGGAGCATTTTGCGCGAGCGATCTATAAAAACGGTCTGCTCGATGATAAACAGTACAAAAAGCTGTTGTCGATGATCGACCGCGAGCTTGCCAGAATGTATCACAAGGCGGCTTAACTAACGGTCATTGCGAAGGACGCATTAGGTAAGGTTGAGATTGCCACGTCGGAACTATGTTCCTCCTCGCAATGACAATTAAAATGCGTCCTGTGGCAATCTCAACCATTGGAAAATTGAACCAAAACAGGAAACAGCCTCCTAATGCAAAGGAGGCTGCGGCTGTTTATAATGAAGATTGGACGCGCGCGTCCTTACATTGACAGCGATCCTAAGTGGAATTGCCACAGAAAAAGACGCGCGCGTCTTCGCAATGACAAATCATATACGAGAAAGGGGAATGATGAATGGATATACTATCGGTCAGAAATCAAATCAAAAGGGATGGGATCAGCTTCAAGGATCTGCCGCTCAGGGTTGCCTACTATGCCCGCGTCAGCACGGACTTTATGGAACAGCTCAATTCGCTTGAAAACCAGAAGAAATACTTCACCGAATACATTGGCGATATGCCGAACTGGGAGTTCGCGGGCGGCTATATTGATGAAGGTATCTCAGGCGTAACGACCAAAAAGCGTGAGAAATTCAACGAGATGATCGACGACGCGCTGTCGGGACAATTTGATCTGATCGTCACCAAAGAGGTCTCCCGATTCGCGCGCAATACGCTCGACAGTATCCAGTATACGCGCAAGCTACTCAGTAACGGCGTAGCGGTCTACTTCCAGAACGACAACATCAACACGCTCGACGAGGACAGCGAATTCCGCCTGACCATCATGGCGTCGATGGCACAGGACGAGAGCCGCAAGATCAGCTCGCGTGTCCGTTGGGGACATCATCAGGCGATCAAAAACGGTGTTGTACTCGGTAACAGCAACATCTTCGGCTACCGCAAGGCGAACAAACGGCTGTATATCGACGAGGAACAGGCACCTGTCGTTCGGGAGCTGTTCGAGCTGTACGCGACAGGCAAATACAGCATGAAGAATCTCGAGACCTACTTCTATAACAAGGGCGTTCGCAATACGCGCGGCAACAAGTTCTCGCACACCACGATGGCGAACATCATCAAGAATCCCAAGTACATGGGCTACTATGTCGGCAACAAGGTACAGGTCGTGGATATGTTCACGAAGAAACAGCGGTTTCTCCCACAGGACGAATGGGTGATCTATAAGGACGAGAGCGGCGAGGTCGTACCCGCGATCGTATCCGAGGAGTTGTGGGAGAGGGCGAACGAAGTCTTGAAGCTCCGCAGCCTCGACGTCATTCAAAAACAGAACAAGACCAATCATCATAACCTGCTGACAGGCAAGCTGATCTGCGCCCACTGCGGACAGCCCTTCTACCGCAAGGACACGGTCAGCAGAAAGGGCACCAGTAACTCCGCTTGGCGCTGTTCGGGCAAGATCAAAAACGGCAAGGACAGCTGCCCTGCCATGACGATCTATGAGAAAGAGATCGTCCCGATCCTGCTGGACGTATTCAAATCCGGTCAGCAGAATATCGAGGAGCTGTCGAAGCTTATCATGCGCCTGACAGAGGATCTGCTGAACACCAATGAAGGCGCGAACCGTATCAACGCGCTCAACAAGAGTATCGCCAATGAGCAGAAGAAAAAGCAAAAGCTCCTGCAGCTCAACATCGACGGACAGTTTCCCGACAGCGAATTTGTGCGGATGACCGCCGAGTGCGATGAGGAGATCAAACGCTTTCAGGAGGAGATCGAAGCGATCACCGATCAGCTGAGCGGCAGAAAGGATATCTCCAAGCAGCTCGCGCAGATCCGCTCCATCCTCACCCTTGCGGAAGAAAGTCTTAGTGAGGACGAGCTTGACCGCAGCTTTGTAGATAGGTTCATCAAGCAGATACTCGTCTATCCCGAAGAGCACGGTATGCGGCTCGAAATCCAGCTCAACATGGGTGAGAATATCTCAAAAACTCTCATAAAACCTGCATGCCGTACGGGCAAAGCGTCTAAAAAGATGATCGAGTCCTACGAAAACGGCCTTAAGTAATCATTAAGGAATGAAAAGCGTCCGTCGAGGGGTTGCCTTCGGCGGACATTTTTTGGACGCGTGCGTCCTTTTTGTGACTGAAAACTGAAGATCGAATAATGAAAATCGACAGGAAGCGTTTCTGTGGATTTGTAGGGGAGCGCCTTTGAGGAGTTGTCCAAATCTGTGATTTGGTTTACAACTCCCATGCAACAGCGCTCCAAGAGCAGATTTATCTGCGATTGGCTAAGCGCCACTGCTGGTGCTCCCGCGGCAGGGCGTTGGTTAATAATAAAACGTCAGTTAAGGAGATGACCATCCCTGCGGAAACATTCATTTCCTCAACGGACATCCTAATTAACCAAACCCCTACCACGGGTCGTCGAGGGCGCCGACCCCTGCAATAGGTTTCATCTTACTTGTAGGGTACGGCGCTTGCCGACGTACCGCAACCTTTCCGATCGAAGCCATCCAAATGCGAAGCAAAGCAATCCTTCCGTAGGGATGACCACTGGTCATCCGCAGAATGACGGGCGTTTTCAATATCGAAAACACAGGATAGGGAATCACATCGTTGCTGCCACGCGGATGGTCGATGTGATCTCCCCAACGGGGAGCACCCCCGCCCTACGAAATGATCTGCTCCGGGCCGGGCCGGATGTTTTGAATGAAAAAGTTAACAATTCTTTAACCTTTCGCGGAAATATTGACGACAGGAATGGATAATGGTAAAATAGAATAAACAAACAGGGCGAATGTGGATTTGAATTGTGAATACCTCACAAAGGAATTCGCTCTTTTTTATGCAATTTCCCGAATTGCGATTTGTGATCATCATTATTGTTCTTTAGGAGAAAATATGAAGCGAGTGTTTCGTCTTGCGGTTTGTGTGATGCTGTGCGTGCTGACCGTTACCGCGAATTGGTGCGCGGCGGGCGTTTCCGCCGACACAGGCTTTTTCTCAAAAGTGGATATGCTGTATATCGATAGTCATATCGAAGAGTACGCGGGCTGCGGCTCCGGCGCTACGGTGCAGGGCGCTTGCGTGGACGGCGACTATGCCTACTTTGCGTTCATGAACGGCAGTGTGTGCAACATCGCCAAGTTCGACGCTCATTCATGGGAATACATCGAAAAGGAAAAGATCATCAATATGGGTCACTCCAACGACATGACCTATAATTCGGACAAGGATTATCTGGTGGTCGCGAATAACGCCCCTTACTACGATGTGATCACGCTGATCGATCCCGATACTCTCGCGCCGATCAAGGACGTCAAGATCGACGAGGATATCTATTCCATCGCCTATAACGCAAGCCGCCAATGCTATGTCGTCGGCTTATCCGGCACCTATGACTTTGCCCTGCTCGATTCGGATTTTGAGGTCATCGAGGAGTTCGAAGGCGTGAAAACGGGCTATACCCGTCAGGGCTGTGACTGTGATGACGACTACATCTATTTTGTGCAGAGCGGCGGTCACAATCTGTTGGTCGTTTACGACTATGAGGGCAACCATATCACCGATATCCCGATGGATGATACCGACGAGGTGGAGAACATCTTCCACATCGGCAACACCTTCTATACCTCGCTGTATTACTACGGCAACACCCTGTACAGGATCGGCTTTAACTCCGCGAGCAGTATCGCTTATCATGTCAGCTATGATCCCGGTACGGGTGAGGGCGAGATGAAGGGCACCAATGTCGAATACGGCGAGAGCACCAAGCTGCGCAAATGCTCCTTTACCAAGGAAGGCTACCTGTTTGCGGGATGGCGCGCGCAGCGTACCTCTGACGGCAAGGTTCTCGGTTATCGCAACGGCGCTGATGACTATGAGTGGCTGGATGAGGAAGACGTCTTTGACGCTCAGCTGTATGATGATGAAGAGCCGATCGCGACGACCGTCAGATACGGCAGCGTGAAGCTGACCGCGCAGTGGGTCGCGGAGCAGTACAAGATCGCGACCGACAGCGGGGAAGGGGTAGGCGAAGCAAAGGACTACACCGTCACCCGTGACGAAGAATTTGTCATCCCCGATAACGGCTATACAAAAGAAAGCTTTATCTTTGACGGATATACCGCGTCCCGCTCCCCCGATCACCGCGTGTACGGCTATCGCGAGGGCAGAGATCAACCCGAATGGCTGAACAGCGCCGACGCAAAAAGCCTCTATCGCTTCCGCCCCGGTGAAAAGGTCAAAGCCCTCACGCCCGAGGGTGAAGTCAAGCTGACGGCGCAGTATAAATCCGCCTATACCTTCGGCGATTCCGGCAGTACGCTGATCGAATATGTCGGCTTGGATGAAGAGGTGAAGATCCCCGACCGCGGCGGTGAGCTGAAGGTGCTTGCCGAGGGCGCGATCAAGGATAATGAGAACTTAAAGGATCTGTATATCCCCGCGGGTGTGACCGCGTTACATAAGCAGTCCATCGCGAATTGTCCCAAGCTCAACAAGATCTATTTTGAGGGCGATCTCCCGGAAAAGATCGACAGCGATTGCTATGTCGGCGAAGGTGCTGTCGCGATGTATGTGACCAAGAACGGTCAGCCGTTCTGCATCGGCTTCTTGTCCGATGAAAACAGCCTCTCCGTCATCCGGTATCTGTCGGATTCTCTTGACGGACATGTAAAGAGCGGGATGTTTGAATCATAGTGATAAAGCAAGGCAGTCCATGCGGGCTGCCTTTTTTGTGTGACTGAAAACTGAATATTGAAAACTGAATATTGAAAACTGAAGAATGAAAAATTACGGGAAACACTTCGTGTTTTGGACGCGTGCGTCCATTTATCGCCTTATTGTTGTGCTGATTGAATTCATACTATCGTGGCGCTTTTGCGTGCGATATCATTCCTCCGTCGGATCCGACGGAGCGGTGAATCGGAAGCTCAGCCCGCTGTGAGGCTCGGTGATCTCGGTGGGATAACCATCAGTTGCGGTCATCTCTGCATCTCCGTAGGGGGTGGTGACGGTGTAGGAATCCCTGCCGTTCGGCGAGCCGCTGTAGCTTGCCTGCGGGAGATAGAGCAGGGCATTGTGCAGTGCCGCGGGCACACTGCTGTCGGGCAGATAATCGCTGTCGGCGATGGTGCGATGACCGCCGTTTTTGATGCTCAGCCCACTGTCGGAATAGTCGAACACCATCCCCGCTATCGTGTACGGCTCTTTCATGGTGATGGTCAGATGATCGCCGCTTTTGTTGAGCGCTCCCGCGTAATCGAGGTCGCCGCATTGTGTGCTGAACATGGCGGAGAAATCGCTTTTCAATGCCGGCGGTGAGCCGCACGCCGTGAGGGTGATGATCAATACTGTTGCCGTTAGCAGAAAAAGAATTCTTTTCATAATACCTCCGTGTTGTTTAGTGAGGAGTTAGGAGTTAGGAGTTAGGAGTTAGGAGTTAGTGAATGCTGAAACATTAATTGTAGGGGAGGGGCTTGCCCCTCCCGCGGTAGGGCATTTGATTTGCTCCGCGTTTGGGTGGCGTTTGGCGGAAAGGTTTCGGGATGTCGGACACGCGTGTCGGCGTCATCCCCTACGATAGGCGTTGCGGTGGATTTGTAGGGGAGGGGCTTGCCCCCGCCGTAACGCAACGTCGCAGAGAGCTGTAGGGTACGGCGCTTGCGACGTACCGCAAGGCAGGAACGCTGTGTTCCTATCTATGGCTTTCGATCAATGAAATGCCCGTCATTCTCGGTACGTCGAACACGCGTGTTCAAATGCCGTACCCTACGGAAAGGATGGATGTGCTTCGCGGTGAATGATTTAAACCGGAAAGCTATTTTATACTAATCCTTAATAAAAACCTTTATCATCTGTTGCGCTATATTACGTATAGCTTTGTTGTCGTCGTCGTTCGCTTTACTCTGAAGGCTACTCCGGTTGGTATGCCTTGACCTCGTGCCGCGACTCCTCCTCGTATAAAGAGGGCATAAAATAACCGACGGTGCTGTTAACATCCGTCGGTTTTGTACGTCCTGATTATGCGATTGTATCCTCGATCTTCGTGTAGACCTCGGGGAGCGCCTCGATGATATCAGAGGGCAGCATCGCGGTCTGTGAGAGCTTCGCGGCGGCGATATCGCCCGCCAATGCGTGGATATGCACGCCCATCACTGCTGCGTGATAAGGGTTGATGCCCTGTGCCGTGAGCGACGCGATCACACCTGCGAGCACATCACCCGAGCCGCCCTTTGCCATACCGCTGTTGCCCGCGATATTCTCAACTACCTCGCCGTTTTGGGCGATATAGGTGCGGTGACCTTTGAGGACAAGGATCACATCTTGATGCTCGATCGAGTATGTCTCGGCATGTTTTGCGGGGTCGGATAAGATCTCCTCTACGCTGATGCCGCTGAGCCGTGAGAATTCCTTGATATGCGGGGTCAGGATGATCTCACTTTGGCAACCGTCTAAATCATGTATATGCCGCGCGAGCGCGTTTATGCCGTCCGCGTCGATGATGACGGGACATGTGACCGTGTCAAGCACGGTTTTTTCCACAGCCGCGGTCGTTTCACTGCAGCCCATCCCGCAGCCGATCAGCACAGCGGTCGCCTTATCAAGGAGCGGATGGATCGATCCTATGTCCATCGGGCTCAATCTGCCCTGATTGCCCTTGACAGGTACGCACACGCTCTCGTGTACGGCGGCGCCGAACAGGGGATAGATGCCCTCGGGCAGGATCTGGTAATGCAATCCTACGCCCGATCTGAGCGCCGCCTTCGCGCTGAGGATCGCCGCTCCCGCAAAGCCGAGGCTGCCTGTCAGCGACACCAGCGTGCCCATCGTGCCCTTGTGCGCGTCAGACGGTCGGCGGGGAAAATGCCGCTCAAAATAATCGAAATCTACCCGCTTCATAGCTGTTTGTTCTTGAAGAGATTCTTGCGCAGCTCGTTGCCGAAATAGAGCTTCATCTCATTCAGTAGATCCTCGTTCGGGGTGAAGATGATCGCGCACTTGCCCTTGGCTTCATCGCGGAAGCTCGCGACATAGTTCTTCTCGGAGAAATCCTCATGCGCGGCATGATAGACCTTGTTGAATTTGCGCTTGTCCATCTCGCTGTCGGTGTAGGGGAAGAAGTCGTCAAAGCGCTTGACGTCCACCTTGACGATCGGTTTACGCTTGCGCTTGGCGATGATCCTGTCGACGCGCAGGATGGAGGAAAGGAAGGAATATTCAAATTCCACGTTCTGTGATGTGATAAAGTACCATGCGCCGTATGCGCAGAACAGCAGTAAAAACAGCCCGATGATCGCCAGATACGCCGTCTGTGTCAGCTCGGCGGCGACGATGAAACCGGCAGGGATGCCGATCGCGATCAGAATGATGATGATAATGCGGATCACATAGCCCGCGTCACGCTTTTTCGGGACAACTTGTTCGATCAGGTTATCCATGATAACACCCTTTCATAAATAGTCATTGCGAGTTGGGCTTTACGAGCCCGACGTGGCAATCTCAACCGATTCATTGTTGTATATCGTGCAGTCGGTTAGGGACATTCCACGTTATACTTTACCATAGAAAAAGATATTTTTCAATAAACTCTTGCAAAATTCTCTCTTTGGTGTTATGATATCACAAGATAACGCAATGACGGAGAGAGTAACTCACCTGAAACCACCAGAGAGCCCGTGTCATCGGCTGCAAGCACGGACGGCAGAGGCTGAGCGAAGTTCACTCCCGAGCGGCAGAGCTGAACATAGTGATCAGTGTTCAGTGATCAGTAATCGGCGGGCTTTGCCCGCACCCTTTGAATTGAGGCTGATAACTTCGGCTTTTTTCTCTAACCACTAACCACTGACCACTGACAACTAGGTTCTGACGGCTGACCCCGTTAACGGTCGATGAGTGTCCGAGGCATAGTCTCCCTTTCCTAAGGTGCGATTCTGTCCAAAACTTGTTTTGGGTAACAGAATCCATACAAAGGAGAGGTGGCGCGAGACACGCGTGTCGAGTGCCGGAGGGTTGCTTTGTCAATCCTTTTGATCAGATTGCTGTCGGAAATATGGGTGGTACCGCGGTTCTTCCGTCCCATGGGGATGGAGGAGCCTTTTTTAATTAGGAATCAAAAATTAGGAATTAGGAATTGCGGGAGGGCTTCGCCCTCACCTTATTTGTTTTTTTAATCAAACGTTGCTATCAATCCAAAACTCCTCATTCCTCATTCCTAATTACAAGAATGGAGGATATTATGAAAGAAAAGCTCGAACAATTAAAAGCGAGGCTCAGTGAGGAGCTGAGCGCCGCGGTTGACGGTAAGAAGCTCGAAGAACTACGCGTCAGCTATTTAGGTAAGAAAGGCTCGATCACCGACCTGCTCAAGGGTATGAAGGCACTCTCCAATGAGGAGAAGAAGGAATTCGGCCAGCAGGTCAACGCCTTAAAGCAGCTCGCGGCACAGAGTATTGCAAAGCGTGCCGAGGAGCTCAAACAGCTCGAGATCCAAAGAGAGATCGACGCGACCCCCGCGTTCGACCTCACCATCCCCACCAAGGAGGACAGGGGTTCTTATCATCCCATCACGCTGGTACAGCGCGAGTGCGAGCGCATCTTCACCACCATGGGCTTCAATGTGGAGGATTACCCCGAGGTCGTCACCGACTATGAGTGCTTTGAGTCGGTCAATGTGCCGAAGAATCACCCCGCGCGCGATATGCAGGATACCTACTATCTCGAAAACGGCGAGTTGCTGAAATCCCAGACCTCCGCCGCGCAGAACGCGATCCTCAAAAAATACGGCAAGCAGCTCATGGAGAACGGCATGCCGATCCGCGCGATCTTCCCGGGCAGATGCTTTAGAAATGAAGCGACTGACGCGACCCATGAGAACACCTTCTTCCAGATGGAGGGTGTGATGGTGGACAAGGATATCTCTATCAGTAACCTGATCTACTTTATGAAAACCATGCTCAGCGAAGTGTTCCAAAAGGACGTCAAGGTGCGCCTGCGTCCCGGCTTTTTCCCGTTCGTCGAACCCGGCTTTGAGCTGGATATCTCCTGTCTGATCTGCGGCGGTGAGACAGGCTGTCCCTCCTGCAATCACTCCGGCTGGCTGGAGCTGTGCCCCTGCGGCATGATCCACCCCGAGGTGCTCAAAGAGGGCGGCATCGACCCCGAACAATACACCGGCTTCGCGTTCGGTCTGGGCTTGACCCGACTCGCAATGATGAAGTACGGCATCAAGGATATCCGTGATCTCAACTCCGGCTCACTCAAGGTGATGTCTCAGTTCACGGATGATAAGTAAGGAGGGCGCACTATGTTTTTATCAATGAATTGGATCAAGGACTTTGTCGATCTTTCGGGACTCGACGAGTTGAAATTGATCAACCAGTTTTCTCTTTCTACCGCCGAGGTAGAGAACGATATACAGTTCAAGGGCTCTGACATCAGCGGCATCGTGGTCGCCGAGATCAAGTCGGTCGAGGATCATCCCGAGAGTAAAAAGCTCCATCTCTTGAAGGTGGATATCGGCGCGGATGAACTCGTGGACGTCGTCTGCGGCGCGCCGAATGTCAGGGTCGGCATGAAGACCGCTTTCGCCAAGGTCGGCGCCAGGATCGGCGAGATCGAGATCGCGCCCCGACCCCTCGCGGGCTACATGAGCTGCGGTATGTGCTGCTCCGAAAAGGAGATCGGCATTTCCGACGATCACTCCGGCATCATGGAGATCACCGATGATGTCGCGAACGGTACCGATCTCAAAACGATCTACGCCATCGACGATATCGTCTTTGAAGTCGATAACAAGAGCCTGACCAACCGTCCCGACCTGTGGAGCCACTACGGTATCGCGCGTGAATTCGCCGCGATCGCAGGTCGTCCGCTCAAGGAACTCGATTTTGCCGATCTGAAGGCATATGATGAACTGCCCAAGGTCGATATGAAGATCGAGGATCCGCTGTGCTACCGTTATTCTTCTTTACAGTTTGAGAACTGCACCCGCTCCGTCAGCCCTGTTGACATGCGCATCCGCCTGTTCTACTGCGGTATGCGCGCGATCAACTTCCTCGCCGACATGACCAACTACCTCATGCTTGAGATGGGTCAGCCGATGCACGCGTTCGACTCCCGCAAGGTCGGCAAGATCCGTATCAAGCGCTTTGAGAAGGATTTTGACTTCACCACCCTCGACGGCGTGGAGCGCCATATCGACCCTGAGACGCTGATGATCTGCGACGACAATACTCCTGTCGCGATCGCGGGCATCATGGGCGGTCTGGACAGCGAGATCGTGGAGGACACCAACACCCTCACCCTCGAATCCGCGACCTTTGACGCGGCGTCCATCCGCAAGTCCACTGTCCGGCTCAGCCACCGTACCGACGCTTCCATGCGCTATGAGAAGTCGCTCGATCCCGAGCTGACCACCGCGGCGATCGCGCGCTTTGTGTATCTGATCAAGCAGTTCGACGAGGGCGTGAAGATCGTGTCCTCCCTGACTGATGAATACGCGTATCATTATCCCGAGGTAGAGCTCAGCTTTGACAAGGCGTATGTCGATAAATACACGGGTATCGCAATCGATAACGATACCATCGTGAACACCTTACAGCGCCTCGGTTTCGGCGTTGTGAACAACGGCGATGACTTCACCGTCAAGGTTCCCTCATGGCGCGCCACCAAGGACGTCACCATCAAGGCGGACATCATCGAGGAGATCACCCGTATCTACGGCTATGATAACTTTGAGATCCACACCGCGACCGCACCGCTGTTCCCAACCCGTCCCGAGCCTGTGAAGAAGGATGAGGACAGCGTTAAGGATATCCTCGTCAAGCACTATAACCTGCACGAGCTCCACTCCTATGTCTGGAACTATGTCGACGAGCTCAAGGAGCTTGGCATCGAGAATCGCGGCGTGATCAAGCTGATGAACGCCACCAACCCCAACATCGAGACCATCCGTGAGACGATGATCCCCACCCAACTGTGCCAGATCAAGAGTAATCTCGGCTACGCGCCCGCCTACGGCGTCTTTGAGGTCGGCAGAGTGGTCACCGGCATGACCGACGACAACCTCTGTATCGAGGAAAAGCACCTCGGCATCACCCTGTATGCCAAGGGCGATAACATCCGCGATCAGTATTTCAGGATGAAGACGATCATCGAGACGCTGGTGGATGAATTGAAGCATAAGAAGGTCACGTTCGAGAAGCGTGAGCCCGCGTTCGACTTTGAACATCCCGTCAACCTCAACGCGGTGATCGTGGACGGCGTTGAGCTGGGCAAGATCGGCATGCTCCATCCGTCCGTGATGAAGAAGCTCGACAAGCGTGCTAACGTCGTGTTCGCCGAGATCGACATGGACAAGTTTGCCGCGATCGAGAACAACTCGATCCACTATGAGGAGCCGTCCAAGTTCCCGGCGATCGAGATCGATCTGAGCTTTTTGACTTCCGCCTTCGCGCCCATCGCCAAGGCGATCGAGAACGCCGCCTGCGCGCTGATCAAGGATGTTGACGTCATCGATATCTATGACGCGGATGAGAATTCCTCTATCGCCGTGCGCATCACCTTCTCGGATAACGCCCGTACCCTGACCAAGGAAGAGGTCGCCGCTGTGACCGACGGCATCATCGCCGATCTGGAACAGCAGAATATTCTATTGAAGAAATAAAGAAGCATTCGGTTAACGCACATCCCCATTAAGCAACACCCATTTTATCCCTTATATGCTTTTCACTCCCTGTTAACTTCGGTTGACAGGGAGTTTTTATTACTATACATTTATAAAAATCATAAAGAAAAAATATTTTCTAACAATTTAAATCCTTTTTCTTTTCCGATGCATCTATACTATCGGTGAAATACTTTGTAATACCGGTCTTTTTATAAGGATCAGTATAAGAATGGAGGTAGAAACAATGAAAAGAAAAATAGCAGCATTCATGCTGTCGCTTCTGTTTGTGCTCGGTGCGGTATTCAGCGCAGCGCCCGTACTCGCTGCAGAGATCACGGACACGGCTGATGTATCCGCGGGGATGACGATCAATCGTCCTTCCCTGAGCATGGGACAGAGTGAAGCGTACACGCTGAGAGTGAGCGGCGCGTCCTCGCCGCTGAGCTGGAGCTGTGACTCAGCAGCGGTATCTGTTGCCGCCAATACCGATGATTCCGCACGCATCACGGCGAGGTCGGTCGGCACTGCGACCGTTACCGCAAAAAGCCGCGAAGGCGCACAGGTCACCTGTAAGGTGAAGGTATCCGCGCTCGCTGATCAGCTGAAGCTCAACAAACAGTCACTGCTGTTGGGTATCGGAGAGACCTATGATCTCGACAGCTATGTCCCCGAGAACACCGAGGCATATTACAGGCTCTACAGCTCCTCAAACCCCTCTGTCGCGACGGTTGCCGAGGGCGGCGGTATCGTGACCGCAAAGTCGGCGGGTACAACGACCATTACCTGCGCTCTGGATAACGGCGTAAAAGCGCAGTGCAAGGTCGTGGTTCAACCGCTGGCGAAATCGCTGACCCTCAACTATCAGAAGGCGACGATGCATATCGGCGAACAGATCGACCTCGACAGCGATACGCCCAAGGGAACGGCGGCGTATTACAGAGATTATTCGATCGATCATGCCGACGTTGCGGATGTCGCACAGTCGGGCGGTATCGTGACCGCAAAGGCGGCCGGCATGGCGACAGTCACATGCACGCTCAGAAAGAACGGCGTAAAAGCTGTTTGTGAGATCGAAGTGCTCCCTGATCCGACAGAAGCGCCGACACAAGAGGCGACCGAACAGCCTACGGAAACTATGACGGAGGCACCGACCGAAGCGCCTACCGAAGTACCGACCGAACCCGTGACAGAAGCTCCCACACAGGCTGTTACCGAGCCCGAAACACAGGTGCCGACCGAGAGCGGGATCATTCCCGAAGACAAGGATTTTGCCTTGGACGCTCAGGAGCTCACCCTCGGAGAGGGAGAAGAATACATCATCCGCACATCCGGTACCTATGATAAGATCACATGGAAGGCGTCCTCTGATGCGGTGATTCTCACCGATAACGGCGACCGTACCGCAACCGCCAAAGCGAACGCTGTCGGACAGGCTGAAATTACCGCTGTGACTGCGCAGGGCAGCACCGCCGAGATGACCGTCACCGTCAAGCCGATGGCACCGTCATTGAAGCTCAACCAAACCTCACTGACCCTCGGCGTCGGGGAAGAGTACGATCTTGATTCCTACGCGCCCAAGGGCACTGCCGCGTACTTCCGCCTGTACAGCTCGTCCGATCCCTCGGTTGCCGAGGTGGCACAGGGCGGCGGTCTGGTCAAGGCAGTCGCTCCCGGAACGGCCGAGATCGCCTGCACCATGCAGAACGGCGCGAAAGCGATCTGTACGGTTGAGGTAAAGCCGCTTTCGACCTCTCTGTCGCTGAACGCGACCAACGTGACCCTCGGTATCGGCGAGAAGCTTGACCTTGATTCCACCGTTCCCAAGGATACGGCGGCTTACTACCGCCTGTACAGCTCCTCGAACCCCTCTGTCGCTTCCGTTGTACAGGGCGGCGGTATCGTCACCGCGAAGTTCGTCGGTACGGCGGTGATTACGTGTACCATGAACAACGGCGTGAACGCAACGTGTATCGTCACCGTCAAGCCGATGTCTAAGAAGCTGTACCTTAATCAGACCGACATCACCCTCGCGATAGGGGAGGAGTATGATCTTGACAGCTACGCCGCCGCGGGATGTGCCGCGTATGAGCGTATCTACAGCTCAACAAAACCATCTGTCGCGACCGTAGCCGCGGGCGGCGGACTGGTTAAGGCGAAGGCGACCGGCACGGCTACGATCTATTGCACCCTGCAAAACGGTGTCAAGGCGAAGTGTGTCGTTACCGTCAAGCCGATGGCAAAGTCGCTGTCGCTGGACGATACCTATCTCAGACTGCAAAAGGGGAAGAAGGCGGATCTTGACAGCTACGTGCCCTCGGGCTATGCGGCGTTCTACCGCTTCTATTCCTCCGACAATCCGTCTGTCGCAAAGGTCACGCGTGCGGACGGCATCGTCACCGCTGTCTCACCCGGTAAGGCTACCGTGACCTGTACCCTGCAAAACGGTGTGACCGCAACCTGCGAGGTATATGTGATGACCGACGCAGACGCGCGTAATGAGAACAACGGCACCATCGTCAACTACCACGGTCATGATAACTTCTGCGGTGAGGATGTATGGGGCAAGGGTACGCTGGAGGCTTCTGTCGTCGACTGGATGATGGCGACATGGCCGTGCTGCTCCTACTTCAACGGCGATTATACATGGCGCTGTGCCGAGTGGGGCAGATATATCCGCAACACGCGTGCCGCCTCCCAGTATACGACAGATTATTCGAGCCTGCGGATGACGCCCGAGAATATCCGCTCTATCGCCAAGGGCTGTAAGCCCGGCACCACGATGAGCTTTGGCCCGCAGTACATACCCTCTCATATGATTGTGCTGCTCCGCGTCACCGACGACCGTATCTGGTGGGCGGACTGCAACTGGAACTGGGACAACTGCGTCCATTATCGCGAGGCAAGTCTGGAGGAATTCGTCAACTTTGTCCACTGGCTGCCTACTCCCAATAAAAACGGCTACATCGTCAGCCTGACGCGCGTCGATCGCCTGAATACCTATGACCGTCCCAAAACGGACGCCGCGCGTTATCTGAACCGCGGTGACGCAAGGATCGTGTGGACTGCCGTGGACGGCGCCAGGAGCTATGAGGTGTATCAGGTGACCGGCAGCGGCGACAAGCTCGTTTATTCGGGCAACGCTGTCAGCTACACGAACATCAACTCCAACCCGGGCACCAAGTACACCTACTACGTCAAGGCTGTGATGAAATCGGGCAAGAAGATCACAGGTAACACGGTGAGCGTCTACGGCAGGATCCACTGTCCGCAGCTGGAGCTCGACAGGGATAAGCGATGTATCCGCTGGAACTCCGTCGAGGGCGCGTCGGGATACCGCATCTTCCGCCGCTCCGGTTATGACGGCTCGTTCAAGCATGTCACAACCGTCAAGGGTACGAGCTACAGTGACGGTTGGATGGATTGGTCGGCAGGTGAGTATGACTATACCCTCTACCGCATCCAGGCGGTTAGCCCCAAGGGAGAGAACGCAAGCTCCGTCTACAGCGACTGTGTCGCGGTATCGGGCGAGTATTGCATGCCGTAATATGATAACAAGGGCGTACAGCAGAGATAAGCTGTACGCTCTGTTTTTACCATGTCAATATAGGGGCTTGCATTATTTTGGATTATGGTGTATAATAACCTAGAATAAGTATCTACGGAGGTGTTTGTATGTTAGATAAGACTATGGTATTCTCCCTGGGCGGCAACCGTGACGATGAGATGAAAGAGGCGCTGATCACCGTATACAACGCGCTGAAGAAGAAGGGCTACAACCCCATCAATCAGATCGTCGGTTATATCCTCAGCGAGGATCCCACCTATATCACAACATACGGCAACGCTCGTAACATCATCAGTAAGATCGATCGCGACGACCTGCTCGAGGTCATGGTGAAATCTTATCTGAACATCTAAAATATTGAAACGAAGGGATTGATTCCAATGGCTGAAAAGGAATTTTCGACCTATAAGGGCAAGCCTCTGGTTCGTTGCGGGGATGAGCTGTACTTTGGCAGTATGGCTGACCGTTTTGTGATCAGAATGCAGATAAAAAGCAAGAAAACAGTAGGGGATACCGAGATCGCGGATAAGGTGGCGATCCAGCTGCTTTGCACCGATCCCGACTTAAGCCCCCGCAAACAGCTCGTCAAATCCAGCGAGAAGAGCGGTCTGTATGTCGCCCTCGACATCGCCGACGTCTGGCTCAACCGAGCATTAAAGTCATAAGTAAAAGCTGACCTTTTGGGTCAGCTTTTTTAGTTAGGAGTTAGGAGTTAGGAGTGAGAAGTTAGGAATTAATGGTGGGTATTGCCCGCACCCATTGATAGTTGACACCGTAACGTTTGCTGTAGGGGAGGGGCTTGCTCCTCCCGCGGTAGATAGTTTGATAATAGAATACACAAGTCAAGGAGAAGTTACATTTGCTTCGCGGTGGAATAGGAATAGACGGAAATGTTTTCGGGAGCAGCAAGCCGCTCCCCTACAATAAGCGTCTACCTATCATACACATCCGGGCAAACCTCTTTTATTTTCTCTCTAAGAATTAAAAAATCATGGAACGCGCCCTCCGTCTGGCTGGGATTCCTCAGCAGTGCCGCGGGGTGGAGCATCGGCATCATCCAGATCCCCTTGCGCTCGATGAGGGTGCCGTGCTCGCGGGTGATCCTGAGATCGGGCTTGATCAGCTTCATGCCCGCGATTCTGCCCAGTGTGACGATGATCTTCGGGCGGATCAGGCGCGTCTGCTCCCTGAGATAACCGATGCAGCTGTCCTGCTCATCCTCCTGCGGATCGCGGTTCATGGGCGGGCGGCATTTGACGATGTTGGTGATGTAGACGTTCTTGTGACGGTCGAGATCGACGGCATAGAGCATTTTATCGAGCAGCTGACCCGCTCTGCCGACAAACGGCTCGCCCTGCAGATCCTCCTGCTCGCCCGGACCCTCGCCGATGAACAGGACGCGTGCGTCCTTATTTCCGACGCCGAATACGACGTTTTTTCTTTTCTCGCACAGCCGACAGCGTGTGCAATTCATACATTTTTCTTCAATTTCCTGCCAAGTGCTCAAAATCCTTCACCTAATTTCCGATAAGATGTTGAAATATGTGTCTTTATGATGTACAATGTATATAACCGTGGGCTTGACCCATGTATAGAATAATCAGATTGGTGGTAATAATCATGAAAAGTACAATTATGGTAGAGACCTCCGCTCACCATCTCCATGTCACCGCAGAGACATTTGCGACCCTGTACGGTGAGGGCAAGACCCTGACCAACAAAAAGGATCTTTCCCAGCCCGGTCAGTTCGCCTGCACCGAGAAGGTGACCGTAGTCGGTCCCCGCGGTGAGATCACCATGTCCATCCTCGGACCCTTCCGTCCCGAGGATCAGGTAGAGATCTCCATGACCGAGACCCGTAAGCTCGGCGTACCCGGTGTGATCCGTGAGTCCGGCGATTTAGCGGGCACTCCCGGCTGCATCCTGCGCGGCCCCGAGGGTGAGGTCGAGATCGATCACGGCGTGATCGTCGCGCAGCGTCACATCCATCTGACTCCCGAGACCGCTGTGGAGTACGGCGTAGAGGATAAGCAGATCGTCAAGGTCGCGGTCGGCGACAACGGCAGAAAGGTCATCTTTGACGACGTCATCGTCCGTGTATCTCCCAAGTACGCGCCCGCTGTTCACCTCGATACCGATGAGGCGAATGCCGCAGGACTGATGGGCACCACCGACGGAGAGATCATCCTGTGATTCTTTTATAATAAACGTTAATCATGCCCCTGCGACAAACACATGTGTCGTGGGGGTTGATTATAGCTGTTTACGATTAGCAGAGTGGTAATTACCGCCCCCTCTGACGAGGGGGTTGGGGGAGAGATAACGCAGCTTTACAGTAACGAAGTGTCGATTGACTCAATAGGGCGTATTGATATCATTGTTCACAATATTGAGTCAGGTGTTTTATTACTACTATAGCGCTTCGTTATCTCTCCCCCGCGTACTGATCGTTATTCTCTATCCAAACGATTACTCGCTTGCCCCCTCGTCAGAGGGGGCTTATTATGTTGATTTATCCGATGTACTCCACATCTTCCATGTTGAGCTCCGCTGTATTCATCACCGGCTCCCCGAGACTGATGGGGGCGGTGGTGAAGTAGACGACGTCGCCGAGGGGAATATTCACATAATGCCAACCTTTGTTTAATTCTTCTGTGGAAATTTCACCCTCGTGCATGCGTACCTGCGTCATTTGTTCGGGCAGGTAGATATGGCGCGCGACGGCGTTCTGGCGGTAGATCGGCGCGATCATCATCCTGTCGCCGACCATCAGCTGATCCTCGACCGTCGCGGCGATCTCGTCGTCCTCATAATCGAACGCGAGAGGTCTAAAGTACATAGTATCGTTCTCGACCGCCTTGACGAATTCATCATACAGATAGGGGAGCAGGCGGTATCTGAGCGTGATGATGTGGCGGAACACCTCGGTATCGCCGAAGGCAAACGCCTCCTGACTGCGCGTGCCGAAGGCGGCATGATTGCGCATGAGCGGTGTGAACAGCGCGAAGCTCATCCAACGGATCAGCAGATCGCGGGTGCAGTTGCCGTTGAAGCCGCCGATGTCACTGCCGCTGAACAAAAAGCCGCACATGTTCAGTCCCGGCATCTGTTGTAAGCTTTGCAGGATATGGCTCCACCAGCTGTGATTATCGCCTGTCCAGATGCCGCCGTAGCGATGCGCGCCGATATACGATGCGCGTGAGAACAGCAAGCTCGGCTCATCGCGCAATTCGCACAGTGCGTCATAGGCGCTCTTCGTCATTTGATAGCCGTAGAGATTGTGGACGTCATAGTGGGCAAATCTGCCCTCGGGGGTGTTGTGGTAAAAGCTCTTGTAATCGTCGTCAGAATTTTGGAGCTTTGCGAGTACGTCGCGTGTGCCGAAGAAGTCTAATGCGCCGACCTTTTCGAGATTGATCTTTTTGACCTCTTCGATCGCGCTCTTGAGACCCTTTTCACTGTAGAAAAGCGCGGGCTCATTCATATCGTTCCAAAAGCCCTCGATGCCCAGATCGGTGAGGGCTTTGTATTGCTGTCCGAACCAGCGTGCCGCTTCGGGATTCAGAAAGTCGGGCAGGACGCTTTTGCCCGGCCATACGCCGACAATGTAGTCATTTCCGTTCTTGTCCTTACAGAAATATCCCATCTCATGCCCCTCGTCATAGACGCGGTAGCCGTCTTCTTTCTTGACGGCGGCGTCGATGATGGGGATCAGTCGGATACCGCGCTCTTTCATCTCGGCGGCAAACGCTTTGAGATCGGGGAACCGCTCGGGATGGACGGTGAAATCCTTGAAGTTATCCATGTAGTCGATATCGAGGTACAGCATATCCAGCGGGATGTGCGCGTCCTTATATTGGTCGGCACAGCGGCGGATGTCATCCTCGGTCACATAGCCCCAGCGGCTCTGACCGTAGCCGAACGCCCATTTCGGCGGCAGATAGCTCTTGCCGATCAGGGAACGGAACTCGCTGACGATCGCTTTGAGGCTGTCGCCCGTGATGATATATAGATCCAGCGCAAACTGTTCGGGTGTGATGGTGATACTATCGATGTCAGTGTAGCCGATGTCAAAGGTGATCCTGCCGGGCAGGTCAAAGAACGCGCCGAATCGCTCCTTACCGTCAATGAGGATAAAGTTATGCGCGCCGTAGACAGAGCGCTTGTCCTCGGTGTGGAACGGCTCGTCGGTGCACCAACTCTCATAGATCCAGCCGCGCTTGTTGATGCCGCGCATGGTCTCGCCGAGACCGTAGACGCGGGTGTTCGCGTCCATTTTCAGTGTGAAGCCGTTGTCGGTCACGGTGAACGGCGCGGGTGCTCCGTCAGCGTAGGGGAGGTCTTTGACAACGGCGCCTGTGGTAATCATGGGGTTATAGCAGAATCGTTTGATCATGGTAATTCCTCGCACTTGATTTTTTGACATGAATGATATATAATGACATAGTTATTGCATTGATTTGATCAACGGGATGTATTATCAAATAATATCCTGTCGATAATACCAGTATACCATTGAATGAATGGCGTTACAATGATTATTTGCGGATTTTGACAAAATACCGCACAGGGGGCTGAACATGAGCAACAAGGTTATCATCACATCGGACATCACCTGCGACCTGAATCAGGAGCTGGAGCAGCGCTACGGCGTGACCACCATCCCACTGCATATCGTCATCGGCGGTAAAAGCTATGAGGACTGGGTGAATATCACCCCCGAGGAGCTGTATCAAATCTTCTACAAAACCAAGGAACTGCCGCATACCACCGCGGGCAGCGTCGGCGAGTATACCGACTTTTTCAAACAGTTCATCGATCAGGGCTGCGATGTGGTGCATTTCAGCCTCGGCTCCAAGCTGAGCGTGACCCATCAGAGCAGTGTGCTCGCGTCCGAGGAATTCCCCAGCAGGGTCTTTTCGGTCGATACACAGAACCTTTCCACCGGCTCCGGACTCTTGGTCATCAAGGCGTGTGAGCTGCGCGATCAGGGCTTATCCGCACAGGAGATCGCCGAGAAGGTCACCGCAATGGTACCCAAGGCGCACGCGTCCTTTGTGCTCGACCGCCTCGACTTTTTGCATGCGGGCGGCAGATGCTCCGCCGTCGCTATGCTCGGCGCGAATCTCTTGAGCCTCAAGCCCTCGATCGAGGTCCACAACGATGACGGCGGTTCGATGGGCGTGGGCAAAAAGTACCGCGGTAAGTTTGACAAGGTGCTGATTCAGTACATGGAGGACACCCTCGGCAAGTACGACAATATCGACCCCGACCGTGTGTTCGTCACCCATGCGGGTATGGATCCGGAGTTGGTCAACGCAGTCGTGGAAGCGGTCAAGGCGAAGAATATCTTTAAAGAAGTTCTCATCACCCGCGCGTCATGTACGATCTCCAGCCATTGCGGTCCGCATACCCTCGGCGTGCTGTTCATGACAAAGTGATCGTGCTTTGATAACGGCAGAATAATTCGAATATAGAAATATAAAACCACCTGTTCGATTGAGCAGGTGGTTTGTTATTGGAAGTATTTGTCCTGTGCCCAGTGCGCAGGGTTGTTGTTGATGTAGGTATATATATCGCGGTAATCACGTTCCGTTCGGATCACATGATCATAAAAGCGTGCTTGCCAAACAGGGAGACCGATGCGTTTGGTTACAGCACCCTTTAGTTGTTGGATTACGCGCGATACCGTAGGGGCGAGCATTGCTCGTCCGTCGTCGCAGTAGAGAAAGAGTAAAAGATGGATATGATTCGGCATGATGACGTAGTTGTCCACATGTACCGAGGGGTATATAGTATTGATATGTTGAATGGCTTCTTCAACGATGCGTCCGTATTTTGTCAAAATGACATCGGGCGGACGACCGATGGTCGTCCCTACGGAAACCCTTGATAATATCGGTTTCCTTTCCTTTGTACATACGGTGATAAAATATGCGCCGTTTGAGTCGTAATCATATTCCGGCATGCGGATCTGTTTTCGTTGAGGACGGGGGTTATTCTTGTCCATAAATCTCTCTGTATATCGTCGTCACCGCTTCATCGCTGATGGTGCATCCGAGCCGGAGCATCGGGATGGTCTCGACCATCCTGCCGAGCATATCGAGGAGCTTGGAGAGCTGCGCCTTATCGGAGGGGAGAACGGTTTGCTGCAACAGCAGCGTGATCGCCTCGACCGGATTGATCGGCTTTGCGGTATTCTCCGGCGCCTGCGAGAGGAACACGACCGCTTTAACGGGAGCGGAGGTGTTGGTGCCGATGCCGTGCTTGCCGTTCCACGGCGTGCCGTAGATGATGAACCTGCCGTCCTTTTCACGCACCAGCGGCTTATCGTCGTTGATCATCGTGACCTCATCGCCGAAATGTCGGCGCCATAATGAGGCATGGGTGCTTTTTCCCGTACCCGAGGGCGCGGTGAAGATGATCGCATCCTCCTTGTATTTCAGGCATGAACAGTGCAGGAAAAAACCTTCCTTGTCAATGATGTAGTCACAGATCACGCGCAGGATCGCGACCGATTCACAAATATACGGACTGCCGGGGTCGCCGTGGATCTCTTCGCCCAGCTCAGCCTCATAACGGATCATCTCGTCGGTCGGCTCGATCAACAGCTCATAGCTTTCGCTGTCGGTCAAAAACTCCGCCATATAGCGATAGGTCTCTTCGTATTGCGCCTTGACGGCGATATTCATTTCTGCGATTCGGTAAACATGCATGGTCGTACTCCTTATTTCTTCTTACCCTTTATTATAACATAAGAATATATTGTTGCAACCGCTAAAAAGAGGATCAGGGAGAGGATCATGTAGATGACATAGGTGCCGTTTTTGACGATCAGCCCCGCGATCACGGTGCAGATACCCGACAGCACCATCGCGATACCGCAGTTGCGGTTGGTGATATGCCAGTGCTCGTCGGAGTCCATGCACCAGCTCAGGCGTACGCCGATAAAGGAATTGGGCTTGGTCTTGGGAAGAATATTACCGAGCAGGATGAACAGCACGCCTATGATGGTGGAGATAATGACGAAGATCATGTTCTCCTTGTTCTTCATTGTCGCGGGATGCTTCATGATGGTCAGCAGAAAAACGCACAGCGCGTTGAACAGGACCGTGACGATCAGAATCACCGTGTCCAGAATGTCTAGATTCCGCGCGGTACGGTCGTTTTCATCGGTAGAGGATCTCTGTTGGAATTTTCTGTAAAGGAAATAAAACAGGGCGATGCCGAGGATGATGGCGGGGAAGAGGAAGGCTTCATATTTGGAACCGTAGCGGTCGGGTGTGCCGTCGATGCCGAAGTGCGCCGCGACAGTATCGGGCAGGAAGAAGAATACGGCGATCGCGGTGTAGATCATCGGCAGGACAGCCAAGATCATGATCATGATTCTTTTGAATTTTTTCATAATAGGATACCTCCGTTAGAAAATATAATATTTTGTAGGGATGGTCATTGACCATCCGGAGGATGATGGACGCAGAATAATGCAGGAACCCCGGATAGAGGAGAGAAAAGACGCCTCGCGTCCGTGCCCTCAGAATTGTTTGAGCCAGAGGATCAGCTCGTCAAAGAGCGAGGCATTGAGCTCATAATAAACAAAGTTCTTCTCCTTGCTTTCGATCAGCAGATCGCTTTCTTTGAGCAATTTTAAATGATAACTGAGCTTTTGCGGCGACACGTGCATCGCATCGGCGATCTCACCCGCTGACATGCGGTAGTTTTTCTTGATCAGCATCAGGATCTCGCGCCGCTGCGGATCGGATAACGTTTTGAATGTACTGCCTAACGACATTGGCTCACCTCACGATCTATTTCAAAATTTCTTTAAATACTTGCTTGAGCTAAATATAACCCCATTTCCGAGAAAAGTCAATAGTTATTTCAAAAATATTTTAAATACTTTTGCAAAAGAAAAACGGCACGGACGAACCGTGCCGACAGACTGTAGAAGAACCTGTCCAGCCCCCCCTGACGAACACGCGTGTCACAGGGGCTCGTGCAACTTTTTCTGCCCCCCTCTGACGAGGGGGCATGCGGGCTGACTCTCAGAAAGAGAATACTGTTATGTTCGCGGGGGAGAGATAACGCAACGTCATAATGAAAGAATAAAGATTGACTCAATACTGTTAAAATAGGTACATAAAATGCGGCTTGAGTCAAAAGTCGGATTATCATTGCGGCGCATCGTTATCTCTCCCTCCGAGTTCGCCATAGGCGAACCCACCTCCCTCGTCAGAGGGAGGGTTGAGGAAGTGCTGCTCCCAGCAAACATTTTTTTCGACAAACTGACGGCACGGATGAACCGTGCCGTCAAAGTGAGATCGGTATACACATTATCATTGCCGGGTTCTTAGCTCGCGGCAATCCCAACCGATTACCGTTAAATCGGGAACCACAGGTTGACGACTGCTGCCGCGATCAGCATGACGCTGTCCATGACGACACACGGGATCAGCGGGATCTTCTCGATCAGCGCCTGCAGCTTTCTCAGCGGCCAGCTGAAGATATCAAACGACAGGAGCAGCGCCGTCAGGATCGCAATGGTCAGTATGCTGAATTTCCACAGTGGATCGCCCAGTGACAGCAGGAAGTCAAACGCGCCGAAGTGCCACATCAGCAGTACGATCGGATAATGCCAGAAGAGAACGGTCAGGGTGTTGCGCCCCATGTGGGTGAGCAGCGGCACCTTGCGGTTGGGGATGATGGCGATGACCGAGATGATCATCACTGCCGAGATGCCGTAGCACAGCAGTCGGTGATAGAAGGTGCAGCCCTCGATAGGAACGATGCTGTAGGGGTTTCTGCCGGTGAACAGCATGCGCAGGGGATAGATGGTCTCTCTCATCCTGAAGCAGAGGATGAAGAAGACCACCAGGAACGCTACGCCCGCGAGCTTGACTTGTGTCCGGTGAGAAAAGCGCCTTACCGTGTGCGGTGTCAAGTAATAGCCCGTTGCGTAGAAGGGCAGAAATACAAAGTAGCGCATCAGATAGAAGCTGTCACCCAGTGGGAAGAAGCCCGCCGCAACGCCCAGCACGATCGTAGCCGGGATCACGATCCCGGGGTGAACGTCCTTGAGCAGGTACAGCGTGACCGTGTACATGACGATCACAAAGAAATACCAGTCGATGCCGGCGCTGCCGAACAGATCCAGTCCGATCTGTTCACCATTGAACCGCCTCAGGGCATAGATCGCAATTTTTAACAGGAATCCCAGGATCAGGTAATAGCTGATCTTGTGCAGATTCGGTCGATAATCCTTTTGGAACTTCTTTTGGAACAGTCCGTTCAAAAAGATATAAAGCGGCGCCGCGAAAGAGTTGACGAAGATGAACCATGAGCGAAACATATCGCTTTCATCGGCGAACTCCTCCGCAAAGCTGCCGACGACGACCAGGATCATCACGAGCAGCTTGACGTTGTCAAATTTAAAGATGCGCGGTCTTGTTTTGTCGATCATCTTTTGCCTCACAGGATACATTATCGTGATCAAATCAAGAATCACGATCTTTTCTTATTTATGAGCTTTCTACTCGGATTATACTGAACTTGTCGGAAAATGTCAATATAATCGAAGTTAGGAGTGAGGAGTTAGGAGTGAGGAGTTACATAAACTGTAGGGGTGTCGCCCTCTACGTCCCGATATCAAAATGATGAATTTATGGTGCTTCGTGGTTTTGTGTTATCAGTTAGGGTTGAGAAACAGAGGATGATTTTACAGGATGAATTTACTCGCAAACATTGTATTGACTTGCGGTCACTTCTGTGTTACACTGAACACAGAAATGACCTGACATAAAGGCAGATCCGTGGATCACCTGAGTGAAAGGCGTTGACAAACCGCACATTCGGAGCGGCGCGGTATGCGCTTTTGCTCCCTTGATCGCTATTTGCCGCGCCTGTGGGTGCGGCTTTTTTATTTCTGATGTTATGTGAATACTGCGAGTAAGTCAAAAATACGTGTCATTTCATGAGGTGAGCGGTGCGATATCGCTCAGATAAAGGATGTGAGAAGTAATGGACACACGTGTCGCTGTCGTCAGTATCATCGTGGAAAACGATGACGCGACAAAGGAGATCAATGAGCTGTTATCGGGCTTTGCGGACTATGTGATCGGCCGTATGGGCGTGCCGTATAAGGAACGCGGGCTCAGGCTGATCAGCGTCGCCGTGGACGCGCCGCAGGACAAGACCGCCGCCTTGAGCGGGAAGATCGGCTCCCTGCCGGGCGTGAGCGTTAAAACAGCGTACGCGTCGATTTAATGAGGAATGAGGAATGAGGAATTAAGGGAGACACTTCGTGTTTTGATTCCAATATGAACAGCACTGCGCGTTATTGTTCCGTATACAAAACGGGTGAGGGCGAAGCCCTCCCAACATTCCTAATTTCTAATTCCTAATTTCTAATTTAGTAAAGCATTATTCAAATAAGGAGATCATACACATGGCTATTTACAACCCTGCTTCATTACACGCGGAGGAGTTCATCAATGATGAAGAGATCCGCGAGACCCTCGCTTATGCCGAGAAGAATAAGAACAACATGACCCTGATCAACGAGATCCTCGAAAAGGCGCGTCCGATCCCGACCGCGACCGGCTGCCGCTGTAACGGACTGACCCATCGTGAGGCTTCCGTACTGCTCGCGTGCGAGGATCCCGAGGTGACCAAGCGTATTTATGAGATCGCGGAGGAGATCAAGCTCGCCTTCTACGGCAACCGTATCGTCATCTTCGCGCCGCTGTATCTCTCGAACTACTGCGTCAACGGCTGTCTGTACTGCCCGTATCATATGAAGAACAAGACCATTCCGCGCAAGAAGCTGACCCAGGAAGAGGTCAAAGCGGAGGTCATTGCCCTGCAGGATATGGGTCACAAGCGTCTTGCTATCGAGAGCGGAGAGGATCCCGTGATGAACCCGATCGAGTACATCCTCGAGTGCATCGACACCATCTACTCTATCAAGCATAAGAACGGCGCGATCCGTCGCGTCAATGTCAATATCGCCGCGACCACCGTTGAGAACTACACTAAGCTCAAGGACGCGGGCATCGGCACCTATATCCTGTTTCAGGAGACCTATCATAAGGAAAGCTACCTGCAGCTCCATCCCACAGGCCCCAAGCATGATTATGACTATCACACCGAGGCGATGGATCGCGCGATGCAGGGCGGCATCGACGATGTGGGTCTGGGCGTTCTGTTTGGATTGGAAATGTATAAATATGAGTTTGCGGGACTGTTGATGCACGCCGAGCATCTGGAGGCTGTCCACGGCGTAGGCCCGCACACGATCTCCGTGCCGCGCGTCAAGCGTGCCGACGATATTGACCCCGACGAGTTCGACGGCGGTATCGATGACGAGACCTTTGAGAAGATCACCGCCTGCATTCGTCTGGCGGTTCCGTACACAGGCATGATCATCTCGACCCGTGAGAGTGAAGCGGTTCGCTCCAAACTCCTGCGCCTGGGTATCTCTCAGGTATCGGGCGGTTCGAGAACCTCTGTCGGCGGCTATGCGGAGAAGGATCGTCCGCATGATACCGAGCAGTTCGATGTTTCCGACCAGCGCACGCTGGATGAAGTTGTCGCGTGGCTGATGCAGAGCGGACATATCCCGTCGTTCTGTACCGCGTGCTATCGCGAGGGCAGAACCGGCGACCGCTTCATGTCGCTGTGCAAGAGCGGTCAGATCCTCAACTGCTGTCATCCGAACGCGCTGATGACGCTCGCCGAGTATCTGGTGGATTACGCTTCTCCCGAGACCAAGGCGATCGGCTTTGATATGATCGCGAAGGAGTTAAAGCGCATCCCGAAGGAGAAGGTACGCGCCGTTGCCGCGCAGAATATCGAGGATATCAAGAATTCCAACCGCAGAGATTTCCGATTTTGATCAAATCCGTAGGGCGGGGGCTTGCTCCCGCCGAAGCGTTTATGTAGTGAAAAATTTCTTACATAATCAATAAAAAAATTCCTTTGTTAAACTTTCATTAAATATGTCAAGCCACGGCGGGAGCAAGCCCCCGCCCTACAATATACCGAAAGGGTTTATCATGTCGTTAAATTCAACCGTATCCGCGCTGCGTCCGCATATCGCCTTTTTCGGGCGGCGTAACGCGGGAAAATCCAGCGTTGTCAATACCGTGACCAATCAGCGTATCTCCGTTGTATCCGACACCCTCGGCACGACCACCGATCCTGTGCAAAAAGCGATGGAGCTGTTGCCGCTGGGACCTGTCGTCATCATTGACACCCCCGGCTTTGACGATGAAGGCGCTTTGGGTGAGCTGCGCGTCGAGCGCACCCGTGAGGTGCTGCGTAAAACCGATATCGCCGTGCTCGTGGTGGACGGTACCGTCGGACTATCCGCGGCGGATGAACGTCTGCTCGATGAATTCACTCGGCGTAAACTGCCGTATCTCGTGTGCTATAACAAAGCCGATCTCATGCCGACGCGTCCTCATCTGAATGAGCATGAATTGCTCGTCAGCGCTTTGACAGGAGAGGGGATAGGGGAGCTCAAGGAGCGCCTTGCCACCCTGATCAAGTCGGAAGAAAAGGAAAAGTGTATTGTCGCCGATCTGGTACAGGAGGGCGATACGGTCGTGCTGGTCATCCCAATCGACGAATCCGCGCCCAAGGGCAGGATCATCCTGCCGCAGCAGCAGACCCTGCGCGAGCTGCTCGATCATCACTGCACGGTGATCTGCTGTCAGGATACGGAGCTGAAAGCGACACTCGGCAGGCTGAAACATGCTCCCGCGCTCGTAATCACCGATTCTCAGGCGTTTAAGAGGGTCGCGGAGCATACGCCCGCGGATGTCCCGATGACGTCGTTTTCGATCCTGTTCGCGCGCTTCAAGGGCAATTTGGATGGACTGATCCGCGGCGCGAACGCGCTAAAGCTCCTGCGTGACGGCGACAAGGTGCTGATATCGGAGGGCTGTACCCATCACCGCCAGTGCGGTGACATCGGCACCGTGAAGCTGCCCGACTGGATCCGAAAATACGCGGGCGCCGAACCCGCATTCACCTTTACCTCGGGCGGCACCTTCCCCGATGATCTGTCGGATTACAAGGTCATCGTCCACTGCGGCGGCTGTATGCTCAACGAAAAGGAAATGCAGCACCGGCAACGTGTTGCCGTATCCGCGGGTATTCCGATGGTGAATTACGGCGTTGCCATCGCCGCGATGAACGGGATATTGGATCGTACGTTGCAGCCGGTTTTGAAATAATGAAATATGGATAGGGGAGGAGTTGTTCCTCCCTTTTTTATGTTTTTGTAGGGGAAGGGCTTGCTCCTCCCGAAACATTTCCCTCAAACGTCACCTATCGCGAAGCAAATCAATTTCTCTGTAGTGTACGGCGCTTGCGACGTACCGATGCTTTTCTGATTAACGACCAATATAACGCGAAGCAAATATCTGCTTTTGTAGGGATGTTCCTCAGCCGGAGACGGCACCCCTCTGTCGCTATGTGACACCTCCCCTTAGGGGAGATCACATCGGTCATCCGAGAATGACGGGCGTAGAATGTATCAGGAACCTCGGATAGAGGAGAAAAAGCATCTGCGATGCCGGACGAGCAATGCTCGTCCCTACGGAAACGCACATCTTCTCTTTGAATGCTGTTGTTTGACCAACGCTTTGCTGCGGTACGTCGGCAAGCGCCGTACCCTACAAAACGCACTTTTTCTCAACTCCTCACTCCTCACTCCTAACTCCAAACTCCTAACTCCTCACTCCTAACTCCTCACTATTTTGTAATGCCAGATTACAAAAAGTTAACTTGCCAATATCGCATATATAGTTTATAATTTCTATTGTAGAATTATTATTTCAAGATATTGGGGTGTAAATATGAAGTGTCCCTACTGTGGATTTGAAGAAAGCAAGGTTATCGACTCCCGTCCCGCCGACGAGGGTGAGCGCATCCGCCGCCGCCGTGAGTGCTTGAAATGCGGCAAGCGCTTTACCACCCATGAGGTGATCGAGACCGTCCCGATCGTGGTCGTCAAGCGTGACAAATCGCGCGAGGTCTTTGACCGTGCCAAGCTGACTGCCGGTATCCTGCGCGCCTGTGAGAAGCGCCCTGTTTCCATCGAACAGATCGAGAAGATGGTGGATTCGATCGAAGCCCAGCTCCAAAGCACCCTTGATCGAGAGGTCACCTCGATGACCATCGGCGAGCTGACCATGGATCAGCTCAAGAATGTGGACGAGGTCGCGTATGTGCGCTTTGCGTCCGTGTATCGCCAGTTCAAGGATATCAACACCTTCATGGAAGAGCTCAACAAGCTCCTGCTCGAAAAATAAAATGTATTTACCGTGTGCAGAACGGCCATATGCACGCGTTGAATAGCTTACTGTATTTAAAAAGTCCCCGGTATCGCAGTATCGCGATATCGGGGACTTTTTGATGTTGTTATTTGTTATTGCGAGGTGTTCATGCCGTGGCAATCTCAACATATATGAACTGTCATTGCGAGGCATTCATGCCGTAGCGAACTCAACGCATACGAATTGTCATTGCGAGGCATTCATGCCGTGGCAATCTCAACCGCTTACATAAACTTCTGACTCTCCGCCACCGCCATGCGGTCACAGCGTTCATTCTCGGGGTGACCCGCGTGACCTTTGACCCAGATGGGTTCCACATCATGGATATCGCATAGCTTCAAAAGCCTTTCCCATAATTCGGGGTTGAGGGCTTTTTCTTTTTTGTTGCGCATCCAGTTGTTTTGCTGCCATTTTCTTGCCCAGCCGAGCTTGAGGGCGTTGCAGACATATTGGCTGTCGGAGTAGAGCTTCACCTCGCACGGTTCCTTTAAGAGGCTGAGCGCCTCGATCACTGCCATGAGCTCCATGCGGTTGTTGGTAGTGTGGGCTTCACCGCCCGAGATCTCCTTTTCGTGTCCGTTATAGCGCAGTACAGCGCCCCAGCCGCCGGGACCCGGATTGCCCGAGCAGGCACCGTCGGTATAGATCTCCACTGTTTTCAAGGGAATCACATCCTTCGCAGATTCTTTCATTATTATAACAGATTTCGCTCGCATTGCAAGTGCGTTGGGTATACGTTGCCAAATCGTACCAATAATAGGGAGAGGATACATGGATTCGGCGTTCTGAGTTCAATGTCATCCAATGCGGAGCAAATCAATTGTTCCGTAGGGTACGGCATTTATGACGTACCGAGAATGACGGGCGTATCCGTTATCGAAAATGTGAGATAGAAATACAGCGCCTCTGCCATGCGGACGAGGACACGCGTGTCCGATGATCGTGCCTCCGGTGACGCTTCATTTCCTTAACCGACATGTGTCGTTATCCAACGCCCTACCGCGGGAGCACCGAGGCGCTCCCCTACAATTTCACTGAAACGTTACATGTAGGGGAGGGGCTTGCTCCTCCCGAAAATCTATCCGTTCAACGCCATCCACAGCGGAGCAAATCAACGTTTATCGTAGGGGACGGCATTTATGACGTACCGCGACCCATCCGACAAATGTCATCTATCGCGGAGCAAATCAACTATTCCGTAGGGATGGTCATTGACCATCCGAGAACGACGGGCGTATCCGTTATCGAAAACGTGAAATAGGAATACAGCGCCTCTGCCATGCGGACGAGGACATGCGTGTCCGGTGATCGTCCCTCCGGTGACGCTTTATTTCCTTAACCGACATGTGTCGTTATCCAACGCCCTACCGCGGGAGCACCGAGGCGCTCCCCTACAATTTCACTGAAACGTTACATGTAGGGGAGGGGCTTGCTCCTCCCGAAAATCTATCCGTTCAACGCCATCCACAGCGGAGCAAATCAACGTTTATCGTAGGGGACGGCATTTATGACGTACCGCGACCCATCCGACAAATGTCATCTATCGCGGAGCAAATCAACTATTCCGTAGGGATGGTCATTGACCATCCGAGAACGACGGGCGTATCCGTTATCGAAAACGTGCGATAGGAATACGCCGCCTCCTCCACGCTGACGAGGACACGCGTGTCCGATGATCGTCCCTACGGATGCCGGGATATGCTCCGCCTGAAAATGTCGTCGAGCAAAAGCCTTTCGGTACGTCGACAAGCGCCGTACCCTACAACTCTATGTGACGTTTACCGTAAGGACGAACAATGCTCGTCCCTACGATAAACCTTTGCTCCGTTTACAAACGCCGGTTGTACGCGATCGCCATGTTTTACACATCCACCACTTGACCAGATCGCAAAAATTTGGTATAGTATATGGTGTATAAGTGGGAGTATGTTTGTTTTTGCTGCTGCATATTGATCGATAGGGTCATCTATCTGTTCTTGATCGGAAAAGGGAACAGATCTACATATATTTTGAAATGAAGGAGGTATTTATTTGAGCGAAATGAAAAAGAAGCCTCAAATGAAAAGCAAGGGCAAAGTAAAAATGCCCCGAAATACGAAGAAAAAAGAAAAAACCATTGCCGTAAAGCGTACGCATAAGGTGAACGTGACTGTCAACACAAAAGGCAGAAAGTCGCGTTCCTCCAAAAAGAAAGCGCCGACCAAGCCGCCTGTACGCGTATCGTTCCTCGGCGGACTCAATGAGATCGGCAAGAACCTGACCGTGTTCGAGTGTGAGAACGACATCATCCTTATCGACTGCGGTATGGCGTTCCCCGACGGCGATATGCTGGGCGTCGATCTGGTTATTCCGGATTACACCTATCTCGAGCAGAACAAGGATAAGATCCGCGGCGTGGTGATCACGCACGGACATGAGGATCATATCGGCGGCATCCCGTTTTTGCTGGCGAAGATCAATGTGCCGATCTACGGTACGCCCCTTACCATCGGATTGATCGAGAACAAATTGCGTGAGCACAGCCTTTCCGCACCGCCCACACTGGTCAAAAAGAACGCGGGCGACACCTTCAAGCTCGGCTGCTTTGAGATCGAGCTGATCCATGTCAATCACTCCATCCCCGATTCGGTAGCGATCGCGATGCATACGCCCGCGGGCACCATCGTCCATACGGGCGACTTCAAGGTCGATTATACGCCCATCGAGGGCAAGATGACCGATCTGAACCGTTTTGCCGCGCTGGGTGATGAGGGGGTTCTGGCACTGCTTGCCGAGAGCACCAATGCCGAACGCCCCGGCTATACACAGACAGAGCAGAAGGTCACCGACAGCTTTGATCATCTGTTCGCGTCCGCGATGAAGAAACGCATCATCATCGCGACCTTTGCGTCCAATATCAGCCGTATCCAGCTGATCATCAACTGCGCCGTCAAGTACGGCAGGAAGGTCGCGTTCTCGGGTCGCTCCATGATCAACTATATGAAGGTAGCGCAGGAGCTGGGCTATGTCAAGGTGCCCGATAACCTGATCATCGATATCGATCAGCTTAAGGACTATCCGCCCGAGAAGATCGTACTGGCTACCACCGGCTCGCAGGGTGAGCCGATGTCGGCGCTGTCCCGTATGGCGTATTCCGACCACCGCAAGGTGTCTGTCGGCGCGGGTGATTTCATCATCATCTCCGCCAATCCCATTCCCGGTAATGAACGCGCCGTCGGCAATGTTGTCGACGAGCTGTTGAAGCGCGGCTGTGACGTTGTCTACGAGAGCATGTACGAGGTGCACGTATCCGGTCATGCCTGTCAGGAAGAGCTCAAGCTCATTCACTCCCTGGTCAAGCCGCGGTATTTCATCCCGATCCACGGTGAGCAGAAGATGCTGCAAAAGCACCGCTCGCTCGCCATGTCGCTCGGCATGGACAGCAAGGATATCTATATCGGCGATATCGGCAAGTCGGTCGAGATCAGCGAGAACGGCTTCAAAGAAGCGGAGCCTGTTCCGTCCGGCAAGGTATTTGTCGACGGTCTGGGCGTCGGCGACGTCGGTTCGATCGTCCTCAGAGATCGTAAGCACCTCGGTCAGGACGGCTTGATCATCATCGTCGCTTCTCTGGATGTGTACGACGGTCATGTCGTCAGCGGCCCCGATATCGTCTCCCGCGGCTTTGTCTATGTGCGCGAGAGCGGTGACCTCATGGACGACATCAAGTCGCTGTCCCACGATATTTTGGAGGATTGCTCCCGCAGGAATATCCATGAGTGGGGTGTGATCAAGAACCTGATCAAGGATGATATCGCAAAGCTGATCGTCCGCCAGACAGGACGCTCCCCGATGATTTTACCGATTTTGATGGAGGTATAAGCCGCTCACAATGATCGGTTATGATAACGGTCATTGCGAGGGCTCGACACGCGTGTCAGCCCGTGGCAATCTCGGCAGATATAGGAGGTCTGTTATGAAAAAATCATTCTTATCTCTTTTTCTTGTATTCGTTATGCTCCTGACCGCCCTGCCGGTGACGACGGGCGCGGCGGGCATAGGCGCTGACGGCACGCTCCCCGAAATAACGGTCACCTTGATCTATTATCCCGAGACAAATACAGCCGGTTTGATCTGGAATCCTATTCAAAATGCTGAATTGTATTATATTTGGGTCAAGAATAACATGACAAACAGAGAGGATCAGTTTGCTCAGGTCGGCTCTGTCTTATCACACTCGGCGGCTAAGGGTTGCGGTGTGACGCTTGACAGCAGTTACTTTACCGATTATGGGTGGGGCGGCTCTGACTATCAGGTCAGAATCGAAGCCGTCGACAAATACGGAAAAACGATCGCAACAGGTGAATCCAATATCATTTCAACGAATATCGAAATACTCGATACGCCTGTCGCGAAGTTCGCCAATAACGGCGTTGTTTCATGGGATCCTGTGCCGAATGCGACAGCATACACGGTACTGATCTATCGATCTGACGCACAATTTCATGTCAGAGCAGATACGACCTACCAAACCAAGGTGGACTTTACCGAGCATCTGACGGTGGGCGATCAGTATTTAGCGATCGTTAGTGCAAGAAACGGGAAGGATTATCGCGAGAGTAAGAGCTGTCAAACCGATCTGATTACCTATCAGGGCAGGACGGTCGTATCAAACTTCGCCATCTCCGGTATCACCGAGCCTGTCGCGGGTGAAGCGCCCGACGGCGAGTGCTTGATCCCCGCAAACTGCGGCTACAGACCGACGATACCGAATTACGGATATGTCAACTGGTACACCGAGGACGGCGATCTCATGAACCCGGATACCGATACCTTCACCGAAGGAAAGAGATACAGCGCGCAGGTCACCCTGATCCCGACCGAGGGCTATGAGTTCGCCGCGTCCGGGTTGACCGGCACGATGAACGGCAAGGACGCCACCGCCTCCATCTTCATCGCCTCGCCGAAGAAAAAGATCAATATGAGCCGTTGGTTCACCTGCACCGCCGGCAATACCGTAAGCGGTACGATCAAGAGCTATCTTGATAACGCCGGCGCGGTAAAGGTCACGCTGGCGAACCGCAGCGACAGCACTATCGGCTTTACCAAAACGGTTTACGGCAATTCCGCCTCGTTCAGCTTTTCCGACGTTCCCTCGGGCTTGTATCTGCTGACCGTCTCAAAGGCGAACCACGTCTCCAAAAGCGTCACCGTCGCTGTCACCGCCGGAACGCCGGAGCTCAAGTGCCAGATCAACCCCATCGGCGATGTCGACAATAACGGCAGGGTCAACTCCGCCGACGCGAAAGCGGTGTCCAGGCATGCTAACGAGCAAGAGCTGATCACCGATTCCTATAAGCTCAAGTGCGCGGATGTTACTGCTCCGAAAAACAAAGTCAACGCCGCCGATGCGAAAGCGATCTTCCAACACGCTAATGGGCAGAAGTCGCTGTGGCAATGAGCACGCGATTCAATTTTCGCCTTTACTGCGACTGATAGAAACGAAACGGATTTGTCAGTCGAAATAATCAGAAATAAGGTGTTTTATGAAAAAACATGTTTGGACTGTGATTCCCGCATTCCTGTTCCTCGCGGTATTGATGATCCCGATGTCGGGTATCACCATTATCTATAATCCGATCGTCGGATTCATCGAGTTAGGCGTGACGATGATCGTCATCACGGTCATCTTTATCGCCGTGATGAGGTTTGGCAATTATATCCGTGATGTAGCGCGATCGGCGATGATGGATTGCTTTGATCCGTCGCAAAAGTCGCTGGAAATGATCAAGACTCCTGTCGCGATCTGCGGCACGCACGGCGAGGTGATCGCCTATAACGCGCTGTTCCGCAGGATCTTTCTCGATGAAGTGGAAGGCGTCAACGCGCCCATCACGACCTTTATCCCGGGCATCGATCCGGAACAGGCGCTCAAACGAGGTGTGTTTGACTCTGAGTTCGCGGGCAGACGCTTCACTACCTTCGTCCGACCAACGGAACAGGGGATGTTGTTTGAATTCGTCGACGACACCTACTATAAAAACATCGTCGATCAGTATTATGACACCAAGACCAGTGTCGCGCTGATCGTATTCGATAATATCGAAGACTTTTCGTCCGACGCGGATCAGGAAGCGGCAGCCGCTCATCTGGCGGCGGAAAACATCCTGTACGGCTGGGCGACCGAGTATGATATCCTGATGCGCCGTCTGGGCGAGAACCGCTATATCGCCATCCTGGAGGAAGAGATCCTCAACCACCAGATGGAGGACAAATTCAGCCTGCTGGACGCGATCCGCTCCATCCGTTATCACGGCAGACCCGCCACCTTGTCGATCGGTATCGGTCACGGCTGTGTATCGCTGACGGAGAGTGCCTCTCAAGCGAGAAAAGCGCTGGATATGTCCTTGGGCAGAGGCGGCGATCAGGTCGCGATCCTGACGAATAATGAATATGTCTTTTTCGGCGGCGTCGCGAAGGGCATTGAGAAGACCTCCAAGGTCAAGGTGCGCGCGATCTCGCAGCAGATCGCCGAGGCGATCGAGATGAGCGACCGCGTGCTGGTGACAGGTCACCGTTTTTCCGATCTGGACTGCATCGGCGCGGCGGCGGGTATCTATTCGCTGGTCACGAAAAAATATAACAAAACCTGTCATATCGTTACCGATATCGATCGTTCGATGGCGCGTGATATGATCAAGCAGCTCAGCGAGACCCGTGAGGATATGTTCATCTATCCCGATAAAGGTATTTTGATGTCGGGTGCGCGAACATTGCTGATCGTTGTCGATACTCAGTCGCCCGATTTCATTGAGAGCGAGCGATTGTATAAAAATTGCGGTAACGTGATCGTCATCGACCATCACCGCAAGATGGTGAATGCCATCGATAACGCCAGCGTTTTTTTGCATGAACCCAACGCATCCTCCGCGTCTGAGCTGGTCACCGAGGTCATCGAGTATCTTGCCGATGATGTACTCAACCAGATCGAGGCAGAGGCGCTGTTAGCCGGTATCATGCTGGATACCAAGAACTTTGTCATCAATACGGGGGTGCGTACCTTTGAGGCGGCGGCATTCCTCCGCAAGAAGGGCGCCGATACCGTAGCGGTTCGCAACGTCTTCGCGAACTCCTTGGATAACTACAGAGAGAAGAGCCTGCTGGTATCCTCCGCGCAGATCGTCAATCACTGCGCGGTCACCGTAGCGGACGATTCCTCACGCAGCTCCCGCGTTGTATGCGCGCAGGCTGCCGATGATCTGCTGATGATCCAGGATACTTACGCCTCGTTCGTCATCTCACGTATCGATATGCGCACCGTCAATATCTCGGCGCGTTCGTTCGGCAAGATGAATGTGCAGCTCGTGATGGAGGCGCTGGGCGGCGGCGGTCATCAGACCATGGCGGCGACGCAGATAAAAGGCGTTTCCTTAAATGAAGCCAAAGAACAATTGATCAAAATTTTGAAAGAGTGGAAATTCAAATAAGACTGTGTTTTACAGGAGGTATAGATTATGAAAGTGATTCTGTTACAGGACGTCAAGTCCCTCGGCAAAAAGGGAGATCTCGTCAGCGTATCCGACGGTTACGCGCGCAACTTCCTTTTTCCGCGCAATGTCGCGAAGGAAGCGAACGCACAGGCGATGAACGAGTTCAAGAACGCCGAGCAGAGCAAGCAATATAAGATCAACACCGCGATTGCCAACGCCAATAAGGCGAAGGAGGAGCTCGAGGGCTCCAAGTTCGTTATCAAGGCGAAGGCGGGTGAGAACGGAAAGCTTTTCGGCAGCATCACCGCCAAGGATATCGCTGCCGAGGTCAAGAATCGTAAGCATGTCGACGTCGATAAGCGCAAGGTCACCCTCAAGGATGATATCAAAAATCTCGGCGAGTATGATGTGGAGATCAAGCTTTATTCCGGCATCACCGCCCACTGCACGATCTCTGTCGAGAAAGCTTAAATTTAGTTAGGAGTGAGGAGTTAGGAGTGAGGAGTTGATCCTGCGATCAGGAAAAGTCCTTCCGTCATTCTCACCGGGGAAAAGATTATGCCTGAAAATAGTACAACTGTCTATAACGGATTGCGGCTGCCGTATTCGCCCGAGGCGGAGCAGGCAGTGCTCGGCGCCATTTTGATGGAGCCGGACGCGATCGCCCGCGTGGCGGAGATCCTTCCGTCATCCGAATATTTTTATATTGCCAACCACCGCACGATCTACGCGGCGATGATGTCGATGTTTACCACCGGTAAGGCGGTAGACCAGATCACCGTGCTCGAAACGCTCAAGATGGAGCGTGATTTTGACGAGGCAACGGGCAAAACCTATCTTGTTCAGCTTGCCCAGAGTTGTCCCTCCATCACCAATGTCGAGAATTACGCGAGGATCGTACGCGATAAATATGATGTGCGCGCGTTGATGAATGCCGCGCGTGATATCATCGAGGACAGCTCCGACGGCGAGATGGAACCGCAGCTTTTGATCGATTCCGCCGAGCAGAAGATCTTTGATATCCGCCGCGGAAAGAATATCCAAGGGCTGCAGCGCATCGACGAGGTGCTGTTCCAGACCTTTGACAGGCTCGATATGCTCAGCCGTGACGATGACACCATCAAGCCGGTATCCACCGGTATCGGCGACCTTGACCGCGTTATCACGGGTCTGAACCGCTCCGACCTGATCCTGCTCGCGGCGCGTCCCGGTATGGGTAAGACCTCGTTCGCGCTGAATATCGCGCGCAACGTCAGCGTCATCGCCAAGAAGAAGGTCGCTTTCTTCTCACTGGAAATGACCAAGGAACAGCTTGCGTCCCGACTGCTCTCGTCCGAGGCGCTCGTCAGCGGCACCAAGCTGCGTACCGGCAGGCTCAGTCAGGAGGAATGGAACCGACTGATCGGCGCCGGCGATATCCTGAAAAACGCCCAGCTGTATCTGGATGATACGCCCGGTATCACCGTGCCCGAGATGAAGGCGAAGCTCAGAAGGCTCAAAAATCCCGATCTCGTTGTCATCGACTATCTCCAGCTGATGTCCACGGGTCGCCGTGACGGCAACCGTGTGCAGGAGATCTCCGAGCTGACCCGAAATCTGAAGATCTTAGCGAAGGAGATCAACGTTCCCGTCATCTGCCTGAGCCAGCTCAGCCGTGCTTCGGAACAGCGACAGGATCACCGTCCGCAGCTTTCCGATCTGCGTGATTCGGGTTCGATCGAGCAGGACGCGGATATTGTGCTGTTCCTGTACCGCGACGGCTACTATGAGCGCGAAAAGGGCGCTGAGACGGTGCAGGCGGCGGTCGATCAGAACAGCGGCGAGTGTATCGTCGCCAAGAACCGCCACGGTGAGACCACCTCCGTCAAGCTCCATTGGCAGGGCGAGTTCATGCGCTTCACCGGACAAGACCACAGCCATGAGTAACGGCGCCTGTGACGGCTTTGTCGCCAAGGTCAAACGCTTTATCAGTCAAAACCATCTGTTGCAAACAGGGGATAAGGTGCTGATTGCCCTGTCGGGCGGCGCGGATTCCGTCGCGCTGCTGCATATCTTTAATTCTTTTAGAGAAGAATGGGATCTGACATTATACGCGGCGCACTTCAACCACGGTATCCGTGGGGAAGAGGCGGATCGTGACGAACGCTTCTGCAAGGCGCTGTGCGAAAAGATGGACGTCTATTTCTTCCACTTTCAAGCGGATGTGCCGTCGATTGCCAAGCGATACGGCGAGAGCGTAGAGCTCCGCGGCAGAAAAATGCGTTATGATTTCCTGCAGTGGGTCTGCGATGACAAGCTGGGTACCGCGAAGATCGCGACCGCTCACCACAGTGACGATAATGCCGAGACGGTTCTTTGGAACCTGACCCGCGGAGCAGGACTTGCAGGACTTGCCGGGATCCCCGTCAAGCGCGATAACATCATCCGACCGCTGCTCCTCTGTACACGTGCCGAGATCGAAGCCTATTGCGCTGAGAACGATCTTACCTATGTGACCGATTCGACGAACCTTTCCGACGACTACACGCGCAACAAGCTCCGTCATCGGGTCATGCCCGTATTGCGTGAGCTGAATCCGAGCGTAGGGGAGAGCATCGGCAGAACGTCAACGATCCTGCGTGAAGCGGATGAATATTTGTCACAAATTTCTGAAAAGGAATTAAAAGCGGCAAAAGTCCCATACGGCTGGTCATGTGAGAGGCTCTTGCAGTGTGAGCCGATCCTTTTGAAATACGCTGTCAAAAACATTTTGGAAAAAGCCGCTGCGCCTGTTGACTTTCAACACACAGCGCTTATAATAGAAGCAATGCGATCAAACGGCGCGGTCGATATCGGCGGCGGTTATGTCGCGTCCTGCGCGCAGGGTATCCTGAGAATCGTGCCGAAGCTGCTCAGCAAGGATGATTATTGCGTACCGATCTTCGATTACATGAAACAACACGGTACACGAATCAAGATCCTTGACGGATTGCTTTTTGAGATCGCTCCGCCGCTTGATCTAAGCAGTGAAAAAATTAACAATTTATTATTACATCAGGGGATCCCGTGTGCTATAATGACACGAGATACCGTGATTCGACGCCGTCGCGCGGGCGATACCTTTACCGATCCCCGACGCGGCGTGACAAAAACATTAAAAAAGCTCTTTAATGAGCGTAAAATACCGCGTGAACTGCGTGATACCATCCCGATCGTCGCCGAGGGTTCGACCGTGTTGTGGATCGAGGGGATCGGTACCTCCGCGCAGGCAAAAGCGGATCTGACCCGTGATGGGGAATATTATTTGGTCAACGGGGGTTTGAACCATGCATAAGGATTTACAAAAAGTTTTGATCACGGAGGAAGAGATCAAAGAAGCCGCCAAGCGCCTTGCCAAGCAGATCGAGCAAGATTATCAGGGCGAGGATGAGATCGTCTTTGTCGGATTGCTCAAGGGCAGCGTTCAGTTCATGGCGGATCTGCTGAAAAACATCGATATGATGTGCACGATCGACTTTATGTGCGTTTCCAGCTACGGAAAAGGCACCAAGAGCACCGGTCGCGTGAATATCATCAAGGATTTATCAGAACCTATTGATGAGAAAAACGTGGTCATCGTAGAGGATATCATCGACAGCGGTAATACGCTGAACTTTATCAAAAAGTATTTTTCGGCGAAGAACGCCAAGAGCGTGCGTATCTGTACCCTGCTCAATAAGCCCTCCCGCCGTGAGGTGGAGATCGACGTGGATTATGTCGGCTTTGATGTGCCCGATGAGTTTGTGGTCGGTTACGGTCTGGATTACCGGGAGTATTACCGCAATCTGCCCTACATCGGCGTACTCAAGCCTGAGATATACGAATGAACATACAAAGATCCCCTTTCCTAAGGGGGCTGTCATCGGACGCTTGCGTAAGATGACCGGGGGTTGTCTTTCAGAATAGGAAGATGATCTCCCTCCGCTTTGCGGAAACCCTCCGGCACTTGACGCGCGCGTCTGTGCCACCTCCCTTTACCATAGGGAGGCATACGCACACTAAGGAGTGAAAGCATTGAACGATAAAAAGAATCCTAATTCCGGTAAGGTGAGGAGCCTGTTGCTCTATCTGGGAATCCCGATCATCGTGATCCTCGCGATGTCCTTTTTCCTCTCTCAAAGTCCGAAGGATACCACCACTTATTCCGAGGTCGTCGGTTACTTCCATGATATGAAGGTCACCGAGTTCAAGGTAGAGAGCAGCGGTTCTTCCACCAAGATCCAGATGAAGCTCGACGATGACAAGGTCATCACCCACAAGATCATGGACTGGGAAACCTTCTGGCGAGATGTCAAGAGCGACATCGTCAAATATGACAAAGAGCATCCCGACGCTCCCATGAAGTATGATCTCACCCCTGTGGGTGACAATTCCTTCCTGCTCGAGCTGATCCCGACGGCAATCCTGGTCATTGTGCTGGTGCTGTTCTGGTTCTTCGTCATGCGCCGTATGAGCGGCGGCATCGGCGGCAGAGAGATGAACTTCGGCAAAGCCAAGTTCAAGAATCAGACCGATGAGAAGAAAAAGACCACCTTCGCGGATGTTGCCGGTGCGGATGAAGAGAAGGAAGAGCTCGAAGAGATCGTCGAGTTCCTCAAAAATCCCGATAAGTATAACAAGCTCGGTGCGAGGATCCCCAAGGGCGTATTGCTCGTTGGCCCTCCCGGAACGGGTAAGACCCTGCTTGCGAAAGCCGTTGCCGGTGAAGCGGGCGTACCGTTCTTCTCGATCTCCGGTTCCGACTTTGTCGAAATGTTCGTCGGTGTGGGCGCGTCGCGTGTACGTGATCTGTTTGAGACCGCCAAGAAGAATTCCCCCTGTATCATCTTCATCGATGAGATCGACGCTGTCGGTCGACAGAGAGGCGCGGGTCTCGGCGGCGGTCACGACGAGCGTGAGCAGACGCTGAACCAGCTGCTGGTTGAGATGGACGGCTTCGGCGCGAACGAAGGCGTCATCATGATCGCGGCGACCAACCGTCCCGATATCCTCGACCCCGCATTGCTGCGTCCCGGTCGATTCGACCGTCAGGTCATGGTCGGTTATCCCGATATCAACGGCCGTGAAGCGATCCTGCGCGTCCATTCCCGTGAAAAACCCCTGTCGCCCGACGTCAAGCTCCGCAATGTCGCGAAGCAGACCGCGGGCTTTACCGGCGCGGATCTGGCCAACCTCCTGAATGAGGCGGCGCTGCTTTCCGCGCGCAAGAATAAAAAGGCGATCACCCAGACGGAGATCGAAGAAGCCGCCATCAAGGTAGTGGTCGGCTCCGAGAAGAAATCGAAAGTGATGAATGAGCGTGAGAAGAAGCTCACCGCGTATCATGAAGCGGGTCACGCGATCTGCTTCTACGCGTGCGAGACGCAGGATCCCGTTCATCAGATCTCTATCATTCCGCGCGGTATGGCGGGCGGCTATACGATGCCGCTGCCGACCGAGGATCGCAGCTATCGCTCCAAGCGTGAGATGGAGGAGGAGATCGTGGTCGATCTCGGCGGTCGTGTGGCAGAAGCCCTGATCATGGGCGATATCTCCACCGGCGCCTCCAATGATATCGAAAAGGCGACAAAGACCGCGACCAACATGGTGGTCAAGTACGGTATGTCCGAGACCTTGGGCCCGATCAACTATACCTCCGGCGACGGTGAGATCTTCATCGGCAGAGATATGGGTCACACCAAGAACTATTCCGAGGAGACCGCCAACAAGATCGATGAGGAAGTCCATCGTATCATCACCGAGGCGTATCGCAAGACCGAGGATATCCTCAACTCGCATATGTCCAAGCTCCATGAGACTGCGGCATATCTGATCAAGCATGAGAAGATGTCCGGCGACGTCTTTGCCGAAGTGATGGCAGGCACCTATGTAGAGCCTGTCGAGGCGGAGGAAGTCCCCGTTATCACAGAGAATAATTCTACAGAAGAATAAAAATCGAAATTGCCACGGTACTGCTTTGTACCGTGGCAATCATCAAATAAACGAAACCATTTATTGTTCTTTTTTCAATAATAATGAATGTTGATCGTAGGGTACGGCGCTTGCGACGTACCGAAACCGTTCCATGTATCGCTATATTGCAATATAAAGAAGTGAAACCATGCAAGATAAAATCGTTATCAAAGGTGCGAAAAAGCACAATCTGAAAAATGTCGACCTTGAGATCCCGCGCGATAAGCTCGTGGTGCTGACAGGTCTGTCCGGCTCGGGCAAAAGCTCCCTTGCCTTCGACACCATCTATGCCGAGGGTCAGCGCCGCTATGTCGAGAGTTTGTCGTCGTACGCGCGTATGTTCCTCGGACAGATGAAGAAGCCCGAGGTGGACTCCATCGACGGACTGTCTCCCGCGATCTCGATCGACCAGAAGACGACCTCCAAGAACCCGCGTTCCACCGTCGGCACGGTGACGGAGATCTATGACTATTTCCGCCTGCTCTACGCTCGCATCGGTATCCCGCACTGTCCGAAGTGCGGCCGTGAGATCGCCCAGCAGACGATCGATCAGATCACCGACAGCGTGATGGAGATGGAGGAGGGCACCAAGATCCAGGTACTCGCGCCGATGATCCGCGGCAAAAAGGGCGAGCACAAGGGTGTGTTCGATTCCGCCCGCAAATCCGGTTTTGCCCGTGTCCGCGCCGATGGCATCCTCTATGATCTGAGCGAGGATATTGTTCTCGAAAAGAATAAAAAGCACAGCGTGGAGATCGTTGTCGACCGTCTGGTCATCAAGGAAAGTATTCGTTCCCGCTTGGCGGACAGTCTGGAAACCGCTTCTAAACTAGCGGACGGACTGGTGCTGGTCAGCGTGGTGGACGGCGAGGATATCCTCTATTCACAGAACTACGCCTGTCCCGAGCACGGCAGCAGTATCAACGAGCTCGCGCCGCGTATGTTCTCGTTCAACAATCCCTTCGGCGCATGTCCGAAGTGTACGGGTCTGGGCGTGTTCCTGCGCGTCGATCCGTCGCTGATCATCCCCGATCCGACCAAGACGATCTCGCAGGGCGGCATCAAGGGCTCGGGCTGGGCGATGGAGGGCAATACCATCGCGCAGATGTATATGGATGGGCTCTCGGAGAAATACGGCTTTGATTACTTTACGCCGATCAAGGATCTGCCTGAGGAGGCGGTTGACGCGATCCTCTACGGCACCAAGGGAGAAAAGCTCCACCTGATCCGTCGTACACCGTTCAATAAAACGGAGATGCAGCGAGAGTTCGAGGGCATCATCCCGAACCTGGAGCGCCGTTTCCGCGACACCAACTCCCAGTGGATCAAGGAAGAGATCCAGAGCTACATGAAGGAGATCCCTTGCGATGAATGCGGCGGCAAACGTCTGTCACGTGTATCACTCGCGGTGACGGTCGGCGGGATGAATATCGCCGAGCTGTGCGATCTGTCTGTCGTCAAGATCCTTGAATTCATCGAAGGGTTGGAGATCTCGGAACGTGACCGCATGATCGCGGGCGAGATTCTCAATGAGATCAAATCCCGTTTGAATTTTTTGCGATCCGTCGGACTGGCTTATCTGACCCTGTCCCGCGCTTCTGCGACCTTATCGGGCGGCGAGAGTCAGCGTATTCGTCTGGCGACCCAGATCGGCTCCGCGTTGATGGGCGTGCTTTATATCCTTGACGAGCCGTCGATCGGGTTGCATCAGCGCGATAACGATAAGCTGCTCGCCACCTTGAAGCGCCTGCGCGACATCGGCAACACGGTCATCGTCGTCGAGCATGACGAGGATACCATGCGCGCGGCGGATTACATCGTCGATATCGGCCCCGGCGCGGGCGTTCACGGCGGTGAGGTCGTCGCCACCGGTACCGTGAAGGATATCGAAAAGTGTGAAGGGTCGATGACGGGACAGTACCTCAGCGGCAAGCGCTCCATCCCGCTCCCCGAAAAGCGCAGAAAGGGGAACGGCAAGTTTCTCACCATCAAGGGAGCACAGCAGAACAATCTGAAAAATATCAACGTTAAAATTCCTTTAGGGAAATTTGTTTGCGTGACCGGTGTGTCCGGCTCGGGCAAAAGCTCCCTAATCAACGAGATCTTATATAAGCATCTGGCGCGTGAGCTGAACCGCGCGAAGTGTACGCCCGGCAAGTTCAAGGCCATCGAGGGGATCGACGCGCTCGATAAGGTCATTAACATCGACCAGAGCCCGATCGGCAAGACCCCGCGCTCCAATCCCGCGACTTATACCGGCGTGTTCACCGATATCCGCAATCTGTATGCCTCGACCACCGACAGCAAGATGCGCGGCTATACTTCGTCGCGCTACAGCTTCAACGTCAAGGGTGGTCGATGTGAGGCATGTCAGGGCGACGGTATCATCAAGATCGAGATGCACTTTCTCCCCGATATCTATGTGCCGTGCGAGGTGTGCAAGGGCAAGCGCTATAACCGCGAGACCTTAGAGGTCAAGTACAAGGGCAAGTCGATCCATGATGTGCTGGAGATGACCGTGGAGGAAGGCTTGGAGTTCTTCAAGAACATTCCCAAGATCCAGCGCCGTCTGCAAACCATCTATGATGTCGGCTTGGGCTATATCAAGATCGGTCAGCCCGCCACCACTCTATCGGGCGGTGAGGCACAGCGCGTGAAGCTCAGCACGGAGCTTTCCAAGCGTCCGACAGGCAAGACGGTCTATATCCTCGACGAGCCGACGACAGGTTTGCATATCGCCGATGTACACCGTCTGGTCGAGGTGCTTCACAAGCTGGTGGACGCGGGCAACACGGTGATTGTCATCGAGCATAACCTTGAGCTGATCAAGACCGCCGATCACATCATCGATCTCGGCCCCGAGGGCGGCGATATGGGCGGTACCGTAGTGGCGCAGGGTACGCCCGAGCAGATCGCCAAGTGTGAAGCATCCTTCACAGGGCAATATCTGAAACCGCTGTTATCTAAGAAGTAACAGCATCTACCCGTTATCCGTTCCTAAGATTGATGATTGAAAGGAGATAAAATATGTTTCCGATTTATTTTGGCTACGGCGGCGCCGCTTCTATCTTATCTGTATTGATGTCGATTGTCTTCCTGATCTTTTCGCATTTGCTCCTCGGCGTTCAGCTGATCGGATGCTGGTTCACTTATAAAAAAATGCACCTTCCCGGGTGGAAGGGCATCATTCCGCTTTATAATGTTTATGTGCTGTTCGAAGAGCTGTGGGAGACCAAGTATTTTTGGCGCGGGGTGATCTACTTCGGTATTTTCGCGCTCAGCTTCATTACCGGAGAGGTTCTCTTTGCCGTCGGCGGCGTCTCTTCACTGGCTGTCGTTCCGGGTGTGCCGCTCCCGACCTCCGTGATTGTCGTGATGATCATCGGAATCCTCTTCTTTATCGCGGCGCTGGTGATGCTGATCCTATCCTTTGTCGTTTTCTTCAAGATCTATCATAAGACGGCAAAGGCGTTCGGACTGAAGACCGCGTGGGCATGGGGCATGATGTTCGTGCCGTATATCATGTTCCCGATCATCGGCTTCAACCGAAACATCATCTATTACGGCCCTATCAATACGATCAAGGAATAAACAAAAACGCTGGACTTAAGGCTCAGCGTTTTTCTTTGCCGTGATATAAACATGATCCGAGATCAAAAAGTCGGATTTCCATATATTTCGGAATTCCTCATTCTCAACAACCCGGTTGTAGGGTTTATTTGCGTCATAGACGTTATCTGTGTTCGGGTCAGCCAGATACAGGCGATCTTCATCATAGCCGACTAAAACGGCGTAGTGGGTGCTTTTGCCGTCACGGATGCAGACGATGATCGGCACGCCTTCGTTCAAGCGTATTTTGAGCGTGCTCAGATCACCGTGATATGCCTTTGCCTGATAACCCTTGTCGTGAAAAAATCTTACCAGATCACACGGCAGGATCCTGCCGATATGACTGTCAATATCGACATAGATTTCATTGCCCTGTACCTGATCGCCGCAATACCGCATGACATAGGCGACGACACAGGCGGCATTGCGCGTCGGGAGATGTCCCTCGATCGGATCATCGGCGGTATCGATGAAGTATGTTTTCGGCACATTGGTATCGGCGACGGTTTCTCTCGTCGTGTAGATCGCGGGCAGGATCCGTATTCCCGCGATGGCGAGGAAGATGCAGCTGATAATGATCAGTATCTTTCGTTTTGACATGATCCGTCCCGCCTTTCTTGCAGAATCCGTTGACCGGTATCTGTATTTTATCACAAGTCTCACCGTTTGTCTATGTATATGATGCGGCTGACGGTTACATCATTGTCATACAAAAATTCATCATTTTTCTTTCACGTATTTATACGATAGCGGATTTGTGGTATAAAAAATATGTATTTATATTTTTAAGGATTTAAATACAGGGGAAAGGAATGGTATGATGAAAATCGGTTTTGACAACCAAAAGTATCTGGATATGCAAAGCCAGCATATCCGCGACCGCATCGCCCAATTCGGCGACAAGCTCTATCTGGAATTCGGCGGAAAGCTCTTTGACGATTATCACGCGTCGCGCGTACTGCCGGGCTTCAAGCCTGATTCAAAGCTGCAAATGCTCATGCAGCTCAAGGATGAGGCGGAGATCGTCATCGTTATCAACGCCGATGATATCGAAAAGAACAAGGTGCGCGGCGACTTGGGCATCACGTACGATCTGGACGTATTGCGTCTGATCGATGTGTTCCGCAGCCGTGAGCTGTATGTGGGCAGCGTGGTGCTGACCCGCTTTGCCGATCAGCCTGCCGCTGTTAAATTTGAGGAACGTCTGACAGAGAACGACATCAAGGTCTATCATCATTTCAGCATCCCGAACTATCCCGCGGATGTTGATCTGATCGTCAGCGAGAACGGCTACGGCAAGAATGATTATGTGGAGACCTCACGCCGACTGGTAGTCATCACCGCGCCCGGTCCCGGTTCGGGAAAGATGGCGGTTTGTTTGTCACAGCTCTATCATGAGAATCAGCGCGGCATCAAGGCGGGCTACGCAAAGTTCGAGACCTTCCCGATCTGGAACCTGCCCTTAAAGCATCCGGTCAACGTCGCCTATGAAGCGGCGACCGCCGATCTCAATGACGTCAACATGATCGACCCGTTCCATCTGGAAGCCTACGGCGTGACCACCGTCAACTATAACCGTGATATCGAGATCTTCCCGGTGCTCAACACGATGTTCGAGAGCATTTTGGGCTATTCTCCCTATAAATCGCCCACCGATATGGGCGTCAACATGGCAGGCAACTGTATCGTCGATGACGAGGCGACCTGTGAAGCCGCCAATCAGGAGATCATCCGTCGCTATTACACGGCGCTGTGTAACCAGACCAAAGGTAACGGCTCACCCGATGAAGCGTACAAGATCGGGCTGTTGATGAAGCAGAACAAGCTGACCGCCGATTGCAGACCCGTGATCAAAGCGGCGCTTGACAGGGAAGAGGTGACCGGCAGCCCCGCTGCCGCGATCAGCCTGGACGACGGTACCATCATCACCGGCAAGACCTCCGATCTGCTCGGCGCGTGCTCGGCGATGCTGCTCAACGCGATGAAGCACCTCGGCAACATCCCCAAGGGCGTTGACCTGATCGACGCGGCGGTCATCGAGCCGATCCAGAAGCTCAAGGTCGAGCACTTCGGCTCCGTCAATCCGCGCCTGCACACGGACGAGATCCTGATCGCACTGTCGATCTCCGCGGTCACCAATCCTACCGCGCGACTTGCGATGCAGCAGCTCGATAAGCTCCGCGGTGCCGAGGCTCACGCTACCGTCATCCTCTCCGAGACCGATACCCGCACGTTGAAGAAGCTGGGTATCCTGCTCACTACCGAGCCGAAATATGAAACAAAAAAGCTCTATCGCGGTTGATCGATAGGTACGATAAATTGAAACAGTAAAGGAGATTGCAGCATGAATATAAAAGACAGAGTCAGAGGTTCGCTGATCGGCGGCGCGGCAGGCGACGCGTTGGGCTACATCGTTGAGTTTTCCAGTGAATCGACTATTTTCCGTCAGTACGGAGAAAAGGGCGTTCGCAGATATCGTATCAGCCCGAATAGTCATAAGGCGATCATTTCCGACGATACCCAGATGACGCTGTTCACCGCGGCGGCGATGATCGTATATGACGAATTGAAGAAAACCGGCTTGAGCGCTCCTTTAAGAGAATATGCCAACATCGCGTATCAGGACTGGCTCATTACGCAGGAAATGACGTTTGAAGAGGCGTCCACCAAGGTGATCAAGGATTCTCCCGATTATCCCGACGGCTTTATTTCCGTTGTCATCAAGGATGTGCCCGAGCTGTTCCAAAGACGTACTCCCGTTGTTACCTGCCTGAACGCGCTGCAAGCTCGCAGAGATCAGCGTGTCAATCATGAGCATGTGGAGAGCTTTATCCAATCAAAAATCAATAACGCAAACGACGGCGGCGGTATTACGCGCGTCGCCCCGCTCGGCATGGTGAAGAAATGTGACGATATCGCATCGGTCGCGCTCGAGGCGGCGGAATGTGCCGCCATCACGCACAGCCATCCGCTCGGCTATATGCCTGCCGCGGTTCTGGCGGAGATCATCTACAGGATCCTCTACAATGAGAAAGAGCTTACCTTAAAGGAGATCGTAGAGCGGTCGATGGCTGACATCGCTGAGATCTTCCGCGAGGAACAGGATATCGATAAGCTCGTCAACATCGTCAGCAAGGCGGTCAAGCTGTCCGAAAACGATGACACCGATCTCAACAATATCCATCAGCTCGGCGAGGGCTGGTATGCCGATGAGGTGCTCGCGACAGCGATTTATTGCGCTTTGAAGTATCAGGATGACTTTTCCGAGTGCATCATCACCGCCGTCAATCAGAACGGCGACAGCGACTCCGCCGCCGCGATCGCCGGTAACATCCTCGGTGCGTACATCGGCTATGACGCGATCGATAACAGGTGGAAGGAGCAGCTGGAGATCGCTGACGTCATCACCAACGTCGCCGACCTGCTCGCTGACACAATCGAATAATACGAGAAAATGAAAGGGTATCCAAATGGGTACCCTTTTTGAACTGAAAACACAAATTTATGTGTAGCGATTCATCTGTTCTTACGCAACAAGAGCGTTATTCATTTTTCAGTTTTAAGTTTTCAGTATTCAGTATTCATTTAGAAAACCTGTCGAACAGAACTGAAAATTGAAGACTGAAAACTGAAGAATGAATCATTCAAAGCAAAAACCCTGCCACTTTTGTGACAGGTTTTTGCTTTGGTGCGCCTGACAGGTGTTTGATTCATTGGAGTTGTATGATGTCGCATGTTGCTATCTGCTCCCGTACAAAAGGTCATCTGCTCTCTCCTTAAAATCAGTCCACCGGACTGATTTTACCTGCGAGATGCGCTCACGCTTATCTCTTGGCACAGTCGCCTTCAAGTCCTGTCATACGCACTTTGCTTGTATAATAGATAAAGGGTATCCAATGGGATGCCCTTTTTGAACTGAAAACACAAATTTATGTATAGCGATTAATCTATTCTTACGCAACAAGAGCGTTATTCATTTTTCAGTTTTAAGTTTTCAGTATTCATTTAGAAAACCTGTCGAACAGAACTGAAAATTGAAGACTGAAAACTGAAGAATGAATCATTCAAAGCAAAAACCCTGCCACTTTTGTGACAGGTTTTTGCTTTGGTGCGCCTGACAGGACTTGAACCTGCACCCTTGCGGACCAGAACCTAAATCTGGCGTGTCTGCCAATTCCACCACAGGCGCTTATACAAATTGAAAGTTGAAAATGGATAATTGAAAATGATTGTTGCTCCATTTTCAATTACCCATTATATATCATTTGTCTGTCAAAATCAAGTTATTGTTTATTATCCTTTTGGTTGACCACGTGCACATCCAGCTGATTGTAGGGGATGGCGATCTTGTTTTCGTCGAGCGTGTTCTTAATGCCTTCCATCAGGGCGTAATAAACCGTCCAGTAATCCTTGTACTCGCAGTAACAGCGCACGGTGAATTCCAGCGCGCTTTCGCCGAATTTCTCCAGCCTGACCTTTTTCGGATACTTCTCGTCATCCAGCACATGATCGGTGTTCTCAATCACTTCGGTTAGTATTGCTTGCACCTGCTTGATGTTCGCGTCATAGGGGATAGGAACGGTGATCGTGACACGGATCTGCGGATGGGTGGTATAGTTGTTTACCTCGGCATTGGAGATGACCGAGTTCGGGATGATGACGTTGGTGCCGTCATAGGTGCGGATGTTGGTGTGCATGACGTCGATCTTCTGCACAAAGCCCGAATACTTGGTGAATTCGATGAAATCACCCGTGACAAAGGGCTTGGTGAACAGAATCACGATGCCGCTGGCGATATCGTTGAGTCGGTCTTTGAGCGCCAAGGCTACCGCCGCGGCAGCCGCCGAGAAGAACGCGACAATACCCGTGATAGAGATATGCAGCGCCGACATGGCGGCGAGCAGGGTGAAGACATAGATCAACAGGCGGATGCATCGTGAGATGAAGTCGACCAGTGAGGGGTCGACCTTCTTGCGCTGTAACGCTTTGCGCGTGAGGGATACCATGATCAGTGAGATCACGATACCGATCACGGTGATGACCAACGCCCCTCCGAGATCGGGCAGATAATTGACGATGCTCTGAGTGAAGCGGTTCCACATTTCTTTGATGGAGTCCATAGGTTCAGCTCCTTAATGATTGTTCGACACTATTCTATCGAAAATGATTGACAAAAGCAAGTGGATAGATGTAAACTTTTAATAAAGTCATTGCGAAGCTCCCTCGGAGCTGTGGTAAACATAACAAGTTAACAGGAGGCGGTAATATGAAAGCATTGATCACCGGCGCGTCATCGGGTATCGGACGCGATATGGCGCGTTATCTGGCTACAATGGGCTGGGATCTGATCTTGGTCGCACGTCGCGAGGACAGGATCAAGGAATTGAAAAAGGAACTCAAAAACGTCGAGGTGCGTTGCATCGTCACGGATGTGGGGAAGAAGTCGGATTGCTACGCGCTGTATGAAACCGTGAAGGATGAGACGATCGACATGCTCATCAACAACGCGGGCTTTGGCTTAGCGGGTGAATTCGTCAAGACGGATCTCAATACCGAGCTGAACATGATCGACGTCAACGTGACCGCCGTGCATATCCTGACAAAGCTGTTTTTGCGCGATTTTGTCAAGCGCGACAGCGGTATCATCCTCAATGTTGCGTCATCCGCGGGCTTTATGCCGGGGCCGTTGCTCTCGACCTATTACGCGACCAAGAACTATGTTCTGCGATTGAGCGAGGCAATCTATGAGGAGCTACGGCAAAAGGGCAGTCATGTGCATGTTTCCGTACTCTGTCCGGGTCCTGTGAACACGGAGTTCAACGACGTCGCCAAGGTGAAGTTTGCCGTGGACGGTATCTCGTCCGAGGAATGCGCGCGGATCGCGATCGACGGCGCGCTCAGGGGCAAGCTGGTCATCATTCCCGGCTTGATGATGAAGGCGGGACTGTTCTTCCGTCGATTCGCCCCCGAAAAGCTGCTGCTGAAGTTGGCGTACGGCTTCCAGAAGAGGAAGAATGAAAGGTGATTTGGAATAATTAGGAATGAGGAATTAGGAATTAGGAATTGATTCCGCCTTTCCTTTCATCAAATAACAAAAGAGGTACTGACGAAAAAGTCGGTACCTCTCAGTTTGTCGAAAAAGTATAGAATAAAAAATGAGTAGCCGATTTCCAAGGCTCCTTTTGGGAAAAGGAGCTGTCACCGAACGGTGACTGAGGAATTGTATCAATTGACCGACCGAAGGGAGAAACCCTGATTTTACCTTTGTTCTAATCACCAACGTAAAAGAATGTGACTCGCTTCGCTCAAACAATCTATACAATTCATCCGCCTCCTTTCGGAGGCACCTTCCTTTCCCAAAGGAAGGCTTTGATAGGTTTTTCTACAGTCTGAACGCTTGCGACTCCAAAATAGAGTTGCAAGCGTTATTTATTTTGATTGCCGCGTTATTGTATCGCCAACTCCTCGCAATGACCATTACTATATCAGGTGTGGGCAAAGCCCACCATTCATTCCTCATTCCTAATTCCTAATTCCTCATTAATAGACCGTCATCAGCGGATTGAGGGTGCTGCGCTGGGATTCGGCTTCTTCGATGAATTCCGTCGCCTTGAAGCAGCCCGCTACGACGCAGTCGGCGGGGTCGGGCGCGATATGTACCGTGATGCCGGTCTCTTTTTCGAGCCGTTCCTTCATGCCGTCGAGCTGAGCCAGCCCACCGGTGAGCATGATGCCGTCCATCTGGATGTCGCCGAGCAGCTCGGGCGGGGTATCCTCGAGCACATCGATGATCGCGTTGATGATGATCGTGGTGATGTCGGCGATCGCTTCCTGCATCTCGACAGCGTTGACCTCCATCGCGCGGGGAAGTCCGCGCAGAGAATCTCTGCCCTTGAGTCGGAAGGTTTTATCCTCGTCCGCTTCTGCGGCGCAGGCGATCGCTTCCTTGCAGGATCGCGCCATCGCCTTGCCGATGATCAGTCCGTGCTTGCGGCGCACATACTTGATGATCTCCTCATCCATTCGATTGCCCGCGGTCTTGATGGTCTTGCTGACGGACATACCGCCCAGCGACATGACCGCGATATCGACCGTGCCCGCGCCCATGTCGACGATCATCACGCCGTGGGGCGACATAATATCTCTGCCGCTGCCGAACGCCGCCGCCTTAGCCGCTTCGATCAGCAGGACGCGTCTGACGCCGAAGCTCGAGATCGCGCCGACGATCGCGCGTTTTTCGACCTCGGTGATCTCACCGGGGATACACGCGACGACACGCGGCATCACGACGCGGCTGGTGCAGACCTCCGCCATGAAGATGTTGACCAACTCCTCAACAAGCCCTGATTCGGCGATGACGCCGCCCTCGAGCGGAAACACGACGTTGATCTTTGCCGAGGTTCTGCCGAGCATCTCATAGGCTTCATCACCCACGGCGAGGATCACTTTATCATCTTTATTATACGCGATGACCGAGGGCTGGTCGATGGCGTTTTCATTATTGTTGACCCTGAGTCGGGCGTTGGCGGTGCCGAGATCCAATGCGATATCCATATGCGTTCTCCTTATGATTCGTGTCATTACGAAGTTCCGAACACGTGTGTTCGGGTGACTGTGGTAATCTCAACCGAATGAATTGATTTCTGTCACGTTTATTATATACAAGTTTTGTGTTATTTTCAATAATAATTTGCTATATCACTGTCGATTCGGGATATTTATTCTGCGCGGAGGCGATGGTAGCGCAGCAGATCAGCTCGGGCTTAGATTTGGCGAGCACCTTACAACACTCGCCGAGGGTGTAGCCGGAGGTGATGATATCGTCGATGATCAATATCTTTTTACCCTTGACCAAATCCTTGTCGATCACCTTGAACGCGCCTTTTAGATTGGTTTTGCGCTCTTTATAGTTGAGGTGATGTTGTTTCTTGGTTTTCTTGATCTTGTTGATCGTTTCCAGATAGGGGAGATCGAGCAGTCTGCCGAGCTCCTTCGCGAGTAATGCGGATTGGTTATACACGCGTTTATGCAAATCCTTTTTATACATGGGAACGGCGGTGATGAAATCGAAGTCCATATCGCTGTAAGCGTTTTCGATATCTTTTATGAGTAACTCGGCGATCTGCGGGATGTACTGGGTGCGGTCGTGGTATTTCAGCCGCAGGATCATGCGGCGCACTCTGCCGTCATAGGCAAAGGTAGAGATACAGCGAAATCCTCTCGCGCCTGCCGGGATCGGGATATGCTTGCGCCGGATCTCATCATAGCACCCTGCGCACGCGATCTGTGTCGCTTCGACCAGCGCGGAGCAATAGGGACAGCGCTCGGGATAGAACAGCGCGGTGAGCTTTCTGACGAATTCCATATCAATCCCTCATCAAAAATGTTTTCAGTCCGGTGTAGCGCAGGATACGGCGGTTGTTCTCCACCATATAGCGCAGGGCGTTTTCGTCGCCGATGATGATCAGCATCTTTTTGGCGCGGGTCACGGCGGTATAGAGCAGATTGCGGTACATCAGCTGCGGTGCGCCGCGGAACATCGGCAGTACCACACAATCGAATTCGTTGCCCTGACTTTTGTGGACGGTACAGGCGTAGGCGAGCTCCAGATCACCGACACTGTCGCTGTCGTAGGTCGCGACACGGTCGTCGAATCGTACCTTGTAGATCTTGGAGGCGTTGTTGACCTCGACCATCACGCCGATATCGCCGTTGAACACGCCCTCGCCGTATTCGCCATCATCCTTTGTCCACAGGATATCGTAATTGTTGCGGCTCTGCATGACCTTATCGCCCTCGTTGAGGGTGGAGTAGCCGACCTTGACGCCGCGGGACGGATTGGGGTTGACGAGCTTTTGCAGTCGGTTGTTCAGCTCATAGGTGCCCAAAATGCCCTTGCGGGTGGGGGAGAGCACCTGGATATTCTCATGCAGATTATAGCCGTAGGCGTTTTTCAGCCGCCGCGCGCACAGGTCACCGACCGTTTCGGCGATATGCTCCTGACGGTAATCGGGCAGGAAGAAAAAGTCGTTGTCGCGGATACGGATGTCGGGCATCTCGCCCTGCACGATCTTGTGCGCGTTGGTGACGATCAGGCTCTGCATCGACTGACGGAAGATCTCGCCCAGTGTGACCACGGGGATGGTATTTGACGCGATCAGGTCATACAGCACGTTTCCCGCACCCACAGAGGGGAGCTGATTACTGTCGCCGACCAGGATCAATCGGCATGACAGGGGCAGCGCGCGCATGAGGCTTTCGAGCAGGGCGGTGTCGACCATACTCACCTCGTCCACGATCAGCGCGTCGGTGTTGAGCAGATTGCGCTCATTGCGCTTGAACACGGGCTTGTCCTCGATATCGTAGCTGACCTCGAGCATACGGTGGATGGTTTTGGCTTCTTCGCCTGTCACGGCGGTCATCCGCTGAGCGGCTCTGCCTGTCGGCGCGCAGAGAGATACCTTTTGACCGCTCTCCTTGAGAAGTCGGATGATCGCGTTGAGGGTGGTCGTTTTGCCGGTACCGGGGCCTCCCGTGAGGATCAACAATCCTGTTGTCAGCGCGTCGCTGATCGCCTTCTTTTGCAGGGCGGCGTATTCGATGCCGCTTTCCTTTTCAATCGCGGCGATCTTTTCTTCCGCGCCGCCGATCGCCATCGCGGGGAACCGCAGCAGCATCTTCATGCGCGCGGCGATATAGGTCTCGCCGTCATACAGCGACGGCAGAAAGATACATTCTTTGTCGTTGACGGTATCGAGGATCAAGGTGTTGTCTTCGATCATCTCTTTGAGTGCGGATTCACACGCGGCAGGGTCGATCTCCAAGAGGCTCGCGGTCGCGTTCACCAGCTTATCCTGCGGCAGACAGGTATGACCGTTAAGACGGTTGTGCTTGAGGACGAATGCCAACGCCGCTCGAACGCGGATACGCGCGTCCTGCGGGGTGTTCTGCGACAGGGCGATCATATCGGCGGTCTCAAAGGAGATGCCGATCCCTTCCTCACATAGCACATAGGGATTCTCTTCGATCTGCGCGATGGCGTTGTTGCCGTACTTTTTCCAGATCTTCACGGCGGCATTCGGGGTGACAGAGTAATTGGCGAGATAGATCATCAGCTCGCGGATACCGACCACGCTCTTGAGCTGTTCGCTGATATCCTGTGCCTTTTTCAGCGAGATACCCTTGAGCTTTGCGACGCGCTCGGGGTCGTTTTCGAGTACCGACAGCGTATCCGCGCCGAATTCCAGTACCAAACGTCTGGCGGTAGAAGGCCCGATGCCCTTGATCGCGCCGCTCGACAGGTATTTGAGGATACCGTCCATATTCTCGGGCATGGTGCGTTCAAACGCCGATACCGCGAACTGCTCGCCGTAGGTAGGGTGGTTCTTGAATACACCGAACAGCTTGACGCTCTCACCGACGTTGACCAGCGGCATGACGCCGTTGGCGGTGATCAATGCCTCGTCACCGCTGATTTCCAGCACGGTATAGCCGTTTTCCTCATTTCGGTAGATAATGTTCTCCACCACGCCGTTAATTTCAAATAGTTGTTCGTGATTAGTCATAATAATCCCTTGCGTGAAAATGATAATATCGGTAATTCTACTGTTGAATTTTTCCTGAAATTGTCTTATAATACTCATATATGCGTGTATGAGCGGAAAAGCTGATATTTCGTATATATTGTATGGCAGAAACCAGTATACCATATATTTTGTGAAAATGCTACCTTTTTGAAATCAGATGAGGTGAAATTATGGAATTTGTCGCAAATGAAGGCAAGAACGTCGAAATAACCGTCAACGGTGTGACCTATATGCGCCATGCGATCAAGACACATTTTGTCAAGCAGGGCGAGGATTACATCGAGATCTTTAAAAAGTATGTACAGCCCTTGTACGAGGAGGGCGATATCGTCAGCTCCTCTGAGAAGATCATTGCGCTGTGTCAGGGCAGAGTCGTCAAGCGTGAAGAGCTCAAGATCGGCTTTTGGGCAAAGTTTTTGTCCAAATTCGCTTCCCACCCCGATACCGGCGTAGGCGTAGGCGAGACCATCAAAATGCAGTACGCGATCACCAAGGTCGGTCTGCCTAAGGTGCTGTGGGCTTCCTTTGCCGGCGGCGTATGCAAGCTCTTCGGCAAGAAGGGCGTTTTCTATGAGATCGTCGGCTCTGAGGTCGCGGGTCTCGACGGCTTCTACGATCATGTCTGGTCGGAGTACAGAGATATCGGTATCGAGAATCCCGAGAATCCCTCCGGCGTTTGTGATGAGATCAAAGAAAAGCTCGGCATGTCCTGCATGATCGTTGACGCGAACGATCTGGGACAGGAGGTTCTGGGTTATTCTTCCGATATCAAGCTCAGTGAAGAAGAACTCCACGGCTTGATCGCCGACAACCCCTGCGGTCAGGGTCAGGAAACAACTCCGATCGTTTTAATTCGAAGGAAGAAATAATATCCGGAGAACGGTTAACGGTGAACGGTTAACGGTGAAGGGAAACGCTTCGCGTTTTGAAAACGGTTTGATTATCAAAGTATCAACAAAGAGGATTATCATGACTGATTCCTATGTAGAGATCAATCTCACACGCCTGAGCAATAATGTCAAGGCGATTTTGGAGAAATATCCGGAGTATAAAAGCTATATCGGCGTTGTCAAGGGCGACGCCTACGGTCACGGCATGCGTTCTGTCAAGGCGTTGCATCACGGCGGATTGCGGTATTTTGCCGTATCTTCCCTGGAGGAAGCCTTTGATCTGCGCAAGTATAACGCACATGTACCCGTCCTATGTCTGGAGCCTGTCGCGATCGAGCGACTGGGTGAGGCGGCAGATCTGGATCTGACCCTCGCGATTCCGGATATCGAATACTTACGCGCGATGCTCGCAGCGGATGTGAACCACAGCTTCAAGCTGCATATCAAGGTGGACGCGGGCTTCAGCCGACTCGGTCTAAAGGACAAGGGCGAGATCAAGGAAGCGGTTCAGCTGATCAACAGCTCGCCGCATTTTCTCGAAGGCATCTATCAGCATTTCGCGACGGCGGGTATCTTTGATCCGCATTATGATAACCAGATCCGCCGCTTCAAGGAGCTGACCTCGCTGATCGATCTTAACGAGATCCCGATCGTGCATCTGGGCAGCGGTGTCTCGCTGGTCGCGCACCCGAAGATCGATATTGCGACCGGCACCCGCATGGGTCTGATCATGTACGGCTACAACATCAGCCCGTCCTCCTACGGCAGCAGCATGAAGGATCGCCTCAGAGATCTGCGTGATAAACGCAATCAGAAAAAATACCATCTAACCGAGACCTACCGTGACGTACAGCTCGATCTTTCTCCGGCGATGTCTTATAAGTGTCGGATTTTGCAGATCAAGGACGTCAACGCGGGCGAATACGTCGGCTACGGCGCGGAGTATCAGGCGCCGGAGCTGATCAGCATCGCGGTACTGCCTGTCGGCTACAACAACGGTATCGGACATGCCAACTACGGCAGAGTGGTTGAGATCAACGGCAAGCGTTATCCCATCATCGGCGAGATCGGCATGAACATGTGCTGTGTCAAGGTCGATAACCGCGTCAAGCTCACCGACACCGTCACCTTGCTCGGCGGCGGTATCAGCCTCGGACGCTTCTCACGCGCGTCGGGTCTGGGGCTCGCGGAAGTCCTGCTCGGCATCGGTAAGAATAACGAGAGAGTGTATATCAAATAACGGTTAACGGATATCGGTTAACGGTTAACGGTTTTTGATATTTCTTTTACAGAATTAAGTTTTTCAATAGGGTGAGGGCGGAGCCCTCCTTTCACCGTTCACCATTTACCATCCACCGTTCACCTGAAATCGGAGGTCGATTGTTATGGCAATGTCAGTTACCAAGTGGCTGATGAATAAATTCAAGGATATCAACAAGGAGAGGATGAACCGCCACATCGAGATCATCCAGCAGCAGAGCGGTAAATCCAAGTTTTATATCAAGTGCAGTCTGATGTGGAACTTCTTGACACAGGGCACGGGCTACACCGATTATTTCCGCGGACATTTTATTGACGCAACCAAAGAGGAGAAGAAGACCTTTGCCACCGCGAAGCGCTTTTACCGACTGATGGCGTACCTCAACGATGAAGAGTACATCGTCGTTTTGGGCGATAAGCTGATCTTTGACGAGGTGTTCCGCGATTACCTCAAGCGCGATTTCATCAATCTGCGCAAAAGTACACCCGATGATCTGAGGGAATTTCTCAAGGACAAGACCATCGTATTCGCCAAGGAGACCAAGGGCGAGGGCGGTCACGGTATCTCGAAATGCGTCGTCAAGGAGATCAAGGACGTTGAAGCGTTCTACAATCAGTGTAAGGCAAACGGTCAGTTCCTGATCGAGGACGGCATTAAGCAGCATCCCGACCTCAATCAGATCAATCCCAACGTCGTCAACTCCTTCCGTGTTATCACGCTGTTGAACGATAAGGGCGAGATCAAAATGATCGCGAACGCCCTGCGCGTCAACCAGGATGACAGCGTCGTCATCGGCTGTACCAACGACCTGTATTTCAGCCTCGGCGCCGACGGCAGGATCGACAGTAATGTTGTCGACGACTACGGTCAGGTCTATGACACCCACCCCTTGACCGGCGTTAAGTTCAAGGACGTCTACATCCACGGCGTGCAGGAAGCCTTTGATATGTGCGTTGACGCGCATAAGCGCATCCCGCAGTGCCGCTACATCGGTTGGGATATCGCGTTCTCCGAGGATGGCCCCGTTATCGTAGAGGGCAACGAGTACCCCGGCTACGGTCTTGTCCAGCATTACGCGCTGAAGAACAAGCGTACCGGTCACCTCAAAGAGGTCGCCGATCACCTCGGTGACGAGTATAACAGAATCAAGCTGTAAATCGCTTTTTCATCCCCGTGCTCCGCATGGGGATTTCTTTGTGTGCTTTGCATAAAGACCACTCAAAATTTTTGTTTAGTATGACTTGATAAGAAATGTCGTTTCTGCTTGATAAAACCCGACAGGTACCCTATAATGGAACTGTGCAAGAATCCCTTTGGCAAATACCCTTTTGAATATCCACTATTCCTGCGTTTGAAAGGAGTTTATGATGAAAAGGAAAGTAGTTTCACTGATTCTGGTTCTCACACTGGCGGTCGGTTTATTGCCAATGTCGGCGTTCGCCGATTCGACTGTCGACCTGTCCGGCTGCGAGCTGCTCTATGACGGGGAGGACTGGAAGGTTTTCCCGATCGAGAACAAGGACGATATCTTGAATGTCGATGATTTGAAGATCACGATCATCGATAAAGAGGGTCAGAAAGTACCGAAGGACGCGTATGATCTCGTGTTCGGTAGGACATACTGGGATGAAGAAAAGGATGAAGACGTCTTTATCCCGGCTTCCGCTCCGTTCAGCCTGACGGTGAATGAGGATTATATGCAGAGCGGCTTCGGCGGATTTGCGGCGTATGCTGTCGCGAGGGATAACAGCGGCTATACCGGACAGACGGAATGGCGCGAATTCCTGCTGTGGCATAAATACAGCTTCAACTGGTTCGGCGCGAACGCCGACTTCGGCGAGGAATACAAGGGTCAGTGTACATGGTCGTGGCACGATTACTTCGCGATCCCCGCGAATGAAATGCACGCGCCCGTGATCCACGGAATCGCGAACGAGGACGTTGACCCGCAGTATTATGAGCTCACTTATTTTGAGCGCGGCGAACAACCCGATTTCGGCGATCCCGCGTACGATCAAGAGCTCTATCCCGAGACTGATCCGCTCGATAAAATGCCGACCGATCCGGGCAAATACTTCGTTCGGATCGACGGCAAGGAGCCGTATTACGGCACGAGCTATGTCGATTTTGATATCCTTAAATCGGACGCAAAGAATGACCTGTCAAATTGCGAGCTGCTCTATGACGGGGAGGACTGGAAGGTTTTCCCGATCGAGAACAAGGACGATATCTTGAATGTCGATGATTTGAAGATCACGATCATCGATAAAGAGGGTCAGAAAGTACCGAAGGACGCGTATGATCTCGTGTTCGGTAGGACATACTGGGATGAAGAAAAGGATGAAGACGTCTTTATCCCGGCTTCCGCTCCGTTCAGCCTGACGGTGAATGAGGATTATATGCAGAGCGGCTTCGGCGGATTTGCGGCGTATGCTGTCGCGAGGGATAACAGCGGCTATACCGGACAGACGGAATGGCGCGAATTCCTGCTGTGGCATAAATACAGCTTCAACTGGTTCGGCGCGAACGCCGACTTCGGCGAGGAATACAAGGGTCAGTGTACATGGTCGTGGCACGATTACTTCGCGATCCCCGCGAATGAAATGCACGCGCCCGTGATCCACGGAATCGCGAACGAGGACGTTGACCCGCAGTATTATGAGCTCACTTATTTTGAGCGCGGCGAACAACCCGATTTCGGCGATCCCGCGTACGATCAAGAGCTCTATCCCGAGACTGATCCGCTCGATAAAATGCCGACCGATCCGGGCAAATACTTCGTTCGGATCGACGGCAAGGAGCCGTATTACGGCACGAGCTATGTCGATTTTGATATCCTTCCCGAGCCCGAGAGCTTTGCGCTGGTGCGCGGATCGGAAAGACGGTATTATGACGGCGATACGATCTATATGGACAAGAACGATGATATCTATGTCAGCTTTGAATTTGAGCCTGATAAAGGATGGATCCCCGGCTGGCGTGACAGTGAGCTGCAAATCTTCGGATGTGAGTATCAGCCGCCGTTTGAGGACGAAAGCAACTCCTACGCTCATATCACCGCTCCGGATCAGGCGGGCGTTTCGGAAATGCTGTATTATGACTGGTACCGCGTGGAGGATATCTTTGACGAGTACGGCGGGATGCACTGGGACACCGCTGAGCCGGTGTTGAGCTGTTCGGTGATTCTTGCGGTCATGCCCGACGAGTATGATTATCTGCTCGGTGACGCGGACGGCGACGGTGAGATCACGATCGTGGATGTGACGGTCATACAGCGGCATTTGGCGGATGCTTCTGTTGACGTCGATCCGGATGTGCTGATGCAGGGCGACGTCGACGAGGACGATGATCTGACGATTACTGACGCGAGCTTTATCCAGCGCCGTTTGGCGAATCTTCGGATTCCGTATAACATCGGTAAACCCATAACGCTTCAATAAACAGAAAGCCTCCCGTATCGGGAGGCTTTTATCATTGTCATTGCGAGATATCGGCGGCTGAGCCGATGTCGTGTCAATCTCAGCCGATCTTCATTCCGAACATATCTCCATCAGCGGATATTCCTTTTGCAGCATGGCGCAGATATCGAAGGCGGGATCATCCTTGCCGCAGATGCACCGCAATGTCATCCCTTTGTGATGCTGACAGATCCGCGCCGCGGAACGGATGCGCGCCTCCGCGTTCTCGGCGTTGAGATCCTTGATGATAAGTATCGATTCATGATCGCCGTGATAACAATGATCGAGCAATGCTGTGATAAACGCGCAAATGCCGATGATCGCGAAAAAGATCAAAATGATCATACAAAATAGATACATATGGATTCACCTCGTTATATCATATCGGAATCCTCTGTTTTTGTGCATAGCGCGGCGTAATTTGCCGATAATAACAGTGTCGGGGCAAAAGTTACCCCTGACAAAACTAACAGAGGTGAAAATGATGTTTAACGACACACAAAAGAACCGTTGCATCCATTGCAGCGTCAAGGACTGCAAGTATCACTGCGGCGACGAGAACTACTGCTCGCTCGACAGCATCCAGGTCGCTTCTCACGAGAAGAACCCGACCGATGAGCAGTGCGTCGACTGCCGCTCCTTTGAATGTAAGCATACCCACTCTATGTTTTGATTCATCCCTTCGGGGATGATACATAGGTCAGTGATTAGTGGTCAGTGATTAGTGGTCAGTGATCAGTGATCAGTGGTCAGTGATTAGTGATCAGTGATTAGTGATCAGTGATTAGTGGTCAGTGGTTAATGATTAGTGATTATCATACTTTTTCTTCTCCAATCATGCTCCCGTTATGGGAGCTTTTTCACGTTTGCCGTCATTTCGCATAGTATACAACGTATTCTGTGGTGAGGTGAGTGTATGAAGATCGCGGTATTCGGCGGCGATAAGCGGATGCTGTTTGCGGCAAAGGCGTTTGCCGATAGCGGACACGAGGTACTGTTGACGGGCTTTGATTCTCTTGTGAGCCTGTGTGAGATCCGTGTTTGCGCGGTAAAAGAGGCGGCTCAGGAATGTGATATCGCCGTACTGCCGGTGCGACCCGTAGCAGACGGCAATCTGTTCGCGCCGTTTTCACAGCATCCGATCAGTATCAATGGTCTGGCGGATCAAATAGGGAAGAAGCCGATATTCAGCGGCAGCGCTCCCATGCTGAAGCCTTATATCTCAGGTGAGATCCTTGATTACTCCGCCAATGAGATGTTCACCCTGCGCAACGCCGAGCTGACCGCCGAGGGCGCGATCGGGCTGATCCTGAACGAGTATGAGGGCGCTGTATACGGCACCGGGATATTGGTCACAGGCTACGGTCGGATCGGCAAGGTGCTGTCACGCTATCTCAGCATGATGGGCGCGAAGGTCACCGTAGCGGCACGTAATCCGGATGACCGCGATATGATCGCCTGCAGGGGGATGACCGCCGCGGATTATCCCGCTCTCGACTGGTCGGGGTACCGGGTGATCGTCAACACCGTACCCGTCGAGGTGATCGACAAGGACGCGATCGCGCAAATGCGTGAGGATGTGTTCATCATCGACCTTGCGTCCATGCCGGGAGGCGTGGATTTCAGCGCGGCAAAGGATCGGGAGATCACCTGCATCCACGCGCTGGCAATCCCCGGAAAAACCGCGCCCCTCACCGCGGGAATCATCATCAAAGATACCATCATGAATCTGCTCGAGAGAGAGGAGATTCCCGGATAAAGGAGGAAAACGGTGGAAAAGATAAAACTGGGCTACGCTTTGACCGGCTCCTTTTGCACCTTGGATAAAAGCATCAAAGAAATGGCGCGGCTCGAGTCGCGGGACTATGACATCCTGCCGATCATGTCGGAGAACGCCTACACCGTATCTACCAGATTCGGTAAAGCGCATGACATCGTGACGAGGATAGAGAATATCACGCAAAAGAGCGTGATCCATACCGTCAGCGGCGCTGAGCCGATCGGCCCGCGGGGAATGTGCGATATCCTGCTGGTCGCGCCGTGTACCGGCAATACGCTGTCAAAGATCGCGCTGGGCATCACCGATACACCCGTCACCATGGCGGTCAAATCCCAGCTGAGGATCGGCGCGCCGGTAGTGCTGTGTGTGGCGAGCAATGACGCGCTCGGCGCGTCAGCGGAGAACGTCGGCAAATTGCTCAACCGCAAAAACGTCTACTTTGTACCGTTCTCACAGGACGATCCCGTCAAAAAGCCGAACTCGCTGGTAGCGCACTTCGATCTGATCCCGCAGTGCCTTGAAATGGCGCTCAAAGGGCAGCAGCTCCAGCCGATATTCGCATAATCGATGAAACAGGGCAGAGAAGGTGAAACTTTTCTGCCCTTTGTTATTGAAATGCAGGAATAATTATGGTAAAATAACAAATTGAGAATGATTGATTTAATGCGAATTTCGAATAATAATCATTTGTTAGGAGAAAACAATGAAGTATTGCAAAACCTGTAAACAGCTGTGCTTCGGGGACAACCTACCGTTTGACGGCTGTAAGCATAAGCTCAGGGAGATCGAGGACATCAACGAGCCTGTCCGCCTGTGTATCGCCGGCGGCACGGAACGCGCCATGCTGACCGGTATGCTCAAGGACGCGAATATCCCTTATATGGAAGAGAATGTCTATCCGCAGGGCGTCGCGAATGAGATTGTCACCGGCTATGACGTCAAGCTGTCCAATATCTCGATCGTCGTGCCGTTTTCCGCTCTGCCTAAGGCGATCGAGCTGCTCGGCGCCATCGAAACGTTACATAACGATCTTGAACCGCATATGGATGAGATCAAGGCGCAGATCGAACACCTCAAAGCACAAAGGGAAGAAGCGAAATCCATGAATCCCGCCCTTCGCACCACGATCAAGGTGATCACCGCGCTGGTATTCTTAGCGCTGATCGCGGTAGCGGTGTTCGGCACCGACGCGCTCACAAGTTGGTTCAAGAGCTTGTTTTAAGCCCATACAAATTGTCATTGCGAAACCAAAAAGCCTCCCTTTCCTAAGAGAGGTGCCGTGGACACATGTGTTCACGGCGGAGGGTTGATAGTTAAGAGATTCACCCCTCATATAATGTCATAATATATTAATCATTTTTTGGAGGTAAATGATATGAAAATCGATACAAAATGCGTACAGGCAGGCTATGAGCCGCAGAACGGAGAACCCCGCGTTCTGCCGATCGTTCAGAGCACGACCTTTGTTTATGACAGCGCCGAGACCATGGGTAAGCTGTTTGACCTGGAAGCGGACGGCTGCTTCTACACCCGTCTGGCGAATCCCACCCTCAACACCGTCGCGAGCAAGATCGCCGCGCTCGAAGGCGGCGTCGGCGCGATGCTGACAGCCTCCGGACAGGCAGCGTCCCTCATCAGCATCACCAATATCGCCAAGGCGGGCGATCATGTCATCGCGTCCGCCGCGATCTACGGCGGTACCTTCAACCTGTTCAACAAGACCCTGCGTGATCTGGGTATCGCGTTCGATTTTGTCAGCCCCGTCATCACTGCCGAGGAGCTCGACAAAGCGTTCAAGCCCAACACCAAGGCGGTATTCATCGAGACCGTCACCAATCCTTCTCTGGATGTTGTCGATATCGAGCTGTTCGCCAAGGTCGCTCACGCGCACCATGTGCCGCTGATCGTCGACAACACCTTCGCGACCCCGATCAACTGCCGTCCCTTCGAGTGGGGCGCTGATATCGTCGTCCATTCCACCTCCAAGTACATGGACGGTCACGCTGTCGCGCTGGGCGGCGTTGTCGTCGATTCCGGTAACTTTGACTGGACAAGCGGCGATTTCCCGATGCTCACCACACCCGATGAGACCTATCACGGCGTTGTTTACACCGAGCAGTTCGGCAAGGCGGCGTATATCACCAAGTGCTGCACCCACCTCATGCGTGACTTCGGCGCACAGCAGTCGCCGCAGAACGCGTTCCTGCTCAACCTCGGTCTGGACACCCTGGCGCTGAGGATGGCGCGTCACTGCTCCAACGCACAGACCGCCGCTGAGTTCCTCGAAAATCACGATAAGGTCGAGTCCGTCAATTATCCCGGCTTAAAATCCAATCAGTATTATGATATCGCGAAGAAGTATATGCCCAACGGCTCGTGCGGCGTGATCTCCGTCTGCCTTAAGGGCGGCAAAGAGGGCGCTGTACGCTTTATGGAAGCGCTCAAACTCGCGAAAATCGTTATCCATGTCGCGGACGCCCGCACCTGCGTGCTCCATCCCGCGTCCACGACCCACCGTCAGCTCACCGATCAACAGCTGATCGACGCGGGTATCGCGCCGAATATGGTGCGTTTGTCCGTCGGTATCGAGGATCCCGAGGATATCATCGAGGATCTCAAGCAGGCGCTGGAGCAGGTATAATATGTCGGACAGATTTACCTCCGCGATCATCGTTGCGGCGGGCGACAGCACCCGCATGGGCTTTAAGTTGTCCAAGCAGCTGATCCCCCTCAACGGTCGCGCGGCGATCGAATATACCCTCAAGGCGTTTCAGGATTGCAGCCTGATCGACGAGATTATCGTCGTGGCGCGATCCGGCGATATCGACAGTATCGCGCACATCGCCTTTAACTTCAAGAAGGTTTCTTCCGTCACCTCCGGTGGCGCTACCCGCACCCTGAGTGTCAAAAGGGGCATCCTTGCGGCGGATAAGCGCGTGACGCATTACGCGATCCATGACGGCGCGAGGGTCTTGATTACACCCGATCAGATCGAAAAGGTGCTCAAAGCGGCGTTCGAATGTGGCGCTGCGGCGCCCGGAACACCCGTAACGGATACCGTCAAGGTGGTCGATGAAAACGGCGTGATCTTATCCACGCCCGACCGCTCCGCGATGTGGGCGGTGCAAACGCCTCAGATATTTGAAAAAGCGCTGTACCGCCGCGCGATGGATCACGCGGAAACAAATCAGCTCGCCGTAACGGACGACTGCTCGATGGTCGAATTGATCGGCGAAAAGGTGCATTTGATCCGCGGCGAGTATTCCAACATCAAGCTCACTACTCCTGTGGACATCACGCTGGCGGAAGCCTTGCTCAAAAAGAGAAAATAAAAGGCTTCTCGCTTTCGCTCGATCAAATCATACAATTCATCCGTCACCCCTGCGGGTGACAGCTTCCTTAGCAGTGGCGCTAAGCCAATCGCAGACAAATCTGCTCTTGGAGCGCTGTTGCATGGGAGTTATAAACCAAATCAAAGATTTGGATAACTCCTCATCCCAAAGGAAGGCTTAAGAAAGGCTGTGACTACATGAGAATCGGACACGGATATGATGTACATCGTTTCAAGAAGGGAAGAGATCTGATCCTCGGCGGCGTTGAGATCCCGTATGAGATGGGACTCGACGGTCATTCCGACGCGGATGTCCTGCTCCATGCCGTGATGGACGCGCTGTTGGGCGCGGCGGCGCTCGGCGATATCGGCAAGCATTTTCCCGATACCGATCCCAAGTACAAAGACGCCGAGAGCACCAAGCTGCTCTGGGATGTGGTCGGCTTGATCGAGGAAAACGGCTTCAAGCCCCATAACATCGACTGCACCGTCTGCGCGCAGGAGCCGAAGCTTGCGCCGTATATCGACGAGATGCGCTCCAACATCGCGGTCGCCTGCGGCTTGAAGAAAAGCGCCGTGAGCGTCAAAGCGACCACGGAAGAAGGCTTGGGCTTCACCGGTTCGATGCAGGGCATGTCCGCGACCGCGGTCTGCTTGTTGGATGAACAGGGTTAATTAAATTTATCGTTTCCGTTAACCGCAATTAATCCATGCTTCCGTAGGGACGACCACCGGTCGTCCGCAGAATGCCGGGCGTTTCCGTTATTGAAAAACCATAGATAGGAACCAATGCCTCTGCCATGCGGATGGTCGATGACCATCCCTACGTAAATAATGATTTGCTTCGCGCTTAAGTGGCTTGTTCCGGACAGTTTGCGGCGGGAGCATTCCTCGGCGGAGACGCCTTTCTCTAAGCGAGAACGGCAACCCTTTTGTCAGCTTTGCGGACATTTCCCCTAACAGGGGAATCCCCCTCTGTCACTTCGTGACGTCTCCCCAACGGGGAGCACCCCCGCCCTACAAAAAACAATCATGAAACGAACACCTCTCTCATAGACATAATGAGAGAGGTGCTTTTTTATGAAAGATTATGATAAAAAAATACGTTGGTTAAATTGCATCGTAAAGCCTCCCTTTTCTAAGGGAGGTGCCCCGAAAGGGGCGGAGGGTTGCAACAGAAAAACACAAAGAATTGTTGCAATCACAGTAGCTATTATGATGATGTTAATCCCGACCGTTTCTGTCGGTGCTTTGAGTGAAAGCGATATCGCGTCACCCGCGGCGGTATTGATGGACGCCAATTCAGGCAAAATTCTTTTTGAGAAAAATGCGCATGAGCCGCGCGCCTGTGCGTCCATCACCAAGGTCATGACGTTGACGCTCGTGATGGAGGCGGTCGACAGCGGCAAGATCCATATGGACGATGTCGTGACCGCTTCCGCGCATGCCGCTTCGATGGGCGGCTCCGATATCTGGCTCGAGGAGGGCGAGCAGATGAGCGTGGATGATATGATCAAGGCGACCGCCGTCGCCTCCGCCAATGACGCGGCAGTCGCGCTGGCGGAGTTTGTGTGCGGCAGTGAGGAGGATTTTGTCGCGGCAATGAATCAGAAGGCGGCTGATCTCGGGATGACGGACACCACCTTCAAGAATTGCAACGGGCTGGATGAAGAGGGTCACATCACCTCGGCATATGACGTCGCCCTGATGTCGCGCGAGCTGATCAAGCATGAGAAGATCTATGACTATACTTCCATCTGGATCGACGAGCTGCGCGGGGGAGAGACCCAGATCGTCAACACCAATAAGCTCTTAAAAAGCTATGACGGCATCACGGGGCTGAAAACCGGTACCACCGGTGACGCGGGCTCGTGCATTTCGGCGACGGCACAGCGCAACGGCTTGAGTCTGATCGCGGTGGTGCTGGGCGCTGACAGCGGCAAAGGGCGTTTCAAGGACGCGGCAGCCCTGCTCGATTACGGCTTCGCGAATTTTGAGACGCGCGAGCTGAGCCTGGAGGAGGAATTATCCCCGATCACCGTGGAGGGCGGTATGCAGAACATGGTGCCGATCTCATGCGACGATTCGACCTATCTCACCGTACCCAAGGGCGAGGGTGGGGGATTGCAACAGCATCTGGAGCTCCCCGAGAGTATCACTGCCCCTGTCGCAAAGGGTGATACGGTAGGCAGCCTGCGCTTTACCCTCGGGGAGGAAGAGATCGCGTCCTTCGATATCACGGCGGATGAAGCGGTGGAGGAGAAGAGCTTTAGCAGTATTCTGAAATTGTTGTTCCAATCGATGGTGAAGCTGTAAGAATGGCGGCGTGTGTCTTGTAGGGTACGGCATTTATGACGTACCGCAACCTTTCCGTTTTATATCATCCAAACGCGGAGCATATCCCACCGTAGGGCGGGGGCTTGCTCCCGCCGCAACCTATCCGCTAAATGCCACTTAATAGCGAAGCATATCCCACCGTAGGGGATGACGCTTGCGACATCCCGAAACGATTCCGATAT
>CAMJMQ010000003.1 GCA_946407065.1 uncultured Clostridia bacterium | reverse complement strand
CGTTGTTGATGATCCACGCGACATTGGCGAAGGTCTCGACGTTGTTGATATTACTGGGCTTACGCCAGAAGCCTGACTGAGCGGGGAAGGGGGGCTTCAAGCGCGGCATACCTCTGTGACCCTCGAGCGATTCGATCAGCGCGGTTTCCTCACCGCAGACGAACGCGCCCGCGCCCGCCTTGATCATGAAGTCGCAGGAGAAGTCGGAACCGAAGATGTTGTTGCCGATGATGCCCTTTTCACGTGCCTGTTCCAAAGCGTTCTTTAAACGCTTGATGGCGAGCGGATATTCCGCACGAACATAGACGACCGCGTGCTTTGCGCCGATGGCATATGCGCCGATGAGCATACCCTCGATCAGGTTGTGCGGGTCGCTTTCGATGACAGCGCGATCCATGAACGCGCCGGGGTCGCCCTCGTCGGCGTTACAGATCAGGTACTTTTCTTCGCCCTCAGAGTTTCGTGCGGCATTCCACTTGAACCATGTCGGGAAGCCCGCGCCGCCTCTGCCTGCTAAGCCCGAAGTCTTGATAATGTCAATTACCTCTTCGGGAGTCATGCCGAGCGCCTTTTTCAGCGCGGTGTAGCCGTCCTTCTCAATATATTCCTCGATGATCTCGGGATTGATGATACCGCAGTTACGCAAGGCGATTCGAGTCTGTTTCGAGAGGAATTCGCTGTCTTCGTCTGTTACGACAAGATTCTCAATCTTAGAGCGATCGCCTGTCTTGATGTACTCGGCGATCGCGAGAGCGTCGCTCTCGGAAACCTTAACGAGTCTGGTCAATTTATCCTCGTCATAGATATCCACGATCGGCTCTAGGTAGCACATACCGATACAGCCTGTGATGGAGATCGGGACGCTGATGTTTTCATTCAAAAGGGCTTTACGTACTTTCTCCGCGCCCGCGGCAATACCGCAGGAGCCTTGTCCGATGACGATCCTCATCCTTTCGCCTCCCTTAACTCTTTTAAGATCTTCTTGGTCTTGTCGGGGGTGAGACTGCCGTAGGTATCTTCATTCACCATCATGACAGGGGAGAGAGAGCAGCAGCCGAGACACGCCACGCATTTGAGGGAGAACAAGCCGTCCTCGGTGGTCTGTCCGTCGTCGATGTGCAGTTCGTCCTTGATGGTCTGCAAGATCAGCTCGGACGAGTTGACATGGCACGCGGTACCCTGACAGAGCATGATCAGATACTTGCCGACCGGCTCAAAGCGGAACTGCGTGTAGAACGTGCCCACGCCCATGATCTCGCTTGTCGCGATCCCCGTCCTCTCGGAGATACGCTCGATCGCCTCCTTCGGCAAGTAACCGTAAATATCCTGCGTGTGCTGCAAAATGGTGATAAGACTGCCCTTGACGGAGGCGTATTCCTCTAATACGCCGTCGAGCAGTGATAAGTCAATACATTTTTCCATGGATAACCTCCATATTATCAATGTTTTACATTAACCTTTATTGTACCGCAATCGGGGTTGGATTGCAATAGATATCGAAAAATAGGGAACAGAAAATACGGAAAGTGAACGGTTGGTGGATTTTGTACAAAAACATCAAAAATCACAAACATTTTTATCGATAACTATTGCAAATGCCCTATGAGCATGCTAGAATGTAAATGGAGAAACCTACCTTTTCCGTTATATTCCGAACACGAAAACGTGTAGGCAGAACAGGAGGGATTCCTATGTATTTGATCACAAACGGCAGGCTCTTTACCCGCGATCCCGAGCGCCCCTATATTGAGAATGGCGCTGTGGCGTTTGAGGGTGAGCGCATTACCGCTGTCGGTACAGAAAAGGAGCTGCGGCTGAAATATCCGCAGGCGCAGTTGATAGACGCCAAGGGTCAGCTCATCATGCCCGCGTTTATCAACACGCATACCCATATCTATTCGGGCTTGGCACGCGGTTTGTCGATCAACGGCTACAATCCCACCAACTTCTATGAGATTTTGGATGGTATGTGGTGGAAACTCGACCGTGAGCTGACCTTGGAGGACACCAGGGCGAGCGCTTACGCAACCTATCTCGAGTGCATCCGCAACGGTGTGACCACCGTCTTTGACCACCATGCTTCCTACAAAGAGATCCCCGGATCGCTGTTTGCGATCGCCGATTGCGCCAAGGAGATGGGGATTCGCTCCTGCTTATGCTACGAGGTCTCCGACCGTGACGGCGAGGCGAAGTGTGATGAAGCCATCAAGGAGAATGCCGACTTTATCCAATATTGCAAGGAGCAAAATGATCCGATGCTCCGTGCCATGTTCGGTATGCACGCGCTGTTCACGATCTCCGACCGTACCTTTGAAAAATGCGTCAAGGCGAATGACGGCAGGACGGGTTACCATATCCACATCTGCGAGGGGCTCAACGACGTAGAGGACAGCCGTGATAACTACCATATGCTGCCCGTTGACAGGCTGGTGAAGTGGGGCATCCTCGGTGAGAAAACGATCCTCGGGCACTGCATCCACTTGACCGAGCCCGAGATGAATACCATCTCAGCGTCTAACACGATGGTCGTCAACAATCCCGAGAGCAACATGGGCAATGCCGTAGGCTGTTCACCGGTGCTCAAGATGTTCTCGAAGGGCATCATGCTCGGTCTGGGCACGGACGCCTACACCCACGATATGCTCGAGAGCTTAAAGGTCGCGCTGACCATCCAGCGCCATAACGCGGGCATGCCGAATGTCGCGTGGAACGAGGTCACGACCATGCTCTTCCACAATAACGCCAAGATCGCGGCACGGTATTTTGACACCCCGCTCGGCGTGATCCGTGAGGGAGCCGCCGCCGATATCATCGTCATGGATTACCTGCCCTTCACTCCGCTGTCGGGCGACAATCTGGACGGTCACATGATCTTCGGCATGAACGGCAGGCAGTGCCGCACCACGATCGCCAACGGCAGACTGCTGTATCTCGACAGACAGTTTGTCGACATCGATGAAGAAAGGCTCAGCGCAGAGATTTTTGCGACTGCGGAAAAACTCTGGGGCAGAGTGAACATATAATAGATAGAATCATTTGGGACGGTCAAAGGCTGTCTGTATGACACGAGGTAAATGATATGAGTGAAAAAATGGTTCCGCTGAGCATCCGCGAATTGCTCGACAGGATGACAACAGAGTATGATAGAATAGAGAGAGCCTTTACTGTGCAGGAGGGCTTTAAGATCTCGCGCTATGAGGATTGGCGCAAAAAGTATGCCGACAGCCTCGGCAAGGAGGCGGTCGCTAATCTGAGCGGCGAGGATAAATTCCTGCCGATCTTTGGCGAGAAGCTCGAGGTGCCGCTCGGACCCGCCGCGGGTCCGCACACCCAGATGGCGCAGAACATTATTTCCGCCTACATCGGCGGCGCGCGCTTCTTTGAGCTGAAAACCGTTCAGGTGATGGACGGTGAGGAGCTGGCAAGGTGCATTGCGCGTCCTTGCATCAAGGCGGATGACGAGGGCTACAACTGCGAGTGGTCGACGGAGTTGACTGTGGAGCAGGCGCTGGAGGAATACGTCAAGGCGTGGTGCGTCATCAAGGTGATCGCGCGGGCATTCGGTCTGGGTGATCCCGACGGCTTTGTGTTCAACATGAGCGTCGGCTATGACCTTGCGGGCATCCAATCGGAGAAGCTCGACCGCTTTATCGAAGGGTTGAAGGACGCGTCCGCGCTCCCGATCTTTATTGATACGAAAAATGCTTTAAAAGAATATTATCCTGAATACACCGAGCTGATCGACAGTATTTCGCCGCGCGTTTGCCGCAGTGTCACGCTGTCGACGCTCCACGGCTGTCCGCCCGACGAGATCGAGCGGATCGCGACCTATCTGCTGACCGAGAAGGGACTGCACACCTTTGTCAAGTGTAATCCCACTATCCTCGGCTACGAGGACGCGCGCGCGATCCTCGACAAGGCGGGCTTCGATTACATCGCCTTTGACGAGCATCATTTCAAAGAGGATCTGCAGTGGGATGACGCGGTGAAGATGTTCCGCAGATTGCAGGAGCTCGCCGAGAGCAAGGGGCTGGAGTTCGGTGTCAAGCTCTCCAACACCTTCCCCGTAGAAGTCAAAAACGGCGAGCTGCCGAGCGACGAGATGTACATGAGCGGCCGCGCACTCTTCCACCTCACCATTGAGATGGCGCGCCGCTTCTCTCAGGAATTCAACGGCAAGCTGCGCATCTCCTTCTCGGGCGGTGTGACACAGCAGAATGTCAAGTTCCTGTTCCTTGCCGGCATCTGGCCGATCACAATGGCGACCAGCCTCCTCAAGCCGGGCGGTTATTCCAACATGGCGAGCATGGCATATACCCTGCGTATCTGTGACTATGAGCCGTTCACCCGCACCGATACGGGCAAGATCGCCGCTTTGCAGAAGTGGTGCATGAAGCATCAAAGCTTCCGCAAGCCGATCAAACCGATCCCATCGCGCAAGAACGGCGAGCAGGTACCGCTGTTCGACTGTTACACGGCGCCATGTCAGGGCGGTTGTCCGATCGGGCAGAATATCCCAGCCTATGTACATTTGGTCGAAAAGGAAATGCATAAAGAAGCGCTCGAGGTCATCCTGCAAAAGAACCCCCTGCCTTTCACTACGGGTCTGATCTGCTCCCACCGCTGCATGAGCAAGTGCACCCGTAACCATTATAATAATCTGCCCATCGATATCAGGGGCATTAAATATATCGCCGCCTGTGAGGGTTATGACGAGATCTATACCAAGCTGCAAAGACCCGCTCCCAACGGCAGAAAGGTCGCCGTAGTCGGCGCGGGCGCGGCGGGATTATCCGCGGCATATTTCCTCGCGCGTGACGGCTTTGAGGTCGATGTGTTTGAAAAGTCGAACAAAGCCGGCGGTATCGTCACCAATGTCATCCCCGACTTCCGTATTTCTCCCTATTTTGTCAAGTGGGATATCGCCCTGATCGAGAAGATGGGCGCGAACATCAAGCTGAACACGCCCGCACCGTCGCTCGAACAGCTCAAAGCGGACGGTTATGAGGCGGTCGTCTGCGGTATCGGCGCATACAAGGAGCGCAATCCGCATGTCGGCGGTAACGTGATGAATGTGCTCGACTTTTTGTGCACTTTCAAGAACGGTGGCTTTGCGGCGTCAGGGCTGAGCGACGTCGTTGTGATCGGCGGCGGCAATACCGCGGTGGATGCAGCCCGTGTCGCGATACGGATCGACGGCATCGAAAATGTCAGCATCGTCTACAGAAGAACCAAGAAATATATGCCCGCCGATGAAGAGGAGCTCAAAGAGGCGCTCAAGGACGGGGTAAAGTTCATCGAGCTGGCGGCGCCGATCGAGCAGAAGGACGGAGCGCTTCTGTGTAACGTGATGCGCCTGGGCGAGCCTGACGCGAGCGGAAGACGCCGTCCCGTCGCGACAGATGAAACCATCGAGATCCCGTCCGATCTGGTCGTTGCCGCAATCGGCGAAGAGGTGGATAATACGCTGTTTACCGCATACGGTATTTCTGCCGATGAAACCGGCAGGGTACCTTTCCTGACCGAAATCGACGGCATCAAGGTGTATAATATCGGTGACAGCCTGCGCGGTCCCTCTACGGTGGTCGAATGTATCGCCGACGCGCAGCGCGCCGCTGACGATATCATCGGCGCAAAGTTTGAGGTCAACATCCCGATGGAGGCGATCCCCACGGCGATGGAGGCGATCGAGAGTAAGCGCGTGGTCGATCCCGTCGCGCTGACCCCGATCTCGTCCCGATGCCTGAGTTGTAACACGGTCTGTGAGAACTGCGTCAGCGTATGTCCCAACCGTGCGAACGCCGTGGTCGAAATGTCCGACGGCAGGCGTGAGATCCTGCATATCGACCGCCTGTGCAACGAGTGCGGCAACTGCAGGAGCTTTTGTCCGTATGATTCCGCGCCGTATCTCGACAAGTTCACCTTCTTTGAGGATACACAGAGCTTTGAGGGTAGCTCACAAAAGGGCTTCTTGATCCTCGATGATCACACCGTGCGCGTCCGATTGGAGGATGTGACAGACGTCGATCTCGATCAGCCAAACGACCTGCCTAAGGACGTGGAGGTGCTGATCCTCACCGTGATGAAGGACGTTGTATTATATCGTTAATAGCAGTAGGGGAGGGGCACGACAGGAATGTCTGCCCCTCCAATTTAGTGGTCAGTGGTCAGTGGTTAGTGGTTAGTGGTCAGTGGTCAGTGGTTAGTGGTCAGTGGTCAGTGGTTAGTGGTTAGTGGTCAGTGGTCAGTGGTTAGTGGTCAGTGGTCAGTGGTTAGTGGTTAGTGGTCAGTGGTTAGTGGTCAGTGGTCAGTGCGTTGCAGGAGTATTGTAGGGGGCGGTGTCTCGACGTCCCGTTGGCAGAATGTTATAATAATCGTAGGTCGGGGGCTTGCTCTCGCCGTAAAAATATCGTATAATACGTATAATTCCAAACAAAAGAAAGTGATAACATGAACAAGCTATTATTAAAAGGCGGCACGCTGGTTTCGGCGCGCGGCACCAAAAAGGCGGATGTGCTGATCTCGGGTGAGAAGATCGTAGCGGTCGGCAGGCATCTTGCCGCCGACGCGCAGGAGATCAACGTCAACGGAAAATTGATCTTTCCCGGTTTTATCGACGCACATACCCATTTCGATCTGGAGGTCAGCGACACCGTGACTGCCGATGATTTTGAAGCGGGTACCAAGTCCGCTCTTGCCGGCGGCGTGACGACGGTGGTGGACTTTGCGACCCAGAACAAGGGCGAGACGCTCACCGACGCCTTGAACAACTGGCACATGAAGGCGTTCGCCAACTCGAGCTGTGACTATGCCTTCCATATGGCGATCTCCGACTGGCGCGAGGAGATCAAAAACGAACTCCCCGCTATGTTTGAACAGGGAGTGACCTCGTTCAAGGTCTATATGATCTACGACGCGATGGAGCTTTGCGACAAGGCGATCTATGAGCTGATGACCGCGCTCAAGCCATACGGCGGTATCGTCGGCTGTCACTGCGAGAACTCGGGGATCATCGGCAAGCTCAGGGAAGAGGCGATCGCGCGCGGCGATACCGCCCCCATATTCCATCCGAGAACCCGCCCCGACTATACCGAGGCGGAGGCGGTCAATCGTTTTCTCAGCATTGCAAAAGCTGCCGATGCGCCCTGCATCGTGGTGCATCTGAGCACTAAGGCGGGGTATGAGGAGATCGTACGCGCCCGGCAAAACGGCGTGAAGGTCTATGTCGAGACCTGTCCGCAGTACCTCTTGCTCGATGACAGCGTGTATCGGAATCCGTTTGATGAGAGCGCCAAGTATATCTGCTCGCCGCCGCTGAGAAAGCCCGAGGACAATCGTGCGTTATGGAACGGACTGAAGGCGGGCAATATCGACACCGTCAGCACCGACCACTGCTCCTTTACGCTTGAACAGAAGAGAGCGGGGGAGAGCGACTTTACCAGGATCCCCAACGGCATGCCGGGTGTGGAGACCAGAGGGAGCCTGATGTATACCTACGGCGTGAAGAAGCATCGTATCAGCCTGCCGCAGATGTGCGCTTACCTCAGTGAGAATCCCGCGCGCCTCTACGGCATGTACCCGAAGAAGGGCGCGATCAAAGCGGGCAGCGACGCCGATCTGGTGGTGTTCAACCCCAAAGCAGGCGGCGTGATCAGTGCGGCACAGTGCCACAGCAAGTGCGGCTATACGCCCTTTGAGAATGTCAAAACAGCAGGCAGGATCGAGAAGGTCTACCTGCGCGGCAAGCTCGCGTGCAGTGAGAATGAGATCATCCTCGAGAACAGCGGCAGATTTATCACCAGAGGCAAATATAAACTGTAATACGAATATCTGCTTTGATGGATTAGGATAGGTTGACTGGAAATATGCCCGTCAAAACCACGATTCGGATATCTCCAGTCACGCTAACCAAGCATAGCAAAGCCCCGACATGTGTGACGCGTGTCGGGGCTGATTGGTTTGGTTACAAGATAACGAAAGCCCGACTTAATGTCGGGCTTTGTCATTATCAATTTTACTGTTTCTGGCAGTAGTAGGCGACTTCAAAGGACTGGAGATTGAGCGCTTTTTCGGTCGCGACATAAGTGAACAGCTTTTCCTTGTCCCACTTATCGAGCTTGATCTTGATCTTGGCTACGCCGGCTTCCTCAATGAGGTAGGTGCCTTCGCTGGAGAAATTATCGGTTTCGCCTTCGAGCTTACAGGTGCCGTCTTTGTTGAAGGTCCAGGTCCAGTTGCCGTCCTGCTCGTCGGTCTGCTTCCATGTGCCGACCAGATTATCGTCGATATTGTTCTTGGGCTTGCCGCAGGCAACCATCAGGGATGCGAGAACCGCAACGATCATCAGAACAGCGACGACTTTAGTAAAAGTTTTCATTGCTTTTCCTCCTGTTATTATATTAGCAAAAGTATTATAGCATACGATAGTGAAAAATGCAAAGATTTTTCAAGAATTTTACAGACCGTTAAAAAGTGGTACAAAACGGTGGCAACTATGATACGGTTGAGATTGCCACACCCCCTACAGAGATTCGCAATGATACCGGTAGAGATTGCTACATCCTCTTACAGAGGTTGGCAGGGACAAATGAAAAAAGGTCGGTTCAAATGAACCGACCTTTGGTGTCGTAATGGATTAGTCAGCTACGAAGAATACATCCATGCCGGTGGTCTCGCCGTCAGCTACGATGTAAGCCTTGCTCTCTTCGGGCTTTACATATACAGTGTAAGCCTTCTTGCCCTTGACGACCTTCTTGACGTTCTTCTCGATGTCAGTTACAGAGACAGTAGCGCCGCCGAACTGGATATACAGATCGAACTTGGGCTCGGTATTTTTAGCCGCAGTGGTCTTGGTAGCAGCCTTCTTGGTAGCGGTGGTCTTGGCAGCAGCCTTGGTCTCGGTCTTCTTAGCAGCTGTCTTGGTAGCAGCAGCCTTCTTGGTGGTGGTCTTAGCAGCAGCCTTGGTCTCGGTCTTAGCCGCAGTCTTCTTAGCAGCGGTCTTAGTCTCTGCCTTAGCAGCAGTCTTCTTAGTAGTTGCCATGATAAAATCCTTCTTTCATAAATTTCAAATATATTGAAGCGGTAAGCTCTTTTTCTTGCTTACAGCTTGTATTATATCTATCTGAAATGCAGATGTCAAATGATAATGAAAAATTTGGTTGTTTATACAAATGGAGGGAAAGTCAAACGAACTTTGTAGGTATTGTTGACGGTTAATTTTTGCACAAAAAGGCAAATTGGCGGTTTTTTGCTTTGCATAATCCACAAATCCTATGGGATATTTTGTGCAGATTCACAGGGTAATATTCGGGACTTAGACATTTTGACTATTTTACTGTGAGAAATATTAGTTCATTTTACCATTTGATCTGTTGCATTTTCAAAGGAGTCCTGCTATAATATCTGAGTACAACAATCGGGACTCAAAGAATTCGGCAGGATCAAATGATCTCACCCGGCTGATTTGCTTTCCGTCGGTTGAGGCTTGGCGTCGCGGATGTACCGTCCGGTTTTCGCGATGACAATTTGTATGAGTGAAAGGAGAGGGGCACGGTATGCTCGCATCATTTTTGGACGTCGGCACCCAGGTGCTGGTGCTGTTCATCCTGATCGCGGTCGGCGCGCTGCTGACAAAGCTCGGGATCATCACCGAACAGGGCTCGCGCTCGATGACCGACGTTGTCCTTTACGCGGTCACGCCGTGCGTCATCATCAACGCGTTCCAGCGCGAGTACCGCCCCGAGATGCTCAGCGGCTTGCTGATCTCATTATTGGCGGCGTTTTTATCGCTCTTGTTTTCCGTCTTGCTCGCCGAGTTGATCTATCGCAAAACGGAGCTCTCACGCGCGGTCGTGTTGAAATTCGCGCTGGTGTTCTCTAACTGCGGGTTCATGGCGCTGCCGCTGCAGCAGGCGATCCTCGGCGATGACGGCGTATTCTACGGCGCGGCGTTCGTGGCGATGTTCAACATCTTTATGTGGACGTACGGGCTGTTGACCATGAGCCGCAAGGGTGAGTGGCGCTCCGCGCTCAAGGCGATCTGCAACCCCGGCATCATCGGCACGGCGATCGGCATCCTCCTCTTTTCGTTTTCGATACAACTCCCCACGGTGATCCTCTCACCGATCAAGATGCTCGCGGCGCTCAATACGCCTGTCCCGATGCTGGTGATCGGCTATCACCTGATGCACGCCGACCTCAAGCGCGTGCTCACCGACAAGGGCGCGTATTTCGCCATGGCGATGCGCCTGATCATCATCCCCCTGATCGTGATGGGTGTGATGGTCGCACTGCATATCGACGCGACGATCACGACTGCCACGGTGATCGCGGTCAGCGCTCCGGTAGCGGCTTTCACCACCATGATGGCGTCAAAGTACGGACGCGATACCGAGCTGTCGGCGGGGATCGTCTCCGCGTCGGCGTTGTTCTCGCTGATCACGATGCCGCTGGTGGTCGGATTGACGCAGTATTTGGTTAACGGTTAACGGTGTAGGGTGGGACGCCCGCACCCGATTTGAAACATGAGGAAACGTTTTGCGGTTTGTGCCTGCTGTATAACATCCAATATATAAGAAAGGAAACCATTATGCCGAAGAATCCTAAGCAAAAGCAAAAGCTGCTTTATATTATGAAATTCTTTTTGGAAAAGACCGATGAGGAATACGGTGTGACCGTCGCGGATATCATTGACTATCTCGATGATTACGGGATCACCGCCGAGCGCAAGAGCATTTACAATGATATCGAATGCCTGCGGGATTTCGGTATGGATATCGTCAAGTCGAAGGTCGGCAAGATCTCGCTGTTCAGTCTGGTCTCGCGCGATTTTACGCTCGAGGAGATCAAGCTGCTGATCGACGCGGTGCAAAGCTCCAAGTTCATCACTCTCAAAAAGAGCCGTGAGCTGATCCGTAAGATCGAGACGCTCACCTCCGAGAATCAGGCAAAGGAGCTGCATCGACAGGTCATCGTCGCCAACCGCGTCAAGAACTCGAACGAGGAGATCTACCGCAATATCGACTCGATCAACCGTGCCATCAACAAAAAGCGCAAAATCGGCTTTTTCTATACACAGTGGGCGGTATCTCGCACCGGCGCAAAGAAGATCACAAAGGTGCGCCGTCATGACGGTATGCGCTATCTGCTGACCCCTAAGGCGCTGACATGGGACGATGAAAACTACTATCTGATCGCCTATGATAAGGAGCTCGATAAGCTCAAGCATTTTCGTGTGGATAAGATGGAGTCGATCTCGGTGGAGGAGGAACGTGCCGACAGCACCAAGGCGGTCGATAAATTCGACCTTGCTGTGTATACCAAGCAGGTGTTCGGCATGTACGGCGGCGACACGGTCAACGTCAAGCTGCGCTTTGACGACAGCCTGATCGGCGTGGTGATCGACCGCTTCTCCGACAAGGTCTTTATCCAGCCGCATAACGACGGCAGCTTTACCATGAGCGCCGAAGTGATGCTCTCACCGCAGTTCTACGGATGGCTGTTCTCCTTCGGCGACAAGGTAAAGATCGTCTCGCCGAAAGCCGCCGTCAACGGCTTCGGCGAGTGGCTCGACAGCGTCAAGGCGCAGTATGAGTAATGAGCGCTTGTTCGCAATAGAATAGGTTTGTGAGGTCGCAGTATGCCGCTTTGGTGTACTGCGATTTTTGTTGTCAGTGGTCAGTGATTAGTGGTCAGTGATCGCGTATAAAAAAGTAGATTTGCATTTACAATTAACAAAAAAGCGGCACGACATCAACACGGAGGAAGGGCACGCGGCCAGATGCGCGCATCCAGAGTCCCGTTTATGGGCATAACCTTTTGGTATCATAGGATCACGGGGAGTTGATCTCCGATCCGAACTCGCTGTTCGGGAATACTTCGGGGCGATCCCCGTGACAGGATGTGAAAGGTATGTTGAATTTTTGTGCTTTTGTGTTTATTTTTTGCGCGGTTTGTGCTATTATTAAAAAGATGGTACAAAAACAGGAGTTTTTTACCGTATATAAACGCATCAAACGCAGATAAGCCGCCACTTCGGCGCTTTTCGTGAACCTGAGCGGTTCATGAGCAGAGAGGACAGGGGACAGGCTGTCTGCGATCGTCGAGGAGAGCTATGAGCAGATTTATTTTAGCGTCACAGTCACCGCGCCGTCAGGAGTTGATCGGCTACATCCTATCGGATTACGAGGTCATCGTGTCCGATGTGGAGGAGACCCTGCCCGACGGTATCGCTCCCGAGGAGGTGCCCGCGTATCTGGCGGGCGTCAAGGCGCAGGCGGTCGCGAAGGATCATCCCGACGACGTCGTCATCGGCGCCGACACAGTGGTGATCCTCGACGATCAGGTGTTGGGAAAACCCCGTGATGAGGACGACGCTTTCCGAATGCTCCGTGCTCTGTCCGGTAAGGCGCATACCGTGATCACCGGTTGCGCGATCATACAAAACGGCAGGATGACGACCTTCGCCGACCATACGCGCGTGGAGTTTTATCCTCTCAGCGATCGGGAGATTTTGGAGTATATCGCCACAGGCGAACCCTTTGACAAGGCGGGCGCTTACGGCATTCAGGGCAAGGGCTCTGTGCTGGTCAAGCGCATCGAGGGCGATTTCTTCAATGTTATGGGGCTTCCCGTCGCTCGACTCAAGCGCGAGATGGAATGCGCGGGAGCGTTATCGAAGCTGTAAAGGGAGAAACGATATGACGCATCTGTTTATCCTCAATTCTTTTGCCGGCACGTTTGACGCTACGCCGGAGATCAAAGCACAGATCGAAGCCTTGCAAATTCCCGATACGGTGATCGAATATACGCAAAAGGCAGGTGACGCGGAGCATATCGCGCGCCGCTATGCCGCAAAGGGCGACGCGTTGCGTGTGTACGCCTGCGGCGGCGACGGTACCGCGAACGAAGCGCTGCACGGCCTGCTCGGCTGTGAGCATGTGGCGCTCGGCGTGATCCCGATCGGCACCGGCAATGACTATGTGCGTTCTCTGCCGGGAGATCCCAAGGATTATTGGAACGTCGCTAAAATGGTGCACGGCACGACAAAGCGCGTCGACCTGCTCAAATGCGGGGACAGATACGCCCTCAATGTCGTTTCCGTCGGTTATGACTGCGAGGTCGCCGACCGCGCGCAGAAGAATAAACGTTTGCCGCTGATGTCGGGACCGCTCGCGTACAAGCTCGCTATCGTGCAGTGTCTGATCACAAAGAGAAAACATACCTTCACACCCTATGCCGACGGCAGGAGGATCCCCATCGCCAAGGGCTTTAAGAGCCAGATGCTCGCCGTAGCCGCCAAGGGCAAGTATTACGGCGGCGGCATCAAGGCGACCCCTTATGCCGAGCTCGACGACGGTCTGATCGACTTTATGGCGATCCCGACCGTTCCGATCAGCTATTTTGCGTGGATGTTCGGCTCATTTGCCCGCGGTGAGCATATCGACCACCCCAAGGGCAAGACCTTCATTCAGCATCAAAAATGCAAGACCTTAAAGCTCGACAACCACGGCGCGATCAAGGTGAGTATCGACGGCGAGATGTTCGTGATGAACGACCCCGAGATCACGGTGGTGCCGCAAGCGTTTGATATTATTATTCCGAAGAAGAATGAAGAACCGGTTGACGAATGAGCGTAATTGATTTACAATAGAGTTCGGCTCACACGCAGGACTTTGTATCGATTAAAAACAGGATTCAGATATGAGAAAGAAAACGATCAACAGGATCGGTCTGACCGCCTTGATCATCGCGCTGCTGACGATACTGATCGTCGGCACATCGGTGGTCACCGCGATCGCGAAGCACACGGCTGACAGGGCGGGCGCTTCCGGCGCCGCATCCTCCGTTGAAAAAGAGAATAACAGCCGGCTGAACAGCTATATGGCGAACGCGATGAACAACCGCTCCAAGTGGCTGTATGACCTGATGAACGCGTCGGGGCTCGCACAGCTGAGCAACAGCAGCAACGGTGCGGCGATCTTCCGCAAGGCCTATACGCTCGGCTTGATCGGCGCGTATACCGAGGACGATATCTATCTGCCGCTCAACCGCCTGTTTGTCGCGCAGACAACGGTCAAGGCGCTTCACTACCCCGAACGAACGGTCGGCCCAATATCCGATGTGACTCCCGATCAGCAAAGCGTGATGGGGACGATGGCGTATTACGGCTATTTTGTGCCCGACGATCAGGACAGGGTCTCGCCCGAGGCGACGATCACCGCCAAGGAGTATGAGACGCTCCGATTGGAGCTTGAGCGTTACAAAACGCTCAAAGGAAAAAGGATCCTCGCGTTCGGCGACAGTATCATGCACGGCAGCGGTAACCACGACGAGGGCATCGCCGATATGATCGCGGCAAAGTACGCGATGACGGTTACCGACTATTCCGTGCCGGGCGCGTCGTTTGCCGACCGCGGTGAGCGCAGCCGTATCTGCAACCAGATCCGCGTGGCGTATCGGGATCAGGCGCAGGCGGATCTCATCCTGCTCAACGGCGGCACCAACGATATGGGGCATATGCCGTTCGGTGAGACGGTTCCGGGCTTTGAGATGTCCGACGCGGATGAAACGACCTTCTCCGGCGGCATGCAAAAGGCGCTGTGGATGCTCAGGGGCTATTGGAAGGATACCCCCGTCATCTATACGCGCGTCCATAACATGGATCTGGTCGAGGACAGGCTCGAGCGCCAGTACGGTGACAGAGCGCTGGATATCATGGAAAAATGGGGCGTTCGGTCGGTGGATCTGTACAACGGTACCACGATGAATACCGAGAAAAAGGCGATCTGTGACCGCTATACCTTTGTGGATGAGCGGTACGGTACCGCCCATGATTCCATCCATCCCAACGCGCTCGGATACGCAAAGTATTATCTGCCGCTCATCAGCGAGGCAGTGGCGGATCAGTTCAATGAGGTGTCAGAATGACAAAATTATATATTGCGGTACCCTGCTATAATGAAGAAGAGGTGCTGCCCGACAGCGCCGAGAAGCTGCGCGCAAAACTGAATCAAATGATGGACAGCGGGCTGATCGGCTCCGACAGCCGCATCGTGTTCATCGACGACGGCAGCCGCGACAAGACATGGGAGCTGATCACACAGCTCCATGACAGCGACAGCATCTACAGCGGGATCAAGCTCAGCCGCAACCGCGGTCACCAGAACGCCTTGATGTGCGGCTTGATGACCTTGAAGGATGAGGCGGACGCGGTGATCTCCATCGACGCCGACCTGCAGGACGACATCGAGGTCTTTGATGAGATGGTCGAGAAATACCGTCAGGGCTGTGATGTAGTCTACGGTGTGCGTAGTAAGCGCGAAACCGATACCTTCTTCAAGCGCTTTACCGCCGAGGGCTATTACAAGGTACTCGACAAGATGGGCGCGAAGGTGATCTTCAATCACGCCGATTTCCGCCTGATGAGCGCGCGTGCTTTACAGGCGTTTGCCGAATTCAAAGAAACCAACCTGTTCCTGCGCGGCATGGTGCCGATGGTGGGCTACAAGAGCGATATCGTGACCTATGAGCGATCGGAGCGTCTGGCGGGAGAGAGCAAATATCCGCTCAAGAAGATGCTGGCACTCGCGTGGGAGGGCATCACCTCGCTGTCTACCAAGCCGATCAAGCTGATCACCCGACTGGGGCTGATCATTTTCCTGATCAGTATCGTGATGCTGATCTATACGCTGATCCGCTTCTTTATGGGCGCGACCGAGACCGGCTGGGCGTCGCTGGCGGTGTCGATCTGGGCGATCGGCGGCTTGCAGATGATGGCGATCGGTATCATCGGCGAATATATCGGAAAGATTTATCTGGAAACAAAGCGCCGTCCGCGCTATATCGTAGAAGAATATCTGCACGATTGAGTGTTAATAGAACAGAATGCTCCCTTGGTTATTCAACGACAGAGGGAGCTTTTGTATGATAAACTGAAAATTGAAGACTGAAAACTGAATAATGAATAATACACCTCCCCGATCATCTAATGATCGGGGGTGGGGTATAGGGGAGGAGCGCCCCTCCCGATACGTTTCCGATCAACGTTACTCAACCGCGAAGCAGATCAATTTTGCCGTAGGGTACGGCGCTTGCCGACGTACCGAAGCCTTTCCGATCAATGTCATCCAAACGTACAGCAGATCAAACGCCCTGCCGCGGTACGTCATAAATGCCGTACCCTACAAAATGTACATCTCCTCAATCGACGTCCTTCATGATCCAATGCCCTACTGTGGGACGGCGGACACGCGTGTCGGTGCCGACCCCTACATTACTTTCGATGATATGAAAAAAGCTGACCTGTTCGGGTCAGCTTTTCTTATGTTTGGAATTATAAATGGAACGCGCGTTTCAGGAACAGCTTGCCCGTGTTGGTCAGGAAGATGTCCTCCGCTTTGCGGATGATCTCCTTCTCGGGGGTGTTCTGCTCCTTGAAGTCGACGATCAGCTTGGCTTCGATCAGGATCTGGTGATCGAGCGTACCGATGTGCTCGTAGTTCTCGGCGTTCTCCACCATGTGGCACACCTTCATCGCCGCAGCCTCATTGATCCCGCATTCGCGCAGGATATCGCGCACGACGGGGATGCGGTCGCCCTCGACGTTGTGCACCACTGCCGCCAGCTCCAAGTCGAGCTGCTCTTCATCGCTCAGGTGCTCTAATTCTCCGATGCTCTTCGCCAGTGTGTAGACGCGGACAAAGTGCTGTACCATATCCATGTCGCCGTGATAATACTGCTTCATTCTCAGCGCGACGCGGTTGACGTCCTGTGTGCGTTTTTGCGCCGCAGCGTCAATTTCCTTGGGCATCCTTAAGCGCCTTCTTTCTCTGTTTTCTGTCAATTTTATCCTGCTTGATGACCTCGCGCAGGTAGGCGAAGGTCTTGTCCTCGCCGTTTTCGGCAAGATAGGTCAAATAGTGCTCGATCAGATCGCATGACGCGGGGTGCATCAGCTCGCCGCGAAAGACGCGTCCCTTGCGCTCTTTTCCCTTGATGAAATATTCCAGCGGACTGCGGTCGGTGTACTTGTCACCCTGATAGGTCTTGCATGCCGCCATGCGGTCACAGAACATCTCGACCACATAGCGCACCGGCATTTCAACCGGTTTGATCTTGCGGTCGACGGGGGAGTAGTCCGTCCAGTATTCCAGGTGATGGCGGTTCCTGCCCTTGTGGTGCATCCACGCCTCGCTGTAGCCCTTGACCTCGCGCTCGCGGTCGTTCGGACTGCGGGTGCCCTGCCAGTAGCGCGCGCCTTCACTGAACTCTGTCCATGAATATTTAGACAGATCGTGCTTCAGCCCCTGCCACGGGATCCCCGCCTTAAAGCAGTTGCGGATGACTTGGTGACGGTGATGGGTGATGGTTTTAAAATGGTTCAGCGCCTTGCTCATGGAATCCCTCTTTTCTGAGTATTAATTATAATACAAGGCGACGGATTGTGCAAGGGCGTTTTGTGCGGATCGAAAGTCTCAGCGGTGAAGAAGCGTACCCTACAGCTTTGCCTAGCGTCCCCAATATCATACAACATTCTCTTGCAACTTGCAGCTGAGTATACTATAATAAGGAAAACTATCTCGATTGGGAGGCGTGTTATCATCGACAGACAGAAAATCATCGTGCGCACCAGTATCATCGGCATCATCGCTAACCTTGCGCTTGCCGCGTTCAAGGCAGCGGTCGGACTGCTGGCGAACTCGATCTCCGTCACACTGGACGCTGTCAACAACCTCAGTGACGCGCTGTCATCGGTCGTCACGATCATCGGCGCCAAGCTCTCTGTCAAGCCCGCCGACAAAAAGCATCCGCTGGGCTACGGGCGGGTCGAATATCTCAGCTCCATGATCATCGCGCTGATCATCCTCTATGCCGGCATCTCGGCGGGGATCGAATCGGTGAAGAAGATCATCACACCCGAGGCGCCCGACTACAGCGCTACCTCACTGATCATCATCGCGGTGGCGGTCGTCGTCAAGATCGTGCTGGGTACCTATGTATCCCGCGTCGGCAAAAAGGTGAACTCCGATTCCCTCGCGGCGTCGGGCAAGGACGCGCTGATGGATTCCATCATCTCCGCATCGGTGCTGGTGGCAGCGGTCATCTACCTGATCTGGGGCATCTCGCTGGAAGCGTACCTCGGCGTGGTGATCTCGCTGTTCATCATCAAGGCGGGCTTTGAGATCCTGCGTGAGACGATCTCCCAGATCCTGGGCGAGAGGATCGACTCCGAGGTGAGCCGACACATCAAGGCGGATCTGTGCGCCTATGACGGCGTCAACGGCGCTTACGATCTGATCCTGCACAGCTACGGCCCCGACCAGCTGATCGGCTCGGTTCACATCGAGGTGGATCACACCATCACGGCGCCGGAGCTGGACGCGCTGGAACGCAGAATGACTGCCGAGATCTATCAAAAGCACAATGTCGCGCTGACGGGTATCTCGATCTACTCGGTCGATCTGAGCGATCCTGAGACCGACGCTCTGTTCCATCAGGTGCACGATGAGGTCATGGCGGACGAGAACATCCTGCAGATCCACGGCTTCATGCTCGATAAAAAGACCTCGACCGCGGTATTTGATCTGGTCGTCAGCTTTGATGTGGATGACCGACGGGCGCTGATCGATCAGATCACCAAGAAGCTGAGTGAACAGCACCCCAAGTATCATTTTATCGTCAATCCCGATAATGATATCTCGGATTGATCGAAAAAAAGGCTGTCGCTTTGTTGAGCGGCAGCCTTTTTTCGATACAGTGATCAGATTTTACCCGCGAAGATCAGCATGACCAGCACCAGTGTGATGACCAGTACCGCGGAGATGCTGACGGTGAGGATGGTGTTCGAGCGCTTTTTAGCGCCGTCGTTGCTCTCACGTGTGGGGATCAGGTGCGACTTTCTCAGCGCGGTGACCACCGCCTTGTAGAGGAAAAGGATCAGCGCGGAGTTGAGCCCCGCCTTGATCAGGTTGAACGGGATCAGCAGCGGCAGGAACATGCCGAGCACCGCCTCACGCGGTACGCCCATGAAGATCGGCGTCATGATATAGTTCCACAGCAGCATGATCACCAGCATGGACAGCGAGCCCATCACAAGTCCCAGTATCGCGCGCGACATGGTCTTTTTACGCCAGTAGATCACAGCGCTCACGCCGACGAATACGCCGGAGGCGAGGAAGTTCATCAACAGACCGATGAAGCCCGTGGTGCTGATCGTGACCATCTCGATCAGGCAGACGATCAGCGACATGACCAGTCCCGCGATCGGGCCGAAGATGAACGCGCCGATGGTCAGGATCACATCCTTGGGCTCATAGGTGAGGAAGCCGCCGATGCCCGGGATCCGCAGAAAAACATCCGCGGCGACAGCCAGCGCCGTGAGCATCGCCATCGCCAACAGCGACTTGAGCCGATCGTTGTTCTTTGTGTTTGCCATCATTTCTCCTTTGTGCAGAAGCACAAGACATGATTTGGTTTTTGCGCAGGTATGACAGCCGCAGACCCGATCGCATATCGGATATACGGTGACAATAAAAGACTCCGCAGGTTCGGGTACCTACGGAGCAGCTTGCGCAATCATATCTTCTCACATCCGGACTTCATACCATGTATCAGGTATGTTACCGTCGGTTACGGAATCGCACCGTATCGTGCGCCTTTGACAGCGCTCGCAGACTATACTGCCGGTTGGGAGTTTCACCCTACCCCGAAGATGATTCAGTTACCGATTAACGGTTAACGGTGAATGGTTAACGGTTAACGGTTGAGGGAGGGCTGCGCCCTCACCGTTATTATAGTATCACGGTATCGCCGATGTGTCAATAGGTGAAAAAAGCGGACGCCGCAGTGACGTCCGCTTTTTTGTTTGATTATGCAAAATAGCTTGCGGGATCGACCCATTCTCCGATGGCATACGGGGTGTCGACTGTCGACAGATAGCGGAGGATATAGGTGGCGTCGATGACGTCGACCTCTCCGTCGCCGTTGACGTCGGCACGCATCCATGTGTCGGAACAATCGTCGACATACAGGTCAGCGCAATAACGATAGATCAGCGTCGCGTCGATCAGATCGACCACACCGCTGCCGTCGGCATCGCCGAGGATGACGGGATCGTCAAACTCACAGATATAGAAGGAATTATAGTAGCCGTAGAACGAGCAGTAGTAATCGCTGCCGAGGCATTTGTCCCATGTGCCCGCGTAGGGGGTGGTGCCGTAATTCATCGGGTAGATCATCGCGTAATACTCTCCGGTGTCGCGTGTACCGTAAGTGGGATCATACCATCGGTTGTAATCATCATAGTCGGTATCATCGACCCACACCCAGCCGGAGGGAGGGAGCAGGCAGGTCAGACCGATCCAGCAGTAGCCCTGTCGGTCGCTGATCATATCGTAGACGAGCTCATTCTCTTCGTCGGAGTCGATCGTGACCAGATGACCGCCCAGGTCGTCACAGAATTCGGCGGCGTCCTCCCAGCCGAGCTGATTGTCATACAACGCGTAGACATGGCCGTTCGCCCTGATGGTTTTGACAGGCGTTGCGGCGTTGTCCTTGCGCCAGTGAGCATACAGCCTGAGCACGCTCTCGTCGATCGTGGTGTTAGCGGTGACCCTGCTGCCGCCCTCCGCCGCGGTGTACCATCCCGTGAAGGTGTAGCCGCTGCGGGTGGGGGTGGGGAGATATCCCGGCGCCTCTCCGCGGGTAAAGGTCCGGTCAGCCGCCGCCTTGACGCCGGTTTCCGGTACGACGTTGGATGTCCATGCGATATCGCCCAGCGCGAGCGAGTTGAGGTAGTAGGTGCCCGCCTTGTCAAAATACGGATGGATCGCCGCGCTGTAGTAGGGGGTCTTGGGCAGATCGATGGAGTAGGTCTGCCATTTCCCGGTCAGTGTGACAGAGATGAAATCGGTGGAATAGCCCCATCTGAAATACATCTTGGCGCCGTCGACATCCGCCTTGGCGTAAAAATGCAGGGTAAAGGTCTTGTCATCGCCTACGGGCGCCGCGGTGGAATAGCCGTCGCCGTAGCCGTAGTTGGTCGAAGTCTTAAAGGCAAGGTCGTTGCCGGATGCGCCCGCCTTGCTGCCGACGATCTTCAGCGAATCGGCGTTGTTCAGGCGCTCGGTGCTGTCGACCGATACCGAGTAGGTCGATGGATCGCGGGAGAAGATGTAGCTCGAGTAGTTGTCCTTCAAATCGGAGCCGAGCAGATAGTTATAGCCGCTGTAATTCGCCATGAACTCCAGCTTTGTGTTGATCGGGACCCACTGCGCGTAGAAGGTGAGCGTGGTGGCTTCGTCGATATCCTCGAGCCAGTTGGCGCTCATCCGGTAGGATTCATCCGGATGGTAAATGCTGTATGAGTAGCCGTTGCGATAGATATCGCTCTGCGACTGCCAGCCGTTGCCGCCCTTGGTGAACCACTTGTTATCGGAGGATCGCTTGACGATATAGCCCGCAAAATCATAGCCCTCGCGGGTGAAGGCGTTCTCCTTGAGGGTGAACACCTCGTTCGCGCCGAACTTTTCACTGTCGATACTGCCGGAGCCGCCGTTCGCGTTGTAGGCGACGGCGTGGATCGGCTCCCACTGCGCGTAGAAGGTGATCGTGGAGGGGGTGGAGAGGTCGTCGAGCCAATTCTTGCTCATCGCGTAGGATTCATCCGGATAATAGACGGCATAGTCGTAGCCGTAGTTATCGATCGCGCTTGCCGACTGCCATCCCACATTGAAGCAGAACCACTTGTTGTCGGAGGAACGCTTGGCGGTATAGCCCGCAAAGCGATAGCCCGCGCGGTAAAAGTCATTGTCCTTGATGGTGAAGTCACCGTATGGCTCGACGCTCTCGGAGCTGACGGAGCCTGTGCCGCCGTTCGCGTGATAGGCGACGGTATGCATGACGGCGTTGCCGGTCAGGTCATTCCCGGGAAGATGGTAGCGGTAAGAAAAGCGATTGTTGAACTCCGATTTGGAGTAGAATCCGTCCCAGCGAACCTGATTGTAAACGCCGGTGCCGTTGCCGTCGGTGTAATAGACGCCGCTGCTCGTGACCTTGGTGATGAAGATCGAGTGCGAATCCCCGTCGATGCGCACCCAGTCGCCGGCGCTGACTGATTTATTGCTGTCTCTGTAAGAGCGAAAAATGCCGTCGTTATAGAACTGCGCCCCAAAAACCTCATACATCATCTGTGAGGCATATGCCCAACAGGTGCTCGCTTTGGCGATGCCGTCCTCATAGTAAACGCCTTCCCAGATACTGCCGTTGGGATATTTGGAGCGAAGGGCGTTGAGCTTGCTCTGGAACTGCGCCTCAGTCAGCAGGGTGTAGCCGGTCGACGCCGTGTCATCCGCGTTGGCGCCGACCTCGGCGGCGTCGGTGTCCGCCGCTGCTTCAGCGACCTCGATATCAGCCGCCTCTTCGGAGAGCTCTTTTTCAGCGGATACATCGCTCAGTGTTCTTTCAGCCGCTCCCGCGGTGATGCTCAGGGAACCGAACAGCATGGCGGAGCATAACAGAAAACTCAGTAATCGTTTCATCATAACCTCTTTTTTGATCAACCTCGCGACACATGCATGCGCGCTGTACAGGCGATAGACGCTTGCGTGTGATCTTGTAGTTTTGACGCATAGTTTCCGAATATAAGTATTATTACAGATTATAGCAAAAAATCCCTTTTCTGTCTACGGACAATTCGTGAATAAAAGATGTACAAAAAATGAACAAAACCGTGCATTTAGACGGATGATGTCAGGCGTGTAACTTTTTGGGCAACAAGAAACGGACAGGGTGCTTTGCCTGTCCGTTCAGCGGGGATTCAGTTGTTATCATTTATGAAAAGTCCCAGACGCGGATACCGAGCTCTTCGATGTATTTTCTGCCGATCCTGCCGTTGGCGGGGGTGATCACGATCTCACCCGTCAAGCCGATATTCGCCTTGAGCAGGTGACCCGACAGCAGCCGGATCTCACCGTCCTCGCGATAGGCGAACGTTGCGTGCAGATGCAGATAGGGCTTTTCTTCGTAGTAGGTCAGGTTGCCGTCGAGCGAGGTCATCTCGAGCAGTCCCTCGACCGTCTTTTCGTTGTAGACCTTCTTCTCGCAGTCGAACACGCCGACCGTGACGCTGTCACAGCCGCCGATGCCTCCGATCTGCGCGACTGTCAAATTCTCCTTGGCGCATACCTCGGTCAGGGTGCGGATGATCTCGTCGTCTTTGTCGAGCCGCACATAGATCTTGTCGTCAAATCTTCTGTATTCCATTGTCATTCTCCTTTTCCCAATGTTGTTAAATACCGTCGTACAACCCTATTATAACGCGCGGCAAAACCTTTGTAAAGATATTGACGGCGGCTTTTTCAAGTGGTATAATTTTGACAAAATTCGACACGGAAGGTTGGAAGAAATATGGTTCAGGTACGTTATTACAGCGGATATATCCGCAACTTCAAGAAATTGTGCGAAGAACTCGGCATCACACCGCTCAGCCGTGAACAGCGCGAGGAGCAGATTTTGATCAAGGGTTTTGAGAAATGGGGCACACAGCTGCCGACGCATCTGTACGGCGCGTTCGCGTTCGCGCTCTATGACGACAGCGCGGACAAGCTCTATGTATGCCGCGATCAGGTCGGTCAAAAGCAGCTGTTCTATGCCGTTGTCGGCGACGAACTGCTCTGTGACGGCGATATCGACGCGATCGTATCAGACAGCCGCTTTGAGAAGCGGCTGAACAAGCGCATGCTCCAGCAGTATCTGTTCTACGGCTACCCGATCGGCGAAGAGACCTTCTATGAGGGTGTGTACAAGCTCAAGGGCGGTCACTGGCTCGAATGGGACGGAAAGTCCGTCAAGCTGACCTGTTACTTCAAGCCGCTCTTCCGACCCGAGGACAAATCCATCGACGAGTTCGCAGATGAGATCAAGGCAGTCGTCACCGAGATCCTCGAGGAGGAGCGTGCCGATACCGAGCTGCCGTACAAGGAATCGTTCCTCTCCGGCGGCGTGGATTCGTCCTATCTCTTGGCGGCAAGCGACGCGCAGTGTGCCAACACCGTCGGTTATGAGGAGGCGGATTTCAGCGAGGCACACCTCGCGCAGCAGACCGCCGAGCACTTCAACAAGGGTTTCCGCGTCAAGATGATCACCCCCGAAATGTACTTTGAGCGCATCCCGACCGTGATGGATAAGATGGGTCAGCCCTTGGGCGACGCCTCCGCCGTGGCATTCTCGATCGGCTGTCAGGCGGTCAAGGAGCATGCCGACGTCGTCTATTCGGGCGAAGGTATTGACGAATTCTTCGGCGGCTACAATGCCCACAAACGCGAGATCCCGAGCGACTGGGTCTATCTGACCTGCTCCCATATCATGAACACCGATGTCGTCAAATCCCTGATGCTCGATTTTGATGAAAACGTCAAGCCCTCCGATCCGCTGATGAGTATGTGGGCAGAAGCGAAGGAGGAGGATCAGCTCGATTCCAAGCTGACCATGGATATCTCCTTCTGGCTCGACGGCGATATCTACCTCAACACCGATCGCACCTCCACCGCCTGCGGGATCGAACTGCACACGCCGTTCTCCGATTACCGTCTGTTTGAGGTCGCCAGCCGTATCCCCTCCAAATACCAGTTCCGCGAGGAGCAGAATAAATATGTGTTCCGCAAAGCGGCGAGCAGTATCCTGCCGTATGAGTCCGCCTTCCGCAAGAAGGTCGGCTTCCCCGTTCCGGTGCGTCAGTGGCTCGCGGATGAGCGCTACAATCAGCCGGTCAGAGAAAAGCTCTTTGGCAATTCGTCGCAAAAGTTCTTTGATCAGGCGCAGATGAAGGACATGTGGGATCGCTTTATCGGCGGCGAGTCCCTGTTATGGAACCGCATTTACGCGATCTACGCCTTCCTGCTGTGGTATGATCTGAAATTCTGAGTGATAGTAGGGCGGGCCTTGCCTGCCCTACATAAAAAACCTTCCCCGAGGGGAAGGTTTTTTATTTCTCACTTCTCATACTAAGTATCCATTAAACGCTTTAACAAATTTGTTAGCGAGAAATTTCGCAGAGCAAGGCGGAGGACGCAGGCATACTTGAGGTGTTGTTAGCCAAATCACAGATTTGGACAACTCCTCACTACCATCACCCCAGCGCCACGTCCAGCGACATCATCAGCGTGAAGCCGACGGCGAAGAACATCACGCCAATGTGCGAGGGCTTGCCCTGCGTCATCTCGGGAATCAGCTCCTCGACCACCACGTACACCATCGCGCCTGCCGCAAAGCTCAGCAGATACGGCATCGCGGGGACGATCAGCGCGGCGCACAAGAGGGTCAAGGCGCCGAAGATCGGCTCAACCGCGCCCGACAGTACGCCGCAGAGGAAGGCGTTTGATTTGCTCCTGCCCTCTGCATGCAGGGGCATGGAGATGATCGCGCCCTCGGGCAGGTTCTGGATCGCGATCCCGATCGCCAGCGCCAACGCGCCGCCGAGGGTAACGTTCTCTGTCCCCGCCAGCAATCCCGCATAGATCACGCCGACCGCCATCCCCTCAGGGATGTTATGCAGCGTGACCGCCATCACCATCAAAGCACGTGTGCCCGCGTCTTTTTCTGCTGATGCCGAAGCCTGCTTGACGATCGGGATGACCCGATCCAGCAGATAGAGGAAGAGGATGCCCAGCCAGAAGCCAATGAACGCGCTGAGGAAGGAGAGGCGCCCCATGTGCTCCGACTGCTCGATTGCGGGGATGATCAGGCTCCATACCGACGCCGCGATCATCACACCCGCCGCGAATCCCGTGAGCGCCCGCGAGAGGTTCTCGCTGAAGCGTCGTTTCATAAAGAACACCGCCGCGGCACCGAGCGCCGTGCCAGCAAACGGTATCATCAATCCGAAGATCACATCTGTATTTATCATGTCAACCGGTTCCTTATCACATTTTTCCGACTGCTGTTGTCAGTATTATTATCCTATGCAGGGAGATAGGGGAGGTGACAGGGAATCGGCAGACTATCATACTAAGTAGCAATAAAACACTTTAATATCTATTGCGGAGAATTCCGCATAACTGCGTTGTCGTCGTCGTTCGCTGTACTCGCTTAGAGCGGTCAGGTGTGACCGCTCTCGTGCTCGCGATGCGACTCCTCCTCTCCCCACAACGCGGGGCGTTGTGGGGACCCCCGAGAGATGACAGGCGCCAGCCTGCCTGCGCCCTCCGCCTTGTTCTGCGAAATTCTCCGCTAATATCTTTTTAAAGCTTTTTATTGCTACTTAGTCTATAAGAAAAGCAGGAGCTTTCCTATGAAAACTCCTGCTTTTGTTGTTTTATGTATTTATTGAGGGGATTCAGTCAGCTCGGGATCTACGGGCGGGTGATACTCGATCTTGCCGCCGGTGTGGTCGTAGTCGCTGATGTAGTTGTCCTTACTGCCCAGACACCGTACCGTGTAGATGTAGGTGTTGCCCTCTTGTGCGGCGGCGTCCACAAACGCAGTGCCCTCGGTCACGCCGAGACGCTCCCAGCCGTCATTGCCCTTGTAGAATACGCGGTACTGCACAGCGCCCTCTACAGCGTCCCATTGGATGCTCACGCCGTCCGCTGTGCTCTCGAGGGTGGTGATCCGCGGGGTCTCCACGCCGCTGTAGGTGATCGTCCAACCCTTCTTGTTGAAGTCGCTCGCAAAGTCGCCGTGATCGTTGATCGCGCGGATGGTGTAGCGGCGGGTCGTGCCAAACGGTACCTTGTCGTCAAAGAACGTCGTGTCCGTGGTCTCGGTCAGGCGATCCCAGCCGTTGTTGCCGCGGGCATAGACGCGATAGGCGGTCACGCCGTCAATAGCGTCCCAACTCAGGCGGATGCCCTCGGGCTCGTTCTCGACCTCGGTGAAGGCGGGGGTTTCTACGCCGCTGTAGGTCGCCTTCGTGCCGTCCCGGTTGTAGTCGCTCATAAAGCCGCCCTGCTCATTGACACAGCGAACGGTGTATCGGTATTCGGTGCCGAGTTCAGCGCTCTTGTCAAAGTAGGCGGTGTCGGTCTGCTCGTTGAGTCTTGTCCAGCTCTGACCGGCGATCTTGCGGTACACGCGGTAGTTGACCGCGCCCTCGACCGGCTCCCAGCTGAAGCGGACGCCGTCGGCGTTGCTTTCGATCTCGGCGATCTGCGGGGTGTCGACGCCCTTGTAGTTGATCATCCAGCCGTCGTAGTTGCAGTCGCTCATAAAGCCGCCCTGCTTGTTGACGCAGCGCACGGTGTAGAGATAGTCGGTGTTCTGTGTGATATCGCCGTCAAAATACGCGGTATCGCTGAGCTGAGCGATCCTTGTCCAGCTGCCGCCGGGGGTCTTGCGGTAGAGGCGATAGTCGATCGCGTTCTCGACCGCGCCCCATGTGACGCTCACGCCGTCGTTCTGCGAGGTAATCTCGGTGATCTGCGGGGTGTCAACGCCCTGATAATGCACCTTTGTGCCGTCCTTGTTGTAGTCGCTCATGAAGCCGCCCTTGTCGTTGACACAGCGGACGGTGTAGATGTAGTCGGTGTTCTCTTCGACGTCGGCGTCAAAGTAGGCGGTGTCGGTCTGCTGAGCGAGCCTCGTCCAGCCTTTGCCCGCGGTCTTGCGATAGACACGATAGTCGACCGCGTTCTCGACCGCCTCCCATGTGACGCTCACGCCGTCGTTTTGCGCGGTGAGCCCGGTGATCTGCGGGGTCGCGATCCCCTTGTATTTGACGCTCCAACCGTCCGCGTTATAATCGCTGACAAAGCTGCCCGCGCTGTTGACACAGCGGATGGTGTAGAGGTAGGTCTCGCCCGCGGTGAGCTCCTCATCGAGATACTCGGTGTCCTTCACTTCGGCGATGCGCAGCCAGTCGTTGCCGGAGCGGCGATAGACGCGGTAAGCGTAGACGTTGTCGATCGCGTTCCATCTAAGTCTGACGCCCGCAGGCTCGTTGATCGTCTCGGTGAACTGCGGAGTGTTCACACCCAGATAGGTGTGCTTCCAGCCGGTGGAATTGTACTTGCTGACAAAATTGCCCTTTGCGTCAACACAGCGAACCGTGTAGGTGTAGGTGCTGTTTTTGCTCACATCGGTGTCGGTATAGGTGGTGTCGGTGGTTTCCGTCATCTTTCGCCATCCGTATTTAGCGCTCTTGTAATAGACGCGGTAGCGGGTGGCGGAGTCATCGATCGTGTTCTCCACCGCGTCCCAGCTGAGCTTAACGCCCTCGGGGGTGCTCTCCAGCGAGGTGATCGCGGGGGTCTCTAAGATATGATAGGTGTGCTTCTTGCCGGTCGTATCATAATCGCTGATGAAGTTGCCATCTTTATCAACACAGCGGATGGTATAGGTGTAGGTCGCGCCGTCGCGGACGTCACTGTCGATGTAAGAGGTGGACGCGGTCTCGGTCATGCGGATCCAGTCATTGTTGCGATTCTTATAGTAGACACGGTATTTGTACGCGTCCTTGACAGCGTTCCACCGGAGCTGCACGCCGTCGCTGGTACTGGCGATATCGCTGAATGCGGGCGTATCGACATGGATGGGCGCGTTGAAGTTGTAGATGCGGTAGCCCAGACCCGTGCGCTTGCCCGAGTCGGTAAAGGTGTGTATGGCAGTATCCTCCGAGATGCCCGCGCCGTGGCTCCACTGTACCGCGTAGTAGGTTTTGTTGCTGTCTACTCTCCGCGCGTCGGATTGAAAGTAGCTGTGATTGGTGCGCGGGGTGCTGCCCGACCAAAGCTCCTTGGCGGAGGGAGCGCTCTGCTTGCGGAAGCAGCCGTGACCGTTGCTGTCGAGCACAATGGTGCCCTCGCGCCGATCCCAGTAGTAATCGCTGTCAGGGTGATTCAGCGCATCCTGAGCCTTCTCTTTGCTGTCAAAGATCATGTATTTGGTGCCGAACTTGGTACCCTTGCCGCCCGAGTCGGTGTCGATCTGCAGTTCGATCTTGTTGGGCTGGGTGACCTTGGCAACCCACAGTCCGCGGCTCTCGCCGATGGCGTGCACCTCGCAGTAGCGGTTGCGTTCTCCCGCGCTGTCCCAGTAGATCCAGTCCTTGGGGCTGTCGCCGTAGAAGATCGCGTTGTGGTTGTCGCCGGTGCCGTACAGCCACATCAGGTCGCCCTTCTCCAGTACGCCGGAGGCGTAGGCATCGTCGACAGAATCGAACCAGATGCGGTTGACGTCGTAGTAATTCCATGATTGCGGTACGCCCGCCATAACGCTCAGACGGTTGATCTTGTAGCTCGGAGCGCCGGACGCGACCGCGGACTTGTACAGGACATGCCATACAAAGCCCGTGCAGTTCATCGCCGCCACACCGGGGGTGTCGTAGGCGCCGCGCGCGCCGGAGCAGTCGCCGTTCGGGTTGCGGTGATCGTTGTGCGCGTAGGGGGTGCCTAAGTAGTAGTGGGGGTTGGCGCTGTCCGCGTCATGGGTATCCATCCAGTGCATGTACTCGTCATAGTCGATGCCGAATGCCTCTAAAAAGGATTGGGAGCCGCGGAGCGATCCGCCGCCGTAGTTGTAGCCGTTCCAGCTTGCCGCGCTCGCGCTCAGCGTTGCGGGAACGATACCGACCGTCATCAGTGTCAACACGATGAGGATCGACAGCAGCAGGGACACGCCCTTTTTCCATACTTTCATTGTTCTACACTTCCTCATTTTTGTTCCCGCAGCCATCCGCAGGAGATGGTGCGGGAATGTTTTCATACAAGTATAGTTTACCACAGAAATCCTGCTAATACAATCAAATTTGACAAGTTCCGAAAAAATCTTTTTGATTCTGTTCAATCGGTGTTTCGATTCGTTATCTTCTATTGATTTTTCGATTCGGTTGATTTACAATGTTAGTATCATGGAAAGAGGTGATTTGATGAAAGCAATCATCAAACTTAGCTTAGCACTCCTGCTGGTGCTGGCACTGTCGGTCGGGATGACTGTGTTCCCCGCGGGCGCTGTCGACGGGGAAGAGGTCGTTCTCTCCGTTACCGCGGAGGATATCGATTCCTACGGATTTCGTTGGGCGGTACAAAGCGCGTTGGATGAGGCAAAACAGAATGCCACGGCGGAGCTGCCCTATACGGTTGTCGTCCCCGAGGGCGAGTATGACCTGAACTATGTTTTGCGCGTTTACAGTAATACGACACTCGATCTGCGCGGCGTGACGCTCCATCGTCCGGGCGCGGGAGCGGGCAATATGCTGCGCGTCGGAGATGAGGACGGCGTCAACACCGGTGTGACCGGCTACGCGTATGAGAATGTGCGCGTGTTCGGCGGCACCTTCGACGGCGGCTTCGGTGAGAATACCATCATCAAAGCGTTCCATACCAAGAACTTTACGATGGATGATGTGACGCTGATGAATGAAAAGGAAGGTCATATGACCGAGTTCGCGGGCGTGGACGGGTTGACGATTCGCGGTTGTTCCTTCACGGATCAGCAGCTCACCCCCGGCAACTACGGCTATGAGGCGATCCAGCTCGATGTGCTCCATCCGTTCCATATCACCAACGGTCGGTGCGAGGATCTGCCTGTCAGCAATGTGCTGATCGAGAACTGTATGTTTGCGGATATGCCGCGCGCGATCGGCTCGCATACAGCGGTGCATAACCGTCCGCATAACAATATCACCATTCGCTCCAATGTTTTCAACGATATGAGCAGTATCGCGATCCAAGGCATGAACTGGACGAACGTGAATATCACCAAGAACATCATCAATAACGCGCCGCGCGGCATCACGCTCTACGCGGAGCCCGGCGGCTGTACCTATCTGTCCGGCAAATTAGCCGCGAAGGGCGGCACACAGAGCCATGCGAGTGACGCCTATCAAGCGCCCGGCAAAGCCAATATCACGATCGCATATAACATTTTGACGGATATCGGCACGACCGATGACAAATACGCCTCCTACTCCAGTCAGGGTATCGCGGTGCTCGGCGAAAAGCTCACCGCGAGATCCCCCGTAGACAGCGGCGATGAAAGCGGCGGTCTGCCCGCGGGCGATTACTACATCGACGGCGCTTCCATCCACGATAACATCATCGACGTCCGCGGCAACGGTATCCGCCTGGAGGACGTCCGCAATACATCCGTCACGGATAACGAGATCCTCTGCTCCCAAAATACCGTCCACAGCGACAATTACTACGGTATCGTCGTGCGCGGCAACGCCAGCGCTTCGACCGTCAGCTACAATGTGATCGACGGCGCTGAGGTCAACGGCATCCAGCTCGACGGAACCAACGGCGGCAAGGTCAACAACGTCCGCTTCAACCGTATCTCGAACTGCGGAAAATACGGCATCGGCATCTACGACATGAGCATCGATAAGCTCGACGATAATGATATCATGGGCACCAAGAACATCGGCTTGTTTGCGAATGGTTCCAAGCTGAGCAATGTCCGCTGGAACCGTATCCGCAACTGTTTGGATTCGGGTATCTGGCTGACCTCCACCACGACGGCGACCACGGTCAAGAGCAACACGACCGTCAGCTGTGCCGATAGCAATTCCTTCGGTAAGAATACCGCTCAGTCGCATTATTCCACATCCTCGGCGCTGACTAATTTCTATATCCCGTGGGATGTAACGGATAAGGTCGGCGCGAAGATGGGCGTCGGCTCGATCTTCCATATCGCGCCCGATGTACGCCCCACCAACGCCATCGCTTCCTTCACCTATTCCAGCAGTGATGAAGAGGTCGTGGTAGTCGATCAGAACGGCATGGTGATCGCCGTAGGCGAGGGTCAGGCGACCGTCACCGTCAAGTCGAATAACAATATCACGAAGAATTATACCGTCACGGTCGAAGGTGACGGCGGGGTGACGCACCTGACCACCAAGCCCTCGGCACCTGTGATCATCCTCGGTGACGCCGACGGCAACGGCGCGGTCGAATCCGTTGATACCGCTATACTCCTACGCCGGATTGTGTACATCGACACCCCCTACGATGATGTGACGCTCAGTCGCGGCAACGTGAACGGCGACTTGTTCATCGATGTGACGGACGTTACGTTGATCCAGCGCTATTTAGCGAATTTCGACACACAGTATCCTATCGGTGAGAGAATAAAATAATTCTGTGAAAGAAAAAACACGTGAGTATGAAAATACTCACGTGTTGTTTTTTTATCAATTTTCATTTTTTAGTTATACGACGCCCCCGCAATAACGCTACAACGCTCCTCGTAGGGCGGGGGTTCACTCCCGCCGAGACCTTCCGAGCACTGCCACCCAAATGCGGAGCAAATGAAACGACCAGCCGAATGACGGGCGTTTTCTGTATCGAAAACTGTAGATAGGGAAGAAACCTTTCTGCCATGCGGTACGTCGAACACGCGTGTTCAAATGCCGTACCCTACAAAACGCACATTTCCTTAACATCCATTGTATTGTGACCAACGCTCTGCCGCGGGAGCACCACAGTGGCACTTAGCCAATCGCGGATGAATCCGCTCTTGGAGCGCTGTTGCATGGGAGTTGTGAACCAAATCATAGATTTGGACAACTCCTCAAAGGCACTCCCCTACAAATCCGCTGAAACGCTCCTCGTAGGGCGGGGGTTTACTCCCGCCGAGACCTTCCGAGCACTGCCACCCAAATGCGGAGCAGATCGATCCCTCCGTAGGGTACGGCGCTTGTCGACGTACCGTGACCTTTCCGGTCGCTGTCATCCAAACGCGGAGCAAATCAGTTTACCGTTGGGGATGATGGACACCGCGTGTTCGCTCAGCGCACAAAGAACGCGACGAACAGCGGGATCATGCAGATCACCCACCCGAGGATGAAGGTGATCAGGTGCTTTTTCTCGGAGTGAACGGCGATGAACTCGCGGATCAGGGCGCTGGGCCAGTAGTAGAACGCCACATGGCTGCCGACGCCGGTGCACTTCATCTTGATTTTGCGGCAATATCGCAGCGCTCTGTATACGTGGTAGTTGCTGGTGACCAGCACGGTGTATTTGCTGCCCTCGCGGGCGTCGATAATTCTTTTTGAGAATTTTAGATTTTCTAAGGTGGTCAGGGACTGATCCTCCTTGATGATCTTCTCGGGCGGGATCCCCTTGTCGATCAGGTAGCGTGCCATCGCCTCGGCTTCGGAGATCTTCTCGTCCGAGCCCTTGCCGCCGGAGGGGATCATGATCGGCGGGGTGGGATCCTTTTGATAGACCTCGATCGCCTTATCCAGTCGGTCGGCGAGGAGCTTGGAGATGCGGTCGCCGTCCAGCAGTCCCGCTCCGTGGATGATGACATAGTCAAAATCACGCTTGCGGGGGATGATCTGGAGAAAAACGCAGTAGAACATGAACACCAAAAAACACATCGAGATATAGATGACCGTAATGCTGAAAAACACACTGATACGGTTGATCCTGCGCAGGGAGGTTTCGAAGATCCAATCTCTTCCGCCGAACGCGGGGATCAGCACGGCGACCAGCGTCGCGATCTCGCCCAGCGCGATGATGATCCCGAAGAACAGCGACAGTAGATTGGCGAGGCTGCGCCCCTCGCGCCTGAGCATCACTATGCCGTTGCAGATCAGGAATATCGGAACAATCAGGAGGGCGATGAGGATGACGATCATCATCACGACCAAAACGGTTTTTTGATGCTCGCCGGCAAGGAACGTCAACGCAAAGACGGAGCTTGCCAGCGCGAGAAACAGCAGATAGCAGTTGCGATATCTGCTTCTGTCTATGAGGAATGAGATGACCAGCAGGACCCAGAAGAAGGTTACTGCGGAACAAACAATGATAGGAAACATAATCGACCTTTCTGTGATGAACGGTGAGGTGTGTGGAGGATGTGTCGCGCGATACCGGCACGACACGCTACATGCCTATCGGCTTTCCTTCGCCATCATGATGACGACGATCAACAGCAGGATCGGCGAGATCCAGATGGTTCTGATATCAAACAGGGATGACAGAACGCCGCCGACCCCCGCGCCGATCGCGAAGATCAGGATGATGCCGAAGAAGTGCAGCGCCTTATATAACAATTGTTTATCGCGCGTGCGCAGATACCGCGACAGGCTCTCTGTTCCGCTGCGTAGATTGCCAATACACATTGTGCTTGCGTAGCCGTAGCCGTGTACGGTGCGGAACGTCTGTACCTGCATCGCGCAGGAGAATGACACGAGGATGTTGGCGATCGTGTTCATTTGCTGCGGCAGAAATCCGACGACCGCCAGCAGCAGGATCTCGATGATCAGCACGATCTGCCGCCAGTGTACACCTTTGTTGCTTTTGAACCGTGCCTCGATCTGCTCAGTGATGAAAATGCCCGTCGCGAATGCGAGCAGAGGGAGCATATAGTGGATGCCGTTTTGCCAGTTGCCCGTCAGATAATTCTGACTCATCAGGACAACGTTGCCCGTCTGCGCGTTGGCAAATACGTTGTCGCGTATATTGTAGGTGTAAGCATCCTGCAAGCCGCCCGAAAAGGACAGGATCGCGCTGAGCAGGAAGCTCTCTGAGGTTTGCGTTGTTGTATGCTTCATGAATTAGTCTTTCTTTGTTAACAGAACCACCGATTCTGTGTGGTTGGCATGCGGGAACATGTCGAAGGGGTAGCAGATTTTTGCCTGATAGCCGAGCCTTGAGAGGATGCGCAGATCCCTCGCCTGCGTCTCAGGGTTACAGGAGATGTAGACGATTTTGTCGGGGGAGAGCCGCGCCAGTGAGTTGAGGAAGCTTGCGGTGCATCCCGCGCGGGGCGGGTCGATGAAGGCAGCGTCGATGTGCTCTCCCTGTATGAGGAGCTCCTTGACATAATCCTTGCTGTCGGCGGCGGTGAAACGGATGTTGTCGATGCCGTTGAGCTTTGCGTTGCGCTTTGCGTCGGCAATCGCGGCGGGATTCAACTCGACCGCGTGGACGAACTTCGCCCGACGTGCGGCGATGATGCCGATGGTGCCGATGCCGCAGTAGGCGTCGAGCACGATCTCGTTCCCCGACAGCTCGGCGAGCGCCAGCGCCTTTTGATAGAGCTGCTCCGTTTGATCGTGGTTGATCTGATAGAACGAGGTGGGGGAGATGAGGAATTTTTCACCGCAAAGGATATCGGTGATGGTACCGCTGCCGAACAGGATCTCGCTTTGCTTGCCCGTGAAGAGCTTGGTGCGGTCGCGGTTGACCGTGATCACGGCGGTAGTCAGCATCGGGCACGCCTTTTGCAGGGCGGTGGTGAAGGTGCGCTTGGCGGGAAAGATATGATCCGCGCCGTTGATGACCGCCATCACTTCTCCGGTGGATACCGCCTCACGGATGACGACGCTTTTGAGCCAGCCGCGTTCGGTGTAGGGGTCATAGGGCATGACCTTGAAGCTGTAGAAGAGCTTTGCGAGCGCCGCGGTGATCTTGTTCGCGTTTTCCGTGCAGATCGCGCAGTGATCCGCCGCCATCACACTATGCGTGGCGGATTTATACAGACCGCTTACCAGACGCTTTCCCTCACGTTTGTAGACGAACTGCGCCTTGTTGCGGTAGCCCGTGATCCGGGGAGAGGGGGTGATCTTCATCACACGGCAGACCTTGCCCGGATATTTGCGGCAGATATTCTCTTTGTGTCGGAGCTGTTCCTCGTAGCTGAGGTTACACAGCTGACAGGAATTGCATTTTTTTGCGTATCGACAAAAATCATTCATATCGATATTGTAGCATGATGCGGCGGTTTTTTCAATCTTTTGCGGCGATATTCGCGATAAATAAACTGTAACTTGATAAATCGGGAACAATCGTGTATAATCAGGGATATGAAACCGATAAAAGTAATGAGATACGGTAGCAAATACCGTTACGATCAATCCCGGAGCAATCCGACTAAGAAGATACTGTTTATCGTCGGCGTCATCGTGATCATCGTGTTGGCGGTGCTGGTTGTCCTGCGTTTTATTGACATCAATAAAAAGGCGGAGGATAACGGAGCGCTGAATATGCAGATGAGCGCGGACAAGGCGTCCAAGATGGACGTCAAGACCGGCGATGTGTGTATCCTGAGCATGCCTTCTGCCATCAACATGAAGGAGGTCGAATTTACATCATCCGATCCCGCTGTTGTTCGCGTTGACTCCGCCGGACACACCGACGCGCTTTCTGTCGGTAAGGCGACCGTCACCGCGACCTCACGTAATTTTACGGCAGAATGTCAGTTCACCGTTACCGAGAACACCGATCCGGAACAGCCGGATGAGGTGACCACCGCGATCAAGGCGAATCAGGATGTGCTCGCGCAGAATCAGGCGAGCGGCGCGCGTGATATCTACAGCATCACCGTCAACCGTCGTACCAACACCGTCACCGTGTACACCAAGGATCAGGACGGTCAGTACACTGTACCCGTCCGCGCGATGATCTGCTCCTGCGGCAAGGGCGGCGAGTTCACCACCATCACCGGCGACTTCTCCATCTATTTCCAGGAGCCGTGGCACCCGCTCTATGACAATGTGTACGGCATGTTCGTCTCGGGCTTCAAGGATGACTTTTTGTTCCACAGCGTCCCCTATGAGGCGACCTCTCACGATACGCTGGAGACCGCGGAGTTCAACAAGCTCGGCGAACCCGCTTCTCAGGGGTGCGTCCGCATGATGGTCTCGGATGTCTATTGGATCATGCGCAACTGTGATCTGAATACGCCCGTCCACGTGATCGACGCCGATACCAAGGCCGATCCGCTCGGCAGACCCAACGCTCCCAAGCTGCCTGTCGGCGTGACATGGGATCCCACCGACAATACACAGGGCAACCCCTTCCTCGGCAAGCTGCCGACTCTGGAGGGCGCGGATGACCTTACGCTCAAGAAGGGCGCGCACTTCGATGATATGGACGGTATCACCGCCGCCGATATCTGCGGCAACGATATCTCCGACCGCGTCAAGGTCGCCGGTCAGGTCATTTCCGAAAAACCCGGCGTCTATTATCTGACCTATTCGATCACCGATGACTTTAACCTCAAAACGCGCGTCACACGTACCGTGACCGTGACAGAATAAAACGACAGCCCCTCATAACGAGGGGCTTTTTCCTTTTCATTGGGATTTAAGTGACCGTGACAAATCTGCAATCAGGCACAAAAACAGCCTCCGTTTTCGCGGAGGCTGTCATGATATTATACTGTTTATCCTTCTACGGTGTAGTTGATCTCGCCGCTGTCATCCTGACTGCTTGAAGCAGGGGCGGCGTTGGCGGCGGGAGCCTCGGTCGCGACGGGCGCGGCAGCGGTCGTTTCCGCCGTAGTCGCGGGCACGGAATAGTCGCGTGTCGCGCTGTCGGGCGTACCTTTAGTGGTCTTGTCGATGTAGTTGAGCATATCAAAGATTGCCTGCTCGGCGGATTTGCCAAAGCGGAAGAACGCCTTTTTCGGGATCTGATAAGTGTGACCCTCGGCGAGCGCGTTGACATTCGCAAGGCTCGGATCGGTCATCAGCGTCGTCAGTACATTTTCGTTGTCATAGAAGATGAAAATCGGGGAACCGAGCTTGAGCTCATCGAGATTGATGGGCGGCGCTGCCTGATTGGAAAAGACGTTGCTGTTGCCGTTATAGTTGAAGAACTGATATTCCAGTGTTCCCTTAACAAAGGTGCACGGCTTGCCGGTCTCATCCAAGTAGATGTAGGCGACCGTCTGTACGACGTTGGAGGTGGCGGTGTTCATGGTGCTGAGCATGTTGAGCAGTTCCTCATAGCCTTTCTCGCCCTTTTCTTTACCGGTGGTCTTGCCGCCTAACACGGTGCCGAGATCGGAATACAGGTTGCGGAGCGCCTCCGATGTAGCGGGTACGTCAAGGGTGACGACCTTTGCGCCGTTTGACTCGATCGCGCTCTTGACGTCGGCGCCGAGTGTGGTGTCCGCGATGACCAGATCGGTCTTTGCCGCTGCGATCGCCGCAGTATCGGGAGCGGCGCCCTTGCCCATCACGGGAACAACATGCAGGAATTCCTGATCACATTCCTCTGAGCGTCCCACCATCTTGACGTCATAGCCGATGTAGGAGATGATGTCGGCGAACACATCATTGAGTACCACGATGTTCTGGGGCTCTTTATCGATGGTAACGTCACCGATGGTGACAGGCCAGTCGTTGGAAGTCTTGGAATTGCATCCGCTGAAGATCGCCGCGCATGAAAGGAGCATGCACAGGGTCAATACGATAGAAAGAATTCGTTTCATTTGTGACACCTCATGGTTTCTGTTTTTGCCTTGTTTCGACAGAATCAAAGCAACTTATCTTTATTGTACTCAAATTGGAGAGGATAGTCAAATAAAACTATGAAATACTACGAAAATTTAAATTTTATTAAAAAATTGTTAAAAAGTACTTGCATTTTCAAATCCACGGTGCTATAATAGCAACTGTTCCGAAAAGAACATAGTTGGTGTTGATGACGCAGGGGGTCCACCCGTTCCCATCCCGAACACGGAAGTTAAGCCCTGTAGTGCCGAAAATAGTGCTCTGGCGACGGAGTGTGAAAATAGGAAGATGCCAACACATAAAAGCTTCCACCCAGTAGGGTGGTTGTTTTTTTATGTCCGAAAATGACGGCGGGTATTGCTCCCGTCGTTTTTTCGCGCTATAATAGGGATATAAAGGTTCCCTTTGGGAAAGGTGCCCCCGTTGGGGGAATGTCCGAAGGACAAGGGGAGTTGCTTTTGACGAGGAAGCTGTCAGCGTTAGCTGACTGAGGAATTGCATTGATGTTGGAGCGTGATTTTAATCACGCATGTAACGAATAGACAGGAGGCGCCGTATGACAGATATCGAAAAGCTCAGAGACATCATCCAAAACAGTCACCGCATCGTCTTTTTCGGAGGAGCGGGCGTATCGACCGAGAGCGGGATCCCCGATTTCCGATCCGCCGACGGCTTGTATCATCAACAGTATGATTATCCGCCCGAAGAGATCCTCAGCCACACCTTCTTTGTGCGCAACCCCGAGGAGTTCTATCGCTTCTATCGCAACAAGATGCTGTGCCTGACGGCAAAGCCCAATAAGGCGCACCTCACACTCGCAAAGTGGGAGAGCGAGGGCATTTTACGCTCGGTCGTCACCCAGAATATCGACGGACTGCATCAGGCGGCGGGCAGCAAGCGTGTGCATGAGCTGCACGGCTCGGTGCTGCGCAATCACTGCATGAAATGCGGCAGGTTCTACGGCGTGGAGAAGATCGCCGAAAGCGAGGGCGTGCCGACATGTGACTGTGGTGGGATCATCAAGCCCGACGTCGTTTTGTATGAAGAAACCCTGCCCGAGGACACCGTGATGCAGGCGCTCGACGATATCCGTCATGCGGACACGCTGATCGTGGCGGGTACCTCGCTGACGGTCTATCCCGCGGCGTCCTATGTGCGGTATTTCGGCGGCGATCACATGATCCTGATCAACCGCGACGCGACGCCATATGACCATATGGCGGACCTTGTGATCCACGACAAGGTTGGCGAGGTGCTCTCGCAGGTGTGAGGCTTTTGAAAACGTGTATTTGATAATCATTCCTACGGTATAATTGATCTGCTGTGCGCTTGGGTGGTATTTATCAGATAGGTTTCGGCGGGAGCATTCCTCGGCGGAGACGCCTCCCCCACTGTCACTTCGTGACGTCTCCCCAACGGGGAGCACCCCCGCCCTACAGAAAGCGTTGCAGCGAATTTGTAGGGGAGCGGCTTGCTGCTCCCGTTACGTTTCATCTACAAGAATGTATGTGCGAAGCAAAGGATATACTTCCCTTTGACTTGTGTATTTGATGATCCTGCGCACTGCCGCGGGAGGAGCAAGCCCCTCCCCTACAAATGAATTGAAACGCTTCTTGACGATATTCATTATTCATTTTTCAGTTTTCAATCTACAGTTTTCAGTAACATAATAAGACAGCGCCTCCTTGCGGAAGCGCTGTTTTTGCTTGTTCTATTACTTATTTTATTGCCGCGGAGGGGCGTTTTGCCTTGATGGTGACCTTGTCATCGGGCTTGTGGTCGTCGAGCACATCGTAGATATCCTGGAAGGATGTGATCGTCTGACCGTCCAGCTCCGTGATGATATCGCCCTCTTTGATATCGGAGCCCGCGAGGGAGCCTTCCGAATCGATCTTGCCGACGAGTACGCCTGCGGGTGCGCCTGAGTAATCACCGGAGGCAAGCTCCTGACCGGAGAAGCCGATGCGGGTGCGTCCCTTGACATAGCCGTAGTGGATCAGATCGCCTACGATCCGCTCCACCGTTGCGGAGGGGATAGAGAAGCTCATGCTCTCAAAGTTTTCGGCGACCGCCTTGGCGGTGGTGATACCGATCACCTGACCGTAGAGGTTGCACAGCGGACCGCCCGAGCTGCCGGGGCTGATCGCGGCGTCACTCTGGATGTAACGCACGTTCTTGTTGACGGAAAGCTCACGGTCAACGGCGGAGATCACGCCCCTTGTGAGGGTGTTCTGAAACTTTTCACCGCCGGGGGAGCCGACGGCGATCACATCGTCTCCGATCTTGATCTTCTCGGAATCACCGAAGGTGACCGCCTTGAGATCCTTCGCGTCGATCTTGAGCACCGCGAGGTCGGTCCATGTATCAAAGCCCACGATCTTTGCCTGATGCTTGTCGCCGTTGTTCATCACGATGTTGACGGCATAGGCGCGGCTGTTGCCGATGACGTGGGCGTTGGTGATCAGGTAGCCGTCCGATGAGATGATCACACCGGAGCCCTGCGCGACGGCGTCATTCGTATTGTCCGAGATCTTGTCCTTGAAGCAAACCACGGTCACAACGCTGTCGCTGACGGTGTTATAGGCGCTCTGGGTGGTATATTTGTCGTCGTCCTTATCCTTGGGGAGATCCTCGAGTTTTATGTTCTTTGCGTCCTCATCCGGCTCTCCGACGGAATCGGGATTGTCGTTGTCACGTTTCTGGGTCTCGCCGTTGTCGGCGATCAGGGTGATGGTGTCCTCAACGTCGGTGTAGCTGCCGTTCTGGTTGAAGGAGAACGGATTGACGCCGTATTCGGAGTCGCCGTTGCCGCTTCCGCCGTCATCTCCGAAGGAGAAGGGATTGTCGGGCGTTTGTACGGGATCACCCTTGTCGCGTTGTGTACTCGCGACGTAAAAGCCGAAGCCCACAACCATTGCCGCCAGCAGTGCGCACAGGATGATGATGAACACCTTGGTGCCGGTGGAGGTCGGCTGCTTCTGCGGCTTTTGGTTCACCGGTTGAGCAGCGGTCGGCGCCTGGCTCGGCATGGGCGCATAGGGCTGTACCTCTCGGATGGGTGGCTCGGGTTGGGGAGCAGTCTGCGGATAGACCGGCTGCTGCTGATAACCCGTGTTAGGGTAGTAATACTGCACCGGTTGTTGCATCGGTTGCTGTACCGGTTGCTGCATCGGCTGCGGGTAGAAAGGATAGCAGCCGTAGGGCGGCGCCGTGTTCGGATAAGCCGCGGGCTGTTGCACCGACTGTGCGGGTTGTGCGGGAGGCGATTGCTGTTGCGCCTGTGCCTGCGGCGGTACCGCCGTTTCCTGCACGGGTTCGGGTATTTTATCCTCGACAGGCGGTTTTTCTGCTGTCAAGGGAGTATCGGCAGCGGCGGACTGTGAAACAGCCTCGCTGTCGGTTGCTGCATTTTCTGCCGCAAAGTGTTTTTGCTCGATTTCCAGAGATTCGTATTCTTCTTCGGGATGATAAGCCTTTTTCGGCGTGAGATCGTCCATATCAAATACCTTTCCTTTCCGCCCACGATCGTTTCTTGACCGCGTTACCGTGGGCGATACGCGGCGGAGTAACTATATTATGATTCGAAAAAAGAATTATTCTTCCGTTTCATTGTCAACGGTCGCTTCCACGTACTGTTGATCCTTTATCTTGTTCGTATCGGGACTCTGCTGAACGGTCTTCGGCAGACGGATAGTGAACGTGGTGAATTCGTTGACGCGGGAATCGACATAGATGTCGCCGCCGTGTAAGCGCATGATGGTCTTGGCGATGAACAGGCCCAGACCCATACCTTTCTTATCGATACTGCGGCTCTTGTCGGTTTTATAGAAGCGGTCAAAGACGAACCGGATATCCTCCGGCGGGATGCCGGGGCCGGTGTTGGAGATGCTGACGGATACGTCATAGCGGGTCTCTTCCACACCGAAGTGGATGGTGCCGCCTTCGTTGGTGAACTTGACCGCGTTCTCGATCAGGTTATACACGACCTGGTACATCAGATCGGGGTCGGCGTCGACCACGATACTGCGAAAGTCCTCCAGCCCCGTGATGTGCAGCTTGCGGGCGATGATCTTTTGCTCGTAGCTCGCGAGGATCGTGATGATCAGCGAGAACATGTCGAACTTTTGACGGTTGACCTTTAATTCACCGCGGTCGATACGCGAGAGGTTGAGCATGGAGGTCACCAGCCGGGACAGGCGCTTGACCTCGGTGGATACGATCTTCATGTAGTGATCGTGGCGCTCGGGCGGGATAGTGCCGTCAAGCATACCGTCGATGAAGCCCGCGATGGTCGTCATCGGCGTTTTGAGCTCATGTGATACGTTCGAGATGAAGGAGCGGCGCATGCCCTCGCTGGACGCCAGACTGTCCGCCATGTAGTTGAAGGCGGTCGCCAGTTCACCGATCTCATCGTCGGAGGTGACATTGACGCGCGCCGAGAAATCGCCGACCGCGAATTTCTTGGCGGCGGCGGACATCTGCTTGAGCGGCTTTGTCATGCTGTAGGACATGAACGCGACAAAGATGATAATGATGATCAGCATCACAGCCGCCGCGGTCAGGAAGATCTGCAGGAAGGTGACCGGCAGTCCCGAGAGGAAGGTCGCTTTGGTGGTGACATAACAGAACGCCGAGGGGCTTGATTCGGAATCCAGCACGATCGGTACGCCCGCCGTGTAGCGGTTGTCGGAATAGTATCCGTCCAGCGTGCCCGAGGAAAAGTACTCGCCCGGGGTGGTCTCGAGCAGCACCTTGGAGGGGAAGGCGCGGGTCTTGTGGATACAGTCGTCCTTTTCCGAGCAATACAGACATATGCCCTTGTTGTCGGTGATCAGGATGTCGGCGTCGAGGCTTTTGGAGATACTGCCGACCGTGATGCCGACCGGAGAATGCTCGTCGATGACCAGTGAGTGGACCGACGGGATGATGTACGAATAGGTGGTGATCGCCTCAGCCACTTTGTGGGCGTTATCGAGCAGCGACTTCTTCTTTTGTTCTTCCCAGTATTGGTTGACAAAGATGTACATGGTCACGCTCAGCGCGATGAAGCTGGTCAAAAGGATCGAGATGCCGAAGATCAGATATTTTTTAAAGAGGGATCGCCGCACGCGAAAGTACGGCGCTTTTCCGCGGAATGAAGCGGATTGTTTGTTCGGTTGATCAGCCTTTTGTTTCAAATTTATAGCCTACTCCCCAGACGGTGCGCAGCTCCCATTTGTCGGAGACGCCGTCGATTTTCTCTCTGATGCGTTTTACGTGTACGTCTACGGTACGGCTGTCGCCGTAGTATTCAAAGCCCCAGACCTGGTCGAGCAGCTGATCGCGTGTGAACACCTTGTTCGGGTTGGACGCGAGGTGATAGAGCAGCTCCAGCTCCTTGGGCGGGGTGTCGATCTGTTTGCCGTCGACGATCAGCTCATAGTTGGTCAGGTTGATGACGAGCTTGTCCCAGCGGACTTCCTTGACGGCTTCTTCTTCGGTGTTGCCCATCCTGCGCAGGACGGCACGGATGCGCGCGACGACCTCTTTTGCCTCAAAGGGCTTGACCACATAGTCATCCGCTCCCAGCTCCAGACCGAGGATCTTGTCAAATACCTCGCCCTTGGCAGTGAGCATGATGATGGGACAGTCGGAGGTTTTGCGGATCTCCCGGCATACCTGCCAGCCGTCCATCTTGGGCAGCATGATGTCGAGCAGTACCAGCGCGGGCTGTTCACGCTCAAAGAGCGCCAGCGCCTGTTCGCCGTCGTTGGCGATCGCGGTGGTGTAGCCCTCTTTCTCGATGTAGAGGCGTAAGAGCTCGCAGATGTTCTGATCGTCGTCTACGATAAGGATCTTTCGATTGTTCATAGTGTTACCTCACGGTTTCTGTTTTATCGTTTTCTTTTTTACATTATAATATATTATTTTTTAAAATAGTGAACATTTTTTAAACTTATAGTGAGGAGGGGTTGAAATATACGGAAAAGGTCGGATAAGACTGTATTTCCATTTCAAAAGAGGCTGCCTATGCAGCCTCTTTTTTTTATTTCGTTAACTTATTGTACACCTCGATAAAGGTGTCGATCACATACTGCGCCTCTTCATCCGTCATCACGGAGTTCATGGGCAGGGTCAGCTGATTCTTGTGCATATTATAGGCATAGGGGTAGTCCACGATATCAAAGCCCTTCTGCTTATAGGCGCTCATCATCGGCAGCGGCTTGAAGTGGACGTTGCAGTTTACTCCGCGCTGCTTCATCTCGTCATAGAAGCGGTTGCGGAATTCAGCGTCCTTACCTAAGAAGCGCACGAAGTACAGGTGTCCGTTGGAGCGGTGATCGACGCCGCGGTGGTCGAGCACCTGGATGTTCAAGTCCTCAAACGCCTTGTTGTAGCGGGCGATCAGCTCGTGGCGGCGGTTGAGCATCTGATCGTAGCGGCGCATCTGTGCCAGTCCGATCGCCGCGAGCACGTCGGGCATATTGCACTTGTACTGGGTGTTGACGACGTCATACTCCCACGAGGTGCCCTTGTCCTTGGTGAACGCGTCCTTGGTCTGACCGTGCAGGGTCATCAGCATGTATTTCTTGTACAGCTCGTTGCTGTCGACGCCGGGGATCTCGCGCCATGTCGCGGCGCCGCCCTCGGCAGTGGTCATGTTCTTGACCGCGTGGAAGCTGAAGTTGGTGAAATCGGCGATGGAACCGCACATCTTGCCGTGCCACTGCGCGCCGAAGGCGTGAGCGGCGTCAGCCATGACGATGACGCGTCCGAGCGCGAGCTGGATCGGGTTTTCGGAGGGCTTGAAGAGGGAACGCTTCTTCTCGACGATCTCAAAGATGCGGTCATAATCGCATACTATGCCCGCCAGATCAACGGGGATGATAACCTTGGTCTTGGGGGTGATTGCCTCCTCCACCTTGTCATAATCCATCTCGTAGGAATCCTGCTTGCAGTCGATCATCACCGGCGTCGCGCCGACATGGTAGATGATGGACGCCGAGGCGGTGTAGGTGTAGGTAGGCACGATGACCTCGTCGCCGGGGCCTACGCCGAGCAAACGCAGGGTCATCTCTGCGCAGGCGGTCTGGCTCGACAGACACACCGCCTTTTTGGTGTTGCATTTCTTGGCGATCTCCTGCTCGAGGAGCTTGGTTTTGGGGCCGGTGGTGATCCAACCGGAACGCAGGGTATCTACGACCTCCGCGATCTCATCCTCTCCGATATCGGGAGGGGAAAAGGGTATATTCATCATAAGACATATCTCCTGTATGAAAGCGAACAATGTTCGCCCTATTTATACAGAATATATTATACACCCTAAAATAGAGAATGTAAAGAGGGGAAATGGACAAGTTAGTAGTTGCTTTGGTGAGGAACTGTTGTAGTGAGAAGTTGTTTCAGTTAGGAGTGAGGAGTTAGGAGTGAGGGGTTTCGGGAAACGGGTGATCGCGTTTTTTATTTGGCTCCTATTAAAACGCAACGAAATGTTTCCTTGCAATTATATTGGGTGAGGGCGAAGCCCTCCATCAACTCCTCACTCCTAACTTCTAACTCCTCACTCCTCACTCCTCATTCTCTTAAGCATCTCATACTTATGCTTGGTCGCCTCACCGCCCCTTAGGTGGCGTTCTTCTTTGTTGACGTCCAGCACGGCGCGTACCTCTTTGTACAGTCCCGCGTTCAATTTCGGGAGCAGTGTGGTGATGTCCTTATGTACGGTGGATTTGCTGATGCCGAATACCGCCGCGGTGTCGCGCACGGTAGATTGATGCTCGATGATATATTCGCCTAATCGGACGGCGCGGTCTTCTAAGATCCCTTTCATGGAAACCTCCCTGAGTGTGGTGCGGAGAAAACGAAAAGCATAACGTTGTCATGTGGGTTTCGCCGCACGGATTCTGGTAAAGTATATGGTTCTCCGAGGTGAAATATGCGGGCGGATCGGGCGATAATCATGCGACTTTTCTATCATCATACGAGCTGTGAAAAATGATTGACTTTATCCATAGTATGCGGTATAATTATCATGATTTATTGTGTGCATTAACAATAGTTTAGATAGAAAAAGGGTTTGATTATGAAAAAAATGAATGTCAGAAAAATCTTTCTGATGCTTGCCGACGCGGCATTGATCGCAATATCGGCACTGCTCAGTAACATGCTGCTCGGGTGGTACGGTATTATGACCCGCGGCAATACAATGGGTGTTGCCGTGCAGCCGGTCCGCATCGTCGGCGTAATCGGCATGGGCATGTTGTTTTGCTTCTTTTTCCTGTTTGTGTTCGGCGCGTACAACAAGGTTTGGCGTGATCTGAAAGCCGGCGATATCGCTATGTGCGGCTTAGCGGTCGTACTCGGCTTAGGGCTCAGCTTTTTGTTCATGAACCTGATGAGTAAACCCCCGACAGTGGAGTTTATGGCTTTGGATACGATCCTGAGCGTTGCGGCGATCTGCATCTTCCGTATTGCCTTCCGCAACACGGTGGTGCATCTGATCCAGGCGGGTGAGTTCGAGAATGAAGAATATGACCGCACCCTGATCGTCGGCGCGGGTAATGCCGCGCGTATGATCCTGCAGGAGATCAAATTCGCCCGACAGGATCCGAACAACCCTTCCAACATGATCCTGCCGGTGTGTCTGGTGGATGATGATCCGTCTAAGTATCATACCAAGCTGATGGGCGTGGAGGTCGTCGGACTCACCAAGGATATCCCGCTTGTCTGTCGTCAATACAACATCGACCTCGTGATCTTCGCGATCCCCTCCTGTACCGAAGAGGAGCGCAAGCGCATCATGGGCTACTGCTCCGAATCCGGCTGCCGTATCAAGACGGTACCCTATCTGAGCCAGCTGTTCCAGGATGACGATTCGCATCAGATCCTCTCGCAGGTCAAGGACATCAAGATCGAGGATCTGCTCGGCAGACCGCCGATCACCTTCAACAAAAAGAAGATCCGCGATTTTATCAACGGCAAGATCTGTATGGTCACGGGCGGCGGCGGTTCCATCGGCTCCGAGTTGGTGCGCCAGATCGCTAAGTACAGCCCCGAACAGATCATCATTGTGGATATCTATGAGAATAACGCCTATGATATCCAGCAGGAGCTGTACATCGAGTACGGCGACAGCCTGAATCTCGTTACCCTGATCGCGTCCGTGCGCGACTACGCGAAGATGGACAGCATCTTTGCCGAATATCATCCGCAGGTCGTGTTCCACGCGGCGGCACATAAGCATGTTCCGCTGATGGAGGTATCGCCGACCGAGGCTGTCAAGAACAATATCTTCGGTACGCTCAACATGGTCAACCTTGCTGAAAAATACGAGGTGGAGCGCTTTGTCATGATCTCCACCGATAAGGCGGTCAATCCCACCAACGTCATGGGCGCGACCAAGCGCTGCTGTGAGATGATCGTGCAGAACCATTCCCGCAAGGGCGGCAAGACCGAATTCGTCACCACACGTTTCGGTAACGTCCTCGGCTCCAACGGTTCCGTTATCCCGCTGTTCCGTCGACAGATCGAGGCGGGCAGACCCGTCACCGTCACCCACCCCGATATCATCCGCTACTTCATGACCATCCCCGAGGCGGTATCGCTGGTGCTGGAGGCGGGCGCGATCGCCAACGGCGGAGAGATATTCGTTCTCGATATGGGCGATCCTGTCAAGATCACCACCCTCGCCGAAAACCTGATCCGCATGTACGGCAAGGTGCCGTATCGTGATGTAGAGATCAAGTTTACCGGCTTGCGCCCCGGCGAAAAACTCTATGAGGAGCTGTTGATGGATGAAGAGGGTCTGCAAAAGACCGATAACAAGAAGATCTTCATCGGCAACCAGATCGACGTCGATTCCGATCAACTCAATCAGCAGCTCGATGAGCTGCATGAGATCGTCGAGACCAATGACAATGACGCGACCGTCAAGAAGCTCGAAAGCATGGTGGATACGTTCCACCATAATGCAGGATAAAAGAGAACAGAGAATAGAGAACAGAGAACGGTTAAGGGAGACGCTATGCGTTTATTGATAAAAATGACCGAGCAAAGCGAGAATCATCCACCGTTCACCGTTCTCCCCAAAAAAGGAGGTTAACATGAAAGTATTACTCACCGGCGGCGCCGGATACATCGGCAGCCATACCGCTGTGGAAATGATCGAAGCGGGTCATGAGGTCGTCATCGCCGACAACTTCGATAACAGCTCGCCCAAGGTCATCGACCGTATCGAGACCATCACCGGCACCCGTCCCATCCTCTATGATCTGGACGTCGCGGATCGCTCCGCGGTGGACGCGATGTTCCAGAGAGAGAGCTTTGACGCGGTGGTGCATTTCGCGGGACTTAAGGCGGTAGGCGAGAGCTGTGCCATCCCCGTGCGCTACTACCGCAACAACATCGATACCACTCTCACCCTCTTGGAGGTGATGAAAAAGCGCGGTGTACACAACTTCGTGTTCAGTTCATCCGCGACCGTTTACGGTATCCCCGAGGAAGTGCCGCTCAAGGAGGGTATGCCGACCTCTTGTACCAACCCCTACGGCTGGACAAAATACATGAATGAGCAGATCCTGACCGACGCGGCGACTGCCGATCCCGAGCTGAGCGTAGTGCTGCTGCGCTATTTCAATCCCATCGGCGCGCACAAGAGCGGTCTGATCGGTGAGAATCCCAACGGCATTCCCAATAACCTGATGCCTTATATCACGCAGGTGGCTGTCGGCAAGCTCGAGCGCCTCGGCGTATTCGGCAACGATTATCCCACCCACGACGGCACCGGCGTGCGTGATTATATCCATGTCGTCGATCTGGCGCAGGGTCACCTCAAGGCGATCGACTATGCGGCGGCGCACAAGGGCACCGAGATCTTCAACCTCGGCACCGGCGTCGGCTACAGCGTGCTGGATATCGTCAACGCCTTCATGAAGGTCAACGATATCGAGATCCCCTACGACATCAAGCCCCGCCGTGCGGGCGATATCGCCGAGTGCTATGCCGATCCTACTAAGGCCAAAGAGGGACTGGGCTGGACCGCGCAGTACGGCATCGACGAGATGTGCCGCGACAGCTGGAACTGGCAGAAGAACAACCCGAAGGGGTATTGATGAGTTGAAAGTTGGTAGTTGATAGTTGAAAGTTGAGGGAGGGCGTTGCCCTCACCCGTTTTGTATATGTATAACTGAAAACCTATATTTATCAAATAACGCTTACTGCTTATTTCAAAGGGTAGTAGGCGTTATTGTTTTATGTCGTTATATAAATCCAAAAGACGAAGTCTTTCCCAACACTTTCCACTTTCCACTTTCAACTATCCATTATTTACAATTCCATAAAAATCAGCACATTAAAGCGATAAATTTATACCATTCTGCCGATAGGGTTTCGATGTGGTTTTCTTGACTTTTACACCTGCTTATGATAAAATTTTAACGTATGGTGTATACATATATACCATGCAGTAAAACAGCCCTCCCAAAGGAGGTTATGAGGTCTGTTAGCGCCGGGACCGTAATTGGTTGACGAGGTTTGGCGGTTATCGAAAGATTCGGCGGATGCCGCCACGGCAAATACGCAAACTTAACCGAAATCACGCACGGTGGTTTCATTAATAGGCTGCAAGGGGCAGCTTTTAGTAATACTCGGAAGGTATTTTACATAAATCATTGCGTAGAGATATGTCGTCAGGGAGAAACGAAAAAGCAGAATCAACACTGTAACAGAGAGTCTCTCACTATCTTTGACTTAACATAAAACTATTACTTTTACGGAGGTAACTATTATGAGAGTTGTTATTCAGGAAAATTACGATAATATGTGCAAGTGGGCTGCGAAATATATCGCAGACAAAATCAACAATCACAAGACCGGTCTGATTTTGAATCGTCCCTTCGTTCTCGGTCTGCCCACAGGCTCTTCTCCCATCGGCGTGTACAAGGAGCTTATCCGCATGAACAAGGCGGGTGAGGTCAGCTTTGAGAACGTTGTGACCTTCAACATGGATGAGTATCTCGGCCTGCCCCACGAGCATGACCAGAGCTACTGGTACTTCATGCACGACAATTTCTTTGATCATCTGGTCGACATGAAGCCCGAGAACATCAACATCCTCAACGGCATGACCGACGATCCCGAGGGTGAGTGCGCACGCTATGAAGAGAAGATCGCTGCCTACGGCGGCATCGACCTGTTCATGGGCGGTATCGGCGTTGACGGTCATATCGCGTTCAACGAGCCGTTCACCAGCCTTGCTTCCCGCACCGGTGTCCGCAACCTGACCACCGACACCCGCATCGTCAACTCCCGCTTCTTCGGCAACGATCCCGAGGCTGTTCCCGCTCAGGCACTGTCTGTCGGCGTAGGTACCGTTACCGATTCTAAAGAAGTGCTGATCCTGATCAACGGCCATAACAAGGCGAAGGCACTGGCTGAGACCGTAGAGGGTTCTGTCAGCCACAAGTGGACCTGCTCCGCTCTGCAGATGCACAACGGCGCGATCATCGCCTGTGATGAGGCGGCATGCGACGAGCTGACCGTCGGCGCTTACAAATACTTCCTCGATATCGAGAAGAAAGAGAGACTGTAAACCTATGTATACCATTAAGGATTTATATGACCTTGACCACACGCTCGCGAGCGAATATCTTTCCCAATTCACCTATCCTTGGGAGGCTTTAAAGGGGATCAAGGACATGATCATCGCGCTGGGCGAAACCCTCGGCGATGACTATGAAGAGAGAGCCCCTCAGGTGTGGGTACATAAGACCGCCAAGGTTTTTGACTCCGCCTATCTCGGCGCTCCCTGCATCATCGGACCGAACACCGAGGTGCGTCAGTGCGCGTTCATCCGCGGCTCGGCTCTGGTCGGCGCGGACTGCGTTGTCGGCAACTCCGCGGAGCTCAAAAACGTCATCCTCTTCGATCACGTTCAGACCCCGCATTATAACTATGTCGGCGATTCGATTTTAGGCTACTTCTCCCACATGGGAGCCGGTTCCATCACCTCGAACGTCAAGTCCGACAAACAGCTCGTTGTCGTTCACAACGGCACCGAGAAGATCGAAACGGGACTCAAAAAATTCGGCGCGATGCTCGGCGACTATGTCGAGGTCGGCTGTAACGCCGTATGCAACCCCGGCACCGTGATCGGCAGACACTCCAACGTTTATCCGACCTCCTGCGTGCGCGGTGTGGTTCCCGAGAACTGTATTTGGAAAAACAGCGGTGAAATCGTAGAAAAGAGGTAATTCCCATGGGTAAATATTTTGGTACAGACGGCTTCCGCGGTGAAGCGAACAAGGATCTGACCTTTGACCACGCGATCAAGATCGGCCGTTTCCTCGGCTGGTACTACGGCGCGAATCAGGGTAAAAAGGCGAAGGTGCTGATTGGTAAGGATACCAGACGCTCCTCGTATATGTTTGAGTATGCGCTGTGCACCGGTTTGATGGCAAGCGGCGCTGACGCTTACATCATGCACGTCACCACCACTCCGTCTGTCGCTTACATCACCCGCACCGACGACTTCGACTGCGGTATCATGATCTCCGCCTCTCACAATCCGTTCTATGACAACGGCATCAAGGTGCTCAACGGCAACGGTGAGAAGATGGAGGAAGAGACCCTCTTGAAGGTCGAGGAATACATCGACGGCAAGCTCGAGATCCCTGTCGCTGAGCGCGAGAATATCGGCAGAACCGTTGACTATGTCGAAGGTCGTAACCGTTACATCGGCTACCTGATCTCGATGAGCAAGTACAGCTTTAAGGGCGTCAAGGTCGGTCTGGACTGCGCGAACGGCGCTGCGTGGAGCATCGCGAAGGGCGTGTTCAACGCGCTGGGCGCCAAGACCTATGTCATGAACGACAGCCCCGACGGCTATAATATCAACACCGACTGCGGCTCCACCCATATCGAGCACTTGCAGAAGTTTGTGGTCGAAAAGGGACTGGATATCGGCTTTGCCTATGACGGCGACGCTGATCGCTGCCTGTGCGTGGATGAAAAGGGTAACGTCGTCACCGGCGACCATATCCTCTATGTCTACGGTCTGTATATGAAGGAGCGCGGTAAGCTCTTGAACAACAAGGTCGTTACCACCATTATGAGTAACTTCGGACTGTACAAGGCGCTCGACAAGGTCGGCATCGAGTATGAGAAGACTGCTGTCGGCGACAAGTATGTCTATGAGAACATGGTGCAGACCGGCAACCGTATCGGCGGTGAGCAGAGCGGTCACATCATCTTCAGCAAGTATGCCACCACCGGCGACGGTATCCTGACCTCTCTGAAAATGATGGAGGTCATGCTCGCCAAGGAGAAGCCCATGAGCGAGCTGGCGGCACCCTGTGTATTCTATCCGCAGGTATTGAAGAATGTACGCGTCAAGTCTAAGCCTGACGCGCAGAACGACCCCGATGTGCAGGCGGCTGTCAAGAAGGTTGCCGACGAACTCGGTGAGGACGGCAGAATCCTTGTCCGTGAGAGCGGCACCGAGCCCGTCATCCGCGTTATGGTCGAGGCAGGCAGTGACGAAGTCTGTGAGAAGTACGTCGATCAGGTCATCGAGGTCATCACGGCAAAGGGTCACTTAGCTTAAGGCACGTGTGGGCACGTGTGCCCTTATTCCGCCTTTTGATACGTTGTAGTTGATGGAACCAACATCAACGGCGGTGCCGTACAGGCGTTATGATTTAACGTATTCAATGTAATTCAGAAAGAGCTGTTGCGGAAACGCAGCGGCTCTTTTTTTGAATGGTTAACGGAGAACAGTGAACGGTTAACGGTGAAGGGAGGGCTCCGCCCTCACCTGATTTGTAATATCCTCTGAAAAAATGTGATGATAAACAAAACGTCCGCAACACAGAGTCGCGGACGTATTATTATATTTGCCGTTATTCCAATCAAAAACGCGTCAGCGTTTCCCGACACGGTTAACCGTTCACCGTTAACCGTTCTCCGATTCCGTCACTGCTTATAGATCTTGAACGAGGTCAGTGCCATGACGTCGGTGTCCTCGTGCAATTCGGGGAAGTTGAAGGTCAGGCGGATGGTCTTATCCCTGCCGATCACATCGGTGGGGATCAGGAAGTTCAGACCGTGGTTGCGGGCGTCATTGCCCAGTCTGCCGTTGTAAACAGTCACGTCGTTGGCAGTGATGACACAGTCGGTCTCCTCATAGACGTTGAGAACATTGAAATACGCGTGCAGGTCGCTGAGGTTGCCGGGCAGATCATCGAGGGGGATCTCCATCTGGGCGGTCTTGCCGTTGATGATGGTGCGCCAGCCGTTGGTGTGACCGAAGCCGGATTTACAGTACATCGCGGCGGTCTCATCCTCGGTGAAGGTCAGCTCCTTGCCCAGTACATAGTTTTCTACAACGCCGCCGTTGAGCAGATAGCTGTTGGTCAGCTTGATCGATTTGGAATCGAGCTTTGCGGAGTTGATCAGATATTCCTCGATGCGGGACTGCGCGTTGGAGCCTACGCTGCGGTAGAAGAAGCGTTCACGCTTGGGAGCGGATTTTTCCGCGTCCTCAAAGCTCAGACCCGTGCCGATCTTTTTGTAATCCTTGGTTACGGTCGAGGCAAGGGTCGCGGGAAGGTCAAAGAGGGTCACGGGCGCTTCACTGGTGCGGTAGACATCGATGGCGTTCTTGTCCTTGTACAGCAGCATCGGGCGTTGGTTGTAGTCCTCGTTGCCGTTGTCGGCAGTGATGATGATCTGCGCGTTCTCGAACTTGCCGTTGCTCTTGAGGTCGTCGATCATCTTGAAGATACAGCTGAATTCACCCTCGATTTGTTCTGTGCGCGAGGTGCCGTCGGGATCCTTCTCGCCCTGTGAGGTCAGTCGGTAGGGCGCTTTGGCGCCTTTGAGGTGATAGACGCGTACCGCAGAGGGGTACTTGTCGGTGTAGGTAAAGCCCTCTGCCTTATCATAATCGCCAAAGAACTTGTCGTCGGCGTCGGGGTTATAGGTGTTGTTGCTCTTAAAGCTGGAGTAGTCGCTCAGACTCATCCAAAAGAGCTGCTTCATATAGTGGGGAACCGCGTTATAGAGTGTGTAGCGGTACATGGTGGAGCCGATGACCTTATACGCGTCCTTGTCCTTGGCACGGTCGGAGATATTGTCTACCTTGCGTACCGCCGAATTGCCGAAGTATTTGTCATCGGCATAGACGCGGATGTCGGCGTCGTACTTTTGCAGTACGTCAAAGGCGTTGTTGGCGTTCCATGCGCCGTTGACATATTCCGTGTATTTGACGTCCTTTTTGTAGACCTCACCGGTCAGCATCGCCGGTACCGATACCAGCGAGTCGGAGCCTGTCGCCGTTACATTGCTGTATTCGGTAAAGCCCCTGAGCTGATTCTCGACTTCGGGATGCTCCTTTTTGTATGCGTCATAGTACTCCTTATCCATGGAGCTGAGGATGAACACCAGTGTGTTATCCTTATCCGACAGTTCATAGATGCCGTCGGTGGTGACCTCATGGCTGAGCTTGTCGAGAGAATTCTGATTCTTGTACAGATCGAGCGAGAGCCCCGCGATCTGGGTGATGATGATAATCACCGATGCGACGATCAATACGCGCCGCCATGAGTGCTTGAATACCATGAAAAGCGCAAAGGGCATCGCGATACATGCCGCCCACATCGCCGAGTCGATCGCGCCGTAGGTGGTGTAGTCCATCCACGCGATCTGGGAGCCGTCCAGCACACCGGAGCCGTAGCTGATGTTGAAAAAGCTGCACTGGATGTACAGTCCCAGTGAGACGCCGAACGTCAGACAGCACAGGATCTTGTGGAACACGCCCTTGGGCAGTGAGAGCAGGAGGGTCATCACGATGAAGCCGATCAGCGATACGACGATGACGGGAGTGAGGAGTGATCGAAAACTGAACCACATTTCATCGTTACCGGTTACATACAGCGAGAGCGGCCCGTATACCAGCAGCGTAAAGCAGAATAACGCGGCAGTCACCGCGCCGAACGCGAACCGGTGTTTGAGTGAATAATGTTTTTCTTCCATAATGTTTCCTTTGATGATCGGTCAGGCGGCGCCTTTTTGCACTGACGGATGATGCGGGGGATGACGGTCGCCGTACTAACCTATTATAAATCACCCTATATTTTACTCCAAAAACTATATATAGTCAAGCATTTCGACTATTTTCACAAGATGTTGAATAGTGACAGAAACGTTATTTGCTTTTCTTGCCAATATATGGTATAATATTCCAGATACAAAAAAAGAGGAGGGGCATATGGATATTCGCGTCAACGATGAATTGATCATGAAGAAGCCCCATCCCTGCGGCGATAACCGTTTCCTCGTCCTGCGCGTCGGCATGGATTTCAAGATCCGCTGTCAAAAATGCGGCAGAGAGGTCATGGTGCCCCGCAAAAAGGTCGAGAGAAATATACGGAAAGTCATCAGGGAAGGACTGAAAACTGAAGACTGAAAATTGAAAACTGAAAAATACCGGTGACTCGCTTTGCTCGGACATTTCTATATTTTCGGGTGCGGGTGTCCCGCCATTCATTCTTCAGTTTTCAGTATTCATTATTCATTTGACGAAGGAAACATTATGTTCAGCAGATTAGCGATATTTGATAAACGATATAACGAACTGGAAAAGCGGATGTATGAGCCGGACGTGGTGTCCGACCCCGACCGCTACCGCGAGGTGATGCGCGAGTACGCGTCCATCGAGCCGGTGGTCAAGAAGTACCGCGAGTATCAAAGTGCGCAGCAGACCATCGAGGACAGCCTGATGATCCTCGACGACGCGTCCTCCGATGAGGAGCTCAGGGAGCTTGCGTCCATCGAGCTCGATGACGCAAAGCGCAGTTTGCCCGCGCTCGAGGAGGAGCTCAAGATCCTGCTTCTTCCCAAGGATCCAAACGACGAACGCAACGTCATCGTCGAGATCCGCGGCGGCACGGGCGGCGAGGAAAGCTCGCTGTTTGCTTATGATCTGTACCGCATGTACAGTATGTACGCCGAGCGCAGGGGCTACAAGATAGAGGTCATCAACCTCAATGAGACGGGGCTCGGCGGTTATAAGGAAGTGTCCTTTATCGTCAGCGGCGCGGGCGCTTACAGCCGCTTTAAGTTCGAGTCGGGCACCCATCGCGTTCAGCGTGTGCCCAAGACAGAGAGCTCCGGGCGTATCCATACCTCGGCGGCGACGGTCGCTGTCCTTCCCGAAGCGGATGACGTAGAGGTGGATATCAACCCGAATGATCTGGAGATCGATACCTTCCGCTCCTCCGGCGCGGGCGGTCAGCATATCAATAAGACCAGTTCCGCCATCCGTATCACCCACAAGCCCACGGGCATGGTCGTAGAATGTCAGGATGAGCGCTCCCAGTACAAGAACAAAGATAAGGCGATGAAGGTGCTCAAATCGCGCCTGCTCAAGATCGAGCAGGATAAACAGCATGAGGCGATCGCCTCCGACAGGCGCTCCCAGATCGGTTCGGGTGACCGCAGTGAGAAGATCCGCACCTATAATTTTCCGCAGAGCCGCGTTACCGATCATCGTATCGGCTTGACGCTGTATAAATTGGACGAGATCATGAACGGCGACCTCGACGAGATCATCGACGCGCTGGTCACCGCGCAGAGAGCGGAACAACTCAAGGAGCAAATGAACGCATAGTAGGGCGGGGGCTTGCTCCCGCCGTGTCCCGCAGGGACGTTTGTGAAGCGTGTCCCGCAGGACAATTGCGAAGCAAAGAAATAGCGACTTTGCCTATAATATTGATTTATCAGACAGGTTTCGGCGGGAGCAAGCCCCCGCCCTACGATTGATATGATGAAAACTTACCATTTAACCAATACACAATCGGATATCGACAAGGCGTCCGCCATCCTGCGTGAGGGCGGGCTGGTTGCTATGCCTACCGAAACGGTCTACGGCTTGGCGGCGAACGCGCTGGACGGTGAGGCGGTACGCCGCATTTTTGAGGCGAAGGGTCGTCCGATGGATAACCCGCTGATCGTCCATGTCGCGGATTTTTCCGATATCGGACGTTTGCGCCTTGTTTCACAGATTCCCGAAAAGGCGGTCAAGCTCGCCGAAGCCTTCTGGCCTGGACCGCTTACCATCATCATGCCCAAGGGGGATGTGATCCCCGATGAGGTCAGCGCGGGGCTCAGCACCGTTGCGATCCGCATCCCGTCCCATCCCGACGCGCAAAAGCTGCTCAAAACAAGTGGCTTGGCGTTAGCGGCGCCCTCCGCGAACACCTCGGGCAAGCCCAGTCCGACCACGGCGCAGCATGTCATCGACGACATGGAGGGCAGGATCGAGGCGGTCATCGACGGCGGCAGCTGCTCTGTCGGCGTGGAGAGCACCGTCATCACGCTTGCGACCGATACGCCGCGTATTTTGCGTCCCGGGCTGATCACGCGTGAGGAGATCGAAGCCGTCATCGGCGCGATCGAGGTTGACCACGCGGTGCTCCATCAATTGGAAAACAATGAAAAAGCCTCGTCGCCCGGCATGAAGTACAAGCATTACGCGCCCCGCACAAGGGTCGTATTGCTGCGCGGCAGTGACGAGCGCTATTTGACCTATATGAATCGACTGTATGCCCGTGATCCGCATGTCGCGGCGCTGTGCTATGATGAGGATAAGCCGCAGCTCAATATGCCCTGTATCACGATCGGCGGCATGGAGGATGAGAAAGCACAGGCACAGGCACTCTTTGACGCGCTCCGGGCGGTGGATGATCTTGAGGACGTCCACACCGTCTATGCCCACTGTCCCAAGGCGACAGGCGTCGGTATGGCGCTGTATAACCGCCTGATCCGCGCGGCGGCGTTCGAGGTCATCGACCTGCCCGAGAAGCGGATCATCGGCTTGACCGGACAGACAGGCGCGGGGAAGAGTGAAGCGGCAAAGCTGCTCAGCGAAAGCGGATTCCCCGTCGTCAGCGCGGATGAAGCCGCCCGACGCGCGGTCGAGGACAGTGAAGTGAAGGCGATGCTGTGCGCCGCGTTCGGCGACGTACTCCTGCCCGACGGAAGTTTGAACAGACAGCTTGTCGCGAAGATCGCGTTCTCAACGCCCGAAAATACCGAAACACTCAACCATATCACCCATCCCAAGATCAGTGAGATCATGCTCATGCAGGCGAATGAATCCGACAGTGATATCGTCATCTTTGACGCGTCCCAACTCTTTGAAGCGCATGAGGATGTGTTCTGCTGCCGCATTGTCGGCATTCTCGCCGATCCGAAGATCCGTAGAGAAAGAATCATGCAGCGTGACGGCCTGAGCAGGGAAGAGGCAGAGCGTCGGATGTCGGCACAGCTCAGTGAACAGTTCTTTATCGACCACTGCGACGATATACTATATAATAACGGTTCCGCTCAGGCGTTTTCGGACGCGGTGCGGCAATACGGCGAAAGGTGGTGCGCGGATGAGCAGAAGATATAGCGGACGACATTCACGCGAGACCAAGGGTCACGGAGCGATCGGTTTTCTGGTGACGTTCGTACTCCTGTTGTTTGTGGGCGTGCTGGTATTCTTTTTCGTTTCCGACACAAACTATAAGGGAACGAAGGGCAAGGTATACAGCCTGTTTTATCAACAGCAGTATGGCGAACAGGTACACAAATACGCGACCGAGTTCGGCGTGGAAGAGCCGCTCGTGTTTGCAGTCATCCGTACCGAGAGCGGTTTTCGTCCCGAAGTGGAGAGCTCCGCGGGCGCACTGGGCTTGATGCAGCTGATGCCCTCTACCTTTGACTGGCTGCAGGAGAGTTTGGACGGGCAGGTGATCTATACCACCGACTCGCTCAAGGATCCCGATATCAACATCCGCTACGGCACCTATCTTTTGTCGGTGCTGCTCAAAAAGTACGGCGTGCGCGATACCGCTGTCGCCGCCTATAACGCGGGCACGACGACCGTGGACGGCTGGCTGCAGGATCCGAACATTTCGCCCGACGGCAAAACGCTGTCGAACATCCCGTATGAGGAGACCGCGAACTACGTCGAGCGTGTCGGCCACGCGTATGATCTATATCAAAAATTATATTATCAATAATTCCGGAGAACGGAGAATGGAGAACAGAGAACGGTTGTGGGAAAACCCATGTGGATTTTTGATCGATAAAAATGGGTGAGGGCAAAGCCCTCCCTTCACCGTTAACCGTTATCCGTTAACCGTTATCCATTTACAGGAGGTACAATATGAGTGAAAATGCAAAAGAACTCAGAGAAAAACTGATGATGAAGGAACGCCGCGGCGCGGCGACCTACTCGGCAGAGGTGCTCGCTCAGGCGGACGCTTACTGTGAGGATTACAAAAAGTTCCTCGACAACGCCCGCACCGAACGCGAGGCGGTAGCTTATGTCAAGGCGCTGGCTGAGAAAGAGGGCTTTGTCGAATTTGACCCCGACGGCTCTTATCAGCCCGGCGACAGAGTCTATGTGATCAACCGTGAGAAGGCGATCGGTCTGGCGGTCATCGGCAAGAACGGCACCTCGAATGGTGTACGTTTGGCGATCGCGCACATCGACTCGCCGCGCATTGATCTGAAACCCAATCCGCTGTATCAGGACAATGGTTTGGCGCTGTTCAAGACCCACTACTACGGCGGCATCAAAAAATATCAGTGGACGACTGTGCCGCTCGCCCTGCACGGCAGAGTGGTCAAGCTCGACGGCTCGACCGTGGATATCCACATCGGCGACGATCCCAGGGACGAGTGCTTCCTGATCACCGATCTGCTGCCGCACCTCGACCGCGAGGGCGCTATGAAGACCGTGTCAAAGCTCTTTACGGGCGAGGATCTGAACATCCTTGTCGGCTCGCGTCCCTATGACGACAGCGATGAAAAGGATCTCGTCGCGCTAAATGTGATGAAGATCCTCAACGACCGCTTCGGCATTGAAGAAAACGACTTCCTCTCCGCGGAGCTGAACTTCTGTCCCGCGTATCCGACCCGTGACGTCGGCTTTGACCGCTCCATGATCGGCGGTTACGGTCACGACGACAAGTGCTGTGCTTATCCGTCTGTCACCGCGATCTTCGACACCAAGCTGCCCGAGTGCACCTGCATCACCTATCTGACCGATAAGGAAGAGACAGGTTCTGACGGCAACACCGGCATGCAGAGCGATTTTCTCCGATACTTCATCTATGATCTGGCAAAGCAGGACGGCAATGAGGGTTATCGTGTGCTGAGTAAGTCAAAGTGCCTGTCAGCGGATGTCAACGCGGCGTTTGACCCCACCTTCCCGTCCGTGTATGAGGCAAAGAACTGCTCCTTCATCAACGAGGGCGTTGTTATCAGCAAGTACACCGGTCACGGCGGCAAGTACGACACCTCCGACGCATCAGCCGAGTTTATGGGCGAGATCCGCGCCATGCTCGCAAAGAACGACGTCAAGTGGCAGGTCGGCGAGCTGGGCAAGGTTGATATCGGCGGCGGCGGTACCATCGCGAAGTACGTCGCTAACATGAACGTCGATGTGGTCGATCTCGGCGTAGCGGTGCTGTGCATGCACGCGCCCTTTGAGGTCATCTCCAAGGCGGATATCTATATGGCGCATAAGGCGTTTTGGGGACTGTTTAACTCAATAAGTGATTGAGATTACGGAGCTGCTGCGTGTAAAAACGCGGCGGCTCTTTTTTTTAGTTAGGAGTGAGGAGTTAGGAGTGAGGAGTTGCGGGAAATGCTTCGCATTTTGATTCAAATGTTATAATACGGTTGTGTTTGGTTGATACAATAGCAATCGGGTGTGGGCAACGCCCACCCATAACTCCTAACTCCTCACTCCTAACTCCTCACTCTTATCTCTTTGTCCCTAAAAAGATGTTATACTTCATTACAATTTGTTAGATTTCGACGGATTTTTTGCAAAATGTATAAAAATGGCAGGGATTTTCTGAAAAATTACTATGCCCGAATCGCCGTTTGTTATTGAATTAACGGGTGAATTGTCATATAATTGTAACTGGTATTATTAGTATGTAATAAACCGAAAAGCGGTTTACTAATAGTCATCATATTTAGGAGGTATATATTATGGCAAGAGTTTACAATTTTTCGGCAGGTCCCTCGATGCTGCCCGAAAGCGTACTGAAGACCGCGGCTGCTGAGATGCTCGACTACAAGGGCACCGGCGAGTCCGTTATGGAGATGTCCCACCGCTCCAAGGAGTACGGCGAGATCATCACCGCGGCCGAGTCTCTCCTGCGTGAGATCATGAACATTCCCGACAACTACAAGGTCCTGTTCCTGCAGGGCGGCGCTTCCACCCAGTTTGCCGCTATCCCGCTCAACTTCATGAACGGTTCCGGCAAGGCTGATTATGTCATCACCGGTCAGTGGGCGAAGAAGGCTGCTGCCGAAGCAGGCCGCTACGGCGACGTCAACATCGTTGCTTCCTCCGCGGATAAGACCTTCTCTTATATTCCGAAGCTCGACAAGAGCACCTTTACTCCCGATGCGGACTACTTCTACATCTGCATGAACAACACCATCTACGGCACTGTTTATCATGAGCTGCCCGATACCGGCGATGTTCCGCTGATCGCTGATATCTCTTCCTGCTTCCTCTCTGAGCCGCTCGACGTTACCAAGTTCGGTATGCTCTACGGCGGCGCGCAGAAGAACGTAGCTCCCGCAGGTGTGACCATCTGCATTATCCGTGAGGATCTGCTCGGCAAGGCGAGAGATATCACCCCCACCATGCTCAACTACCAGATCCATGCGGACAACGGCTCTATGTACAACACGCCTCCCTGCTACACCATCTACATCATGAAGCTCGTCCTCGAGTGGATCAAGAACGAGGTCGGCGGTCTGGAGAAGATGAAGGAGCTCAACGAGAAGAAGGCGAAGATCCTGTATGACTTCCTCGATTCTTCCGAGATGTTCAAGGGCACTGTTGTTCCCGAGGATCGTTCTCTGATGAACGTTCCGTTCGTTACCGGCGACACCGATCTGGACGCGAAGTTTGTTGCTGCTGCTAAGGAAGCCGGCTTCATCAACATCAAGGGTCACCGTACCGTCGGCGGTATGCGCGCTTCTATCTACAACGCAATGCCGATCGAGGGCGTAGAGAAGCTCGTCGCCTTTATGAAGAAGTTTGAAGAAGAAAACAAGTAAGAATCATAATCGGCCTCCCTTTCCTAAGGGAGGTGCCCGATAGGGCGGAGGGTTGCAACCCCCGGTCGCGTGACACAAGTGTCCGCGACAGCCCCCTTAGGAAAGGGGGCCTTTGATAAAGGAGAATTTATATGTACAATATTTTAAAACTCAACAAGATCGCCGCTATCGGTACCGATAGACTTGGCGCAAACTATAACTGTGTTGACGAGTGCGACGCGCCCGAGGGTATCCTCGTTCGCTCCGCCGCAATGCACGACATGGAGCTGCCCGAGAGCCTTCTCGCAGTCGCTCGTGCCGGTGCAGGCGTCAACAACATCCCGCTCGACAAGTGTGCCGAGAAGGGTATCTGCGTATTCAACACCCCCGGCGCTAACGCTAACGCTGTTAAGGAGCTCGTGCTCTGCGGTATGCTCCTCGCTTCCCGTAAGGTTGCGCAGGGTATCGCTTGGAACAAGACCCTCGCTGATGACGCAGGCTGCCTCAAGACCGTTGAAAAAGGCAAGAGCCAGTTTGTCGGCCCCGAGATCATGGGCAAGACCCTCGGCGTAGTCGGCATGGGCGCGATCGGTATCCTGGTCGCTAATGCGGCTCTCGCACTGGGCATGAAGGTCATCGGTTACGATCCCTTCCTCAGCGAGGCTGGCAAGGCAAAGCTCGAGGGCGGCGTCATCATCGTTGATACCCTCGAGGATATCTATGCCGACAGCGATTACATCACTCTGCATCTGCCGCTCAACGACGGCACTCGCGGCATGATCAACAACGAGACCATCGGCAAGATGAAGGACGGCGTTCGCATCCTCAACTTTGCGCGTGACGGTCTGGTCAAGTCCGAGGACATCATCGCGGCGCTGGGCAGCGGTAAGATGACGGCTTATGTCACCGACTTCGCTACTCAGGATCTGCTGACCGTAGACGGCGTAGTCGCGATCCCGCATCTGGGCGCTTCCACTCCCGAGAGCGAGGACAACTGCGCGGTCATGGCTGCCGACGAGATCAAGGATTATCTCGAGAACGGCAACATCAAGAACTCCGTCAACTTCCCGAACATCGCGAAGGATAAGACCGCTGATAAGCGCGTGACCGTATTCGGTAAAGGCATTGAGGACGCTGTTAAGGCGATCGCTGCCGACGCTGCTGTCGCGACCCGCGGCGATTACACCTACGCGATCATCGACGGCGCCGACGCTGAGGCGTTCAAGGCAATCGACGGTGTGATCCGCGTCAGAGAGCTGTAATCTCAATATCATATCAGAATTGCCCGCTGTATTTCGGTACGGCGGGCTTTTTTTGTGGCTCAGCAGAGGTTAAGCTATCCCTTGCGGCGAGCCTTGCAGCGGAATTGTCGGGGTCGGCGCCGACACGCGTGTCCAACGACCTGCAGCAGGAGATTGGGTCAAAACGCAATGTCCGTTGAGGAGATAGACGTTTTTTGTAGGGTACGACATTTATGATATACCGCGATAGGGCATCGGATTTGCTTCGTGGTTGGGTGGTATCTTGTCAGGCATTCGGGACGTCGAGGGCGCCGTCCCCTACGGAAACATACATTACCGCGGGGCGTCATAAATGTCGCCCCCTACAAATTCCCTGCTGCTCCACGATTGAATAGCATTGAACGGAAAAGCTGCGGCGGGAGCAAGCCCCCGCCCTACAGAATTCCCTGTTATGTTTTGCCTGAATTAACACAAAATTCACAAACAATTAGCACTCTAACCTTGACAGTGCTAATATTTGGAAGTATAATATTAGTGTAATAAATAGTCATTTTTCATGGAGAGGAAACCCTCCGGCGCTTTGCGCCACCTCCCTTAGGAAAGGGAGGCTTTACTATGACAAAAATAACAAAGAAGGTATTCAAATGGCTAAAAAACAATTCAAAACAGAATCAAAAAAACTGTTGGATATGATGGTCAACTCCATCTATACCCATAAAGAGATCTTTCTGCGTGAGCTGATCTCTAACGCGTCGGACGCGATCGATAAGCTCTATTTCCGTTCGCTGACCGACAACAGCGTCGGTATGAATCATGATGATTTTGAGATCCGTCTGACCGCGGACAAGGACAACCGTATCCTGACCGTTACCGATAACGGTATCGGCATGACGAAGGAAGAGCTCGAGAACAACCTCGGCACCATCGCGAAGTCCGGTTCGCTCGACTTCAAGTCCGATGAGGAGAACAAGAGCGAGAACATCGACATCATCGGTCAGTTCGGCGTAGGCTTCTACTCCGCGTTCATGGTCGCCGATAACATCAAGGTGGAGAGTAAGGCGTTCGGCTCTGATGAAGCCTTTGTCTGGGAATCCTCGGGCGCTGACGGCTACACCGTCAAGCCCTGTGAAAAGGAGAAAGCCGGCACGGTCATCACTCTGCACATCAAGGAGGATACCGAGGAAGAGAAGTACGGCGAGTTCCTTGAAACCTATCGCATCCGCGAGCTGATCAAGAAATACAGCGACTACATCCGCTACCCGATCCGCATGGAGACCTCGCATAAACAGAAGAAAGAGGGCACCGAGAACGAGTATGAGGATGTTTATGAGGATGAGACCCTCAACAGCATGACCCCCATCTGGAAGAAGCCGCAGAGCAAAGTCACCGATGAGGAATATGCCGAGTATTACAAGGGCAAGTTCAACGATTATGAAGCGCCCCTTAAGGTGATCCGCCAGTCCACCGAGGGCAGCGCGACCTATACCGCGCTGCTGTTCATCCCGTCCCACGCGCCGTATGATTACTACAGCCGTGATTATGAGAAGGGCTTGCAGTTGTATTCCAGCTCCGTCATGATCATGGAGAAGTGCAAGGATCTGTTGCCCGACCATTTCAGCTTTGTCAAGGGTCTGGTAGACAGCGCCGATCTGAGCCTGAATATCTCGCGCGAGATGCTGCAGCATGACCGTCAGCTCAAGATCATCGCGAAGGCTCTGGAGAAGAAGATCGCCTCGGAGCTCGGCAAAATGCTGAAAACCGACCGTGAGAAGTATGAGCAGTTCTTCCGTGAGTTCGGCGCACAGCTCAAGTGGGGCATTTATTCCTCCTTCGGCGTGAATCGTGAGGAATTGCAGGATCTCTTACTCTTTAAAACATCAAATGAGGGTAAGTATACTTCTTTAAAAGAATATATCGACCGTGCAAGAGAGAATCAGGACAAGATCTATTACGCTGTCGGCGAGACCGTCGAGAAGATCGCGATGCTCCCGCAGGTAGAATCCGTGCTTGCCAAGGGCTATGAGGTGCTCTATCTGACCGAGGATATCGACGAGTTCTGTGTCCAGATCCTGCGCAATTATGATAACAAGGACTTCCTCAACGTCTGCACCGACAACCTCGATCTCGGCGACGAGGAAGAGAAGGCGCAGCTCAAGGAAGAGAACGATAAGTCCGAGGAGCTTTTCAAGTTCATGAAGGAGAGTATCGGTGACAAGGTGGCGAAGGTGCGCTACACCAACACCTTGAAGAACCACGCCGTCTGCCTCTCCAGCGAGGGCAACGTGTCCGTCGGCATGGAGCAGATCCTCAATAAGATGCCTGGCACGGAGGGTCAGAACATCAAGGCGGAGACCGTGCTCGAGATCAACCGCGAGCATCCGATCAAGGATAAGCTGCTGTACCTTTTCGGCAACGACAAAGAGAAGCTCGCCGATTACAGCAAGATCCTCTATGCCCAAGCGCGTTTGATCAATGGTCTGAACCTCGACAACCCCGCCGAGATCAGCGACCTCGTGTGTGATTTGATGGTGTAGGTTTGGTGAACAGTTAACGGTGATGGGAAATGCTGACACATTTTTGATTGAAATAATATAGATATATATAAAACGTCCGTAACTCTATGATGAGTTGCGGACGTTTTTTGTAGGGCGGGGGCTTGCTCCCGCCGCAGTTTTCATATCAATCTCTTGTTGAAGCAAGCAGATGAAAGGTAATTTATTCTGTATTTGATTGCATTGATCGGAAGCGTATCGGCGGGAGCAAGCCCCCGCCCTACAATCAAATCAAACATTCTCCTTTGACAGCTTACTCCCGATATATTCCTGCAGCTCTTCACTGCACATCTCGGTGATGTCATCGGGGGAGTCGGGGAGCGCCAGCAATATCTGATTCTTATCCCTGACGATGTAGCCCTCACTGCCGCTTTCGGTACTGAGCTTGCGCATATTATCAAGCGTGAGCTTGGAATTGGAGAACACGCGGGAGAGCACCACGCGCAGGTTGTCGTCCTCAAAGGAGTTAAAGCCGCCGATGATGACGGTCAGCGGACAGAGCTTGAGACTGCGGCTGACCTGTGCGCCCAGCTCGACCGGTGTGGTTGCCGAGGTGATCTGATGGGCTTCGGCTCCGATGGGGGAGAGCGCCTTCTTCAGCGCCTTTTCGCAGTATGAGGTTTTTCTGGATAGATAAAAAATCAAGTTATACTTCATGGTGATCCTTTGCGGTGATTGATAGCAGGGGATAGGACGATCCCAATGTCATTTAGTTAAAAAAATGGTTCTTGCTGACGCTCGGTCAATTGATATAATGCCTCACCCGCTCACGCGGGAGCTCCTTTTACCAAAAGGAGCCATCTTAACATAATGATATGGGCGAGCCCATCCCTCCCGACTTGCGTGTGATTACTTTGGAACAGCGCTGAACTTCGGGTAGATATCGATGCCGACGTTCAGATGGTTGAAGTCGACGCCTGAGACGTCCTTGTCCCAGCCCTCGAACTCATAGGTGTAGTAGTCATCCTCCGGCATCACCGGCACACCGTCCGGCGTCGGTACCGGATCGCCCTCCTTGACGTTATAGGCGGCGTACTGGCTGCCGTCAAAGTTGCGGTAGGTGACGGGGTAGTAGGTGATGACCGGCGGCGCAGTCGGCTTGGGAGCGTCTTTATCCTTCTTGGGCGGTTCGGTGGGCGGCTCCGTCGGATTGGAGGCGAGCGTTGCGGTCAGATCCTCCGAGCCCTCCAGATTGCCCTTGCCGTCGTACCAGTCGACCAGTCCCTTGGCGTTTGCCGTTTTAAATGTCAGCGGATCGGGGCGGGTGCCGCCGTAGCGCTGATAGTAGACGTCGGGGAACAGCGGTTCGGAATTGCGCGACGCCAAACTGACGTCGACGTTGGGATCCTCACCGGGGCGCACCTTGCGCGCGACGACGACCAGTCGCCATTGATAGAACTCATAGCAGCAGGTGGACAGGGTGATGATCTGGTCATCTTCGTTACAGGTGACGGGGATATTGAAGAACGAGCGCACACGCATGTTGTAAACAAAGTTCATGAACTCCGCGTCGGAGTTGAAATCACCCTGCATATAGTTGAAGAACTCGCCGTGCTCATAGCGTGTGGAGGTCTTGAACATCGAAATGATCTTGTACTTGGCGTCGCCGTCGGGGGTGTTGAATTTGATGATGGGGTGATCCTGATAGAATTCAAGGTCGCCCTTCAAGTCGCCCTTCGGCGAATAGCCGAGCAATCCCGCGAACATACTGCCGTCGAGCATATCGTGACCGTGCATGATGACGTTACGCGATTTTTCGCCCTCGGTGGAGCGGTAGTCGATGAAGATACTGCCGTACTCGGAGCTTTCCTTTTTGTAGGTGCGCTTGATGTAATATTGATTATAGCGGTCGTCGCCCTCGTGATACAGCACGGGGTAATCGATCTTGGTGTCGGGGATGGTGATCCAGCCGACGATCTCGTCGTTGATCTCCTTGAGTGCGTCCCAATCCTGCTCGGGCCCGTCGCCGTCCCCGTCGCCGTTATCCTTGTTGTGGGCGATGGTCTGGATCTCGCTGGTGACGGCGTTGTTGCGCATCGGGCCGAAGATGTAGAACTCGAGCACATAGATCAAGGCGGCAATGAACGCGACAATCGCGATCAGCACGACGATCTTACGGATCTTCTGCTTTTTGGTATCCCCTTTTTGCGGGATAAAGGATTGGATAAAGCCTTGCTTTTTCTTCGGCACCGCGGTGTTGTTTGAAAGATCGATCTGATTGAGCTCGGAATCGACCTCGTTGCCGCTCGCGTCAAAGAACGCGATACCGACGGGGTAGAGCGCCGCGTTCTTTGTGAACACATCGTTTGCGCCGGTAACGCCTGTACGGATCATATCCTTGAGCGCTGTGCCTGTCAAAGAGACGCAGGGCAGCGCGATAAAACGCTTTCCCGCATACGAGAAGCAGTAGCCCTTATAACCGTTGCCCAGATCGCCGATGGAGGAGACTTTGAGCTTCGGCGTCAGCTCCTTGTGTGCTTCATCACGCGGGATACCGGCTTCGATGCTCTCGATCGCTTTGTAAAACAGCTTGCGAAAAGAGCTGTCGTCGGTCGAATCCAGCGCGTTGACGAACAAAAACAGATCGCTCTCGCTTGCCGTCAGCTTTTCCGTGATCGCCTTCGACAGTTTTTTCGCGTCTGCGGCGCACTCGGTGGATTGCTGCAGCTCGACGCCCTCTACCTCGAGGGTAGAGGCAATCTCAGCCGCGGCGTCCGTATACGCCTTTGCGTCGGCTTTATTCTTTTGAATGGAAAACAATTCACATTTGAACATAGAAGATCCTTCTTATCTGAGTAGGATGGAAGCGCCGCCTGAATCGCTCCCGGATCGGGATGATTATTTAGGCTCGGCGCAGAGTACGGTATAGCCGCCTTCGCTTGCAGTTTTCGCGGTGTAGCTCTTGCCGTCGGAGGTAAAGCTGACGGAGTCCTTCTTGAGATCCTCTTCAGTGAGGTTGATGATATCGATCGTATCGGACTTGACAACGCCTTCAACGGTGGAGCTGATGACGGTATCGTTCTTGACGATGATCATGTTGTTGCCGCATTTCTCAGCGAGATTGTCACCGACAACATCGCCGTAAGCGTCGGTCGTAATGGTGATGATGACAACACCGGTGCCGTCGGTACGCTTGACGCCTGCCATCAGGGTGTAACTGCCGTTCTCGGCGTTATAGACCGGGTCGGTCATCTGCTTGTCGGCGGTGTTTCTGACGATGCCGGAGAATTCCTTTTTGTCGCCGAGATCCTTCAGCTTTTTGTCTTTGTCGCCTGCCGGATAGGAGCCGACAACGGTACGGGTCTCATCCGCTACGGTAAGACCGTCGAGAGAAAGATTCTTGGCGATCTTCTCATAATCCTCATCGGTGCTGTCCTCTTTGATCAGCATCGCGGCAATATTAGCGGTTTTGAAGATGTCACCGGCAAATACGGACTCATTGCGCTTTTGATCGTGAGCAAAATCAGCGATCTTGCCCTTGGCATAATCCAGGTTGGCGGATAATCCCTTGCTTGCGCTGCATCCCGCGAGGAGTGCGCCAATCAGGATGGCTGATACGATGATTGTGAATACTTTTTTCATGACAGATCCTTTCCGAAAGAGTTTCTCTTTCCTATGTTTTATTAACAGAAAAGTGCACCTTTTCTGTTGGTTCCTTAAAAGAAATATAATTAGAAATCGATCGTCTTGACCGTGGTGTTTCGGATCGCTTCTTCGATCAGTTCGTCAAGCTGCGCCTCGCGCTCCGCCTGCTCGACAAAATGCAGGATGGGCTTCGTGCGCGGATGCTTGGGTGTGAAGATGGTACAGCAGTCCTCATACGGTTCGATGGAGGTCTCAAAGGTACCGATGCGGCGGGAGATATTGATGATCTCCTGCTTGTCCATGCCGATCAACGGGCGAAAGACGATCTTGCCCGCGGCGGCGTTGGTGCAGTTCAGCGCGTACATCGTCTGTGAGGCGACCTGACCGAGGCTCTCGCCCGTGATCAGCGCGCTGGACTTGGTCTGCTCGGCGATATGGGTGGCGACCTTCATCATCACGCGTCTGAGCAGGATGGTGAACAGCTCTTCGGGGCAGCGGTCGCGCATGGTCTCCTGCACCTTGGTCAGCGGTACGGTGTGCATCTCGATGGAGCCCGCGAAACGGCTGACCTCTTTTAAGAGCTTTTCAACCTTCAAGCGCGCGCGCTCTGAGGTATAGGGCGGGCTCTCAAAGTGCACGGCGTTGAGCTTTAAGCCGCGTTTTGCCATCATATAGGCGGCGACGGGGGAGTCGATACCGCCGCTGATGAGGACAGTCGCAAGCCCCGAGGTGCCGACAGGCATGCCGCCCTGACCGCGGATGGTTGCGCATCGGATATAGGCGCCGAAGTCGCGCACCTCGACGGTGACGGTCACTTCCGGATTTTTGACGTCCACCTTGAGATGGGGACAGGTCTCGAGCAGCTTGCCGCCGACCTGTGCCGAGATCTCGGGGGATTTGTAGGGGAAGCGCTTGTCGGAGCGCTTCGATTCAACCTTGAAGGTTTTCACGTCTTCTAAGAATTCCTTGCAGTAGAGGGGCGCTTTTGCGAGGATATCCTCGAGCGCTTTGTCGCACACGCATGCGCGTGAGAAGGTGACGATGCCGAACACCTCGCCGATGCGCTCGCATACGTCGTCGAGGTCGGTGTCCTCGGACTGCGGAATGACGTAGATGGTGGATTGGGCGATCTTGATCGTGAATTTGCCCAATCCGCGCAGACGGTATTTGATATTTTTGATGAGTACGTCCTCAAATGCGCGGCGGTTAAGTCCCTTTAAGACCATCTCGCCGAGCTTGATCAATATGATTTCTTGCATAGGTATTTCCTTTGAATTGTATTTGTAGGGCAGGGGCTTGCTCCTGCCGAAACCTATCCGATAAATTAAAATCTCATACGGCGGGAGCAAGCCCCCGCCCTACGGAGTTTATCTTCTTTGTAATGTCGCGATACCGCTCTGCAAGCCCTCGATCAGCGCGTCGATATCATCCGTGGTGTTGTATCGGGAGAAGCTGATCCTCAGCGAGCTGTCGATGCGGTCGTCAGAGAGCCCCATCGCCTCGAGCACATAACTGCGCTTGCCCTTGGCGCAGGCGCTGGACGAGCTGACGTATACGCCTGATTCTTCCAGATGATGGAGCATGGTCTCCGAGCGAATACCCGCGACGGAAATGTTGATGATATACGGCAGAGCGTCGATGGGGGAGTTGACGGAAATATCGTCGATCGCCTGTAGCTTTTTGAGCGCGTAGCGGTTCAGTTCCCTGATATGATCTGTGTGGAGTGATAGATCAGGAGAAACAGCCGCGGCTGCCGCGCCGAACGCGGCGATCAGCGGGGCGCTTTCCGTGCCCGGACGGAGTTTTTTTTGTTGCTCACCGCCGTACAGGAGCGGCAGGATCCGTGCGCCGTCTCGGATGTACAGCGCACCACAGCCTTTTGCGCCGTGGATCTTGTGCGCGCTGACGCTCATCAGGTCTACGCCCCATTTCTTCGGTCTTATGGTCATTTTGCCGAATGCCTGCACCGCATCGGAGTGGAACAGCGCTTCGGGGCAGTTTTTATGTACCAGCTTCGCGATCCGTTCGATCGGCTGGATCGAACCTGTTTCGTTGTTGACCGTCATGATGCTGACGAGGATGGTTTTATCGGTGAGCAGTGCTTTGAGCGCGTCAATATCGACAACGCCCTGTTCGGTGACGGGGGCAAATTGTACGTCATAGCCCAGTTCTGCAAGACGCTTGGCGCTTTCGTACACGGAGCTGTGCTCGATCGCGGAGACGATCACGCGGTCACCGCGTCGCTTGAGCGCTTGTGCCGCGCCGAACAGCGCGGTGTTGTTCGCTTCGGTGCCGCCCGAGGTGAAGAAGATGGTTTTCGGTTGTACATTCAGCGCTTCGGCAATGATCCCGCGCGCTTCTTCAACGGCTGCTTCCGCCTCTATCCCCGCCTTGTGCAGAGAGGACGGATTGCCGTAATTCTCGCGCATCATGCGGTATGCCGCGTCCGCCGCTTCCTTGCACACCTGCGTGGTGGCGCTGTTATCTAAGTAATGGATGTTCATAGCGTGATTCTTTCCATGGAATAATCGGTTGAGATTGCCACGGCTTTTGCAAGCCTCGCAATGACAATCTTATATCAGTATAATTATATATCTATATAGGGATAATTACAAGAAGCAGATTGAAATTTTTGTTGAATAATTTATGAACGCGGGCGGATACTAGTTTCGGTGATATGATGACAAAGGAAAACTATTCCAAACTGGTTGAACAACGTTCGCGCAACAGTAATCTTTGGCTCGATTGTCTGAAGGCGTTTTTGATCGGCGGCGCGATCTGTACGATAGGGCAGGGGATACTGGAGATATTCCTCTTGTTGGAGCTGTCGGAGAAGGACGCGAAGACCCTGACTTCGGTGACGCTGATCTTCATCGGCGTACTGCTCACGGCGCTCCATCAGTATGAGAAGCTCGCCAAGCACGGCGGCGCGGGTACGCTGGTGCCGATCACGGGCTTTGCTAACGCGATGAGCTCGCCCGCGATCGAATTCAAGGCGGAAGGGCTGATCACCGGACTGGCGGCAAAGATGTTCATCATCGCGGGACCCGTGCTGGTATACGGCACCGCTGCCGCTGTGATCTACGGATTGATCTACTGGTTGACAACGATGTGACTTGGTAAAATGCGACAGAATCCCCCTGAGAATCGCTTTAGATTATTGACATTGACGGCAAAAGTTCTATAATAAGAATGGAAATAAATGGTTTATTGTCGCTTTATAAGAGGAGGGGGACTATGCTTTGCTATCATTGTATGCGTGAAAAGGGAGACGCCGCTGTCTGCCCGCATTGTCACGCGGAAAATAATACGGCGTTGCAGCCGCACCAGATCAGTCCCGGTACCGTGATCGGTAACCGCTATACGCTCGGTGACGTCATCGGCGAGGGTGGCTTCGGCATCACCTATATCGCGTTGGAAAATACCCTGGGGATCACTGTCGCGGTCAAGGAATACTATCCTTTTGGCTACTGCAACCGCAACGCGACGGCGAGCAACACCGTATCGGTGAGCTCCGATGAGAAACAGGAGTTTTTTGAGAAGGGGCGCTCCCTTTTTTTGAAGGAGGCAAAAACACTGGCAAGGTTCCAGGTGGATCCCGGCGTCGTCAATGTCATTGATTTTCTCGAAGAGAATAATACAGCCTATATCGTCATGGAGTTCCTCGACGGTATCACCCTGCGTGATTATCTCAAGCAGTACGGTACCCTGACGCCCGAGCAGGCGGTCGGGATGCTCCTTCCGGCGATGCGCGCATTGGTCAAGATACATAACGCGGGTGTGATCCACCGCGACATCAGCCCCGACAATATCATGGTGCTGCGTGACGGTACCTTAAAGCTGATGGATTTCGGCGCGGCGCGCGACTATGACGGCGCGGATAACCGTTCAATGTCGATCATGCTCAAGCAGGGCTATGCTCCCGCCGAGCAGTATCGCCGCAACGGGGAACAGGGTCCGTGGACGGATGTTTACGGCATGTGCGCGACCATCTACCGCGCGATCACCGGTATCACGCCGGTCGATTCGATCGACCGCGTCTATCAGGATACCTTGCAGGCTCCCTCTCAGTGCGGTGTGAATATCTCTCCCTCCATAGAGAATACGATCATGTACGGTCTGGCAGTCCATAAGGAGAATCGCTGTCCGGATATGAATACGCTGATCGGGATGTTTGAACAAGCGCTCAAAGGTGAGTCGGTACCGATCGGCGGCGCGGTTTTCCTGCATGACAGCCGAACGGTCGACCCGAATCAGACAGTCGCGGCAGACGGTTATCAAGCGCCCTATCAACAGAATGACCCGCATGCCGGACAGGGCTATCAGCGCCCGCCTCAACCGAATTACCGACCGCCTATGCAGCAGATCCCGCCGCAGCCGCAGCCTGTACCGAAAAAGCGCTCCTATGCGCCGATCATCGCGGGAGTGTTGGTCTTTCTCGCGGTGCTGTCGGTTGTGATCACGGTAGTAGTGATCATGACCCGTAACAAGAATGACGATAACGATTCTTCCTCTGTTATCACGGAAGAATCCGTACAGGTGTTGAAAATGCCCGATCTGACCGGTATGACGAAAGAGGAAGCGATCAATACACTCAGCAAAATGGGGTTGCCCGTTGATAACTTTATTGAAACAGAGACGGAAAAGCAATCCGCAGGCAAGGTCTTTGATCAGGTTCCGAAGAGCGATACTAAGGTTCCTTCAGGTACCGCCGTCACGGTTTATGTCGCGAAGGAGCCGGAGACGGAAGCGCCTGTATCGAAAAAAGAAGTTGTTGATACTCCGACGCCGAAATCGACATCCGCGACTTATTACAGCACTGCCAAGAACTATGTGGAAATGCACGAGAGCCCGAACGGAGGAAGCAAACAGTTGGGCAAGCTCTGGAGAGGCGACAGCGTACAGTTGGTTGAACGCACCTCGTCGAGCTGGTACCGCGTTTCCGATGGAAATGTTACGGGATATGTCTATGCGTCTTATCTCTCTGCCGACCGCTCCGATGTTCCGTCCACTACCGAGCCGGTCCGTGTGGATGATAATCTCGACGACGGCTTTTTGGCGCTGAGATCCTCCGCTTCCGAGAATAGCTCCAAGCTTGCCGAGATACCCTGCGGTGCTGATATGACTTTCCTTGGAACGTTTGAGGATCATGACTATGTCCGCAGCGACGGCTATCATGTCAGATGGGCAAAGGTACGGTATAACGGTAAGGAAGGCTATGTATACGATTTTTATGTCCACGACCCCAACAGCTGATCGGATGATCTGTGATCGTGACAACTGAATAAAAGATCGCCCTGTATGCTGTTTCGGCATACAGGGCGTTTTTGCGTGCCTTTAGTTAGTCATTGCGAAGGGCTTGACACGCGTGTCAAGCCCTTCGCAATCTCAACCGAATAAAGTGCTTGATTCCATGTGGTACGCACAAGGTGGCTATTGAGGAATAATGCTGATCTCACCGGAGTTGAGCGTGGTACGTATACCGTTTTCTTCGACCACCAGTCCGCCGTCATCGTCGATATCGACGGCTTTAGCGGTATGGGTGATATCCTTTTGTGTGTAGCGGACAGCTCTGCCGATACAGAAGCTCCGCTCTTTGTATTTTTCTATAATAGAATTATCATCCGGATTATGAAAATGTTCGATCAGCTTTGCCGTGATGATGCCGCACAGGGCGTTGATCTCGATGTCGCCGAGGTTGCCGGCGTTCGCGGCGAACTCATCGGGAAATCGTTCGGTGCACAGGTTCATCCCGATGCCGACGATCACGGCGCGCGGGAGGTTGCTGTTATCGCTGATCAGCTCAGTCAGGATGCCTGCCGCTTTCCTGCCGTCGACATAGATATCGTTGACCCATTTGATCGTGGGACGAATCTCACTGAGTGTATCGACGGCTTCACAAACCGCTACGGCGGCGGCACAGGTGATCTTCTGTACACTTGCCGAGGATGCGGACAGGGGGAGGGAGAGGGTCATATACAGCCCCGTATCCTTCGGGGAATAAAAGCTGTGACCGCGTCTGCCGCGACCGGCGGTCTGGTGGGTCGTCGCGTACAGGCAGACGCCGTCGTCTGAGCGGCGTTTTGCTTCATTATTGGTGGAGTCGATGCTGTCGTACAGGTGGATCGTGACAGGATCGGGGCAATATGCTTGGATTTTTTGGGGATTCAGCTTCATTTGGTTCTTTCCTTAATAGGGGAGAAAACGGTTTTCTCCCGTGATATTAGTACATTGTTTCATAAAATACGGGTGGAATATATAGGAATTGTATAGTTTTCATAAACGGCGCTCGAAAAACGAACAATAAAACATTAAACGCTGTCGGGTGTTCCTTATACTTTCGAGAACAAAAGGATTTTTGTTATAATTGCAAATAAGAATTAAAAGCAAACTTTTTCAAAAAATCTATTGACATTCTTGACGAAATCATATAAACTACTAGAATGTATCATTATGGGAACATTTACGCCTGACGTGTCAAGCGGAATTTTCGACAAAGTATAATAGCAAAGTCGACAGCGTTTGTCAAGAGGCAATTTGGAAACAATCTTGTCACCAAGGCTCCCTTTGGTCAAGGGAGCTCCTGCATGAGCAGGCGAGGGATTGCATGATTGATCGAGCGTAAGCGAGAAACCATCAAATTAGATTGTGATCCAAATATGTTTTCCGTGAACTATCAAAAGAAGGAGTGATGTGCTTTTGGTCAATGTCAAAGATGTCAAATTGGGCAAAGCAGAGCGTAAGAGCTTCGGCAAGATTGAAGACGTCATCAATATGCCGAACCTTATCGAGATCCAGAAAAAATCCTATCAGTGGTTCCTCGAGGAAGGACTCAAGGAGGTCTTCAAGGATGTCTCCGGTATCAACGACTACCAGAACAACCTTGTGCTTGACTTCATCGATTACACCCTCGATGTGGATCATCCGAACTATTCGGTCATCGAATGTAAGGAGAGAGACGCGACATATTCCGCGGCGCTGCGTGTAACCGCGCGCCTGCTGAATAAAGAGACCGGTGAGATCAAGGAATCTAACGTCTTTATGGGCGACTTTCCCCTGATGACCGACTCCGGTACCTTCGTTATCAACGGCGCTGAGCGTGTCATCGTATCTCAGCTCGTTCGTTCTCCGGGCGTTTATTTCAAGATGAACCATGATAAGACCGGTAAGGAGCTGTTCTCCTCCACCGTCATCCCGAACCGCGGCGCATGGCTGGAGTATGAGAACGACGTCAACGACGTGTTCTATGTCCGTATCGACAAGAACCGCAAGCTGCCGATCACAGTCTTTTTGCGCGCTTTAGGTCTGGGCACCGACGGCGATATCGTCGAGATGTTCGGCGATGACAAGCGCATCAAGGCGACCTTTGAAAAGGACGGCTGCAAGAGCGTTGAGGACGGTCTGATCGAAGTTTACCGCAAGCTGCGCCCCTCTGAGCCTCCCACCATCGAGAGCGCGCAAACGCACATCAATAACCTCTTCTTTGACCCGAGGCGCTATGATATGTCGCGCGTCGGCAGATATAAATACAATAAAAAGCTGAATTTAGCCGGTCGTATCACCGGACATACCCTGACCCAGCCCGTTGTCGCGCCCCGCACCGGTGAGGTGCTGGCACAGCGCGGTGATACCGTCACCCGTGAGATGGCGGCACAGATCGACAACGCGGGCGTCAAGTTCGTTTACATCGCCGCCGAGGACGGTCACGAGGTCAAGGTGCTCTCTAACGGCATGGTCGACATCAACGCTTATGTTGATTTCGACTGCTCCGAGCTGGGCGTCAAGGAGCGCGTATCTTTCGACGTACTGTGCGAGATCCTCGACTCCTGCGAGAGTGAAGAGGAGCTCAAGGCTGAGATCGAGCGCCGCGCGGGCGAGCTCGTTCCCAACCACATCACCGTCGAGGATATCTTCGCCTCCATCAACTATATGAACTGCCTCGCGGAGCATATCGGTACCACCGACGATATCGACCACTTGGGCAACCGTCGTATCCGCTGCGTCGGCGAGCTGCTGCAGAACCAGTTCCGCATCGGCTTTTCCCGTTTGGAGCGTGTCATCCGTGAGCGCATGACCCTGCAGGCGCAGGATCCCGAGGCGCTCTCTCCCGCGACCCTGATCAATATTCGTCCCGTGACCGCGGCGATCAAGGAATTCTTCGGTTCCTCTCCGCTGTCCCAGTTTATGGACCAGAACAACCCTCTCGCCGAGCTGACACATAAAAGACGTCTGTCAGCCCTGGGTCCCGGCGGTCTGAGCCGAGACAGAGCGGGATTCGAGGTACGTGACGTACACTATACCCACTACGGACGTATGTGCCCGATCGAGACACCTGAAGGTCCTAACATCGGTCTGATCTCCTACCTCGCGACCTTCGCGAAGATCAACGAGTACGGCTTTATTGAGACCCCCTTCCGCAAGATCGATAAAGAGACCGGCATCGTCACCAAGGAAGTTGTCTATATGACCGCTGACATGGAGGACGAGTTCTATGTCGCACAGGCGAATGAGCCCCTCGATGAGGAAGGTCATTTCGTGCATAAAAAGGTCGTCGGCCGTCATAAGGACGGATTCGTCGAGCTCAGAGCGTCCAAGTTTGATTACATGGACGTCAGCCCCCGCATGGTCGTCTCCGTCGCTACCGCGATGATCCCGTTCCTCGAGAACGATGACGCGAACCGTGCGCTGATGGGCGCGAACATGCAGCGTCAGGCTGTTCCGCTGATGGTCACCGAGTCCCCGATCGTCGGTACCGGTATGGAATACAAGGCGGGTACCGACTCCGGCGTCTGCGTACTGGCAGATGACGACGGTACCGTCATGAGCGTTGACGCGAACCACATCACCGTTCAGTATGATAACGGCAAGGTCAAGGAGCATGAGGTCATCAAGTTCCTCCGCTCCAACCAGGGCACCTGTATCAACCAGATCCCGATCGTCGAGCGCGGACAGCGCGTGGTCAAGGGCGAAGTCCTCGCCGACGGCCCCGCTACCAAGAACGGCGAGATCTCCTTAGGTAAGAACGCTTTGATCGGCTTCATGACCTGGGAAGGTTACAACTACGAGGACGCGGTACTGATCAATGAAAAGATCGTCCGCGACGATGTATATACCTCTATCCATATCGAAGAGTATGAGATCGACGCCCGTGATACCAAATTAGGACCCGAAGAGATCACCCGCGACATCCCGAATGTCGGCGAGGATATGCTCAAGGATCTGGACGAGAACGGTATCATCCACATCGGCGCCGAGGTTCATGCCGGCGATATCTTAGTCGGTAAGGTCACTCCCAAGGGTGAGACCGAGCTGACTGCCGAGGAGCGCCTGCTGCGCGCCATCTTCGGTGAAAAGGCGCGTGAGGTCAGAGATACCTCCCTGCGCGTTCCTCACGGCGAGAGCGGTATCGTTGTCGACGTCAAGGTGTTCACACGCGAGGACAGCCGCGACGAGCTGCAGCCCGGCGTGAACAAGGTCGTCCGCTGCTATTTGGCGCAGAAGCGCAAGATCTCGGTCGGCGATAAAATGGCGGGTCGCCACGGTAACAAGGGTGTCGTATCGCGCATCCTGCCGCAGGAGGATATGCCCTTCCTGCCCGACGGTACTCCGCTCGATATCGTCCTCAACCCCCTGGGCGTACCTTCCCGTATGAACATCGGTCAGGTGCTCGAGGTTCACCTCGGCTACGCATGTAAGGCGCTTGGCTGGAAGATCATGACTCCCGTATTCGACGGCGCTCACGAGCAGGACATCTTTGAGCTGTTCGAGCGCATCAAAGATAAAGACGATTATAAAGATATGCGTGACGAGACCGGCATCGACTTCGGCGAATGCTTCCGTCAGAACGGTATCTCCATGGAGTGTAAGACCCGTCTGCGCGACGGCAGAACCGGTGAGTTCTTCGATAACCCCGTCACCGTCGGCTACATGTACTATCTCAAGCTGCATCATCTGGTCGATGATAAGATCCACGCGCGTTCCACCGGTCCTTACAGCCTGGTCACCCAGCAGCCGCTGGGCGGTAAGGCGCAGTTCGGCGGTCAGCGCTTCGGTGAGATGGAAGTTTGGGCGCTGGAGGCTTACGGCGCCGCTTACACCCTGCAGGAGATTTTGACCGTGAAGTCCGACGATGTCGTCGGCCGTGTCAAGGCGTATGAATCCATCGTCAAGGGTCAGAACATCCCGACGCCGGGTATCCCCGAGTCCTTCAAGGTTCTGATCAAAGAGCTGCAGAGCCTGTCGCTCGACGTCCGCGTACTCAACGACGAGGGTGAGGAGATCGACCTCAAACAGCATTTCGAGGAGGACGACGATATCGCTGTCGCTTCCGATGACGAGACGCTCGAGGAAGATCAGGTCATGACCTCGATGGACGGCTTCCTGCTCGATGAAGATCAGGATGAAGAGGGCAATATGTTCGACGAGAATTCCATCTATGAGGATCAGGACGACATGCTCGATTATGACGATTTCGGATCCGACGAAGTTTAATAAGGAGGGGCTAACATGGATAATAATGTATTTGATTCAATCAAAATCGGTCTTGCTTCTCCCGATCAAATAAGAGAGTGGTCTTACGGTGAGGTCAAAAAGCCGGAGACGATCAACTACAGAACCTTAAAGCCGGAGCGCGACGGCTTATTCTGCGAGCGCATTTTCGGACCGACCAAGGACTGGGAGTGCCACTGCGGTAAGTATAAGCGCATCCGCTTCAAGGGCAAGATCTGCGACCGCTGCGGCGTTGAGGTCACTCGCGCCAAGGTCAGACGTGAGCGTATGGGTCATATCGAGCTCGCCGCTCCCGTATCCCATATCTGGTACTTCAAGGGTATTCCGTCCCGTATCTCTCTGATGCTGGACATCTCCCCGAGAACGCTGGAAAAAGTACTCTACTTCTCCTCCTACATCGTCACCGATCCCGGCGACGCGCGCGAGCTCTCCAAGCTCCAGCTCCTTACTGAGCAGGAGTACCGCGATATGCGCGAAAAGTATGAGGATGATTTCTCCGCGGGCATGGGCGCCGAGGCGATCCGTGAGCTGCTTGAAGAGATCGATCTGGAGGCACTCTCCGCTGAGATCAAGGAGGAGCTCGAAAACTGTTCCACCTCGCAGAAGCGCGCCCGTCTTTCTAAAAGACTGGAGGTTGTCGAGGCGTTCCGTCTCTCCGGCAACCGTCCCGAGTGGATGATCATGGAAGTGCTCCCGGTCATTCCCCCGGATATCCGACCCATGGTACAGCTCGACGGCGGTCGTTTCGCGACCTCCGACCTGAACGATCTGTATCGCCGTGTCATCAACCGTAACAACCGTCTCGCAAGACTCCTTGAGTTAGAGGCGCCCGATATCATCATCCGCAACGAGAAACGTATGCTGCAGGAAGCGGTAGACGCGCTGATCGACAACGGTCGCCGCGGTCGTCCGGTCACCGGACCCTCCAACCGTTCCCTCAAATCCCTGTCTGATATGCTCAAGGGTAAACAGGGTCGTTTCCGTCAGAACCTGCTCGGTAAACGTGTCGACTACTCCGGTCGTTCCGTTATCGTCGTCGGTCCTGAGCTGAAGATGTACCAGTGCGGTCTGCCTAAGGAGATGGCGCTCGAACTGTTCAAGCCCTTCGTTATGAAGCGTCTGGTCGAGACCAAGGTCTCTCAGAATATCAAGGCGGCTCGTAAGGCGGTCGAGAGAGCGAAGCCCGAGGTTTGGGACGCGCTCGAGGTCGTCATCAAGGGACATCCGGTTCTCTTGAACCGTGCGCCTACCCTGCACAGACTGGGCATCCAGGCATTTGAGCCGGTGCTCGTAGAGGGTCGTGCTTTAAAGCTCCATCCGCTGGTATGTACCGCGTACAACGCCGACTTCGACGGCGACCAGATGGCGGTGCACGTACCGCTTTCCGCTGAGGCACAGGCTGAGGCTCGTTTCCTCATGCTCGCTGCCGGCAACCTGTTGAAGCCCTCCGACGGTAAGCCCGTCGTTGTACCGACCCAGGATATGGTACTCGGTTCCTACTATCTGACCCTCGACAAGGACGGCGAGCCCGGCGAGGGCAAGGCGTTCAAGGATGTCGATGAAGCGCTGATGGCGTACCAGACCGGTATTCTGACCCTGCACAGCAAGATCAAGGTCAGACGCGAGGTCGAGGTAGACGGCGAGATGAAGAGCGCGATCATCGACACCACCGTCGGTAAGATCATCTTCAACCGCGCCGTTCCGCAGGATCTGGGCTTTGTTGACAGAACACAGGAAGAGAACGTCTGCAAATTCGAGGTCGACTTCCTCGTCGGCAAGAAGCAGCTCGGAAAGATCATCGACGCCTGCATCCGTGTTCACGGTACCGAGGTCACCGCAGAGGTGCTCGATAACATCAAGGCGCAGGGCTACAAATACTCCACTATCGGCGCGATCACCGTCGCTGTCTGTGACGCGACCATTCCGCCCGAGAAGAAGGAGATCATCGCTCAGGCTGAGGCGGACGTCGACGCGATCCGCGAAGAGTTCAACATGGGTCTGCGTTCCGATCAGGAAAGATACGAAAAGGTGCTTTCTATCTGGGAAAAGGCGACCAACGATGTAACCGAAAAGCTCCAGGATAACCTGGATCGATATAATCCGATCTACATGATGGCCGATTCCGGCGCGCGTGGTTCTATGAGCCAGATACGTCAGCTCGCTGGTATGCGCGGACTGATCGCGAACACCTCCGGTAAAACCATCGAGATCCCGATTCGTGCGAACTATCGTGAAGGTCTGAATATCTTAGAATACTTCATTTCCTCCCGTGGTGCGCGTAAAGGTCTGGCTGATACCGCGCTGCGTACCGCAGACTCGGGTTATCTGACCCGCCGTCTGGTCGACGTATCGCAGGAGGTCATCATCCGTGATGAGGACTGCCACGCCAACGAAGGTCTTGAAGTCTTTGACATCAAGGCGGGCAAGCAGGTCATCGAAGAGATGCACGAGCGCCTGATGGGTCGTTTCCTCGTTCGCGATTTCTGTGACGAGAATGGTAACGTGCTGGTTTCCAAGGATCAGCTCATGGGCGAGCGTGAGGCCGATATTATCTGCAACTCCGGCGTGGAGAGCATCGAGATCCGCTCGATCCTTGCGTGCCGCAGTAAACACGGCATCTGCAAGAAGTGCTACGGCGCGAACCTCGCGAACGGTCAGCCTGTCACCGTCGGTGAGGCGGTCGGTATCATCGCTGCCCAGTCCATCGGTGAACCCGGTACACAGCTGACGATGCGTACCTTCCATACCGGCGGCGTCGCGTCGGCGGAGGATATTACACAGGGTCTGCCCCGTGTTGAGGAGCTGTTCGAGACCCGTAAGCCGAAGAACCTCGCGATCATTTCCGAGATCGAGGGTGACGTTCGCTTTGAGGAGATCAAGAACACTCGTCACGCGATCGTATACAACACCGAGACCGCTGAGGAAAAGAGCTATCTGATCCCCTTCGGCTTCCGTGTCGCTGTGGAGGAAGGTCAGCATATCAATAAGGGTGACAAGATCACCGACGGTGCTGTCAATCCTCACGATATTCTTGACATTATGGGCACCAACGCGGTTCAGGATTACCTGATCAGTGAGGTACAGAGTACCTACCGCTTGCAGGGTGTTGATATCAACGATAAGCATATCGAGGTCATCGTACGCCAGATGCTCAAGAAGGTCAGAGTGGACGATCCGGGCTCGACCAACTTCATGCCCGGTCAGATGTACAACCGTACCGATGTTCTTTATGCGAATAAAGAAATAAAAGAGCGTATCGCCAACGGCGAAGAGGGCCTCAAAGAGGCAACTTGGACACAGCTGCTGTTGGGTATCACCAAGGCGTCGCTTGCGACCGACAGCTTCCTGTCCGCTGCCTCCTTCCAGGAGACCACCCGCGTGCTTACCGATGCCGCCATCAAGGGCAAGGTCGATCCGCTGGTCGGTTTGAAGGAGAACGTTCTGATCGGTAAGCTGGTTCCTGCCGGTACAGGTATGGCCCGCTACAATAACATTGAGCTCGAGGAAAACTACATTCCTGCTGTTCCTGCCGCTCCGACAGAAGAATAAGATCAAATCATATGAGCCTCCGTTTTGGAGGCTCATTTTTCTTTGTGAGAATTATTCAAAAGTTATTCCCGTTATTGTGCAAAACTGCCAAAAACAGGATTGATTTTTCTATGCATTCGCTTTGACAAAAGGAGAGCGGATTTATTGAAAAGATTACGTAGTTGTAATATAATAAACATAATAGCGAGAGTATACCCGAAGTGGCTGCTCTGTTAAATTAATTGTGCGTGTATTCGGACCGTTTTCCCCGATGCAAGCAGTGATTTAGGAGGAGATAACATGAGAAAATGTAAGCAGGTCATCAGTCTGATCCTGGTTTTGACCCTGTTGTTTGCGATGATGTCCGTGGGTATCGTCCAAACAGCCGCGGCTGATGGCGAAGGCATTTACACGAACCCGCCGAGTGAACCGGCGCTTTTAGGCGACGTCAACCGCGATGGTCGTGTAAATATGCAGGACGTTTATGTCTTGAGAAGTTCCATTGCGAACAAATCCGGCTATCTCAATTACAAAGAATATGCTGAAAACACGATCGAATTCAAGGCAGCCGATGTCTTTAAAGACTATGAACTAGGCATGAAAGAAACGATCGATCTAAAGGACGTTTATCTGCTTCGTCAATGGCTCGCTCATCAGACCGCGGCACAGGACAAGGGCATCGGCGAGCCGGTTGATGTTGATCCGGAACCGACAGAGGCTCCTACCCAAGAGCCCACTCAGGCTCCCACTCAGCCCAAGCCTACCGATCCTCCTGTTCCGACCGAGGCTCCGACTGTAGCTCCGAAGCCTACCGAAGCTCCGACCGAGGCACCCAAGCCCACCGAGGCTCCGACTGAGGCGCCCAAGCCTACCGAGGAACCCGCTAAGACCGCGACGATCACGATCTATGGCTTGAACGGTCAGTTTGAGACAAAAGAGTTCAATATCGGCGATACCTTTACCGTTTATACCTCTCTGGACGCCACTCTGGCGACCGACGGCGGCAAGATCGCTTCTATCGCCGGCAGCCAGACCTACACGGATTCTGTCTTGTCGTTGACCAGCGCAATCGATGGTGAACAGCTGTTCACAGACAGCGATACGGTATTCCCGGTATGCGGCAATCAAGCGATGGGCAGATTAACTCAGCCCGGAACGATCCTGTATAACGCTTCCACACCGAGCACAACCAATCCGTTTGTTTTTGATTCCGATGACGATCTGATGCTCGTGACAACCTATACCGTTACGGCAGGCGGCACCGGTGAGGTCAGAAACGTACTGACGTCATTAGCTGCTGCTGACGATGCGCTGACAAGATTAGTCAACAAGGGCACCCCTGCGCCCGGCGTCGAGCTGACAGTCAACGCGACATTTGATAAACCCGTTCCTCAGCCGACCGGGGCACCGACCGAAGCGCCCAAGCCCACTGAGGCACCGACCGAAGCGCCCAAGCCGACACAGGCACCTACCGAGGCACCCAAGCCTACCGAGGCACCGACTGAGCCTACACCTGCCGGAAAGCTGACAGTAACTGTTGTCAGTCTGGACGGTGTAGAGGATACAAAGACCTTTGATGTCGGTGAGACCATCACCGTATATACCACCCTGAACACCTCCGCTTATGATGGAGGTCGAATCGGCGGAGTGGATTGTACACAGGTCTATGACGCCGTTTATCTCCAGCTTGCGGATGAGTATGAACCCGCCGAGGGCGAGATCCTCCATCCCGACGAGATGTTCCCGATCCTCGCCCAAAAAGGCGCAATGATGACTAAAGGTAATGAATCGGGTAACCTCTATTTCAACGCCGTCGTTCCCTCTATCAATAATCCGTACCTCTTTGATGACAACAACGATATTCTGGTAGAATCCCACTATAAAGTTCTTGCGCCCGGCGAGACAAGAGTCGTAACCAACTGTAAGACTCTGTCACTTGCGGATCAGCTTCTGACCAAGATGATCGATAAGTATGTGATCCGACCCGGATATGAGAACATCCGTATGCATTCCACGTTCACGTGGCCTGAGGAGATAGAGCCTACTGTAGCTCCCACCGCAGCACCTACCGAGGCACCGAAGCCCACTGAGGCACCGACCGAGGCTCCCAAGCCGACACAGGCACCGACCGAGGCACCCAAGCCCACCGAGGCACCGACTGAGCCTACACCTGCCGGAAAGCTGACAGTAACTGTTGTCAGTCTGGACGGTGTAGAGGATACAAAGACCTTTGATGTCGGTGAGACTATCACCATTTACACCACTCTGAATACTGTTGCTTATGAGAACGGCGGTATCGGTTCGCTGGATTGCTTACAGAGCTATGACGTCAATTATCTCCAACTCGCAGATCCGTATGATCCCGAAGAGGGCGATATCCTCAATCCCGAGGAGATGCTCCCGATCATCGCGAATACGAAAGGAGGCGCATGGCTCGCCAACGGTAAGATCCCGGGTGAGATCCACATTCTCGCTACCATTCCCTCTGTCAGTAAGCCGTACTACTTTGATGATAACAACGATGTACTGATAGAATCCCACTATAAAGTTCTTGCACCCGGCGAGACCAGGGTCGTTACCAATAGCAAGATTTTGGCAATCTCGGATCAGCGTTTGACCAAGATAATCGATGATTACGAGATCCAGCCCGGATATGAGAACATCCGTATGCATTCCACGTTCACATGGCCTGAGCCTGTTGAGACTGCGGTACCGACTCCGACCGAGGCGCCCAAGCCGACTCAGGCTCCGACAGAAGCACCTACCGAGGCGCCCAAGCCTACGGTAGCTCCCACCGAACCCGCTCCTGAGGATACCTACATCGTAGCCGGTAACACGACCTCTATCTTCGGTACCTCCTGGAACGGCAACGATACGAACAATACCATGACCAAGGGCGACGACGGTATCTATACCAGACAGTATACTGTTGACGCAGCCATGAAGGATGTACAGCTCAAGGCTGTCAAGAACGGCACTACCTGGATCGGCGACGAGACAGGCAACAACGTTACCTTCAATCTGACCGGCCCCGGCACCTTCACCGTATATTGTGACGGCACCAAGACCTGGGTAGACGGCGACATCGTTTCCTATGAATCCGGTCTGGATGTACAGTCCGTCACCGCAGTGGGTAACGGTACTGCAGACGGCGATGGCTGGCTGAACAACATCACCTGGGATCCCGCTGCCGGAGCGAACCATATGACCAAGGTTGCAGACGGTATCTACGAGGCTGAGTACACTCTCGGCGAGTATGACCCCTCCGATCCCGAGTTCAAGTTCGCGATCAACGACGCATGGACCCATAACTTCGGTCTTGGCGACAACGGCATCATCGCTAACGGCGTAACCACCGACGCGATCTACAACGGTTCCACCAACCTCAAGATCACCGGCCTGACCGCAGGCACCACCATCAAGATGCAGCTCGACCTGAGCGGCTTCAACTTCGACACCAAGACCGGCGCGAAGATGACCGTCACATGGACTGCACCCGCAGAGCCCACCGAGGCTCCGACCGAGGCGCCCAAGCCGACCGAGGCACCGACCGAAGCGCCCAAGCCGACACAGGCACCGACCGAGGCACCGAAGCCCACTGAGGCACCGACTGAGCCTACACCTGCCGGAAAGCTGACAGTAACTGTTGTCAGTCTGGACGGTGTAGAGGATACAAAGACCTTTGATGTCGGTGAGACCATCACCGTATATACCACCCTGAACACCTCCGCTTATGATGGAGGTCGAATCGGCGGAGTGGATTGTACACAGGTCTATGACGCCGTTTATCTCCAGCTTGCGGATGAGTATGAACCCGCCGAGGGCGAGATCCTCCATCCCGACGAGATGTTCCCGATCCTCGCCCAAAAAGGCGCAATGATGACTAAAGGTAATGAATCGGGTAACCTCTATTTCAACGCCGTCGTTCCCTCTATCAATAATCCGTACCTCTTTGATGACAACAACGATATTCTGGTAGAATCCCACTATAAAGTTCTTGCGCCCGGCGAGACAAGAGTCGTAACCAACTGTAAGACTCTGTCACTTGCGGATCAGCTTCTGACCAAGATGATCGATAAGTATGTGATCCGACCCGGATATGAGAACATCCGTATGCATTCCACGTTCACGTGGCCTGAGGAGATAGAGCCTACTGTAGCTCCCACCGCAGCACCTACCGAGGCACCGAAGCCCACTGAGGCACCGACCGAGGCTCCCAAGCCGACACAGGCACCGACCGAGGCACCCAAGCCCACCGAGGCACCGACTGAGCCTACACCTGCCGGAAAGCTGACAGTAACTGTTGTCAGTCTGGACGGTGTAGAGGATACAAAGACCTTTGATGTCGGTGAGACTATCACCATTTACACCACTCTGAATACTGTTGCTTATGAGAACGGCGGTATCGGTTCGCTGGATTGCTTACAGAGCTATGACGTCAATTATCTCCAACTCGCAGATCCGTATGATCCCGAAGAGGGCGATATCCTCAATCCCGAGGAGATGCTCCCGATCATCGCGAATACGAAAGGAGGCGCATGGCTCGCCAACGGTAAGATCCCGGGTGAGATCCACATTCTCGCTACCATTCCCTCTGTCAGTAAGCCGTACTACTTTGATGATAACAACGATGTACTGATAGAATCCCACTATAAAGTTCTTGCACCCGGCGAGACCAGGGTCGTTACCAATAGCAAGATTTTGGCAATCTCGGATCAGCGTTTGACCAAGATAATCGATGATTACGAGATCCAGCCCGGATATGAGAACATCCGTATGCATTCCACGTTCACATGGCCTGAGGAGATAGAGCCTACTGTAGCTCCCACCGCAGCACCTACCGAGGCACCGAAGCCCACAGAGGCACCTACCGAGGCACCGAAGCCGACGCAGGCTCCGACCGAAGCTCCTAAACCTACAGAAGCTCCGACCGAGGCACCCAAGCCCACTCAGGCGCCGACCGAGGCGCCGACTGAGGCACCCGTTACCATCACCGACGGCTATTATCTGGTCGGTACCATGACCGAGTGGAAAGCGGATTCTGCATACAAGTTCAGTGAGAATACCGCTAACCCCGGCGAGTATATGCTCAGCACGACCCTCGCCGCTTCCGACGGAATCAAGGCGGTCAAGGTCGAGAACGGCAAGATCACCACATGGTATCCCGGCGGTGTGGGTGATGAGTACGTTGTTGACGCGGCACACGCAGGCGACGTCACTGTCTATTTCAAAGCCACCTACCAGAGTGACTGGAGCACCTTTGGCGGATATCTCTATATCGACGGTGGATCTGCACCGACTCCCGATATGATCACCGTTAAGTTCACCAACACTAATAACTGGAGTAATGTTCACGCGTATTGCTGGGATGAAGACGGCAACGAGCCTCTCGGCGAGTGGCCCGGTACCGCGATGACCAATGCAGGCGGCAACGTCTACTCTGCACAGATCCCTGCGAACAGCATCGGTCTTATCTTCAATAACGGCGACACCTATCAAACCGTAGATATCGATGAAGGTATCGCAGACGGTGCACACTGGAAGCTTTCCGGTCAGATGGACGGCACCAACTATAAGGTAGCTCCCGTGTCCGATACTGATCCGACCACCGCTCCTCAGCCGACTGATCCTACTCCGAGCATCACCGACGGCTACTATCTGGTCGGCACCATGACCGAGTGGAAAGCGGATTCTGCTTATAAGTTCAGCGAGAATACCGCAAACCCCGGTGAGTATATGCTCAGCACCACACTTTCCGCTACCGACGGCATCAAGGCGGTCAAGGTCGAGAATGGTGCGATCACCACATGGTACCCCGATGGCATGGATAATGAGTACACGGTTGACGCGGCTCACGCGGGCGATGTCACTATCTACTTCAAGACCACCTACCAGAGTGATTGGAGCACCTTCGGCGGTTACATGTACATCGACGGCGGTTCTACCCCGACGCCTGATCCTACTCAGGGCGGAGGCGATATTACCGGCAGAACCATCATCTTCTCTAATAACAAGGGCTTTGGCACCGTTAACATCTACTACTGGTCTGAAGAGGATCAGCCTGTCGATTGGCCGGGCGTACCGATGACTTATTATGACACCAACGAGATGGGTGAGCAGCGCTACTCCTTCGAGATGCCGACTGGTATGACCAACTACGTCATCAACGACGGCGGCACTCAGCAGACGATCGACATCACCTTTACCGGCGCTACCGGCGTTTACATGACCGATAAGGATAGCACAGGTAACTATGATGTTGCTTTCTATGATATCGGCGGCACCGATCCCACACCCGATCCCACTACCGCTCCTCAGCCGACCACTCCTACACCTTCCGGTAAGGACGTTACCTTCGAGCCCGGCGACGCAGGTCAGGCTGATCCTGCATGGTTCGCATGGGTTTGGAACGATAATTCCGAAGGAACTTGGATCCAGGGCACTGCTTCAGGCTCCAACATCGTATTTGCCGGCGCAGCTGATTACGGCAACATTCTGGTAGTCAGAATGCCCACCGGCTCTACCTCCGCAGACTGGGATACCTGTTGGAACCAGTCCGAGGATATTAAGATGCAGTCCGGCACCCTGTACTTCACAGGTTGGGGCAGCGGTAACAAGTTTAACATCGGCTGGAAATAAATAATCAAATCCTATCCTATTACAGGGGCAGACTTCGGTCTGCCCCTGTTTTTTCTGTTGACGAGTCCGCACAAAGACGTTATAATGAATTAGTCTTCCTTTTCTAAGGGAGGCGCCCGGACACTCGTGTCACGGGCGGAGATTGTTTTAATTATAGCTATCATATTGGAGGTCACTATGAGATTAGATAAATACTTGAAGGTTTCCCGCATCATCAAGCGCCGTACCGTTGCCAACGAGGTGTGTGACGCGGGTAAAGCGGTCGTTAACGGCAAGGTCGCGCGCGCTTCTTATGACGTCAAGGTCGGCGACGTGGTGGAGCTGAATTTTGAATCCCGTTCCGTCAAATTCCGTGTCGATAAGGTGGTCGAGACCATCCGCAAAGAGGATGTATCCTCGATGTACACGCCTTTATAGGCTGAATCAAAACAAAGAAAGGTCGAATACAATATGGAATCATATCGCTGTCTCACACTGCGAGAGGATCCTGCGTTAAAGGACGCCGCCGCGCAGTGGTTTCACGAAAAATGGGGCGTTCCGAAAGAAGCGTACCTCGAATGTATGGAAGAATATCTCGGTGAACAGACGGAAAACGGCTGGTACCTGTGTCTGGATGGTGAAAAGATCATCGCGGGCTTGGGTGTGATCGAGAACGATTTTCACGACCGAAAGGATCTGTCGCCCAACGTGTGCGCCGTATATACGGAAGAGGCATACCGCGGACAGGGTATCGCCGGTCATTTGCTGAATATGGTCGTTGACGAAATGAAGGCAAAGGGGATCAGTCCGCTGTATCTGGTGACGGATCACACCGGCTTTTATGAGCGCTACGGCTGGGAGTATCTCTGCATGGTGCAGGGTGACGGCGAGCCGGACATGACGCGGATGTATATCCACCGCTGAACATCACAAACGCATATTTGAAGAAAAACCCTCATATTATCTACAGATAAGATAATATGGGGGATTTGTTATGCCTGAAAATAGGATGAAAAAGCCGCATATCCTGACGCTGGATAACCGCAAGCTGCTCACGCTCAGCGGGGTAGAGGACGTGTCCGGCTTCGATGAACAGACCATCAATGTCAAATTAAGCGACGCGACCTTGGTCGTCAAGGGTGCGGGTCTGCATATCAGCAAGCTGAGTCTGGAGAGCGGCGACGTGGTGATCGACGGGATGATCTCTTCGCTGCAATATCTGGGCGCGTCGTCAGGGTCACTGCGCTCGCGGCTGTTCCGCTGATGGGCATCTCACTTTCCGCCCAGACCGCCTACTTTCTCTGGTCGCTGGTGCTGGGTGTGGCGCTCGGCATGCTGTATGATGTGATCCGTGCCGCGCGTATGGTGCTGCGCGCGGGAAAAATCCATGTGCTGATTTCCGACATCGTGTTCTTCACGGTGTGCGGGGTGATCACCTCGCTGTTCTCTTTGCCGTTCAACAAGGGGGATGTGCGGGCGTTCATCCTGTTCGGCGAGGCGGTCGGATTCCTGACGTATCGGATCACTATGGGCAGCATTATGGGTAAGGTGTACGCATTTCTCGCAAGGAAGATAAGAAGTTTTGTACAAAAAATACGAAAAATTTTACAAATTTTTTTCAATTACCTATTGAAGTCGATAGCCTTTGTGTTGTATAATGTAGGTGTAGTAATAGATAAGTTGCATAGTTTTGCAGCAAAGAAGCAACAAAAGCATCGTGCCGAGAAGGTCAAACGACAACAACGGCGCATTTATAAGGATAAATATCATGAGCAAAAAAGAAACAAAAAAACCGCATACCGCGTCAAAGCGAAAACGCGACAGCGAAGAAGAGCCGCAGAGCGAGGGTAGAAGGATTCTGTCCCGCCCTGTGATCGTCGTGATCTCTTTGGTTGCGGTAGCGTTTTTGATTTACTCCATGGTATCGATCATCGGCATCCGATCCCAGATCCGTGAACGCAAGGCGGAGCTGGATGAACTCAAGGAGCAGATCACGGTACAGGAGATCAAAAACGAGGATATCCAAAAACTGTATAATTCCACCGGCACCGATTCCGACTTTTCCGCCTTGGCGGAGCAGATCGCCCGCGATGATCTGGACTATATCAAAGAGGGTGAGCGGGTATTTGTCAACGTAGCCGGTGACTGAGCATTTCACACACCAGCCGGAGCGGAGGGGCTTTGGCAACAGTAAAGATTTAAGGGGAAAATATCTGAATGGCATTGAGTGTAGGCGAAATCGTAAACGGTAAAGTAACAGGCATCACCAACTTCGGCGCGTTTGTCGAGACCGAGGATGGTTCCCGCGGGATGATCCATATCTCTGAGATATCCCGCTCCTATATCGAGGACATCAAATCCGTCCTCAAGATCGGACAGGCTGTGACGGTCAAGGTGATCTCTATCGCCGATGACGGCAAGGTAGCGCTGTCGATGAAACAGCTGGAAAAAGCTGACGCGAACAAAAAGTCCGCGGCGAACCGTAAGCCGCGTACGCGTGAACCCCAAAAACCGAGAAAGAAATATGAGCCGGCGCCTCCGGTCACCTCTCCGGGCGACTTTGAGTGGCAGAACTCTTCGTCGGGCGGATCCTTTGAGGATATGATGAGCAAGTTCAAGCGCACCTCCGAGGATAAGATGTCCGACCTCAAACGTGGCGAGAGCCGCGGCTATTCCCGACGCGGGAACGGCGGCGGTCGTAAATAAATTATTGCTGGGAGGCATTATTATGAAGATTACCTACACCGAACGCAAGTGTAATCTTAGGGACAACTTCAAACAGAGAGTCGAGAAGAAGCTTTCAAAATTCGACAAGATCTTCTCCGATGAGGCTCAGGCGTTTGTGGTCGTCACCGTCGACAAGAACTCTCAGACCGTTGAGATCACGATCCGTGACAAGTCGATGGTTTACAGAGCTGAGAAGACAATGCCTGAGATGAATGACGCTGTAGATAAGTGTATCGACGTACTCGGCCGTCAGCTGAGAAAGAATAAGTCGAAGCTGGAGAAACGCCTCAGACAGGGTTCGCTCGAGGAGCTGGTCGCTCCTGCGGAAGAGCCCGAGGTCGAAGAGGAGGAGTACACCATCGCCCGCACCAAGGAGATCCCCGTCAAGCCGATCTCGGTGGACGAGGCGATCCTGCAGATGAACATGGTCGGTCACAGATTCTATATGTTCACCAACGCGGAGACAAACGAGGTCAACGTCGTCTATCTGCGTGACGACGGTAAATACGGCCTGTTGGTTCCCACCGCCGGCGAATAAACCGAAAGTGTCATGCAAAGCTGTGAAATCTGTTTTCATAGCAGAGGCATTCTCGAATGATTGATTGACAGGGAAGAAGCACCGTTTGTTCTTCCCTTGAGCGAGCGGACAGCGTTTCTGCTGTCCGCTTTCGTTATGAATAATGGTTGTAATACTAAGTATCAATAAAACACTTTAACATTTATTGCGTTAAATTCCGCATAGCGGTGTTGTCGTCCTTGACATACGCCAGTATGCCTGCGTCCTCCGCCTTGCTCTGCGAAATTTCTCGCTAACAAATTTGTTAAAGCGTTTAATAGATACTTAGTATAAAAACAATACCAACCGGAAACAAGGTGTTGATCCTATGCAATTTGTCGCACCCTGCCTGCTTGGGCTGGAAGGGCTTGCCGCCAACGATCTGAAATTCAAAGGGATATCCGATGTCCGTGCCGAAAACGGAAAAATATTGTTCTCGGGTGACGAGAGCACTCTGGTGCGCGCCAATCTCTGTTCGAGTCTGTGCGCAAGGGTGTTCATCCTGATGGCTCAGTTTGACGCGCGGGATTTTGACGCGCTGTTCGAGGGCGTCAAAGCGGCGGATTGGAGCGCGTATATCGGCGAGCATGATGCGTTTCCCGTCAAGGGAAGCAGTCTTGATTCGGCGCTCAATTCCATCCCCGCCTGCCAGAAGATCATCAAAAAGGCAGTCGTCGAAAAACTCAGGGAGCGCTACCACACCTCGTGGTTCGAGGAGGACGGCGGCGTGCATCAGATCCAGTTCCGCATCTTCAAGAATCGCGTCAGCATCTATCTGGATACCACCGGCGCGGCGCTGAACAAACGCGGCTACCGCGCGCTGTCAAATGAGGCGCCGATGAAAGAGACCCTCGCCGCCGCGATGGTTGAGCTCTCTCGTGTGCGGAAGGATCACACCGTGGCCGATCCGTTCTGTGGCAGCGGCACGATCGTCATCGAAGCCGCCCGCAAAGCGTTGAATATCATGCCGGGCATCGACCGTACCTTCGCCTTTGAAGGATGGTCGCAGATCGACCCCGGCATCATCGAAAGAGAACGTCAGCGAGCTCGCGAGGAAGAGCGAGATGACGCGGCATTTATGGGTTACGGCTACGATATCGATGACGCCTCCTTGGAGCTCGCGCGTCATAACGCAGCGCTCGCGAGGGTCGGTGACAGGATCCGATTTGAGAAGCGTGATTTTCACGATTACAGCGACAGCTTTGAGCGTGTGAGCGTGATCACCAACCCGCCTTACGGAGAGCGGTTGCTCGATATCGAACAGGCACGTGAGCTGTACCGTGTCATGGGGGACAAGTTCACAAAAAAGCCGTTCCATTCCTACACGATCATTTCTCCCGACGATAGCTTTGAGCGCGTTTTCGGCAGAGTTGCCGACAAGCGCCGCAAGCTCTATAACAGCACTTTGAAGTGTCAGGTTTATCAATACTTCAAATAATTCTGAATTAGAATTATAATGAGCGAATTTGACTTTTAGATGAGAATACGGTATAATTAATAGATAATAGAAAGCAGTTTCACTTCGGCGGATCATCATCCGTCATACAATCTTTTTTAAGCAAGAGGGGGGCATCGTTTGTGCCTTATTGCTTGAAGATCGTATCAGGAGGCTACCATGAAGAAACGGATTCCTATTGTTCTGTTGAGTATCTTATTGGTCATTGTGATCGCGGGTGTTGCGTTCCTCGCTGTCAGATCGGCTGTTAAGAGCAAGAATGAGAATGATAATAACCTTTCCACCAATGACTCTGCTGTGTCCGGCGCTCAGGTCGCCGAAACGATCTACAGCGAGCATTACAAGGTCGGCATCGTCCAGACGGGTCTGGGCAGCGCCAGCAAGGATTGCTACAGCGGCTTTATGCTCCGGCTGGATGAGCGCAACCTGCTGGGCAATATCGAGGTCACCTATGTTGTGGAGGATAACGAGGAGCTTTGCCGCACCAAGATCAAGGAGCTGCTCGACGGCGGCTGTGACCTGCTGTACACCATCGGACGCTTTGCCTCCGAGACCGCGGCTGAGCTGACCAAGGATAAGCCCGTCGTATTTGCGGCGGTCAACAGCCCCGACGTGATTGGTTTGGTCGACAGTAACGAGGTGCCCGGCGGTAACGTCACCGGTGTGTCGAGCTACCCACCCTGCTTTGAGCAGATCGACCTGATCAAAACGCTGATGCCGAAGGCAAAGACAGTTGCCTCGCTGTACAACGGTACCGATCCCGACGCGGTCGAGCAGGGCATCGTCGCCGCGCGTGAGGCGGAGAATATCGGCTTGACCTGCACGCAGTACACGATCGATGACAAGGATTCGCTTGAGAGCGCCTTGGATAAGATCAAAGAAGCCAAAACCGAGACCATCTATATCCCGGTCGATAAATTCCTTTACGCGAACATCGATACGATCATCACCTTCTCCCACGAGAACAAGATCCCTGTTTTCTGCGGCGATGAAACGATCCTCGCGCAGGGTGCGCTGGCGACCAGCGTGATCAGCTATGCGTCCATCGGCAGAAAAGCCGCCGATATGGTACACGACATCCTGTTTGAGCATGCCAAGGTATCCACCCTGTCTGTCGCCTATAAGCACGACTGCACCAATATGGTGAATGCCGAAGTCAGAGATAAGCTCGGCTTGGAGATCCCCGCGACCGCACTGGGTGAGGTCGAGATGTGGACAAAGCCCACTGAGCCGCCCGCTGAGACAAAACCGGCTCCCGCCGCGACAAAAGCGGATGAGGAATCTGCCGAATCAAAAGCAGAAGAATGATGAAGATAACACCGCTCAGCGAATGAGCGGTGTTTTTATGAACAGAAATATTAACTTTTTATGAAATCGCAAAAATCCCCTTGATTTTTTCCAATTAATGGGTTACAATAGATTTAGCACTCGGGGATAAAGAGTGCTAAATCAACTGAAAAGTAGCCGGATTGCTATGGAGAGCTATGCCGAAAGGCGGTACCTTTTTTGGGAGAACTCTCAGTCGCGTGACAATTGTCCGCGACAGCTCCCTTAGGAAAGGGAGCCTTGATCGGTTCCGGATTTCTTTCAGTTATTTTTGTATTCATTGAAGGAGGAATAGATATGACCATCAAACCCTTACTCGATAAGGTAGTTCTCAAGCTCGACGAGGCGGAGGAGACCACTGCTTCCGGTATCGTCCTGTCTACTGCCGCTCAGGAAAAGCCCCAGTACGCGAATGTTGTCGCGGTAGGCCCCGGCGGTGTTGTCGACGGCAACGAGGTCAAGATGACCGTCAAGGTAGGCGACAAGGTGATCGCGTCCAAGTATGCGGGCACCGACGTCAAGGTCGACGGCGAGGATTACACCATCGTTCGCCAGAGCGACATTCTCGCTATTGTAGAATAATTGGGAGGTAAATGAATTATGGCTAAACAGATTGTATACGGTGAGGACGCCCGCAAGGCGCTCCAGTCCGGTATCGACCAGCTCGCCGATACCGTCAAGATCACATTAGGTCCCAAGGGCCGCAACGTAGTACTCGACAAAAAATTCGGCGCTCCGCTCATCACCAACGACGGCGTCACCATCGCCAAGGAGATCGAGCTCGAGGACGCGTTTGAGAATATGGGCGCTCAGCTCGTCAAGGAAGTATCCGTCAAGACCAACGATGTAGCGGGCGACGGTACGACCACCGCGACCCTGCTCGCTCAGGCGCTCGTTAACGAGGGCATGAAGAATGTTGCCGCGGGCGCGAACCCCATGGTGCTCAAGAAGGGCATCAGCATGGCGGTCGACGAGGCTGTCAAGGCGATTACCGAGAACTCCAAGGCGATCTCCGGCACCGATGACATCGCGCGTGTCGCGACCATCTCTTCCGCTGATGAATACATTGGTAAGCTGATTGCCGAGGCGATGGAGAAGGTCTCCACCGACGGCGTTATCACGGTTGAAGAGAGCAAGACTGCCGAGACCTACTCTGAGGTCGTCGAGGGCATGATGTTCGACCGCGGTTATATCGCTCCCTACATGGTTACCGACACCGACAAGATGGTCGCTGAGATCGACGACGCGCTCATCCTGATCACCGATAAGAAGATCTCCAATACGCAGGAGATCCTGCCCCTGCTCGAGCAGATCGTTCAGTCCGGCAGAAAGCTCGTCATCATCGCTGAGGATGTTGAGGGCGAGGCGCTCACCACGCTGGTGCTCAATAAGCTGCGCGGTACCTTCACCTGCGTCGCGGTCAAGGCTCCGGGCTTTGGCGACAGACGCAAGGAAATGCTGCAGGATATCGCGATCCTGACCGGCGGTACCGTCATCACCTCCGACCTCGGTCTGGAGCTCAAGGACGCTACTATCGACCAGCTCGGCCGTGCGCGTCAGGTCAAGATCACCAAGGAAGATACTATCATCGTTGACGGTCAGGGCGACCAGAACGAGATCAAGAACCGCGTCAGCCAGATTCGTCAGCAGATCGAGAATACCACCTCTGATTTCGATCGTGAGAAGCTGCAGGAGCGTCTGGCGAAGCTTGCCGGCGGCGTAGCTGTCATCAAGGTCGGCGCTTCCACCGAGATCGAGATGAAAGAGAAGAAGATGCGTATCGAGGACGCGCTCTCCGCGACCAAGGCAGCTGTTGAGGAAGGCATCGTCGCAGGCGGCGGCGTAGCGCTGATCAACGCGATCCCGGCTGTCGCAAAGCTGCTCGATACCACCACAGGCGACACCAAGACCGGTGTGCAGATCGTGCTCAAAGCGCTTGAGGCGCCGATCAAGCAGATCGCGAAGAACGCGGGTCTGGAGGGCTCCGTTATCGTCGAGAATATCCGCCGCGAGGATAAGGTCGGCTACGGCTTTAACGCGCTCGAGGAGGAGTATACCGACATGATCTCTGCCGGTATCGTTGACCCGACCAAGGTCACCCGTTCCGCATTGCAGAACGCGGCTTCCGTCGCTTCGATGGTACTGACCACCGAGAGCCTTGTCGCGGACATCAAGGAGCCGGCTCCCGCCGCTGCTCCCGCAGCACCCGACATGGGCGGCATGTATTGATAATCGATAAATAAGAAAGAAGCTCACTGTGAACAATGTGTTCATAGTGAGCTTTTGTTGTTGTAGGGGAGGGGCTTGCTCCTCCCGAATGGTTTGATGAGAAGTCGTTATTATGTGAGGTAGATGGTTTCCCCGTACCCTACAGTATGCTGTAAAACTGATCTGTTAAAGAAAAGGGAGGGACACAAATCCCTCCCTATCTTTATATATTCCAATGCATGATCGTTTTGCCGAACGCTTTTTTAATGTCAACCTCGAACGCCTCTTTGATATCGGCGTATCGGTTGATCTCCACAATATTGCCGACCAAGCGGCTCAGGTAGATCGGGATCTCGGGGTATTCGCGGTACAGCTCGACCGTGCGCTGAAAATCGACCCTGCCGGAGCGGCTGGTGCCGAAGAGCCGCAGACCCTTTTCGAGGATCATGCGCGTGTTGATCGGCACAGGGTATTCGCTCACGCCGAGGATCGAGATCGTTCCCTCGGGGCGGATGACGCCGATGATTTGCTCGATCGCGATGGGGGAACCGTTGCCGCCGACACACTCAAAGGCGTGGTCAAGCGCCAAACCCTCGGGAAACTCGGTGGTTAGATGCGTCCCGTCGGCAAAGGAGAAGTCAGAGAGCTTCTCGCGGTTGATACCGAACACATGGATCTCGCTGTAGGGGAGCATCTTTTTGAGCAGAAGCGAGGTGATATAGGCGAGGTTGCCGTCGCCCCATACGCCGATGATCTCGCGGCGGTTATGCGCGATCGACTGAAAGCGTGTGATCGCGTGCACGCTCACACTTACCAGCTCGGTGAACGCGGCAACGTCCAAATCAACGCTCTCGGGGAGCTTGACCAGACGGTCGGGGCTGAGCTGATAGAATTCCTGCATGAAGCCGTCCGAGGAACTGCCGCAGAACTTGCTGGATCGAAGGTAGTTTTCGGCGATATAGTCATCCTCTTCACAGGGGATGTTGGGCACCATGACGACGCGGTCGCCCGGCTGAAAGCTGTTTGTGCTGTCATAGACGACCTGTCCGATGCCCTCGTGGATCAGCGCCATCGGGAGCTTTTCTTTGAGCACCTTGATGTCGCGCGTGCCCTGATAGTATCGCTGGTCGGCGTTACAGATGGACAGGTGGGTCGGGCGCACGATCACGCCCTGTGTCACGTCAAGGTCGCTGAACGCGATTTCAAACCTGCGCGGCGCGCACAGGCGGTATACTGTATTGATCATGCCGTTTCCTCATCCAAAAGCGATCTTGCGATCTTCAAATCATAGGGATAGGTGATCTTGATGTTGAAGGTTTCTCCCTGTACCGGCTTGACCTTGAAGCCCTTCATCACGAGGATTTTCGCCGCGTCAGTGAGGATCTCCTTCTCGTCATCGGTCAGGCTGTTGTAGGTATCGCGCAGCAGCTTTGCCTTAAAGCTCTGGGGCGTCTGACCCTGATACATCCTGCGGCGGTCGGGAATCGCGGTGATCGCGTCGCCATCGCCCTCTACGATGGTGTCGGTAGCGGGGATGACGGTATCGCACGCGCCGCAGCTGAGAGCTGTATTTATATTCTCATTGATGATTCGATGTGTGACGAATGGGCGCACGCTGTCGTGAGTGACGATCACGGTGTCGTCGTCAAGCCCGTATTCTTCATCGATATAGTTGATCGCGTTCATGATGGTCTCGTTGCGGGTTGCGCCGCCCTCTATGACCGCGATCTTATCATTTATGCCGGTATGCTTGCGGATAAGCTCCTTGGTATGCCCGATCCACGCCTTGGGGGAGAGAACGATGATTTTCTCAAACTGCGGATTCGGCAGGAATTTTTCAATGGTATGATTGAGGATGGGCTTGCCCTTGATCTCCAGGAACTGCTTGGGCATATCGGTGGAACCCATGCGCGAGCCTGTACCGCCCGCCAAGATAACTGCGAATATCATAATATTATCCTCCTTTAATTTGTAGGGCGGGGGCTTGCTCCCGCCGAAACATCACCACTTTATTAATCGTCTAAAGCGAAGTGGATTGAGGTGTTGTTTTTTATTATACAGTTTTATCATTCGGATAACCTGCGGCGGGAGCAAGCCCCCCCGCCCTACGGATGCGTGAATTACAGCAATTCTCCCATATAATCAAACTGCGGCTCGGCGTTGTCCTGTATATGCGTGCCGAGATCCAGTCGATAATAATCATGGAAGGGATTCTGCTGACTCAGCGGCAGCATATCCATGTAATCGTCCGTATACCATGCTTTGAGGAAATCCTTGTACCCGACAGGGATGAAGGTATCGACATCGTCAAAGCGGTAGGGGATGACCTCGCTGAATGTCTCGATGGGGAAGGTGCCGCGGTATTTGTGGTCGGATGAGGCGGGCATGACCCAGCCCGTATCCTTGTGCTCATATTTGCGCACCGCCTTTTCATAAGAGCGCGAGTAGCTGTCCATGCTCCTCAGCCGCAGGAAGGGAAGCAGGAGCTTGCTGAGCAGATAGGCTTTGCCTTTTCTCGCGGTGTTCTTCCACCGCACGTTCATGATCATACGGCGGCGCATCAAACCCTGCCAGAAGCGATAAGCCGCCTTCGGGTCGGCAGGTACATTGTCGAGGACAAAGATGTCGATCGAGATACCCTTGTGCATTTCATAATCGTCGGAATATTTGGACGCGAAGTAGGTATCCTTCGCGGTGATCCTGTCAAAGAAGTAGTGATAGCCGTTGTGATTCACATGGCTTTCATAGCTGAAACAATTATTTAATTCTTTTGGAGCGATTTGACGAAACTTTTCAAATTCACTGCGCAGCATGGCGACATCCACATCGTCATCCCACGGGATGAATCCGCCGTGGCGTACCGCGCCGAGCATGGTGCCGTAGCTGATGAAGTATTTGATATCATGCTTGCGGCAGATGCGGTCGATCTCGCGCAGCATATCCTTTTCGATAACGCGCAGGGTGTTCAGCTTGCCGCTGTAACCATCGTGGATACGGTCGGTCTGGATGCTGAAGCGCTCGAGGTGATGCAGCAGGGTGTAGCGCAAAGCGTCGGAGAAATCGCAGACGTTCTCATAGCCCAGTGAGCGGAGCTTGCCGTTAGAGAGTGCGCCGTATTCCGACTCTGACGGCTCACCCGAGACGGTCAACCGTACCCCGTGACGCGCGAGCATGGTGTAGATCTCGCTCATCAGGTGATACTCGCTGAGGTAGAAGGACGAGGCGTTGTATACGTTGCCCTCCTTGCCGTACTTGCTGACGGTGAACACCGCGTCGATCGCGTCGGAGATATAGAGCGCGGAGGCGTAGCGGTTCGCCATCGATTGCGTGAGGTGGATGACGTTGTTTTCCTGCACCTCACGGGAGATCGCGGCAAGATCAAAGCAGTCGAATTCGCCGCCGAAAATTCTGTCAAGGAAAATTGCGCGGATATGTTGATGACCGCTGAGCTGTTTTCTCAGCGGAGTGAGCAGGTCGCCCATTGCGGTGAACAGCTCCATCTCGGCGTATTTTTGGATGGTATGATTGCGCTTAATATTCGGTAAAAGAATAATGCAGAGAAAAGCCGCATGCTGTTGTTCGCTCATTTTGATGGAGGTATCAAGCTCATCGGCGCTGTAATTCTCCGCTTCGAGGACATACCATAAATGCGAAAAATTCCCCTGTACGTCCGTAGCAGAGGAAAACAGCGGGATGATGCCGCCCAGAGATTCGGTTGTTTTGCTGAGATAACGCGCGACAGGGTGCGAGCCGACGATGCAAACGCCGTCTTGCAACAGCTCCTTGCGCTTGATATAATCAGCGCTCATGGTTATCTCGTTTTTGATGACACTGTCGATCATAGTAGCCTCAAATAAAGATGGTAGTTAGGGGACGGTGATGCCGTCCCCTGTAATGCGTTTATTTTTTTGCTTCAGCCTTTTTATCGGCTTCTTTTGCTTCGGCAGCCTTCTTTTCGGCTTCCTTCTTTTTCTTGGCGGCGGCTTTCTTCTTCTTTTCTTCTTCCTTCACCTTGGTGTACATGGCGTAGGCTTCCTTGACGTCGCCGTCATACATCAGCTCACCCTTTTTCAGATACAGCGCGCGGTCACATATCTCGGTGACCGACTCGGGGTTATGGCTGACGTACAGTACGGTAGTGCCGCTCTCGATGATATCGTTGATCTTGTCCTTACACTTGCGCTTGAAGCTCGCGTCACCGACGGACAGCGCCTCGTCGACAACGAGAATGTCGGGGTCGATGTTGACGTTGATCGCAAAGCCCAGACGCATTTTCATACCGCTGGAGTAGGTGCGGACAGGCTGATCGATATAGTCGCCCAGCTGTGCGAAATCAATGATCCTCTCCTCGATCTCGCGAATATAAGCGTCCTTCAAGCCGAGGATGTAGCCCTTGAGGTAGATGTTCTCACGGCCGGTCATCTCGGTGGAGAAGCCCGCGGTCAGCTCGAGGAGCGCCGCGACCTTACCGTTGACCTGAACTTCGCCCTCGCTGGGGAAGGCAACCCCGGTGATCATCTTGAGGATGGTGGATTTACCCGCGCCGTTATCGCCGATGATACCGATACTCTCACCGCGCTTGACGTCGAAGGTGACGTTCTTGAGCGCTTTGTTGATCTTGGCGTTACGGGGCTTGAAGAACAGAGCGCGAAAACGCTCCTGATCGTTTTTATATAAGGTATATTCCTTGGATACGTTCTTGAAAGAGATAATCGCTTCTGACATCCTTATCCCTCCTTACAGTACGTCGGGCAGTCTCTTGCGCAGGCGGTTGTAGTTGAAAACACCCAGCGCGAAGACGACCAGCAGTTCGGCGAGAAAGACAAGCAACTCGGTTTTGTAGTCCCAGAACCAACGGTGATAGAGGAAGCAGTTGCGGTAGCCGTTGGCGAAGAAGTTGATCGGATTGAGGAGCATCGCGTAGCGCAGCCATGTCGCGGGCAGATCCTTGCCGACGAGCAGGTAGGAGTCGTAGATGATACCCGACAGCCAGAAGATACCCGACATGACGGATACGATCATATTCTCAAAGTCGCGGGAGAACGCCGACATCGGCGCCGTCGACCATGACAGTACGAGGAAGAAGATGAACATCAGCGGCATATAGAAGAAGATCTGCAAATTGTAGATACTCGGGGCAATACCGCTCTCGACCGCTTTTTCCATGCCGGGGATCTTGTAGGTGCCGCCGACAAAGGTGACGTACAGGTACATCAAGCCGAGCAGGAAGATGTGGACATACAGTCGCGCGACCGAGGTGTAGGTCATGATGGTGGATACGGGGAAGCTGACCTTGTTGACGAACTGGCGGTTCTCACGGATGGACTTCGCGCCCTGGACGATGCTCTCGTTGATGAAGAACCAGGGGATGAAGCCGATCAGCATGAACAGGAAACGGCTGTATTCAAAGGTGCCGCCCGCCTTGCCCAGCTCAGGGAAGATAACCTTGACGTTACCGGCGCTCTTGAGACCGACCTCAAACGCGAACCAGTACACAAACAGGGTGAACAGCGGTTTTACCACCGACCAGAGAGGTCCGATGACCGCACCCTTGTATTTCTTGATGAGCTCATTTTTGGCGAGCAGCATGATCTGCTTGCCGAAGCCCTGATGTTCTTTAAAGATCTGGAACATTATCATTCTCCTTTGCCTATGTAAAAGACCTCTGAATGATGGCAGAATATGCCAAATTTTGAATGAATACTAATTTCAAATAAAAGAGTATAATCAGATGTTAGCGAAGAATTTCGCAGAACAAGGCGAAGGACGCCGATAGGCTTGGCGCCTATCAAGGACGACAACGCAGTTATGCGGAATTTCTCGCAACAGATGCTATGTTGTTTTATTGGAAAATAGTATAGCATAGTCATCTTTATTATAGCTGATTCCCATGAAAAGTCAATATAACATGATTCTAACTATCATAGAAAAATAGTCGATTATTTTAGTCAATTTTTCACGTAGATTTGTTGACAAAATGTGACCCTGCATATATAATTGATAAATGTATGCTTATGCTGTTATCTTGCAGTAAAGCGTAAAAGCGGTAGAACCGTCAAGGCTGTTTTCCGATCAGTGATCAACGTGTGCGATTTTGCGTGCAGTGTTGGCAGTATGATGCGGAAAAACCGCCGCGGCGGTCTAAACCAAGGAGGTTAGATAGTTGAAGCAAAATTCTGTCGTATCCTTGAAGGATATCAATTTCAAGTACTCGAATGAGGTGATATTGAACAATATCAGCCTCGACATCTATGACAAGGAGTTCATTACCCTGCTCGGACCCTCGGGCTGCGGTAAGACGACCACCCTGCGCGTCATCGCGGGCTTTGAAACGCCCCAGAGCGGTGAGGTGTATTTTGAGGGTGAAAAGGTCAATGATGTACCGCCCCACAAGCGCAGCGTCAACACCGTATTCCAGAAATACGCGCTGTTCCCGCATCTGAACGTGTTCGATAATGTCGCTTTCGGACTGAAACTCAAGAAGCTGCCGAAGGCGGAGATCGAGAAAACGGTCAAGCATATGCTCGCCGTGGTCGACCTCAAGGGCTATGAAAAGCGCCCTGTCCGATCGCTCTCGGGCGGTCAGCAGCAGCGCGTCGCGATCGCGCGCGCATTGGTGTGCGACCCCAAGGTCGTATTGTTGGATGAGCCGCTCGGCGCACTCGACTTGAAACTGAGAAAGGATATGCAGATCGAGCTAAAACAGCTTCAGCAAAAAACCCAAAAGACATTTGTGTACGTCACTCACGATCAGGAAGAAGCCCTGACCATGAGCGACCGTGTTTGCGTCATGAACAACGGCGTGATCGCACAGGTCGGCACGCCTGAGGATATCTATAATGAGCCCGCCAACGCCTTTGTCGCCGACTTCATCGGCGAGGCGAATATCATCAACGGCGTCATGCTCGAGGACTGCAAGGTGCGCCTGCTCGGCGTCGACCTCGATTGCGTGGACAAGGGCTTCGCGAAGAACCAGCCCGTGGACGTCGTCATCCGTCCCGAGGACGTCGAGGTGGTCGCGCCCGATCAGGCGAAGCTCAACGGCGTTGTCGAGGACGTCATCTTCAAGGGTGTGCACTTCGAGATCAGCGTCAGGTGCAACAAATGCCTGTGGCTGATCCACTCCACCGTCGCGCAGAAGGTGGGGGAGACGATCGGCATGCGCGTCGATCCGTTCAACATCCATATCATGGAGAAGATGTTCCAAAATCCCACGAATGACATCATTACGGATGTTTATTATTCTGATAAAGAAAATAACACTACCACTATCCTTCTCGAGGGCGTTGAGGTCACCATCCCCGACACTTACTTTGAGGAAGGCAAGAAGATCAAGATCGTCCTGCCGCCCGAGGCGCTGTCTATCGCGGGCGACGGCGTAGGTCATCTTGACGAGGTGTATATCGAGTCGGTTATCTGGAAGGGTGAGCATAACGAGATCATCCTCGAGTCCGACGAGCGCAAGTGGATCATGCAGAGCGATATCGACGAGCAGGTCGCTACCTATGTTCCGCTGTGTTTCGATTTCGGTAAAGCCGAAATCAGCGAGGTGTAAGCCGATGAAGTCAAAACGCCCCGCTATCCCGTATCTTGGCTGGATGCTGGTATTCACCATCGTCCCGCTGTTGATGGTGATCTACTTTGCGTTTACGAACGACCAAGGGCAGTTTTCTTTGGAACCGTTCAAAAACGCTTCCGTCTACAGTGAAGTATTCCTGTATTCCTTAGGGATCGCGCTGATCTCTACCGTGATCTGTCTGGTGCTGGCATATCCGCTGGCGTATTCCATCTCGCGGTGTTCCGAGCGTGCCCAGAGTATGATCATCATGTTTTTGATGGTGCCGATGTGGATGAATTTCCTGCTGCGTATCTACGCGTGGGTCCTGATCCTGCAAAACTACGGCCCCCTCGATATGATACTCAATCTCTTTGGCGTCGACGTCACCCTGATCGGTAACTCCGGCGCTGTGATCGTCGGCATGGTCTATGAATTTTTGCCGTTCATGATCCTGCCCCTGCATGCCGTGATGAGCAAGATCGATCCCTCGCTGATCGAAGCGGCTCAGGATCTGGGCTGCAGCGGCTTTCATGTATTCTCGAAGGTCATTTTCCCGCTGTCCGTACCGGGCATCATCTCCGGTGTGACGATGGTATTCGTCCCCACCGCGTCGACCTTCTTAGTCGCCCAGTATCTCGGCGGCACCCAGTTCATGATCGGTGACGTCATCGAGCGTGTGTTCCAGAGCGATCACAACACCGGCTCGGCGATCGCCGTGGTGCTGATGATCGTCATCCTCGGCTTCCTCGTCGTTATGAACCGATTCGGAGATAAGGAGGCGGTGAACGGATGAAAAAGCTCAGCTCCAAGATCTATTTCGGCATCATCATGGCGTTTCTGTACCTGCCGATCATCTACCTGATCGCCTATTCCTTCAACGACGGCAAGACGAGCGTATGGAAGGGCTTCACGATGAAGTGGTACACCGCGCTGTTCAATGACGCTCAGATCATGAACAGCCTGTACAATACGCTGATCATCGCCGTACTCGCCTCCGTGATCGCGACCATCCTCGGTACAGCGGCGGCGATCGGCATCTATAACTTCAAGGGCGGGGTACGCTCCGCTATCCAGAATGTGTCCAATATCCCGATCATCAATCCCGAGATCGTTACGGGTGTGTCGCTGATGCTCCTGTTCACCTTTGCGGGCGTGATGATGGGCTTTGAGATGGGCTTCTGGACGGTACTGCTGGCGCATATCGGTTTTTGCACGCCGTATGTCATCCTCAACGTTACGCCGCGTATCCGACAGATGGATCCCTCCTTGTATGAAGCGGCGCTCGATTTGGGCTGCTCGCCGGTACAGGCGTTCTTCAAGGTGGTGCTCCATGAGCTGATGCCCGGCATCTTCTCGGGCTTCTTGATCAGCTTCACCTATTCGCTGGATGACTTTGTCATCACCTACTTCACCCGCGGCTCACGGTTCCAGACCCTGCCCGTGCAGATCTACACCATGACCCACCAGCGTATCAATCCCAAGGCGAATGCGCTGTCGGCGCTGATGTTCGTTGTGGTGATCGGCGTGCTGATCATCTCGAACTTCGCGTCGCGGAAAAAGAACGAGGAGGCGACACGATGAAGAAACGCGTTTCCATTTTTCTGGTTCTGCTGATGCTGATCGGTATGCTGTCGCTCTCTGTGTGCACTGCTTTTGCCGAAACCGACGGCGAGGGCGAGGAGGACACTGCTCCCGATGGTGCCTTCCAGGGCGAGGTCAACGTCTATAACTGGGGCGAGTATGTCGATCCCGGTGACGACGGCGGCATCGACGTCATCAAGGAGTTCGAGGACACCTATCACATCAAGGTGAATTATACGAACTTTGAGACGAACGAAGAGCTGTATAACGTCCTGACCAACTCCAACTCCACCTATGACGTCATCTTCCCGTCCGACTACATGGTGAGCCGCCTGAGAGAAGAGGGCATGCTCGCCAAGATCGATTTCAGCAATATCCCGAACTACAAATATATCGACGAACGCTTCAAGAATATGGCGTACGACCCCGACAACGAGTACAGCGTGCCGTATTCATGGAACTTCGTCGCGATCGGCTACAACACCGATATGATCAAGGAAGGCTCCGTTACGGGCTTCAAGGATCTGTGGGATCAAAAGTACAAAGACGACGGTATCCTGATGTTCAATAACTCGCGCGACGCGATGGCGATCGCGATGCAACTGTGTGATCCGCCGATCGATCCGGGTGCCAAGAGCTTTACGCGTGAGGATATCGACCGCGCGACCGACAAGCTGATCGAGCAGAAATCTGTCCTCAAAAAGTACGTCATGGATCAGGTGTTCGCTGAGATGGAGGGCAACCAGAGCGGCATCTGCACCTACTACGCCGGTGATATCTACACCATGATGCTCAATAACGAGAAGCTCGATTATTGCCTGCCCGAGGAGGGCTCCAACCTCTTTAACGACGCAATGTGTATCCCCGCGACCTGCAAGAACAAGGAGAACGCCGAGTTGTTCATCAACTTCATGTGCGAGCCGCGGATCGCCGCCGCCAATTCGGAGTACATCACCTACGGTACGCCGAACACGGGCGCGCTGGACTTGATCGACGAGGATATGCTCGAAAGCGAGCTGATCAACCCGCCGCAGGAATATCTCGACAAATGCTACACCTTCTCCAATATCGACGACGATATCTACGGTTATATGCAAAAGCGCTTTGTTGAAGCGTGCTCCGCGTCTGCCGAGGTCAGCACGGTAGAGAAAAAGGCAACCAATCCCGCCGCGGTCTGGGCTGTCGGCGTCATCCTCATCCTGATCATCATTTCCACCCTAGTCATCATCATCCTTGATATCCGCAAAGCGGTGAAGAACAGAGGAAGGATCAACAAGTTATAGTGAGGAGTTAGGAGTGAGGAGTTAGGAGTTTATGTGACTCGCAGAACTCTTGTCCTGCTCAAACAATTGAATAGCATTAAAAATGCTCACGAACTCATAGATTGAGTCGTGAGCATTGTTTTATGTTCGGTTGTAACTGCCACGGACTTTTCCCTCACAATGGCAATTAATCATCGGGTGAGGGCGGAGCCCTCCATCAACTCCTAACTCCTCACTCCTAACTCCCTGAGCTGTCTTGCATTCTCTTTCACCAGCTCGTCGCTGATCGCCATTTTTTTGATCAGGTTGTGTACGGTTTTGTCGAGCCTGCCTTGCTTGGTGTAGTCGGCGGGGAAGATGAAGTCCACGCGGTCGCCCATCAGCAGTTCTTCGACCTTACTCTTGTTGTTATCCTGATACACCGCGATCGCGCAGCCGCCGTATGCTTTCATCATCTTCATGCACGGCACGTCAGAGAGTCCGTCGCCGATGTAGATCATGTTCGTGAAGGGGACGCGCTTGGAGTCGTCTGGCATAGAGCGGTTGAGGTCGACGTCATTTGCGATATCCAGCACGCCTTTGTTGATGCGGTAGACGAACTGGGTCTTGTTGGTGTAGTTGACGGCGGTTTTCGGCCATAGAGCACAGCCGTCGTCATCATACAGAAATTCGCAGGCAAAGATCTTGGTGAATTTATCCGCGATACCGGACCCTTCGATGATTTCTTTGAGACCCGATGAGATGACATAATGCTCGATCTGCACGCCCTGAGCCGCGCCGTAGAGGTTGATGCGGTCGAACCACTCTTTGACGCCGTCATACAGCACGATGCCCTTGCCGCAGTCGACCAGCTTCTCACGTGTGAGGGGCACGCCCTTGCGCTTGCTCTCTTCGATCATCGTGTACAGATAGGCGAGTACGCCGTCCATCTGCGCGCCCGATCCGAATTCGTTGGCTTTGTGCCAGAATTCGTTGGGTTGCATGCTGAGGCTCGGGATAAAGCCGTAATCCTGCATATCCTTGGTGCACAAGGTCTTATCAAAGTCATACATGATGGCGATGACGGGTCGTTCCATAGGGTTCTCCATTCCATGGTACTTAAGACTGAAGATTGAAAACTGAAAAATGAATAATGAAGGGCGGGATACCCGCACCCAATCAATAGTATTCATCTACGATACTATCGATCCAAAACGCGTCAGCGTTTCCCTCTATTATTCATTCTTCAATCTTAAGTTTTCAGTTTTCAGTTCTTAATATGTTTTGATCTCAATGCTGTCGATGACAACATCATTGAGGGGTTTATCCATCATGTTGGTCTGTACGCCGCAGATGGTGTTGACAGTGTCCATGCCGTCGTAAACCTGACCGAAAACGGTATAGCTGCCGTCGAGGTAGTTGTTGTCGACCTGATTGATGTAGAACTGCGAGCCGTTTGTGCCGGGACCGCGGTTCGCCATCGCGACGGAACCCGCGCTGTTGTGCACATTGACGTTGGTCTCGAGCTTGAACTCTTTGCCGTAGATCGACGCGCCGCCGGTGCCGTTGAAGTTGGTATAGTCACCGCCTTGGATCATAAAGTTGTTGATCACGCGGTGGAAGATGGTGTTGTTGAACTTGTTCGCCTTAGCCAGCGCGATAAAGTTGTTGACCGCGATCGGCGCGACCTCGGGGAAGAAGCGCATGCTGATGTCGCCCCTGTTGGTGTGCAGGATCGCGACGGTGTCGCCCGACTTTGGGGACGTTTTCTGATAATCCGCGGGGATATTGGCTTGTGCCGCGGGGATCTCTTCGATGGTGGTGTAACCGCCTGAAAGAACCATGTTAGTTGCCTCCTTACTGCCGCAGGCTGAAAGTGCGGCAATCATTATCATACAAAGGATGATAGATGATAATCGTTTCATTATTTTTCTTATTTGGAATATTCGACGATCTCTACACTTTGCAGAATAACGTCCTTGACGGGTTTGTCGTTCTGTCCTGTTTGAACCTTCGCCAGATTACCGACAACGTCCATACCGTCATAAACCTGTGCGAATACGGTGTACTGACCGTCCAGGCTGTTGTTGTTGGTGGAGTTGATGTAGAACTGAGAGCCGTTGGAGTTAGGGTCGTTGCTGCGTGCCATCGCGACGGAGCCTTCGATGTTGCTCAGATAATCGGAGACCTCTAAGCCGAAGCCCTTGCCGTATGCGGATACGCCGCCGGTGCCGTTGAAGTTGGTGTAGTCGCCGCCTTGTACCACGCCGATGCCGCTGGTTGCCTGCTTGGTGATGCGGTGGAAGATGGTGCCGTTATATCTGCCGTCCTTCGCCAGCGCCTTGAAGGAGTTGACCGCCTTGGGCGCGACCTCGGGGAAGAACTTGAAGGAGATATCGCCGTAGTTGGTGTGCAGGATCGCGACCTCTTCACCCTTTTCGGGCGCCTTCTTCTGATATTCCGCGTCGGCTTTGTCCAGATCAGCCGCGGGGATGTCGTCGATGTTCAGCAGCGCCTCGGTGGATTTGACTTCCTGCGCGACGGTCTCAGCGGACTCCGCCTTGGATTCTGTTTTGGATACCGCAGAGGTGGTGCCGGAGCCGACCTTCTTGTTACAGCCCGCAAATACAGCGGCGATCATCATAACTGTTAATACGATTGCGAGTATACGTTTCATAGTAGTTTCCTTTCTGCCGACGGTATTTTGGTAAATATGAGTCGGCTACCTTTCTATTGTATACGATGCGGCGGTCTTTTTCAATACCTGTTATCATAAATATTTCATCTGATGATGCAAAAAAGAGTGAAGGAGGCTCCCTTTGGTAAAGGTACCCCCGTTGGGGGAATGTCCGAAGGACAAGGGGGAGCCGCTTCCGGTGAGGAGGCTGTCGACTGTTAGCGGCTGAGGGATTGCATGAATTGATCGAGCAAAGCGAGATACCATAGAATTGATCAAGTCATAACTCTCATTCCTTGCTCATAGATTGTATCGTGTATAAAAATATACCGCTTTTGTATCCAATGCTTTATATCACAGCGGTATCAGGAGGAACATCATGACGTCATTTCTCCCCGAGGGAAAGAGAATCGATACAGCGGAAAATCTCACCGCACTCAGCTCTTTTGAACACATGCACGCGGCGATGGAGCGCGGTGATATCTTAGAAGCGCGTGCGGTTTTATGCGACCATGACCACAATCTGAAGGTCGATCTGCCGTGTATGCGCGGCGTAATCCCGCGTGAGGAAGGGGCGCTCGGCATCCGTGAGGGCAGTGTGCGCGATATCGCGGTGATCTCACGCGTCGGCAGGGCGGTATGCTTTGTCATCAAGGAGTTTATCCGTCAAGAGAACGGCGTGACGGCGGTGCTGTCCCGTGCCGACGCGCAGCAAAAATGCGCCGACCGGTATCTCAGCCGGCTTCACATCGGCGATGTGATCCCCGCACGTATCACGCATCTGGAGCCGTTCGGCGCCTTTTGCGATATCGGGTGCGGATTGGTGGCGCTCATGCCGATCGACGCGATCTCCGTCTCGCGCATTGAACACCCCGATGAGCGCTTTACTGTGGGGATGGACATCTATGCCGTAGTCAAGTCCATTACCGATCACCGCGTGACCCTGAGCCACAAGGAACTGTTGGGCACATGGACGGAGAACGCCGCGCGGTTCGCGGTGGGGGAGACGGTGATGGGTGTGATCCGTTCCATCGAGAATTACGGCGCGTTCGTGGAGCTGATGCCGAATCTGGCGGGGCTTGCCGAGCTGCGGGATAACCTGCGTGTCGGCGATACCGCCGCTGTGTACATCAAGAGCATCATTCCGCAGAAGATGAAGATCAAGCTGATCATCATCGACAATTTCGGTGAGCCGCATGTGCCGACTGTGCCCGAATATTTCATCACACACGGACACATGGAGCGCTTCACCTACTCGCCGCCCGAATGTAACCGTTTAATCGAAACGGAGTTTATATAAATTGTCATTGCGAGGCTCTGCAAGAGCCGTGGCAATCTCAACCGATATTGACGACAACACACAGATGAACTGTATCGAAAGCAAAAGGAAAGACACGCGTGTCCGACGACCCGCCGGAAGTGAGGAGCGGCTATTGTAGGGGAGGGGCTTGCTCCTCCCGAAGGTTTGATAAGATCACTTTCTTATGTGAAGCTGAAAGCACAACCGCTCATCGTTCTCCGTTGACAATATGCGGTATTCCGTGATACAATAGCCTCAACAATTTGTATGAGGTGTTTTGATGGAAATGTACCAATTTGTCATCCTCTGTCTGCTCGCGCTGATCGGCATTATCGCCGTGATCGCCGCGATCGTTATTATTCCCAAAAAGAATAATAACAACAGTGAGGAGATCGCTCAGCTGCGTTCAGAGATCGAAAAATCGGCGCAGATGACGATGAAGAATACGAACGATGAGATCGCCGCCCTGCGCACCGAGGTCATCACCTCGACCCAGAATTCGGTCAAGAATATGGGCGAGATGATCGCGACCAATCAGCAGAGTTTTTCCGCCTCTCAGAGCGAGAAGCTCCTTCATTTTGAGGATCGACTGAAAACCTTTTCGCTCGAGAATGAGCAGAAGCTCGAGAATATTCGCCGCTCGATGGAGCAGAAGCTCAGCGATATCCGCGATGACAACAACAAGCAGTTGACCGAGATGCGCACCACCGTTGACGAAAAACTGCAAAAGACGCTCGAAGAAAAGATGAACCGCAGCTTCGCGCTGGTCAGCGAACGCCTCGAGCAGGTGTACAAGGGTCTGGGCGAGATGCAGACCCTCGCGGTCGGCGTCGGCGACTTGAAGAAGGTGCTTTCCAACGTCAAGACCCGCGGTATCGTCGGCGAGATCCAGCTCGGCAATATCCTCGAGGAGATCCTCACCCCCGACCAGTACGACACCAACGTCGCCACCAAGAAGGGCTCGCGCGAGGCGGTCGAATTTGCCATCAAGCTCCCCGCGCGCGACGACGGCTTCATCTATCTGCCGATCGACTCCAAGTTCCCCGGCGACAGCTATGCCGCCCTGCGTGACGCGTATGACAGTGGTTCCAAGGAGGCGGTCGATGCCGCGGCAAAGAACCTGATCAATACCATCCGCCGCGAGGCGAAGGATATCCGCGACAAGTACATCGATCCGCCGAACACCACTGAATTCGCCGTGATGTTCCTGCCCTTTGAGGGCTTGTACAGCGAGGTGGTCAACCGCGGCATGGTCGAGCTGTTACAGCGTGACTACAAGGTGAATATCGCGGGTCCTTCCACGATGGCGGCGCTGCTCAACTCGATCCAAATGGGCTTTAAGACCCTCGCCGTGCAGAAGCGATCTGCCGAGGTTTGGAACCTCTTAGGCTCGGTCAAAAAGGAATTCGAGACCTTCAACACCGTTCTGGTCGCGACACAGACAAAGCTTGATCAGGCGAACAAGGAGCTGGATAAGCTCGTCGGTGTGCGAACCCGCCAGATCACCCGCAAGCTCAGCGCCGTGGAGAGCAACGACACCCCGATCGAAGCGTATTTTTCTAATTTAGAAAATAATTCCGATGATGTATAAATGTCATTGCGAAGCCCGAAGCCTCCTGTTAAGGAGGTGCCGCAAAGCGGCAGGCTGTGGCAATCTCACATAGAGGAACAGTCTGTATTCGGTTAATCGGTTGAGATTCCCACGTCGCAACCGTTGGATGCTCCTCGAAATGACAATTGAATGAAATCATCCCTTCGTGTCCATACTAAAGGCAGTATGGAACCGGAGGGATTTTTTGCAGTATCATAAGGTCGAACTGTGCGGCGTAGATACCGCGCGACTGCCTGTCTTGAACGAGGAGCAAAAACGTGAATTGCTCCTCAAAATGCGTGACGGCACTGAGAAGGAACGCAAAAAGGCAAGGGAAGAGATGATCAACGGTAACCTGCGGCTGGTGCTCAGTGTGATCCAGCGCTTCACCGGCAGGGGAGAGAACCTCGACGATCTCTTTCAGGTCGGGGTGATCGGACTGATCAAGGCAATCGATCATTTTGACGTCAGTTTAGATGTGCGCTTCTCTACCTACGGCGTGCCGATGATCATGGGTGAGCTGAGAAGGCACCTGCGCGACAGCGGCAGTCTGCGGGTCTCACGATCAATGCGCGACACCGCTTATCACGCGATGAAGGCGAAGGAGGAGCTGACTGTCAAGCTCAATCGTGAGCCGACCGTAGAGGAGATCGCCGCCACGATCGGCACCGACAAGGAGAGCGTTGTGCTCGCGCTCGAGGCAATTGTCGAGCCGGTGTCCCTGTATGAGCCGGTTTTTTCCGACGGCACGGACACCGTCTATGTGATGGATCAGGTGGGGGACAAGAGCGACGACCGCGACTGGCTCGAGGAGCTCGCCTTTAAGGAAGCGCTCAAGAAGCTCAGCGACCGCGAGAAGCGGATTCTCTCTCTGCGCTATTTCCTCGGCAAGACCCAGACCGAGGTCGCCGAGGAGATCGGGATCTCTCAGGCGCAGGTCAGCCGTATCGAAAAGGGCGCGATCGACAGCATCAAAAGGGAGCTGTAATGCAGAACAACCGCCCTGTCGCGTGATGACAGGGCGGTTGTGATATTTTTGTGTCGGTCTGTTGTACTTATCTTCTTGCTCCGCTCAGACCCCATGCGAATTCCGCGACTACTTTTCTGGCGTCGTAACCGGTGGTGCAGCGGTTGTTGCTGCCGCTGTTGCCCCAGTGGTAGGCGATGTCATCGCAGTGACCGCAGAAGTTTTCGACCAAGACGGCAGCGCCTCTGCCGGAGGTGTTGTTGGTGAAGGTGCAGTTCTTGATGCTGTGGGCATTTCCGTCGATCAAATCGATTCTGACCGCGCCGCCGACGTTTTTGGAGCGGTTGTTGTCAAAGGTGCATCTCTCGATGATCTGAGTGTAGTTTTGGCCGCCGCAGCACCAAACAGCGCCCGCCTGATCGTTGGTCGTGTTGCCGGTGAAGGTGCAGTCATAAAGCTTGAGTGCGTTTGCTGCGATCGCACCGCCGGCACCCTTTGTACCGCTGTATTGGTTGTTTTCTTCGGAAGTGTTGTTTTCAAAGTTGCAGTTCTTACAGATCACGCTTTTGGCGTCGATCGCGCCGCCGCAGCCATTCATCGCTTTGTTGCCTTTGAAAGTGCAGTTCTCGAAGGTGGGGTAATTGATAGAGGGCAGGTAGAAGGCGCCGCCGGTTAAACCGGACCAGTTATTGGTGAAGGTGGAGTTGGTGACCTTGATATTTGCACTGTTGGAAAAGACTTGGATCCTGCCGCAGTTTTCGACCTTGCATTTGTCCATAACGAGCCACTGACTCTTTGTGGAGCCGGTGTTGAGGTTGATCGCTGCGTTGGCAGTGTTGCGGATCGTCACGCTTCTCAGAGTAACGGAATTGAGGTCTCTGTTTATTTCGTCAAAAGCTACCGAGCCGCCGATGATCGTACCGTTCGTGACGAGTATGTTTGCCCTGTCGTTCATGGCGAAGATGATGGTGTTTTTGTTTGCGGAGCAGTCGAGGGTATGACCGTTGAGGTCGAATCTGACTGTTCTGCCCAGGTCGACGTGGAATCCGCCGTAGTTGCAAAATCCATAGTTTGTATCGGAGAGATTGTCGATGTTGAAGCCTTTGTTGGCGTCTGCTTTGACGTCGCCGTTGAGGGTGATGACGTACCTAGTGCTCGCCTTAAAGGATTGCGCCCATGCTTCGGCAAGGGTGTGGAAGCCCTTGACACATTTGCCGCCAACGGGGGTAAGGATCTCAGCGGTTGCCTGCATGAAGTCGCCGTTGTTGTTGTTTTCTTCGATGACACTCTTGTAGATGTCGTTGACGGAAGAGAGAGAATCAGTCAGGTCTTTCGCAAAACTCTCGAAGTAGGCGTAGGGTTGCTCGTTGTCGTTTGCCTCGTAGATACCGTTCTTAATCTCGTACTCTCTGACCTTGTAAGCCATGTTGTTGAGGGTGAGGATGGTGAAGTAATCGAGTGTAACATTCGCTTCCATGAGCTCGATCTCTTCATTGATGTTGTTGAGGTATTCGAGAAAGTCGGGAGAGGTCGCCCAGTCGTGCGCGGTCTCTTTGTAATTCGCAAGGATCTTGTTCATGAGGTACTCGGAGGTAACGCGGTAGCCGGAGCGATAATCTGTAGAGGAACGAACGCCTTTGATATAATCTGCCATTCTGTTGAAGTTCTTCTCCAGAGAGGAGAGGTCGCAGGAGGACTGGGAAAGAATCTTGTTGTAGGTTTTATAGGTGGTGTTGTCGATCACTCCTTCACCGGGGGTGGTGATATTGGCGTCGAACTGTCTGATCTTCCTGACTGCTGCCTGACAGTCGTCGCTGATGCTGTCCGCTTCAAGGCGGAAGTCCTTGGAGTCGATGTTGGAGTTGATGAGTCTGAGGTTTTTCATCTCTTCGTCGTGATAGCTCTCGAGCTTGCTTGAAAGATTGTCGAGCTTATCAAGCACATCCTGGATCTTGGGAGAGTTGTCGTCTTCGTCGAAAAGCAAGCCGAGAAGAAAGTTGACGCCCTTTTTGAGCAACGTGTTAGCGATACCCTCTTCGGTGACAGCGTCGATCGCTTTTTCTGCGCCGTTGGACGCTGCTTCTTTGATAATCCCTTTGTAGTCGATCTCAAGTGCCGAAGCAGAGGTTGTCGCGCATGCGCTGAACAGGGAAAAAAGTGTAATGATAGATAATACAGTTGCGATGATTCTGGTTTTGATGGTTCTTTTTTTCATGATGCACAACCCTTTCTGCTTTGATATGATGTCGAGCCGTTCGATTATGATAGCTCTCGTTTGATTACAATATTATGATAGCAGAACCATCCCCTTTTGCCTATATGCAATCGATTGCCGATCTGTAGTTTAAGCAACAGTTGAGGCGGAAAATGTAAATAAAGTTACAAACAAAAGATAATGGTAGCCGACTGTGAAGGCAGAAAATAAAAATGCTCCCCGAGTTGGGGAGCATTTGTTTCGTTTATCGTCATTGCGAGGCATTTGACACGCGTGTCGAGCCGTGGCAATCTCATCTGCTATCACAGATTATTCAGCGTCCTTGCTCTTGATCAGCGCCTTGAAGACGACTGCCGCCAGCGCGCCGCCTACTAGGGGTGCGACCAGGAATACCCAGTAGCTTGTCAGTGCTTCGCCGCCCTTGAAGATCGCGGGGCCGAAGGAACGAGCGGGGTTGACGGAGGTGCCGGTGAAGTAGATGCCGAAGATGTGGACCAGCGTCAGGGTGAAGCCGATGATCAGACCTGCGAACTTCTCGTACTTCTTCTTGGAGGTCACGCTCAGGATGACCAGAACAAAGACGAAGGTCAGGATGCACTCGATGATCAGCGACTTGATGATGCTGTTGTTGTACAGACCGTTCGCGCCGAGGCTTGAGTCAAAGCCGACCAGTGCGCCCAGTACAGCCGCGCCTGCGGTAGCGCCCGCGAACTGTGCGATGATGTAGATGAAGAACTCAGATACGGTCATGCCGCCGGTCAGCAGAACGCCGATCGATACCGCCGGGTTGATGTGACAGCCGGATACGTTGCCGATGGAGTACGCCATTGCGACGATCACCAGACCGAACGCCAGCGCCGTGAGGATGTACGCGCCGTTAGGCTCAGCGCCGTTGCAGCCTACGACCGTAGCGGTACCGCATGCGAACAGTACCAGCACGAAGGTGCCGATGAACTCCGCACAGAATTTTTTGATGTTGTCCATGTGTTTCTCTCCTTAAATGAATTTTTCCGAATGGCAGATAGCCACTGTCAATATCATACCAATGAATTCAATCAATTGCAAGGAAAATTGGTAATTATTACAAAACTTTAATCGATTATCAGAACTTTGTCAAAATCAGCACAAATCCCTCTTGAAATGTCAGATACGCGTGTCAGTGTCACGCTCAACATTTATGATACAGTATTGTATCGTAGGGGAGGGGCTTTGAGGAGTTGTCCAAATCTTTGATTTGGTTTACAACTCCCATGCACCAGCGCTCCATCGTCGTCGCTCGCTTTACTCGGTAGGCATATCCGGTTGGTATGCCTTGACCTCGCATTGCGGCTCCTCCTCTCCCCATAACTCGGGGAGTTATGGGGACCCTGTGTTCGCGATTGGCTAAGCGCCACTGTTGCTCCTCCCGAAACGTCTGTTAAAATGACGCACAAACGCGAAGCAGATGAAGCGCGTGTTGTAGGGTACGGCGCTTGCCGACGTACCGAATACTATCCGAATAATACCGTTCGTAAGCAAAGCAGATCAATGCTTGATCCTGACCGAGGCGCTTGCCAATGTACCGAGTCTATTCTACCAACCCTCTACAAACGCGCAACAAACCGTTATACCTTGATCACGCCCGTATATCCAAACAGGATCCCCACTGCGGCGGACAGGACAATGATCAAAATCGGATTGAGCTTTTTGTACAGGAGCAGGAACAATGCCACGGCAAATATCCCGAGGCTGACATAGAGGTTTGCCGATTGAAACACGGCCATGTTAATTCCGTCAAAGAAAAATATCTCTTGTCCGACGCTCAGCACCGTCGCGCCGATCAGCCCGACCACTGTGGCTTTCAGCCCCAGCATTGCGCCCTGCACGATGATGTTTTCTTTGATTTTTTCGTATACTTTCGCGATCAGCAGGATGATGATGAACGGCGGCAGTACCAACCCCAGAGTCGCAATGATCGCGCCGAGAAAGCCGCCGACCTCACTGCCAATGTAGGTCGAGATATTGACGGCGAACGCGCCGGGGGTGCTCTCCGATATCGCGATAAAGTCCACCAGCTCGGTGGTCGTCATCCAGCCGTGACGGAGCACCGTCTCTTCGATGAAAGGGATCATTGCGTAGCCGCCGCCGAAGGTGAGCGCGCCCATCTTGAAGAATTCGAGGAACAGCAGGAGATAGATGTTCATAGCTTTTTGCCTGCCTTTCTCGCGATCAGCGTCGCCGCGATCCCGATGACAGCCGCCGAGATGATCACGATGATGACGTTCGCCGAGAAGAACGCTACCGCCGCAAAGGACAGCGCCATGATGCTGTAGGCGACGATGTTCTTCGGGCACTTTTTGAACATGCTTATGACCGCCTTGATCAGCAGCGCCAGCACGCCTGCGCGGATGCCGAAGAAGGCGTATTTGATGACCTCGAGTTCCTCGAATTTTCGCAGGAACAGCGAGATGAGGAAGATGATCAAAAAGCTCGGCAGCACCACGCCGAAGGTCGCGCAGAACGCGCCGAACACACCGCCGACCTGATAACCGATGAAGGTAGCGGCACAGATGGCGATGGGTCCGGGAGTGGTCTCGGAGATCGCGACGACCTCGAGCAGATCATCGCCGTTGATCCATCCCTTTTTGACCGATATTTCATTTTCGATGATCGGGATCATCGCGTAGCCGCCCCCGAAGGTGACCACGCCGATCTTCATAAAGGTAAGAAATAGCTGTAAGCACAGCTTGAGCTTTTGTTTCATACTTGCTCCTTTGGATAGTTAGGAGTGAGGAGTTAGGAGTTAGGAGTTGATGGTGGGCGTTGCCCACACCCGATTATAAAAGATAGAAGGATCAAACCCAATTCCTATCAATCAAAATGCGGAACGCATTTCCTAAAACTCCTCACTTCTCACTCCTAACTCCTCACTGAATCTAGTTCTGCTTCTCCACGATCTTGTAATCGTCCGAGAAGCGGAAGTACGGACAGCTTGAGTCACTGCCGCTCATGAACCGCGCCAGATCATCCTCATCCAGATTGACCTCGCACTCGTAGTCGTCGTACGCCTCATTGTAGTTATAGTATGCGCAGAATTCACAGCTTGATTTCCCTGCCATGGTATCACATCCTTTGTTGTGCAAATATTATAACAAATCGGTCGCTTTTTTTCAATATGCTGTTGCAATTTGCCCGAATTTCTATTATACTTATGGTAAATTGATTTAGGAGATGATTCCCATGTTTATTACTAATGATATCAAGTATATCGGCGTCAACGATCATGATATCGATCTGTTCGAGGGACAGTATATCGTCCCCAACGGTATGGCGTACAATTCCTATGCCATCATCGACGAAAAGATCGCCATCATGGATACCGTCGATCAGCATTTCGGCAAGCAGTGGCTCGAGAACCTCAAGTCCGTGATCGGTGATCGCAAGCCCGATTATCTTGTCGTACAGCATATGGAGCCCGACCACAGCGCCAATATCGACAACTTCCTCAGTGCCTATCCCGACGCGATCGTCGTGTCCTCGCAGAAGGCGTTCAATATGATGGTCAACTTCTTCGGCACCGACTACGCCGACAGACGCATCGTCGTCAAAGAGGGCGATACCTTAGAGCTGGGCAAGCATACGCTCAACTTCGTCGGCGCGCCCATGGTGCACTGGCCGGAGGTGCTGATGACCTATGACAGCACCGATAAAGTGCTCTTCTCCGCTGACGGCTTCGGCAAGTTCGGCGCGCTGGATGTCGAAGAGGACTGGGCTTGCGAAGCCCGCCGCTATTATATCGGCATCGTCGGCAAGTACGGCAAGCAGGTGCAGAACGTGCTCAAAAAGGCGGCAGGTCTGGATATTCAGATCATCTGCCCGCTCCACGGCCCCGTGCTCAATGAGAACCTCGGCTACTACCTTGATCTGTACAATACATGGTCGTCCTACGGCGTCGAGACCGACGGCATTATGATCGCCTACACCTCCGTTTACGGCCACACCAAAAAGGCGGTCGAGCTGCTCGCGGACAAGCTCCGTGAGGCGGGCTGCCCCAAGGTAGCGGTCAACGATCTAGCGCGTGAGGATATGGCGGAGTGCGTCGAGGACGCCTTCCGTTACGGCAAGATCATCCTCGCCACCACCACCTATAACGCGGATATCTTCCCCTTCATGCGTGAGTTCATCAACCACCTGACCGAGCGCAACTTCCAGAATAAGACCGTCGGCTTTATCGAGAACGGCTCCTGGGCACCACTTGCGGAAAAGACCATGCGCAAGATGCTCGAGGGCTGCAAGAACATCACCTATACCGACAACAACGTCCATATCCTGTCCGCCATGAACGACGACAACATTGCCGAGATCGATGCGCTGTGCGAGGAGTTGACCATGGATTATGTCGCGATGGATAGCGAGAAGGCGGACAAGAACGACCTGACCGCACTGTTCAACATCGGCTACGGTCTGTATGTCGTCACCGCGCGTGACGGCGATAAGGACAACGGCTGTATCGTCAACACCGTATCTCAGGTCACCAACACCCCCAACCGTATCGCGGTTTGCATCAATAAGAAGAATCTCACCCATGATATGGTCGCGAAAACCGGTGTGATGAACGTCAACTGCCTGTCCACCGACGCGCCGTTCAGCGTGTTCGAGCACTTCGGCTTCCAGAGCGGCAGAGATGTGGACAAGATCATCGGCGAGGGCATCCTGCGCTCCGATAACGGCGTGGCGTTCCTCGGTCACTATATCAACTCCTTCATGTCATTGAAGGTTGAGCAGACCGTCGACCTCGATACCCACAGCATGTTCATTTGCTCCGTTACCGAGGCACGCGTCATCACCGATGTGGAGACCATGACCTATACTTACTATCAGAACAACGTCAAGCCCAAGCCCGAGACCGACGGCAAGAAGGGCTGGGTCTGCAAGGTCTGCGGCTATGTCTATGAGGGAGAGGAGCTCCCCGACGACTTCATCTGCCCGCTGTGCAAGCACGGCGTTGCTGACTTTGAACCGATCGAATAATCATAATATTTCTGCGAGCCCCTTGAATATGCGTATCCAAGGGGCCAGCTTTATCCGGACAGACTACCATAATATGCAACTCGATAAGGAGGTACCAATGGGACTTTTCAGCAAGAAATTCTGTGACGTTTGCGGCAACAAGATCGGACTCTTGGGCAACCGCAAATTAGAGGACGGCAATCTGTGCAAGGATTGCGCCAAGAAGCTCTCACCGTGGTTCAGCGAACGCCGCCATAGCACACTCAATGAGATCAAGGCGCAGCTCGCTTACCGTGAAGCGAACAAGGAAAAGGTCGCCGCTTTCAATGCGTCCAAAACCCTCGGCAACCGCACCAAGCTGATGATCGATTATCAGAAACGGCAGTTCATGGTCGCCAAAACCTCCAATATCGCGCAGGAGAATCCCGATATTTTGGACTTCTCTCAGGTACGCGGATGTGAGATGACCATCGACGAGAGCCGCGATGAGATCGAGCGCCAAACCGAGGACGGCAGCACTGTCAGCTACGATCCGCCCCGCTATGAGTATGCTTATACGATGAGTGTCAAGATTTTTGTCGATCATCCGTATTTTGACGAGATGGAGTTCGAGATCAGCGACGGCTACATCAACACCGGCGCGCGCATGACCGATACTGACGTGAATTGGACGATCAACCGCGCTCCGTCGAGCTTCCTCGATAACAGAGAAGTGCAAAAGTATCACGATACCGTTGCGCTGGGCAATGAGATCAAGGCTGAGATCGACCGCATGCAGGGTAAGTCTGTCCCCATGAGTCGGGAGGAGAAGATGATGAAGGCGAATGACACGGGCGATCAGCCGAACATGAGCGGATACGCTCAGCAGGGCTATTCGCAGAATGCCGCTGTGAACACCTCCTGGGTCTGTCCTTTCTGCGATACCAACAATCACGGTAATTTCTGTGAGGGATGCGGCGCAAAGCGTCCGTCCTGATCACAGGTTGCGATAAACAATAAAGGAGAAAACACGATGAAAAAGTATGTTTGCGATGTCTGCGGCTATGTCTATGACCCCGAAGAGAACGGCGGCGTAGCGTTCGAGGATCTTCCCGACGATTATGTCTGCCCTCTGTGCGGCGTAGGCAAGGATGAATTCAGCGAGGCATAAGCTATCTGATCCATCAAGCAAAACGACAAAGCCCTGCGGGTGTTCCGCAGGGCTTTTGCTGTTTGTAATGTAATATCGTTAAAAAGCGAAGGAATAGTTTTGACCCGCCGTTAAAGAATCTGATACTAAGTATCATTAAAACACTTTAACATTTATTGCGTTAAATTCCGCATAGCGGTGTTGTCGTCGTCGCACGCCGTACTCGATAGGCATATCCGGTTGGTATGCCTTGACCTCGTGTGGCGGCTCCTCCTCTCCCCATCACGCGGGGCGTGATGGGGTCCCCGAAAGATGACATACGCCAGTATGCCTGCGTCCTCCGCCTTGCTCTGCGAAATTTCTCGCTAACAAATTTGTTAAAGCGTTTAATGGATACTTAGTATGAAATAGAGAAGATCGTTGTGAAAGGCGGAATAAAGACACCGCGCGTCACTGACCGGGAACCTTGGGCAGAGAGCTGAGCCCCTTTGCCAGATCCTCGTCGGTGGGGATGTAGTCGGTCATCTCGCCGTCGTTGAATTTTTGATACGCGACCATATCGAAGTAGCCGGTGCCGGTCAAGCCGAAAACGATGGTCTTTTCTTCACCGGTCTCCTTGCACTTGAGCGCTTCGTCGATCGCGACGCGGATGGCGTGGCTGGATTCGGGAGCGGGCAGGATGCCTTCGACCCTCGCGAACTGCTGTGCCGCCTCAAAGACAGCGGTCTGCTCGACCGAGGTCGCCTCCATGTAGCCGTCGTGATAGAGCTGGCTTAAGGTGCTGGACATGCCGTGGAATCTCAGACCGCCGGCGTGGTTAGCGGAGGGGATGAATCCGGAGCCGAGGGTATACATCTTCGCGAGCGGACAGATCATGCCGGTGTCGCAGAAGTCGTAGGCGTACTTACCTCTCGTGAAGCTCGGGCAGGACGCGGGCTCAACGGCGATGATGCGGTAATCCTTCTCACCGCGCAGCTTTTCGCCCATGAACGGAGCGATCAGACCGCCGAGGTTGGAGCCGCCGCCTGCACAGCCGATGATGATATCGGGCTCGATGCCGTATTTGTCGAGAGCGGTCTTGGTCTCCAGACCGATGACGCTCTGATGCAGGAGCACCTGATTGAGGACGGAGCCGAGTACGTAGCGGTAGCCGGGATTGCTGACCGCGACCTCGACCGCTTCGCTGATCGCACAGCCGAGGGAGCCTGTGGTGCCGGGGTGCTCGGCGAGGATTTTTTTGCCGACCTCGGTGGTCGTGGAGGGGGAGGGGGTGACCTGTGCGCCGTAGGTGCGCATGACCTCTCTGCGGAAGGGCTTCTGCTCATAGCTGACCTTGACCATGAACACCTTCAAATCCAGTCCGAGGTACGCGCAAGCCATGCTCAGCGCCGTGCCCCACTGACCTGCTCCGGTCTCGGTCGTCACACCCTTGAGCCCCTGCTTCTTCGCGTAGTACGCTTGCGCGATCGCGGAGTTGAGCTTGTGACTGCCCGAGGTGTTGTTACCCTCAAATTTGTAGTAGATCTTCGCCGGGGTGTCGAGCGCTTCCTCTAAGCAGTAGGCGCGTACCAGCGGCGAGGGACGGTACATTTTGTAGAAGTCTTGGATCTCCTGCGGAATATCGATGAAGGGGGTGGTGTCGTCGAGCTCCTGTTTGACGAGCTCTTCACAGAAGATACCGCTCATCTCTTCGGCGGTCAACGGCTGATAGGTTGCGGGGTTTAGCAGCGGCGCGGGCTTGTTCTTCATATCCGCGCGCAGGTTATACCATTTAGAGGGAATCTCGTTCTCGTCTAAGTAAATCTTATAAGGGATCTTGTTTTCTGCCATGATGTTTTCTCCTTTTCTGTTATATCAATTTTTATGTCAGCGGGATTCAGCCTCCCTTTTCTAAGGGAGGTGGCACGGACGCTGCGTCCGTGTCGGAGGGTTGCCATAGTTGTGTTTTGTTTCATGTAACAACCCTCAGTCTCGGCTCAATCGCCTCGACAGCTCCCTTGGGAAAGGGAGCCTTTGCATCACCATCGTTTTGTCAGTAATCTCATAATTCCTCCAAAGAATAATAAGTTGTTTGCAAATAAAAAACCTGTCCCTGCATTTCTGCCGGGACAGGATATCTACTTCCTGCGGTGCCACCTGGCTTGGCGCTTTCACGCCCGCTCACACGTACTAACATACGCTGACCTCTTTTACGTCGGGTCAATCCGTCTCAGATACACTGTCAGTCAGGCTGTTGAGCTGCTACACGCTGTGGCAAAACACTTTTCTGTGTCACGCCTCGTTGCTCTGCGCTGATCCTCGTATAACTCCCACTCGTCCGCCCATCTGCATGACCTGCGGTCATTTCGATAGGCACCGACTCGTCAGTCGTTATCCGAGGGCTCCGAGCCTCGGCGCTTCTGACATTTCTCCTCGCCCTCCGAAGTCCATTCAACCTTAGCTCATCCGCCGCGATCTCACCATCCGCGGCTCTCTGGGTGACAAGTGATAAGGCTTACTCACTCTTCGTCATAGGTTTGCTGTTCAGTTTTGATATGACCGTATTTTAGCGCATAAAAAACCATTTGTCAATACTTTTTACGAAAAAAATTTAATTCGGTATCACTTTAAATGGTTGAAGCGCATTTTGGAATATCGAAAACGTGCGTTTCATCACACCTTATTGGATCAATCGGTAGGGGTCGGCGCCTCGACGACCCCGTATGCGTCGATTGGCAGTTATCCGGCACCCAAGAACAAATCCGAAGCCGTATTGATTCTCGATCATTAAGTAAGCCAAGCTGCCGAAATGCCGACAGCTTGACGCTTTTGGAGGTTGTTTGGGATTGAGTTGTTTGGTAGTTCAGCCGCCTGTTGTGACAGAGCCGAGATCACACACCGAGCCGATGGTGCCGGTCACAGTCAGGGTGGCAGTGCCGGGCTCGACGCTCCACGCGCCGGTGGTCGCGTCCTGTGTGCAGGTCGCGGCGGGAATGGTGATCACGCCGTTCGCGGTTTGGAACAAGCCTGTGGTCTGGTTATAGGTGTAGCCGGCGCCCTCGGTCAGCGGTGTGCCGTCCAGTGTGACGGTGATATCGCTGAGGATGGGGGAGAAGGTGTCGCTGACAACGGCGTTGTCTGCCGCGGTGACGGCGGTGTTGCCGTTGTTTTGCAGGCGGAAGGTATAGGTCACTTCGCCGTTCTCCGCAACGGGAACAGGGGAGATCGACTTGAGGATGGAGAGTGCCGCTCCGACTGCCGCGGGAACATTCTCGGTCGCGTTGACGTCGCAAAGTCCCGTGCTGCTGACGGTGACGGTGTTCTCGATCACGCCGCCTGTCTCAAGCGGAGCAAATTCCGTGACCGCCGCTTCATAGATGATGACGGTGTTGCCGTCGGCGGGGGCGGTGATGTTGCTGAATACCAGACCATCCGCGGTGCTGACGGCAGGGGTCGGCTGCAAAACGCCGTCGACAAAATACAGCGCGGAATCTTCAACATAATCCAGCGGCTGTACCGTGCCGGTATTGAAGATATAGGAGCCGAGGTCGTCGGTCACGGTCAACCCTGTTACCGCGGTGTCGCTGTTGTTGATGATGCTGACGGCGTAGGTGAGGGTATCGCCGAGGCGGTAGTCCTGCGCGGCAGTCGCCTTGCTGACACTGAGAACGCCCTCGACCGACCCGACCGCGATATTCGACTGCACCGAGCCGCCGTTGTAGCTCAGGGTAGCTGTGTTGGTAAATGTGGTAGCCATAGTTTTTCCTTTCCTGTGTTTTGGGAGCTGACAAAAAAAGTACTTGGTAGCGCTCCCATACCATCTTATGCGGATAGGGGAAAGGTGTGAAGGAAATAGACGGTAGATCGATATTGATTTCGCGTGTCTGTAGCTGATTATCAGAAAAGATAGGACAGATTAAAAATAATACTTGATTTTTTTGAAAAAGTGTGGTAAAGTAATAAAGCTGAATCAATACGGAGGCTTAGCTCAGCTGGTTAGAGTACCTGCTTGACGTGCAGGGGGTCATTGGTTCGATTCCAATAGTCTCCACCAAAGAGAAATCCTGTCGATATAGTCGGCAGGATTTTTGCTTTGTACCAATCATTGACAGAATATGACAGTAGATTTATAATGCTATTGGATGGATTCCTATCGGATCATCCATACTATATGTGAAATAAAGAAGGGTTCAATATGCTAATGGTGTTGCAGATCGTCCTGCTGATTGCGGGATTTATCGCGCTGATCAAGGGCGCGGATCTGTTTGTAGACGGCAGCTCATCGCTTGCCGCTATCTTCAAGGTGCCGTCGATCATCATCGGTCTGACGATCGTGGCGATGGGTACCAGCGCTCCTGAATTGGCGGTCAGTACCTCGGCGGCGATCAACGGCTCTAACGAGATCGCCGTGAGTAACGTTGTCGGCTCGAACCTGTTCAACCTCTTGATGGTGCTGGGTATATGCGCTTTGATCAAGCCGCTTCCGCTCGACAACGTCATCAAAAAGCGAGATTTTCCGTTCTCGATCATCATCACGATCGCGTTGTTTGTCGCGTTGGGAGTCGGCGTACTCAAATCGACCGAATTTGCAACGGTCAAGATGGGCGACAATGTCACAACGCTGGAGCGCTGGATGGGTATCGCCCTGATAGCTATCTTTGTCGTGTACATCATCGTCCTTATCCGCTCGGCGCTCAAGAATAAGACCGAGGGGGAAGCGGTCAAGCAGATGTCGCCGCTCAAAAGCGTACTGTTCGTGCTGATCGGTATCGCTTTGATTGTTGCGGGCGGACATTTTGTCGTCGAATCCGCTAAATATATTGCCGCCGCGTTCGGTATGTCCGAGACCTTGATCGGTCTGACGATCGTCGCTGTGGGCACCTCGCTTCCCGAGTTGGTGACCTCTGTCGTCGCTTCTCGTAAGGGCGAAAACGGTCTGGCGGTCGGTAATGTCGTCGGCTCCAATATCTTCAACATCCTGCTGATCCTCGGCGTGTCCGGTACCATCCACCCGATCGGTGTCAACTTCGCGTCGATGGTCGACTTCGCGATCCTGATCGCCGCGTCGATCTTAGTATTCATCTTCGCGTTGAGGAACAAGATCAATCGTCCGCAGGGCGCTGTGATGATCCTGATCTACATCGCGACCATGGTTTTCGCCATCGTCAGATGATCCGATGATCAGGGGTGACACGAGTGTCGTCCCGTGACAACTCAACCGATGTTATCAATTCAACTGAATAAACCGACACGCTTCCGCTCATACTATGGGCGGAGGCGTTTTTATATGAAAAATTACAGACACGCAAAAGAGAAAAAACCGACGGAGCGCGTGAGCTTTTACATCGCGCTCTCCATCTGTATGATGGCGGTGGGATTTGCCGTGTGGTCGGCGTATTCTACCCTGAGTGATACTACCGAGCCGAGTGATAACACCTACTTTTCATCCCTCTCCACCGAGAACGCGGCAGTGGGGCAGGAGATGACCGGTGTGACGGTGGAAGCGACCGAGGCAATGACCGAGGTGCCGACAGAGGAGCCCACCGAAGAAGTGACCGAACCCGCACGCAAGCTGGTCATCAGTGAAACGAAGCCCAGTGAGGCGCAGTCCGCCAACCAGAACATGGGGGCGGATCGTTTGCAGGCGGTGCTGAATATTGAAAGCAGCATGGTCTATCCCGTCAAGAGCGGGCAGGTCACCAAGCCCTACAGCGAGGATGCGGTCTACAGCAAGACCCTGCGCGATTATCGCGCACATGTCGGGTGTGATTTTGCAGCGGATGAAGGCGAAAATGTCTATGCGATGTGTGACGGTACCGTCAGCGATATTTCTGTATCAGAATTATACGGTGCCATCATTGAGGTGGATTGCGGCGATTGCTATGTCTACTACTGCGGCTTGGATTCACAGCTGATGGTGGAAAAGGGGCAGCAGCTCAGCACGGGCGATACCATCGGCACAGTGGGACAGATCCCCTGTGAAAATGAGGATGAGCCGCATGTGCACATCGAGATCCGCTCCGGCAACCGCACCATTGACCCGCTGAGTGTGATCGAAAGTGACAGCTGAGGCATATCGAATACCTTTTTTGCATATAATGAAGAGAACTGCCCTCGACCCGTTTCAGGGGCATGGATTCGGATGCGTGTTGGTATCTGCGCGGATTGTCCGCGGGATTCCTCGGCATCCGTTTCTTTTTGCGGCACGATTCGACGAGGCATAAGGACATATGTTTTCCGCTGTGTCGGCGGATGAGCGAACCTCACATAAAGCTCTGAAAAAATCTTGACCGAAGTATTGACATTCTCGTCCGCATTTGATATAATAACGCTTGTGGATGAAGCGAGATGCTCCGCCTCGGCACTCTCAGCCGTGTAAAAATATGAGAGAACATGCAGGTATGGCGGAATTGGCAGACGCGTACGGTTCAGGTTACACCACGTCGGTGAACTTGCAAAATTCCGACTTATCTTGCAAATGTGGATCAAGCGGTAAGCTCCACCTCGGCTCTCACCTCTCTGCCGTGTAAAAATTCAGAGGGTAAAAACGAATATGCGGATATGGCGGAATAGGCAGACGCGCATGGTTCAGGTCCATGTGAGCATTGCGCTCATGCAGGTTCAACTCCTGTTATCCGCACCACAAAAAGCTCGATTTTATCGGGCTTTTTGTATTTTCAGAGGAAAAATAATTGTTGGCAGACGCGTAACCTATGCACCTTTTCTATTGTCCTATTCGCACAAATGTTATATGGTTTTGTTGTATATAATGACTGATATATCGTCACACAACATCGTGCGTCTGCCAATTTTTTTGTTAATTGTACTCTGGTTTTCAGATTCATGAAACGATTATTTTCTTTAAATCAAAAAATATGGCAGACAGATAGCTGTGTGAGTTATCTGCCTGCCTTTTGCTTTTTTATCCCTTTATCATTCTTCGACGCATGGGGGAGGGGTAATTGTTGTTGATGACTTGATAGTCAGCCCTGCTTTTTCCATTCTCATCGAATATTGTCATGTGTTCGGTGAAAGAAGCGTTGAGGTTTATCTGCAACCTGAGACCTTCCGCGTCCTCGTAAATAATGATTTTATCGACCAGTTGCCGGAGATTGGCATTGCTGATCTGTCCTTCCTGAATGATTTCTTCTATCAAATCGACTGTCTCTTTCATCTCGGACTTTCGTTTTTTGATCGTATCGTTGTAGTTGATGATGTCGCTCAGCTCTTGCTTTATCCGTTTGATATCTTCCTCGCAGGAGGCGAGCATTTCGTTATAGACCTCAGCGTGTTCTTTGTCACGTATGCGTTCGAGAAGAATCTCTTTTTGGTCTGATTTGCGCTGCTCAAGCTCTGTCTTGAGACTTTCGATTCTTCCGTTGACGGTGCTTTTCTTTTTCATCCATTTCTGAACGTCGCTGTCGATGTTGTGATAGATTCTTTTTGCCTGCTCGCGAATGTTCAGAATCTCTTTGTATACAAGGTCGTCGAGTTCAGTCTCGTTGATCCTGTGAGCTGTGCAATTCTCTTTTCCGTAGCGGTGGTAAGCGTTACAAGCATATTCGATTCGCAGGGGTTTGTTACGCCATTGGCGTTTGATCGCGACGAAGGTCGATCCGCAGTCGCCGCATTCGAGCAGTCCCGTGTATCGGTGACAGGGATTTCCTGCGCTCGCCCTGACGTTACCGCTTTTCTTTTGTGCGATTAGCTTTTGTACCAGTTCGAACTTTTCTTTTGAAATGATCGGGGTAACGAAGTTTTCGTGTACAAACTGTTCTTCTTTCGGAATGTCCTTTCGGATATGTGTGATCTTGTTATTATAGGTTTTGTGGCAGGTCACCGTTCCGATGTAGAATTCGTTTTCCAATATTCTTTTTACTCCAGTGTTATCCCACAGGTACTTGAAGCCGATCTTCGGCTTATTGCAGCCGAGATTTTTGCCGAGGAGTTGCTTCTGATAATAGGCGGGAGATTTGATTCCCTCTTCATTAAAGATACGGGCTATGGCAGAAAAGCCATAGCCCTCAAGATACATATCGAATATTCTTCTGACGATACGCGCGTGTTCCTCTACCACGAGGACCTGGTTGGTGTTTTTGTCCTTGAAGTAGCCGAGCGGCGGTATCATGACAAAGCCCTTCTTCTGCTTCTGTACCATACCGGCGCGCACCTTTTTGCTGATATCGCGTGCGTACATATCGTTGAACAATCCCTTGAAGCCGATGATCAGATCATCGTCCTCGTTACTTGTGTCAAGGTTCTCGGTAACCGACAGAACCCTTACGTCATGCTCTCTGAGATAATCGATGAACAGCGCAGTCTGTGTTTTGTGTCTGCCGAGACGGGACATATCCTTGACGATGATCGCTTCAATGGTGTCCTGCTCAACCTGTTCATAGATCTTGTTGATACCCTCACGGTTGAAATGCATTCCGCTGACGTTATCGTCAAAGGATTCTCCGACGATCTCATGATGATTGGTGTTAGCGAACTCCACGAGGATGTTTCTCTGGTTCGTGAGTGAATTCAGTTCGACGTCCTCATCCCGTGAAAGTCGGTAGTATAACCATACCTTCATTTTATGCCTCCTAATATATAAATAAAGCCTGCGGTTATGCAGACTTCTTGACAACGGGTATTTCTTCTTCCTGATCGGGAAGCAAGCTGTCTTCTGTGATATAGTCCTTCACAACGCTTTTGATGAATGCGTTGAACTGTTCATCGGTTCCGACGTAGTTATAATGTACGGAATGGATCTTTGTCTTGTTTTCAGTTGCCATAAATATCTTCCTTTCTGGTGTTTAGTTGATACGTGCATCAGGCGCGGTCGCGTCTGGTTTGTTGAACCAAACACTACCACACCTTTTTTGAAAAGTCTATATGAAATCCGAAAGTTTTTTATAATTATTACATCACCATTGAGAAGCCTTGTCCCTCGTCTTCGTCGTCGTAATATTCATCGCCATAGTCGTCCTCGTCGAAGACTTCTTCGAGGATTTCTTCTCTCTGATAATCATCTTCCTCGGAGCTTTCAGTCGACTCTTCCGTCCTGTTTGCGACGGAGGAAATCAGCCCGACGCCCGCTCCGATCAGCGCTCCGATCGCCGCGTCGTTCTCCTGCCCTTCGATCCGCTTGCGGCGTTCCTCGGGATCCTCATTATCGTTATCAACGATCCTTGCTACCGCTCCGGCGAGGCTGTCGACTCCACCGATAATGCGGTTTGAGGGATCGGAATAACTTTCGGAAATCTTTTGCGTTTCGGCTTTTGCAAGGGCGCGTTCGCGCAAGTGCTGTTCATAAAGCTCGCGCGATTTCTCCCAGCCGGTCGGCTGTTTTTCTTCTGAAACGCCGTCCGAATTCTCTCTGAAATCGAGTTCGTTCTCGATATTTTTCTTTAGATATTTTTCATCATGAAGACTTTTATCGCGGCAACTTCTGCCGTTGGGACAGTGAAAGGTCAGGTATTTTCTCTCGTCCGTCCATGTCATTCGGTATCCGAGAATCGACATCGCTCTGACGAATTCATCTCTGCTGCCGCTGTACTCCATCGACTTGTCAATGTCCTCAGCGAGCTTTTGTTTCCAGCTGTTGCCTCTCATCCTCGCTCGATACTCACGGTTGGAAATCCTGCGGCCTCCGTTCTCGTATGGCGTGAGAACGGAGAGCCCGTGAGCGAGGCAAATCTCATCACTGAGCGCTCTTAACTGTCTGAGAGTAGAGGGCGATTGGCGGAGCTTTTTCCCTGATTCAAAGCTCACGGAATTGATAACAAAGTGGCTGTGGAGATGGTTGGCGTCGCAGTGTGTGGCGACGAGAACTTCTTGCCCCGGCCACGCTCTCTCGGCAAACTCCATTGAGATCTCGTGCGCCTGCTCGGGCGTGAGCTCCTCTGTCGGCGAAAAGGACTGCGCGTACTGGTAGAAAAATATCCCGTCAGCCTTGCCGTAAACCTTTTTCGTTGCCATAAATTCACGATAGGAATTTGCTCCGTCACAGTTGATTCCGCTGACCAATTGCCGTTTGGATCGGCGGTCAAAGGTCTTATATTCCTGCTGACAATAGTTGATAACGGCTCGCATCGCGGACGGATTTTGTCTGCTTTCTTTGATGAAAATTACTGTTGCCACGTATCAATCTTCTCCCATCATACTGAGAATCGCGTCGTAGATTTTCCGCTGACCTTCGATGACAGAATCGAACTTTGCGAAGAAAAACCTCCGTGAATTTGCCTTGCGCGCGATCTGATTGAGGTTGTTGCCGATGCGTTTCAGCTCCACAAGGATCGATGATAAATCTGTAACCTTGATCGTCGTTTTGCGTGAACAATCGATCAGATAATCAGTCAAAGACATCTGAGCCTGCTTCGCTTTGGCGGCAATCTCTTTCTTTTCTTCTGCTGTCAATCGAATCGATAACGTTACATTTCTCTTTCTTTTTGCAATAATTAATCACCTCATTAGCGTTTTTGTAGTGGGTCCGGGCTACTGCCCGGAAGTCATGTGTTCGGCGGACAGCCGGACGCTCTGCTTGCCTCCGCTCCCTTATAGATGGATACTATAGGGATGCAGAAAGAAAAGTCACTCGTTGAGAGCAGCCCATAGTAACGGGCTGAAAAACTTCTCGTTGAAAGAAGCTCATAGTTTTACTGGCAGAAAGAAAAAATATCTTTTCGCTTTCTGTAGGGTATGCTCTGCAGAAAACTGTAACTTCTGTTACTCCGAAACAAAAGTCAAGGCTTCATCAGCTTTTTGAATATCTGTAAAAGTGTAACCAAGCTGTTCCTCAAGTGTTACCGGCTACACTTTTTTTCGCTGAGTTACAGCCGAGGTTACAAGCAAAGTTTATTGAGAATCTCAATCGCCAAGCGGCTTTCTCAATCTCGGTTACAGAGTTACACTTTTTTTACTTTACAGGAGACTGCTCGTTTGAGGACACGCGTGTCAAGTAAAAAAAGATTTGTATGCCCTCCCGGTTTGCCGCTGTGCGGCAACGGGAGATGGCTATGCGAAATGCGCGCAGAGCGCGCTTTCTTAAGCTACCTCCTCAACGTCGCCGTTCACCTCTGCGATCGCGTCGGTTTTGTCCTTACGCAGATACAGCAACCGCATTGAGAAGTTTTGGATCTTAGTGACGCGGGTAGTCGACTGTCTGCCCGGTTCGGCGATCCCTTCTTCAACCAGCGCCTTCATGATCGAATTCTTGGTATACGGAAACGCTTCACCCGAGTCGCTGCAGAGCTTCTTGATAAGAGGAAACACGCTGTCGAGATGGATCATGAGATAATCGGAATTGACGATCCCGCTGAAAAAGCTCGGTGTATAATCTCCGTGACTGCCCTTCTTTTTCAGTACAACATCTCCGCTTTCCATCAGCGCGTAGAGCTTGCGGACGAAGATATTTGCGGGCTTTTCGTATTCAATATCCACTGCCTGCTGTGCGGCAACTCGGAGTAAAAGATCGGAAAAGTTTTTGATTTCCTCGTCCTTTTCGTCTTGAAAAATCACGCCGTTTTCTTTCAAAAAGTAGAGAAAGAATCTCATACCGATCATCAAACACGCGACGATCTCAGGCAATCTTCCGTGACATTTTACGCCGTGACTGAGGAAATCACTGCGGTAAAAATCATATAATTCTCTCAGCCTTTTCACGAAATTTTCCTCGTGATCATCGTCGCAAATAAATCTTCGTTTGAGCCATTCCGTGTACGCGTACATGGTACGGCGATAGACTCCCTGCGCCGCTTCTCCCTGATACTCCGTGAGGTAAGCGAGGTTCACGTCGCCGTCCTTCAGCTCCAAGGGGAAGTATCTTGCGATACCGCTTTCGCCGACGTCGGGTCTCAGCTCGCCTGTGATGATGGCGTTTCCTTGAGGCGGACGGTTTTCCATCAATGTACAATCTGCTCTCATTCTCCCGCGTCCGGTTCGATCGCCGTAGGCGCGCATGATCTTCTGTGCGGTCGTGTTGAGCTTCTTCATTTCGGCGTTATCCGAGGGATAGAAGTCGTCGATGCAGGTCAGCACATCCTTGAGAGTAAAGGCGTTCGCAGTGATACTGTTCGCCGTATCCTGGAAGGACATCGGCAGATCGGTTGAGGTAAACGCGCCGAAGAAGCTGAGTATCAGCGCGGCGATCGTACTCTTTCTGGTGCCTGTACGACCTGTGAGGAAGAGAGTGAATTTTGGCATACAACCCGTTTGTTTGAGAAACTCATTGAGCAGCGTCAGAAACGCATACGCCAGAAGCGGATGGATGATCTCCTTTCTCGCGGGAGGCATCGTATACAACAGCTTCGCTGTGTGCAGATCGGTTTTGCTCCAATTACGCTCGCCACAGTAATATCGGAGCTTGCCTTTCAAGGTTACGTTCAAGCCTTCCCCTTGAGGGGAAGGTGTCGCCGACAACTTGTTGGCGGTGACGGATGAGGTGGAAGCGTTTCCACTCCATCCCGTAAATTGTTCTATCGGAGAGGTTTCCACCTCATCCGACCAATTTGCAAGCGAATTGCCCACCTTCCCCTCAAGGGGAAGGCTTTGCGGCAGAAGAAAATGCCACTCGCCATCGATTTTCTTCCACCCGGTCACATGATACTCTGTGAGCTGTTCGGCGTTCTCAGAGGTCGTCTGGATGTAGTAGCGCAGTTGATCCTTGCACCGCTGACCGACCTCGATGATGCACTTCGCGCCCCACTTGTCGAGAAGCCAGTTGAAGTTGCTCAGATCGGCGCCGTTTACCTCGACAGGCGGGAGTGTGCTCCCGTCGGCATGAATACCGCTGAGCACCAGCGTCTTTTCCGTCACCGCGCCGTCGTCGACCGTTTTCTCGCTGACGATACGCGGGACGAAGTTACAGACCTTCGTGGTGATGCTCCCGCGCTTTGAGACCGTTGTAACGAAGAGATAGTTATCCCTGATTTCATAGGGATAGCTGTCCTGATTTGAATTCTTTTCTTTGGACATAGAAGTCCTCCTTTCAAAATATCATCCTCTGTTTACAGAGGTAAAACACCCTTTATCCGTAACTGCTCCTAAGCCCGATCCTGTTCGACCAAAGCTCGTATGTCATCAGCCCTCACCCCGCTCGGCATAAGCGTCATGGCAGGACGGTACCGAAGTACAGCACGGTAGGTTGTTCAGTTTTCAAGGTGCATTTGAGGGTTTTATAAAACACCCTCTACTACTCTATTCCACACTTTTTTGAGGAGTGGGCGAATATTTCTTTCAAGGGCATCCATCTTCGGCGATTTGTATAACCGAGAACGAACGATTTTGTTTGAGTTGTTGGTTGGCTTTCTTTATATTTTCCAACATGACGACCAATAATAACACTTCTATTTACAAGGCACGGAAATAGTGAGTTTTATGCGGTCTTTTCGTAGATTCATCAAATTCAGCATTATCTACAACAAAACTGATTATTGTTTGTGCAAGTTTATCATTGGAAAAAATACCCCTCTATTTACTAGCCGTCGAAAACGTCGATTTTACCACACTTTTTCTAAATTTGAGTAAAATTCAGCGTTTTGAACAATTTAGAGGTTTGTTGTTTGTATACATTTACTGTTTGATAAATACCCCTCTATTTACTAGCCGTCGAAAACGTCAATTTTACTACACTTTTTCTTAATTTGAGTAAAATTCAGCGTTTTGAACAATATTTGGGTTCGCTGGTTGTGCAAGTTGATCGTTGAGCTTTCAGAATCTTCCCATAGACATTTGCCGATACGAAAAAACCTTCTACTCTCTATATGGCTGAATTTTTCTTCATTTGATTCACAAAAATAAGATTTCTTTATTTTGAATACTACAGGGCTTTTGTGGAAGTCAGTTTTTCTTTGATTGACGACGCATATTTTGACGCCTGAGAAATGCCGAGAAATCCTCTGTACAGAGAAAAAAAGATATCCGATCACGGATTCGGTTTGGTTTTATAAAGAGAAACAGCGGGTCAGACACGCCTGTACGCGCCCGATCTGCTGCTCATTGTTTTATTCAGTTGTTCTCTGCCATGAGTTCAGCCACCAGCCTTGCCCCGAGACGGAAGCCTTGCAGAAATCCATCGCGCTCGGTCAGCGTGATCAGCTTACTGTATCTCTCCGAAAGCTCCGATATTTTTTCTTTCTGCCCCTTATCAATAAGACTCTCACCTAATGCTTCTTCCATTTTCACAACTTCGGATAATGCTTTCTTCACATCATCACTCTGCGGTTCATCTGTCGGTCTGATGTTTCCGTAGTATATTTCCTCAAGTATGCTCATGTGTGTTCACGCTCCTTACAAGCACAACACAATACCATGAAAATCGAATAAGTCAAGTTTTCTTCACTTGTATACGGTACGAAAACAGATAGATTTCTTTCTCCAAAACAATGGCGCGACAGAAAGCCGAAGCTACCGAACGCATTACTGCTGATGAAGGAAACATTCTTCGTCAGAATCGCTCCATACAAGTAGAGGGAGCCTTCGGCGTACTGAAGCAGGACAGGGATTTCCGACGGTTCTTGACCAGAGGAAAAATCAAAACCGAAACACAATTTTTCTTGCTCGCTTTCGCATTCAACATCAATAAACTGCATAACCGAACGATTTACAAACGTTTAGGCATTGAATTATTCAATCAGGAGGCTGCATAAAACTAAAAGTTTTCAACATAGAAAGTAAAAAAGAGAGCGCTTTTCAACGCCCTCTGATTTGATGCGATTCTATGCTGAGCATAAACAGCTTATAAATACTATTTGTTCTCGAAAGCTAAGGCTGCCGCAAAACTTCTCGTTTTGCGACAGTCCCTTATACTTTACAAGCAAAGTGCGGGTAACAGGAGTTGAAGGCGAGCGTGTCAAGATGTAAGCGTCAGCGCACATCGCAGACGAAAACAGTCCTGCGGACTGTTTTCAGCGAGAGCGCAGATCGAACTGATGCCGCCGACCGGGCGCTCCTAAGACGAGGCGGCCGCTGAGGAACTATATAGCGAATGTTACCAGCACCATATCGAGTATATAGCCACCTTGTTTTTGTGCTGTTTATCAAAAAATCAAAACGACCAATCCCGCCACGGCAAAGGATAGGACAATCCAAACCGCCGTCAGGATACCCCTCTTTTTCAAGACCTGTTTCCATGTCTGTACATAGGGGATGTCCGCGCACTCCTCTATGAGCCACAGCCTGCTGTGACCTACCCACAGTTTGTCAATCACAATGCCGTCGTACCAGTTCATCACCTCTAAAAACAGAAGCGCTTGAAGGTACGCCGTCCAAAAGTCATTTACACCGTTCCACAATCCGATCATCAGCAAAAGGGCTGTCAGCATTATCAACAGGAACGGAATCATAAAAACGATCCGTTTCCTTTTTACGGTCTTTTCATCGGTAAGTCCTAAGGAAAACGCCCTTTCCTGCACTGCCTTCGGGTAAAAATACAAGGCGTTGATACCGCCGCCGATAGCGGACAGACGCACTAACAGCGTGAACAGCAGACAGAACAAAACCAGTTGGATCATAATTATCATTTGTTACCCTCCAGAGGAACCACCTTCGGCAAAAAGCTCTTTCACAAATTATCAGATTAATGCAACGATCCCGATCAACCCCACCATGGCAAGTCCGAGGCTCGGCATGATAATCCCAGGCAAATCCTGAAAGGCTTTGGGATTGATTTTCCGCAGCGTTACGCCGATAATCAGGAACACGATGGAGTTGAGCGCCGCCATCCATTTCGGGACATCCAGCGCGCCGATGAGGATTGCGACAATAAGGCAAATATCCGCCGCCATCAAAATGAGATAGCTCAGGAAAAACGGAACGGTGATCGCTTTATACAAACCCTCTAGGGCGTTATCGGCAATCTCGAAATTCTTTTCACTCATACCCATAATTCGCTTGTAGATGACCGCCTGAATACAAACCATCGAATGAACAAAAAAGTCGCCGAAACAACCAATAAAAGCAAGGATGCTCATGACGAAAGCGAGCGTCGGATGACTGCCGCTGATCTGTGACGCGATAGAATAAAAGCCGAAGCCAATTCCTATGTCGCCGAAAAAGGCGCAGAGAATGGACGCGCCAAAGCGCCACTCCGACATCTTCATCCAATTACTGTCGATGTTCTTGGATGTGCCGAGCTTCTCGTTGCCCGCACCCTTGAGATCAAACAGGATATCTCCCGCACAGCAGAGCAGCCCTCCGCACAATCCCAAAATTGAAAATATTAACAACATAGCAAAACTCCTTTAGCAGCTTATTAACGCCGTTAGTTAGCCGTCGCTAACCAATAAAATCAGTATAACATATTTTGATAATAAAATCAATATCTCTGAATGTTTTGATAAAAAAACTAGTGCAGCGAATTATGCTTCGCTGCACTTCATTTTACTTTTGTAAAGCCAACATTTTCGCGTATATGCCGTTCTGCTTTTCAAGCTCTTCGGGCGCACCCTGTTCGTCCGCTCTGCCGTCCTTGATTACAACTATTTTGTCCGCACCGGCGACAGTGCGCATACGGTGAGCGATAATCATAACGGTTTTGTTTTTAATAAGACGTGAAATGGACTGCTGGATCAGAGTCTCGTTTTCCGCATCGAGTGACGCTGTCGCTTCGTCGAGCAAAATAACGGGCGCGTCCTTTAAGAATGCTCTGGCGATTGAAATGCGCTGTCGTTCGCCGCCGCTGAGCTTTTCTCCGTTTTCGCCGATTACGGTATTGTAGCCGTCGGGCATACGGTTTATAAACTCTTCACAGTTAGCGAGCTTTGCCGCATTTATTACTTCCTCATCGGAAGCGCCATTTTTACCGATTCGGATATTCTCCATAATAGTGTTGTTAAAAAGTGTAACGTCCTGAAAAACAATGGAATAATACTTCAAGAGCGCTTCGGGATCGACTTCGGAAATATCCTCGCCGCCGAAGGTAACCTTTCCTTTTGTAGCATCCCAAAATCGCGCCGCCAATCGTGACACAGTTGTCTTTCCTCCGCCCGAGGGTCCGATTAATGCGGTGACCTCGCCCTGCTTGGCGGTAAAGGTTACTTCGTCAAGAATGCTCTCGTCATCGTTGTACTCAAAACCGACGTGCTCAAATTGAATGTCATAATTTTCGGGAGCAAAATCTTGCTTGCCCTCCTGCTTTTGACTGTTATTCATTGCGTTTGTGCGGTCGATATTTACCTGAGCGGCGTTGAGCGCGCCGAGGTTTATCAGCGTGCCGCTCATCGGCTCGTACAAACGCGACACAACCAGCAGAAACATAAAGAAAGTCATTACGGTAGGCTGTCCGCTCAGAAGAAGAGTACTGCCGACTAGAGCTGTGGTGGCGATACCGATTTTCAGAAACATTTGCGCGGGTACTACAAACGCCGCAACGCCTAATTCAGCGGCTATTGACTTCTTTTCATAATCCTTGATGATTCCGTCTAAGCCGTCAATGTACTCCTGCTCGGCGTTATTGCTCTTAAGGTCGCGCAGGGCTTCGATTGCCTCCTGCAAGCCGTCCTCCATTTGAACGCGTGTATCGTTTTTGCGCTTGTTAAAACGGTTCTGAGCCGTTTTTGAAAGTCGAACCGCAAGCAGCGAAACAGGCAGCACCCAAACAGAAGCGAGTGCCAGCCGCCAATCAAAAACAAACAGAGAAACTGCGATGATGACCGTTGAGATAATTGAGCCGTAATACTGCGCCGTCTGGTGAGAGAAGGTGTGTTCAATAACAGTACAGTCGTTGAGAATGGTTGTTGTAAGGTCGCTCAAATCCTTTTTACCGAAGAATGACAACGGTAGCTTTCTGAGTGACTCCGCAAGGGTAATGCGGCGTACGGCGCTTTCCCGATAAGTTGAATAATAGGTCGCGTTGTACTGCCAGAACTGCGTGACATAAATCAGCAGAAGCGAAATGACAATTCCGAATATATAAAAGATAATTTTTCCGTTGTCGATTGTGTTTTCAAGCATATCTCCCGTGAAAAAATAGAGAAGGCTGACAGGCAGCATAAGCACAATATCCGATACCACGCAGGCACATACGGCGTTAACAAATCCTTTCGCACCGGCGCGAGACATTGCGTAGCGTTTCATAATCTTATTAAGCACTGTGCTCACCTACCTTCCAAGCAATTGAGGACTGATAATTATCCCACATCTTTTTGTAAATTCCGTTTTGTTTTAAGAGATTGCCGTGCGTGCCCTGCTCGGCGATTTTCCCGTTTTCAAGAACAATGATGTTGTCGGCGTTTTGAATGGTGCTCAGTCTGTGCGCAATCATAATCACGGTTTTATCCTTCGCAAGCTCGGCAAAGGACTTTTGAACAAGATATTCGTTTTCGGGGTCGGCAAAAGCGGTTGCTTCGTCGAGCACAACAACAGGAGCGTTTTTGAGAATCGCTCTGGCAATCGCTATACGCTGCTGCTCGCCTCCCGAAAGGTATACGCCCTTTGTGCCGATAACTGTGTGGATTCCGTCGGGCAGCTTGGCTATAATATCCGCGCACTGCGCCTTGTTAAGCGCTTCTATTACCTCTTGCTCAGTCGCGCCGGGTCTGCCCAAGCGGACGTTTTCAAGAATAGAACGCTTTAAGAGTTTGCTGTCCTGAAAAACGTAGGACACCGTGTTCATCAGCTCGGATTTGTCGATATCCTTAACATTAACTCCGCCGATTGTTACTGCGCCTTCGGTCACGTCCCAAAAGCGCGAGATAAGTCCGGCAACGGTTGTTTTTCCGCCGCCCGAAGCACCGACAAGCGCGAGAGTTTTGCCGCTTCCTGCCGTAAAGAAAACGTTATCAATCGCAAGGTTATCCGCGCCGCTGTATCGGAACGACACGTTTTCAAAGGTAACAGAGCTGTTCCTCGGCTTGTCTGTGTTTTCATTCTTTTCAAACGGTTTTAAATTGAGAATGGAATCAATGCGCTCGAACGCGTCGGCAACCGTCATTTCGCCCTCGCTCATAAACATCACGCGCTGCATTGTCGTTGTGATTACGGGCGTGATGATGACGTAAAAAATGAAGTTGAGAATAATATCGGCAGCGATGTTCGCGCTGCCCTGAGATAGAATAAGAGCAAGAGTAATCAAAAACGCGAACGCGCTGTTGATGAACACCATAAAGAATAACATCGGCTGACGGCAGCGTTTGGTATAGGAAATACAGAATTTTCCGTAATTTTCAATTGACGCTTTGAAACGCGAGAAGGTGTGCACAGTTTGCCCAAAGGTTTTGACAACAGGAATTCCGCGCACATACTCTACCGCCTCGTTGTTCATATCCTCTAACGCGTCATTATACGCCTTCATATCCTTCTGCATTTGCGGACCTATCATTTTCATCATACAGAGGAAAGCAAGAATCACAGGCAGAACTGAAACTAATCCGAAGCGCCAGTCGATTATAAACATCATTACGACCATACCGAGCGGCGTGGCTGCTGCACTCGCCATATCGGGCATATTGTGCGCAAGGTAGGTTTCAGCCGCGGTTGAGGAATCGTTGATAATCTTGCGGATTCTTCCGCTTCCCATTTCCTCGGAAAATCCAAGCGGCAGCTTGATTATGTGCTTCAGCAAATCACGCTTGATGTTACTGCCGATTCGAAACGCGCTTACGTGCGAGCACATCAGTGATGCAAAGTAAATTATCAATGCAAGCACGGCGAAAATAACCGCCATTACACCGTTATGGACAATCGAGGTTGCTTTTGTAAAATCAGGCGCGACTTCTATCACCTCTTTGATGATAAAGAAGATATAAACAAGCGGAAGTAAGGCTAACAATGAGCTTATAAAACTCAAAACCCATGACAAATATGTCAGGACTTTATACCCTCCCGCGTAATACATCAGCCGTGACAGATTCGACTGTTTTTTCTCTTTTTTCAATCAGATCACTCCTTGTATCGGGTTAGTTTCCGCTAACCCAAATGCTTAAAAATAAAGCGCTTTAATGTATTGTAGGACTCTTTGCTCTCAGGCATATAGTTTTGATAAAGCACATAGCTGTGGAACATTCCCGGCTGTATTTCAAGCATAACATCCACACCTGCACGTTTGGCTTTGTTATAAACCGTCAGCGTATCGTCAAGCAGCATTTCGTGCCCGCCAACGAAGAACAGCATCGGCGGAAAACCGCTGTAATCGGCAAAGGCAGGCGAAACATACGGGCTTTTGCGGTCTGTTGTACCGATATAGTCAAAAAGGTAGCTGTCAAGCAGCTTTTGCCGTGTGGCTTCATCAAACACTCCCTTTTTGTCGCCGATTTCAACATCCCTTTGATAATTCAGAGCATAGCTTTTTCCCGAAGCGGTCATATCCGTCCACGGCGAAAGGAAAAAGCAGCCGCAGGGCATTTCCCTTTTGTTATCACGCAGCTTTAACAGCATTGCAAGCGCAAGATTACCGCCCGAAGAATCTCCGCCGACTATAATGTTTTCAGGCTTTGTTCTCGGGGTCAGCTCATCCCATAAATCGAGCGCTTCACTCAGCTGGGTGGGATACTTGCATTCAGGAGAAAGCTTGTAATCCAAAAGGGCAATCTCCGCTCCGTTTATCAGGCCGCAAAACGGCGCACAGAAGTCACGGTAATTATAGGTAAGTCCGCTGATATAGCAGCCGCCGTGCATATAGTAAATCACCTTGCCCGAGGGTTTGGTGCCGTCTATTCTGAGCCGTTGGTATTTTGTGCCTTTTGGCGTAGTAAGACACTCAAGCGAGTAGCCCTTCTTCGGCTTCGTGTGCGAATATTTTTCCGACATTCGCTTCATTTTCTGTTCCATTTCGGGATGCGCTATCGGCTTGATGTTCTGCATCCGCATCATCATTTTAAAGAATTTACCTCTTACCGAGGACATTGTCATCACCTTCCGTTTTGTTCTCGAATTTGCATCTTCTGCGATACTCTAAGGGAGAAACCTTATATCGCTCCTTAAAAGCCGCTCCGAATTTCGGCTGGCTTTTGTAGCCGACGCTCAACGCGATATCAATTACTTTTTTATCTGTTTGTGCAAGTAAGTTTGCGGCTTTTTTCAGCCGGAGATTTTGCTGGAATTCAGCATAGCCGCAGCCGTAAACACCGCGAAAATAGGTTTTCAGGCTTGTTTCACTCACTCCGAATTCAACCGCCAATTCTTTCGCGGTATAGCGTATATCTAAATTGTTTGAAATTTTATCATATACCTTTTTGGCTATTTCCGCTTGCGTTGAGGTATAGAAGCTTCTTTTTTGTTTTCCGTTGCCGAAATCCTTATTCCCCAATGCAAACAGCAGCTCCAAAAATTTCAGGTAAACTCTTGCATATTCCGCTTGCGCCGCAATCAGACGATCAATACTTTCGGCAATGCTTTTTATTTCATCATCAGTCTGTATTATCTGCGGTCTGCTGTATTTCCGACAGCTCTCCGCAAGAAGATTCGGAATCTCAACGCTTTCTCCGAGTAAGGTTAAATCATTGCGCCAATCGCTGTCTAAAAAGACAAAAACCTCAATCCCTGTGTACTCAGCGTTGGGATAATAAAAGCTGTCTGTCGCCTGACCCGTATCAACGGCAAGCTCTCCGCCTGAAAGATAGGTGCGCTCTCCGTTGTTTAAGGAAAGCTCGCACCTGCCGCTTTGACAGTAATTGATTTTCAGATAACATGTTTCGTCAATCGTACTTGAAAAATCGGGGATAGTATGGGAATGAATCTCTATTCTTTGCACCATAACATATGGAGAGAAGAACACGGTTGTCAGATTCCCGCCGTTATTGTCGAGAGGCACGTGCAATCTTCGCCTTTTTGAATTGTATTCAGCGCCGCGGATTTTAAGAAACGGCTCTAAAAAATCTCTGTTCATATTAACCCCTGCTCACAAAATTAACCTTGCGTTCACAGCAAGCTTCAATAAATTCGCTGTCGTGCGTAACAATGATGACAGTCTTTCCCAAATTTCTTAATTGCCTCATCAGCGCGGCAATCTCTTTCATATGCCCATAGTCAAGACCGCTTGTCGGTTCATCAAATAATATATAATCCCGTTCTGAGGCAACCGCACAGGCAATGGCGAGTCTTTGCTTTTGACCGCCCGACAACGCCATCGGGTGACGTTCTTTATAACAAACAAGGTCAACGCTTTCGAGTATTTTGAGCGCCTTATCTTCATTCGGTTCGGGCAGACTGATCATCACCTCTTCAAGCACGCTGTCGGTGAACAGCTGATGATTCGTGTCCTGCATAACCATAAAGAAACTGTTCAGTCTGTTTCTTCGCTTAAAGGGCGCGCCGTTAATTATTATATCGTCCTTGCTCCGCCTTTCCAAGCCGCACAGACAATTCAGGAAGGTCGTTTTACCTTCACCGTTAGCGGCGGTAATCGCGGTGATTTTTCCAAGCGCAAGCTCCATATTATGAATATCTATGATGTTATTATTTACTTTTGAACGGTTGAAAAAGCCCTGCTTATAGCCAAATCGCAGGCTATTTATGGTGAGCGTTTTATCATCCGTTGTTACAACGGGCAACTCTATTTCCGTAGGCGCGGGCGAATGGGCGCTTCGCAAACCTAATTCACTCAAATCATTATCGCTTAACTTATTCAGCTCATTTTTATTATAATCTTTGATGATTTTTCCGTCATCCATTAAAACTACTCTGTCAATCAAATCCCAAAGATAAAACAGGCGGTGCTCCGCCGCGATGACGGTTCTTCCTTGCCTGACCCACTGCGCGATTAGCTTCCTCAGCTGCATTGTCGCATGATAATCAAGATTTGCCGAGGGCTCGTCAAGCAAGATAATCTCAGGCTTGCCGACCTCAATTGAAGCGCAGGCAATCTTTTGTTTTTCGCCGTCGGACAGGTGAAAAATACTCCTGTCCAGTAGATTTTTTATTTGAAAGCTCTCGGCGGTTTGTTCAATTCTGCTCTTGATTATTTCGGCTTCTACACCCAGATTTTCACTCAAAAAGGCAAGTTCGCTTGTGGTATCTACATTAAAAAACTGCGACCTTGGATTTTGGAAAACCGTGCCGATTTTCTCAGCCGATTTGCAAAGCGGCTTATCGTTGACAGGTTCGCCGTCAATCACAACCTCTCCCTCGAGCTTGCCTGAATAGTAATGCGGAATCAAGCCATTGATTAGTCTTAAAAGCGTGCTTTTACCGCAGCCCGAAGGGCCTGTAAGAAGCACAAAAGAACCCTTTTCTATTCTTAAATCTATATTACTCAGGCTTCCGTTTAACTCGGCACTTGATTCGTCACTGTTTTCGGAAAGATACGTAAAACTGACGTTTTTTAGTTCAATCATAGCTTCACAACCTCCCCGAAGTGAATTCCGAATAGACTCAATACCCATACCAAATAAGCACAGAAGCAGAGTGCCAAAAGAAAAAAATCCTGAAATCTAAAGCGGGTATCGCAAATATTTGTGCGCTTGCGCGGTGAATCCAAGCCCCGCGTCAGTGCAGCGGCAGAAAGCTCGTCGCCGATTTTAAGAGAGCACATTAGAATGGGGATCAATCTGTATTCTAAGATTCCCGCCGCGTTTCTTCCGCCAAAGCGTATGCCGCGCATTGTCATCGCCTTGTTAATCGCTTGAATTTCTTCCTTAACCGTTGGAAAAAATCGGAAGATAACCGACATCGGAATTGTAATCACATCGGGTATAAAGAGCTTTTTCATTCCGGTAATAAATTCGCTTGCGGTTGTGCTTGAAATAACATAAACACTCATCAACGCGCAGGGGAGAAGTCCTGTTACTATTCCTACAACAATAAACAATATAATATGAAATATGCCGTCTGAGCCTGAGGGCAGTACAGACCATGCGATTATGACTGCAATATACATCAACAGCCCAACCATTCCCGCCTTAAGATTTTTGGATATAAACAGCAGAAAAAGAGAAACAAGCGGAAATATCAAGGTAAATATTTCCGCGTCTGTTCCTCCTAACCCGCCCATTAAAAAAGCAGGAAGCGTTACCAAAAGCACAAGCTTTGTTATCGGGTTTATAAAGCTTTTCTTTCCGTAATCACCTTTTAACATCAGACAATCCCAGCCTTAGCAAAATGCTTTTTCATTATTTTCAGTCCAAGCAAGCCGCCGAGAATCCCAAAGGCTACACACAGCGCAATCAACACAGGCGCAGTCCAAATTTGGAAAATGCTCTTTGCCGAGGAAATAAACTCCTCACCGTAATCCGCGTTTTGCTGCCAATATGTATCCGCCATAAAAATCAGCGGGATGTAGCTGCCGAACAACCAAGTACAAAATACACCGTGCGCTATTACCGTATGTTTTTTGCTTTTATATGCTCCGAGTTTTAAAATAAGCTCTGTTATTATTCCCGACACGGCGCATACGGGCAGCGCGTACCAGCCCATTCCCGTAAGCATTAACAACAAGCCGAGCAGCATGCTCATAATAAAAACCATACCGAGTTTTTTTGCTTTTGTAGCAAACAGCATCCACGGGATACCGCCGACTACCGGGATAATGACGCAATATAAGGGCATTAAAACAGGAATAAACCCAATTGGCATAACAGCCATAGTAATGATAAATATAATTGCGGTGAAGATACCGATGTTAATCAAATCTCTTCCGCCGATAATCTTCTTTTGTTGTTGATTACTCATGTGAAACTCCTTTATTGTTATTGCCGGCAGTATATAAGTTAGCATAGACTCACCAAAAAATCTATACCCATACAGCCGAATTGTTCCACATAGCGGCGAGATAATCGATGCTATCTTTTCAAAATCAAGCATACCGGTTAGGCGGGACTAACTGATAATCAAAAAAATAACAGGCATGATGTTCTTTGCCTGTATAAGATTATAAATGATAACAATGTTATTGCCAATCTCTCAAGCGTTTTATTTGCCATCTTATCCGACTTGTTGTTCCGTAATTCGGTAAACTTGCCCTCCAACGAGCAGTTATATTATAGTTGACATCACAATGTTTGTCAAAAAAGTTAATAATCTTATAATCAAACAATAGCTCCCTCAGACACTCGCCTCGGGATTGACTTCAATTTTTCCTCGCCAAAGGTTTCTTCGGCATCTTGCAGCTCAGAAAGCAGCGCTTTCTTATTCTGCGGAAGTATACCGTGTACAGGTACGACATTCGACGGATGCAGTCCGAAATAGTAGCAGGGTATATCTATGAGGTTTAACAAAAGCTCCTTCTCGGCTATGTATTCTCCGATAGTACATTCATTAAATTTTCCTGACCTCATATCCTCATACAGCGGACAGCCTTCGTCCGCATGGATAGTACCCGTAAATATCAGATAAGGCTTAACTTTATTTATCAACTTATCATTATTATTAAAATTAATCAATAGTTAATCTTGATTTATTCATATTTAAATCTTCCCGTGCTTTTCTATATATTTCTCAATCGCGTCACGAATCAGGATTCCCATTTGACATCTCCGGACCTCTATGCTATACTACACTCAACAAACCGCATAGGAATGGGAAAAACAGGGTTTCACCGACGTGGTGTATTTAATTAAGGAATAAACCGCTTAGGAAAAGTACAACAAAGTATGTCGGTATCACATGCGTTTAGATTGAAATTCGGATAGCCGAATAAAAGAACAAACCCGAACCCTTCCCCAATCGGAACGAGGTTCGGATTTGTACCATTTGGTGCAGGTAACAGGACTTGAACCTGCATGAAATTGCTTTCATACGGACCTGATAAATGATTGAATCACATATCAGAGATAAAGGATTTTATTAAGGATTAGTATATAAATACTTGCAAAATAAAAATCCGATACGCAAATTTGACACCATGTTTTGCCGTATCTTTGAAAACCCAAGGAGAGAAATATGATGAAGAGAAGAACAATTTCGTTGATACTCGCTATGTTCATCTTAGCTTCATCTGCAACGGTAATACCCGTGAGCGCGCAAGTGAGCGAAGCGGAGCGGTACGTAGTCTCTATGACGACAGAGGAAAAAATTGAGCAGATGATCATGCCTGCTTTTCGCTACAGCGCCGACTCTGAGGACAACCGAACAAACGTCACCGAGATCACGGAGAATATCGCCGATACGCTGAAGCGGCACGGCTATGCCGGCGTGATCCTTTTCGGTCAGAATACCTCAACGAACGAAGGGACGATCCGTCTGGTCGACGCGCTCCAAAAGGCAAACTCCGTCAGTGACCGTCCGCAGCTTTTGATCACCACCGATCAGGAGGGTGGTAACGTCACCCGCTTCACGCAGGGTACCATGATGATGGGCAATATGGCTCTCGGCGCTGCAAATGATATCGATGTCACCAAAGAGGTCGCGACAGTGATCGGAAACGAGTGTTCTGCGCTCGGTATCAATGCTGATTTCGCTCCCGATGTGGACGTGAACAGCAATCCCGCGAATCCCGTGATCGGCGTGCGTTCTTTCTCGGACGACGCTCAGCTTGTCGCAGCTCACGGCAGCGCTTTTGTACAGGCGCTCAACAACGCCGGCGTCATCTCTACACTCAAGCATTTTCCCGGTCACGGCGACACCGATACCGACAGCCACACAGGGCTGCCGTCTATCAACAAGACTTATGAGGAACTCAAGAAAAATGAACTGATCCCCTTCAGGGCTTGTATCGACGCAGGGTCACAGATGATCATGACCGCGCATATCGTGTATCCTCAGATCGAAACTGAAACTTATATCTCCAAGAAGACGGGTGAAGAGATCAATCTTCCGGCGACCCTATCTAAGAAGATCATCACGGATATCCTGCGCGGCGATATGGGCTTTGACGGCGTTGTCATCACCGATGCAATGGAGATGGATGCGATCGCGGCACACTTTGATAAGTACGACGCGGCAAAGCTTGCAATCGAAGCAGGCGTAGATATTCTGCTCATGCCTGTGGATATGACGACAAAAGAAGGCTTTGATGAGATGGATGCGTACATCTCGAATCTTGCTCAAAAGGCAGATAACGGCGAGATACCGATGGAGAAAATCAACGCCGCTGTGCTCAGGATTCTGAAGCTGAAAGAGAACAATGGATTGTTTGAAGAATACGATTGGTCGAATATCGAGAACCGTGTGCAGAAAGCGATCGATACGGTCGGCACAAAGGAGCGCCATGACAGAGAGTGGGAGCTGACCCAAAAGGCGATCACCCTCGTCAAGAACGACGACAGCACCTTACCCTTGACCAGAGCAAACCAAAAGACCGTCGTGCTGGTTCCGTATAACGACGAGACCATCCCGATGAACTACGCGGTCAGAAAGCTGACAGAGGATGGCAAGCTCCCCGAGGGAGCGGATGTGACCGCGTATTCCTACTATCAAAAATCCGTTGATGAAGTCCTGCCGATGATCGACGGCGCGGATAATGTTGTCTTTATGTCCGAGATATACGGCGCCTATGCGTTGAAGAACGACACGGCGAAAATGGCGGATACTATCGCCGATACGATCCATGAAAACGGCGGTAAATTCATCGTCATGTCGGTCAGCCTGCCGTATGACGCCGCTCGCTTTGAGAAAGCGGACGCGATCATGATCGCCTATCTTGCACGCTCCATGCCGGTCGATCCCGAGGATAAAACGACAGGGATCACCCAGTACGGTCCGAATATGCCTGTTGCGCTTTATATGATGTTCAGCGCTGATGACGCGCCGACCGCAAAGCTGCCGATCAATATCCCCACGCTTGACGCGGAACATAACTTCACCGATACTGTGTTGTATGCAAGAGGCTTTGGCCTGACATATCAGATTTCGCCGACTCCCGCTGCGCCGATCCTCGGCGATGTGAACGGTGACGGTGAAGTGACCGTCACCGACGCAACATTTATTCAGAGAAAGATTATAAGTATCCCGATCCCGTTTGAGCTCAATGACAGGGTTGCCGATGTAAACGGTGACGGAGAAGTGACCGTTCTCGACGTGACTTGTTTACAGCGCTGGCTGGCAGAGCTTTCCGCTCCCGAGGGGATCGGAAAGCCGATCGGCGAGACTCCCGAACAGCCCGGCGATACCGAGCATAAACTGCTCAGCGGCTTGAAAACATATTCTAAGGATTTTGAGACCGGCAATTGGGAATTGTCTCAGACCACTGCCATAACGTATGAGAACAGTTATCCTGTTCTGTTTGATTCGATTGAAAACTTTGAGGACGCCGAACCGGTTCAGAAAACGGTCACCTATACTTTCGACGGCGATCTGCCTCTGACCAGCACCGAGATCGACGGATCTACGGGATCGAAAAAGACTGTTGAATACTCAAAGGGAAGGGTATATAATGTAACTTATGACTTTGGTGTCGGCGGCGTCACGAAGTTGATGTATCAGTATGGCAACGGCGACGACAATTTCACCATGGTGCTGCACAATCAGCTTCGAAAGGGAAATGAATACAATCCCGATGTGCATATGGAAGAGGTTGACTCGGTTTCGATCACCGCAGAGAACGGTTTGCTGAAAACTACTACGAACACCGGTATATATGCTTATTGGAGCGAAAGACAGGAGAAAGAATGGATTCGTTTCAGGGGCGTATACACGAACACATACGATCCTGACGGTATCGTGAACCTGTCTGCGGCGGAACTGACCGAATTCGGCGTCCAGCAGCAAGCAAAGTATGAGGTAGTGAAGAAGGACGGTGTTATAACAGGGGTCATTCAGTACGCTCCCGACGGCAACGGCGATTGGAGCGCCTTTACAAAATACGAGTTTGAGTACAACGATACAGAGATCAGCGCCGCGAGATATGCCTCTATGATTAATTACTATATTACTAACGGAGGCGGCAATTATTATGTCTTCAACTGGTATTGATTATTAGAATATTCAATACAGAGTGTGAAGAAGGATTTAAGATCGCGTAACGACTTCATTGCCATCAGAGAAACCATTTGACTAATCCCATCGTCTATGGTATACTCAAGCCACAAAAAATGGCTTGGGGATGGAAAAATCGGAGTTCACCGACGTGACGCGACCATCAGGTCCGTATGAAAGCAATTTCATGCAGGTTCAAGTCCTGTTACCTGCACCATAGAAAAAGGTATCCCTTGTGGGATACCTTTTTTTGATACAAGCCAAGTGCAGGTAACAGGACTTGAAGGCGAGTGTGCCGAGGATGAAGCGTGAGCGTAATCCGAAGGTAAAAACGCCATGGGATGGCGTTGTTAAGGAGAGAGCAGATGCACCACGGTCAGGAGGTGATGAACCCAAGGCGAAATCCGCGGAATCCGACATCACCGACGCCTGTTACCTGCACCATAGAAAAAGGTATCCCATGTGGGATGCCTTTTTCTATTATACAAGCAAAGCGCAGGAAACAGGACTTGAAGGCGAGTGTGCCGAGGATGAAGCGTGAGCGTAATCCGAAGGTAAAAACGCCATGGGATGGCGTTGTTAAGGAGAGAGCAGATGCACCACGGTCAGGAGGTGATGAACCCAAGGCGAAATCCGCGGAATCCGACATCACCGACGCCTGTTACCTGCACCATAGAAAAAAGGTATCCCAAATAGGGATACCTTTTTCTATTTTACAAGCAAAGTGCAGGAAACAGGACTTGAAGGCGACTAACTATAATCCCTCACTACATCGCAAAATCGGTATTTACATTCATCCGATTGATATGTATAATAAAACCATGATTTAAAAGGAGGCGATCATATGGCGACCGTGACACCGAAGTCACTCAGAAATATGATGATGTATCAGGTGTTTGTCCGCAATTTCACCGAGGATGGTACCTTTAAAGGGGTAGCGAGATATCTCGATCATATCAAGTCGTTGGGCACGGATATCATCTGGCTGATGCCCATCCATCCCATCGGCAAGGTCGCGCGTAAGGGCACGCTCGGATCACCCTACGCGATCAGCGACTATCGTGCTGTCAATCCCGAGTTCGGCACCTTGGATGACTTCAAGGCGCTGGTGGCGGAGATCCACAAAAAAGGCATGAAGTGCATCATCGACGTGGTGTATAACCATACCTCGCCCGATTCCGTTCTGAGCCGTGAGCATCCCGAATGGTTCTATCATAAGGAGGACGGCAGATTTGGCAACCGCGTGGGGGATTGGACGGATATCATCGATCTTGACTATTCCAATAAAGAATTATGGAGCTATCAGATCGAAACGCTTAAAATGTGGGCAGAGATCGTGGACGGCTTCCGCTGTGACGTCGCGCCGCTGATTCCGTTGGATTTTTGGCTCAAGGCGAGAGAAGAGGTCGAAAAAGTGCGACCCCGCTGTATCTGGCTGAGCGAGAGCGTCGAGCCCGGCTTCATCACCTATATGCGCGGCAGAGGGATGACCGCGTTGTCGGACAGCGAGATCTATCAGGCGTTTGATCTGTGCTACGATTACGATGTATACGGCAAGTTCCGCGCTTATCTGAGCGGGAAGGGAACGCTCGAGGACTACGCCGAGGCGATCAACCGTCAGGAGTATATCTACCCCGAGAACTATGTCAAGCTGCGATTCCTCGAGAATCATGACCAGACCAGAGCGGCGTTTCTCATCCCCGACCGTAAGGCGTTGGAGGGCTGGACGGCGTTTACGTTCTTCCAGAAAGGCATGCCGTTGATCTATGCGGGTCAGGAGTGGACGATCCCGCATCTGCCGAGCTTGTTTGATAAGGATACCGTTGAGGTTCCGATCCTCGGGGCGGCGATATGGCTCATTGATCTCATCGCGAAGCTGGCTGACATCCGACGTGATCCGCTGTTCGCCGACAGCGTCTATCAGGTGAGATCACAGGATGAACGCTTTTTGATCGCGACGCATACAAAAGGTGAGAGAAAAGCGCTGGGCGTGTTTCCCGTAGCGCCCAACAGCGGCATCGGCTATGTCGAGGTCGATTTCCCCGACGGTGTGTATACGGATTTACTCAACGAGGAGAAGGTCGAGGTGTTCCGCGGCGGTATTTCCTGCTATGACCGCCCGATCATCCTGATCAAATAGGGAAGAGGGTGTTTAGCAGCCTCCCTTTGGTAAAGGGAGGTGGGCTCGCGTTAAGCGAGCTCGGAGGGATTGTACAAATGTTGCGAAGCAACCACCTTCCTCTTTTTGATTTACCTTTTCGGCAAACTAAAAGCTCACGGAGTGTTCCGTGAGCTTTGTTATGTTTTTATGCGATTTTTCTCGCGCAGACAACGAATCGTCCGTCCTGGGTGTGGTAGTTACAGGTCGACAGGGTGATGATCCTCTCGCCGTACTGCGGTGTGATACCCGTATCGATACTGGAGAGCGCTTTGACGTTTTGCACATAGTAGTTATAGCTTGACTCGTCGTCAAGGTTCTGGCACTCATAGTACTGGAAATGGGTGTTATCGTTCGCGTCATAGATCTGGCTGTAGAAGATCGCGAAGATCTCATAATCCGCCTTTTCAAATCGGGTATTGAAATGAATGATCTTGTGCTCGTTGTAATAATCGACGTTGTCGAACTTCGGCAGACTGCCGAACATGGAGCCGTTGAACATGTGATGTCCGTAGATCAGGAAGTGATTTCCGTTGGGATTACATGCGCCGTCCATGAACAGCTCGCCGCTCTCGGAGTAGTTGCCGTCAAAGTCCGTATGCAGGTATTTGTCGTTATCATTCACCACATGCATGACGGGATAGTCGATGACCGTATCGTCGATCTTCATCCATCCGAAGAAGTCATGGTTCTTCGCGTACAGCGCCTCATAGTCGGTTGATAACTGCTGCAGCTCCATATGTCCCTTTTTGTCGGAATAGGAGTGGAAGAGCTTGGTGCCGATGATGGCGGCGCCAACGATCAGCATGATGATCGCGATCACTCTGACAACGATGATCCCGGTGCTTGTACGCTTCTTCGACCTCCTGCCGCGGGGGCGGTTCTCATAGCTGCCGCGGGATCTTCTGTTGTAGCCGTCGTCATAGCCGCCTCTGCCGTAGGCATTGCCCTGCGGACGGGGCTGTCGGCGCCTGTCGTCATAGTAATCGTTATAGCCCTGACGCGGGGGATACTGCTGACGGCCGCGACTGTCATAGCCTTGTCGCGGGGGATACTGTTGGCGACCTCTGCTGTCATAGCCCTGTCGTGAGGGGTATTGCTGACGTGTTCTGCCGTCATAGCCCTGTCGTGAGGGATATTGCTGACGCGTTCTGCCGTCATAAGCCTGCCGCGACGGATACTGCTGGCGACCTCTGCTGTCATAGCTTTGGCGCTGCGGACGCTGATAGGAATCGCCGCTGACGTCAAAGTTATCAGTGTAAGAATCACTGCGGACTCTTCTGCCGTAGTATTCGTCGGAGCGTGAATAATTTCGGTTGTTGTTTTGATTACTCATATTCATAAAAAACAAGGCGGCGGCGGGATGCCCCGTCACCGCCTTTCGGTCATTGGTTGATAGTCTTACCGTTGATTATTTTGCCTTCTTCTTCACAACGAAGGTGATGATGATCGCTACGAGAGCAACACCGAAGATGCCGATGCCGATCCACAGCCAAGCGTTCTCACCGGTCTTGGGAGAAGCCTTCTTCTGATCCGCGGTAGCTACGGTAGTAGCAGCGGTAGTAGCGGCAGTGGTAGCAGCGGTAGTGGGCTGAGTAGAAGTGATGGTCTCAGCAGTGGTCTCTGCGGTAGTCTCGGTAGTGGTCTCGCCGGTGACAGTGGTCTCGTCGGTGACAACGGTTTCGTCGGTGACAGTGGTCTCGTCAGTGACATAAGTCTCGCCGAGCTCATCGGTAGCAACAGCGGCTACGGGAGCGTTTTCTTCTTCAGCCGCGCTTGCGGAGATTGCCATCGCAAACACAGAACCTACCATCATGACACAAAGTAAAACAGCTAATACACGTTTCATAGTTTGATTTTCCTTTCTAAAAACAATTTTTTTCACATACCGTTTTGACGGTATCAAGCGGATATGATCCGCGGTAGTTGCCATCCATCTTTTGGTGGATGAATTGTGATAATGTTTCCTTATCACTTGTCTAGATAATAGCACAATAAATCTGAGAATTCAATACAAAAACTGCTAAATTTACTTTTTCTTAACTTTTGTACACATAAGCTCTCGACAGATCACTTCCTTTGATAGATTTGCACAAAGAGAATGGCTGTTTATTGTCTAAATAGCCGGAAGTTATGGCTGTTTAGCCTGTTTTGCGGCAATTCCCTCCCTTCTTTTACCGGGTCGAAGAGTCAAACTTTTGCTTAAAAAACACCTGTTTTTCGTCGGTTGAGGCGTCGCGTTCCGATCACATTGACCGCACGGATCCGCGTCGATTTTTGTACGGTCTCTGACTGTATATACACCCCTCAAAGGGGAGTGTGACAGTGATAAAAAATCCCGCCGGATGCTGTCAGTCGCACCACGGCGGGAAATCGAATGGTATTCAGTTGTCGTTGTGAGCCCCATTAACCGGAGCCTCTGCGAAGATGATGCGGCGATCTCAACCGATCAATGAGTTGGTTACCCTACGGATACCAACGCTTGCGCCGGAGAGGTTTTGGAGCGCTCGTGTCTTACAGGCTTGCCTTGAGAATGGCGACGACGTCATCGCGACTGAGCTTCTTGTAGCCGCCGTCAAGGAGGATAGTCGCATCGGCGATATCCTCGATCATGTCTTTTGTTGTGCCGAGCTCGGTGAGATTCATCGCGACGCCGATCTTCTTCATCCAGCTCTCCATTTGAGCGAGACCCTCGTCGGCAATCTGCTCATCGGATTTATCGCTCGGGTCAACGCCCCAGACCTCGGTCGCGAATCGAACGAATTTATGGATACCGTATGGCTTGATAAAGCGATAATAGGGAAGGGATACCGCCGCGAGCGTCATGCCGTGGGTCGCGTCGGTGATCGCGCCGACCGCCTGCCCCAGCATGTGCACCATCCAGTCGGTGGTCTTGCCGCGGGAGATCAGGGTATTCAGCGCCCATGTCGCCGTCCACATGATGTTGGAGCGTGCCTCGTAGTTTTCGGGATCGTCGACCGCGATCAGCGAGCTGTGGATGACGGACTTCATCAGCGCCTCGGCAAGATAATCGGAGGTGTTGTCGTCGTTGCCCGAGAAGTATTGCTCACAGATGTGGTTGAAGATATCATAGATGCCTGCTGCCATCTGGCGCTTGGGCAGAGAGAAGGTAAATCTCGGATTGAGGATCGAGAACTTCGGCATGACATTGTCGCCAAAGACATGTCCGATCTTGAGCTTCTGCTCGTGGTTGGTGATGACGGCGCCGCCGTTCATCTCGGAGCCGGTGCCTGCCATGGTCAAAATACAGCCGACGGGGATGATCTCACAGTCGGGCTCTTCAAAGCGGATGTAATACTTGTCCCACGGATCGTCGTCGCAGTTGACGGAAACCGATACCGCCTTGGCGTAGTCGCAGCAGGAGCCGCCGCCGACTGCCAGCAGGAGATCGACATGGTTCTCGCGCGCGATCTGTACGCCCTCGCGCAGCTTATCCGCGGTAGGGTTAGGCATGACGCCCGCGTCCTCGACGATGGTCTTGCCGTTATCTTTGAGGATCTTTGTCACCGCGTCATAGATGCCGTTTTTCTTGATCGAGCCGCCGCCGTAGATCAGCTGGATGGTCTTGCCGTATTTGGGCAGTTCATCGTTCAGATATTTCAGAGAGTCGTCTCCGAAATAGAGCTTTGTCGGGTTGTGGTAACTGAAATTGCCTAACATAATGTACCTCCTGAGTGCTATTTTGATCGAACAATATTGGTTCTGAATCAATTAAATCAATAATAACTTGTATCAAAAACAAAGTCAATTGTTTTATCGTGGGATAAGGGTGAGGAGTACAGTAGAAATGCAGGAAAACCAAAACAAAAATTCATAAATTGTCTAAACTTTAACGAAAAAGCTGTTAAAAAATTATCAATATGAAATTTATAGTAAATTAATTGCAAAAATTCGTGAAAAAGTGCTATAAAATTATTGACACTCTTTCTATTAATGATTATAATGTAACTAATGGTTTTATCTTGCGTTAAAGCGGTAAAACATAAAATAATGTCAAGAAAGAGGGAACACCATGGAAAAAGTATTGGTACTGGATTTCGGCGGTCATTATAACCAGCCGATCGCCCGTAAGGTAAGAGAGCAGAATATCTATGCTGAGATTGTGTCTTATCAGAAGATCACAGCCGACGAGATCGTCGCGCAGGGCTACAAAGGCATCATCTTTACCGGTGGTCCCGACAGTGTGTTTGAGCCTGACGCGCCGCATTGTGACGCCGCGATCCTGTCGGCAGGATTGCCGATCCTCGGCATCGGGTACGGTTGTCAGCTCATCGCCTATATGGCGGGCGGCAAGGTGACCTACAACGGCGAGATCAGTGAATTTGGTGCGACCGAGCTGATCTCCGACGGCAGTGAGCTGCTCGACGGCTTCCCGCCCGTGAGCATCTGTTGGATGAGCCACCGCAACCATATCAAAGAAGCACCCTTAGGCTTCCATGTCACCGCCTACACCGAGCGCTGTCCCGTAGCGGCGATGGAAAACAGCAAGGATCATATCTACGGCGTGCAGTTCCACCCCGAAATGATCGAGACCGAATACGGCGAACTGGTGCTCCACAACTTCCTGTACAACATCTGCGGATGTGTGGGCGAGTGGAAGATGGATCGCTTTGTTGAGGAGAAGATCGCGCAGTATCGCGAGCGTCTTGCGGATAAAAAGGTGCTGCTGGCATTGTCGGGCGGTGTTGATAGCTCTGTAGCGGCTGTGCTGGTCAATAAAGCGATCGGCGACAACCTCACCTGCGTTTTTGTCGACACCGGTCTGCTGCGCAAGGATGAGGCGGATAACGTCGAAAAGACCTGCCGCGATATCCTGAATATCAATGTCACGCGCGTAGACGCGGCGGATCGCTTTTTGTCCGCGCTCAAGGGCGTGACCTCCCCCGATGAAAAGCGCCGTATCATCGGTGAAGAGTTCAATAACGTGTTTGAAGAAGAGGCAAAGAAGCTCGGTAAGGTCGATTGTGTGGTACAGGGCACTATCTACTCCGACGTGCTCGAGCGCGGTGCGGGCGATATCTCTTTCTCCGCATCGGGCGAGGGCGCGCTGCATCAGGTCGTCGAGTATGACGAGATGGCGGAGCCCCTGCGTTCCCTCTTCAAGGATGAAGTGCGCAAGGCGGGCTTAGCGCTCGGTATGCCCGAGGAATTCTGCTACCGCCAGCCGTTCCCCGGCCCCGGTCTTGCGATCCGTTGTGTCGGCGAGATTACCAAGGATAAGCTCGAGACCCTGCGTGAGGCTGACGCAATTTTCCGCGAAGAAATCGCGAAGTCCGGCTATGACCGCTTCACCAACCAGTATTTTGCTGTCATGACCGACACTCATTCGGTCGGCGTGCTGGGTGAGGAGCGCGTGGTCGGCAGTACGATCGTCCTGCGTGCCGTTACGAGCGATGACTTTATGACTGCGGATTGGTCACGTATCCCTTATGAGATCCTCGCGACCGCCTCGGCGCGTATCACAAGTGAGATCCCCGGCATCACCCGCATTGTCTACGACATCACCCCCAAGCCCCCGGCAACGGTGGAGTGGCAATAATTCTAAATTAGAATTAAAACGCAGTTGATAAAGCCCTCGGCTTGTGTGGTCGAGGGCTTTTGGTTGCTTGTTGACAGAATAATTTGATGCTATTATAATACATATATAATAATTGTATGGTTTCGGGCGCGAGTGCTCGGGAGCTGTGCAATGATGATCGAGATTGAAAGAAGGTTATGATATGAAGGTTTTGATGATCAACGGCTCTCCCAGAGTCGGCGGCAATACCGCCATCGCGCTGAAAGAGATGGAGAAGGTTTTTGCCAAGAACGGGATCGAGGTCGAGACGATGCAGGTCGGCAACAAGGCGATCCGCGGCTGTATCGCCTGCGGCACCTGCGCGACCAAGGGACAGTGCGTGTTTGATGACGCGGTGAATGAAGCGGCGCCGAAATTCGCCGAGGCGGACGGTCTGGTGATCGCGTCGCCTGTTTATTACGCGTCCGCCAACGGTACGCTGGTGTCGTTCCTCGACAGACTGTTTTATTCCTGCCATTGCGACAAGCGCATGAAGGTCGGCGCGGCGGTCGCCGTTGCGCGCAGGGGAGGACTTTCCGCGACCTTTGACGAGCTGAACAAGTATTTCACCATCAATTCGATGCCTGTCGCCGCGTCCAATTATTGGAACAGCGTTCACGGCGGCGCAAAGGGTGACGCCGAGCAGGATGCGGAGGGTCTGCAGACCGTTCGTGTGCTGGCGGAGAATATGAGCTTTTTGATGAAGAGTATCGCCCTCGGCAAGGAGCAGATCGGACTGCCCGAGATCGAGCCGAAAACGTATACCAATTTTATTCGGTGAGATTGATATGCATTGCGTATAAAAGTGATTGTATTGAAAAGAATCGGCGGGAGCGAGCCCCCGCCCTACAATATCACATATGATAAAGATAAAACCCTCAGTTTGAAACTGAGGGTTATTTCTTTATTGGAAATATAGATCATATATTGATTATCTTCAGTACGTAAAAGGAAGATGAAGCATTTGACCCGCCGTTGAAAAGGCGTTACTGAAAAAGCACTCTATCCATAGGCGGAATAAAACAACGCGTTGTTATCTCAAAAAGCCGTTGATGATCTGTTCCTCGGCTTCCGCCTCAGTCAGACCGAGGGTCATCAGTTTGATGATCTGGTCGCCCGCGATCTTGCCGATCGCCGCTTCATGCACGAGGGACGCGTCCACGTTGTTCGCTTCCAGAGCGGGGACAGCCAGGATGTTGCCGTTGTCCATGATGATGGAGTCGCATTCGGTGTGACCCTTGCATGCCGCGTTGCCGACGATCTTGAGGTCGAGCCGCTGATAAGAATCATCACGCGCCACGCCGCGGGATACGACGTCGGCGTTGGCACCGTCGCCGTTGAGTGATACGACATAGTCGCTCAGCGCGCGCTGAGCGTTATGGGTCATCAGGCGCTCGCGGATGATCAGCTTGGCGCCCGCTTTGAGCTCGGCGACCGTCTTGCGCTCGGTATCGTCAACGCCCTTGATCTGCACCATTTCCATCTCGCAGGTGCTACCTTCTTCCATATAAACCTCGGTGACGGGATTGAGGATGCGCTTGCCTGAGCCTTCGCCGGAGCCGAAGTGCTTTTCGACATATTTGATCTTGGCGTTTTTGCCGACATAAAAGCGGTGGATGCCGTCATGCTGAGAATCGTGGTTGCCGCAGTTATCGATACCGCAGCCCGCGACGATCTCGACGTCGGCGTTGTCGCCGATATAAAAATCGTTGTAGACCTCTTCCTTGAGTCCGCTCTTGGTCATCACGACGGGGATATGCACGCTCTCACCGACGGTGTTGGGCTTGATGAAGATATCCATGCCGCTGACACCCGTCTTGCTGACGATCTCGATGTTCTCAGTGGACTGTCTGCCGATGGACATGCTGTCGGAGCGGATGTTGTACGCGCCCGTGAGGTTATTGCCGTCGATGTCGGCAATCTCTTTGAGCAGATAGGATTGTATGTTGTTCAGATCCATGATTACACTCCTTCCGTAACGCCCTGGCAGTTCTTGACTGCCGCGGGTGTGCCGATCAGCCCGGGCAGGATTTCATCCCTGTCGCCCTGCTTTTCGATCTCGCCGCTGCCCAGCACGATGATCTTGTCGGCAATGTTGAGGATGCGCTCCTGATGGGAGATGATCATGATGGAACGGTCGGCGATCTCTTCGCGCTGTTTGCGGAACACCTCGATCAGGTTGCCGAAGCTCCACAGGTCGATACCGGCTTCCGGCTCGTCAAAGAGGGTGAGCATTGATTTACGGGCGAGCACGGTCGCGATCTCGATGCGCTTTAATTCGCCGCCCGAAAGGCTTGAATTGACCTCGCGGTCGATGTATTCTCTGGCGCACAGACCGACCATCGAGAGGTAGACGCACGCGTCCGCGATGGTCAGCTTTCTGCCCGCCGCCAGACGGATCAGGTCGAGCACACGGATGCCCTTGAACTTGACCGGCTGCTGAAAGGCAAAGGCGATGCCCTTCTTGGCGCGTTCGGTGATGCTCATATCGGTGATGTCCTCGCCGTTGAAGAGGATCTGTCCTGAGGTGGGCTTTTCGATACCGGCGATCAGCTTGGCGAGGGTGGACTTGCCGCCGCCGTTGGGACCGGTGATGACGATCAGCTTGCCGTCGGGGATCTCCAGACTGATATTTTTGATGATCTCTTTCCCGGCGGAGTCATCATTGACCGTGAAAGAAAGGTTTTTGATTTGAAGCATAGTGATTCTCCTTCGTCAGGCGACCGAGTTCGAATATCTTCCCGATTGCCTACAGTTGTTCTATTATAACTCATTTTTTATCGAATCGCAACCATTATGTAAACTTTTTGCGAATAACCGTTTTTTATAGTTGAAAAATAGTTTTTTATTATGCTATACTCTCATTGAGGTGAGTAGAATGAGTAAAGACAGGCTTGCGGCGTTCATGGACGCTGTTTTGGCGATCATCATGACGATACTGGTGTTGGAGCTTCCCAAGCCCGACCCGATGACCATCGAAGGTGTGCTCGCGTTGAGCGACACCTACGTCTGCTATGCGCTGTCGTTCTTCTGGCTGGGTACCATGTGGGTGAATCTGCACAACGAATGGCACCAGATCGAGGTCATCAACAAGCGTGTTGTTTGGCTGGGTGTGATCCTCTTGTTCGTGACATCGTGGATCCCGTACAGCATGAGCGTGGTTACATCGAATCGCTCCAGTAAGCTCGCGATGGTGCTCTACGGTATGTCCGTCCTGCTTGTGACATTTGCAAATCTCTTGCTGTCAATCTCACTGTATCGGTGCCACGTGGATATCGATACCTGCGATTCCAAAAAGCACGCGTGGATGATGCGCGTCAAGTACATCCCCGATATCGCGATCAAGGTCATCGGTATCATCCTGTCGGCGACGATCTGGCAGCCCGCGATGATCTACGCGGTGCTGATCGCCATGGTATGGATGCTGATTCCGATCGACGGCTTATATAAGGATAAATCAAATTAAGTTAGGGTTTTCATAAGATCAATTTGGTTGGTAATAATAAACCGAGAGGTGATAATTTGAAGCGTATGATGAAAAAACTGGGTGTAATTTTGATGGTCGGGCTGATGGCGGTACTCGCCGCCTGCTCTGCCCAAAAGACGGAGTCGACGTCGGCACAGTCCAAAGCGACTGTCGATGAAGCGACCCAAGCTGCGACGGCTTCGGATGCGACACAGGCTGTATCGGGACAGGCTCTCGGACAGCGTGACCGCAATGCGGAGTATGAGGTGGAGACCAGAGTGATCTGGTGCGAGAACAACGGCAACCGTATCTACGGTGAGGCGTATATTCCGATCACGGACAAGGAAACAAAATTTCCGTTGGTGATCCACGCCCACGGCATGGGCTCGAACCGCGAGGCAGGCGAGGGCTACGGCAAGCGTTATGCAGAAAAGGGCTTTGCCGCCTACACCTTCGATTTCCCCGGCGGCAGTCGTCCGACGACCGACAACAAAAGCGACGGCGATCCGATGAAGAATTCCGCCGTGACGGAGGCGTCCGACCTGCAGGCGATCCTTAACACTGCGCTGACATGGGATTTTGTCGATCCTAACTTTGTCTTTGTAGAGGGCGGCAGCATGGGCGGTCTGGTCGCGACGATGGTCGGACTGGATAACACCGATACCGTCAAGGGCATGATCCTGCATTATCCCGCTTTGTATATGCCGCAGGCGATCACCGCGCGTTACAGCAGTCCCGATGATGTGCCTGAAACCCTGTCCTTCGGCGATGATTATCAGCTCGGCGGCGCGTTCGCGCGCGATCTGTTCGGGCTCGATGTGGTCAGCCGACTGAGCACCTATCCGCACAACGTCACGATCATCCAAGGCTCCGATGATAAGCTGGTAGCCGCAAGCTCGATCAAAGAGGCCGCGGCGTTGTTCCCGCACGCGGAGTTCCACCTGATCGAAGGCGCGGGTCATGGCTTCGGCGGCGATGATTTTGATACCGCTGTGGAGTTTGGCTTGGATTATTTGTTTGCCAACACTTAAATTACGATGCCCTGTGGGTCACCACAGGGTATTTTCTCTGTTTTGACGGATTTTGCGGTGAGATTATTGACGGATTTTTTAGTTTGAGGTAAAATATAAATAATTATTGTAGGAGGTTCGCCGATGGAGCACGCCGCGTATTCCGTTACAATCGAAGAATATGCCGATCTGCCCGAGGGTACATATCAGTTGTATGACGTTCGCAGCGGCGTATCTTTTTCCTACGGCACCATCCCGGGTGCTGAAAGCTGTCCCGATATCGTTGAAAAGGCGGATAGGGGAGAACTGCCCCATGATAAAAAGCTGATCCTTTTTTGTATGCACGGTACTCTCAGCGTTGAATACGCGACCGCACTTTCCCGGTTAGGGTATGAAGCGTACAGTTTACAGGGCGGGTATGAAGCGTGGCTGCGCAAGCATATGGATCATACCGACCGTTCCCGTGAGGTGGAGCAAAGCCTGACCAAGCGCCGTCGCTTTAAAGAAAACATCTTCCACCGCTTCACCAAGGCGATCGTCGAGTTCGATATGATCAGTCCCGGCGACAAGATCGCGGTGTGTATCTCCGGAGGCAAAGACAGCATGCTGATGGCAAAGCTCTTTCAGGAGCTCAAACGCCATGATAAGTTCCCTTTCGAGCTTGTGTTTCTCGTGATGGATCCGGGATACAGTGAGATCAATCGTCTTTTGATCGAGAATAACGCCCGGATGCTCGGTGTTCCGATCACGGTATTTGAGACCTCGATCTTTGACGCGGTCTACAAGATCGAAAAGTCGCCCTGCTATCTCTGTGCGCGGATGCGCCGCGGGTGGCTGTATAAAAAAGCGCGGGAGTTGGGTTGTAACAAGATCGCCCTCGGTCATCATTATGACGATGTGATCGAGACCATCCTGATGGGGATGATCTGGGGCGGTCAGGTGCAGACCATGATGCCAAAGCTCAAATCGACCAACTATGAGGGAATGGAGCTGATCCGTCCGCTGTATTATGTCCGTGAGGATGAGATCAAGGCGTGGCGCGATTATAATGGGCTGCATTTTATCCAGTGCGCGTGCCGCTTTACCGATACTTGCAGTTCCTGCCGGGATGACGGGACATCCGCTTCTAAGCGAATGGAAACCAAGCTGCTCATTCGACAGCTCAAAAAAACCAATCCTCATATCGAGGCGAATATATTCAACAGCATGCACAATGTCAACGTCGACACCGTGATCGCCTACAAGAAAGACGGTGTTGTTCATCACTTTTTGGATGAGTATAACAAGAAAAATATAATCGAAGACTAAAAGGTATATAAGTAGTTTTTCTTTCTTATTTCTTAGATATTAGATCTTAGTTAAGATAGAGGGGGTGTTGTATGAGTTCTCTCGCCGATTATGTCAGCTGGTACACGGATCTTTCATTTTATGATATGCCGTTCAACGAGGTGGATAATGTCGTCCTATGTACCTTGACTTATTATGATTTTGACGCAAAAAGAATAGGGGACAGACCCACCGCGTTGCGCCGCTGTATCACCAATTCAGCGGAAAATGACCCCTTCCTGCGCGCGGTACAGGAATCCCGTCGCTTCGGTAACTTGATGGTCTCCGACTATGTCGAGGTGTTCAGCCGTGATACATCAACGCAGTTCGCGGCGCTGACCTTCCATCTGTATGACGATGTGTATTTTGTGTCGTTCCGCGGCACGGATAACTCGCTTGTCGGCTGGAAAGAGGATTTTATCATGAGTTACAAAAAGACCGAGGGACAGATCAAGTCGGTCGAGTATCTCAACGATATCATCCGTGACGACAAACGGTATATCCTTGCCGGCCACAGCAAAGGCGGTAACCTCGCCTTATACGGCGCTTGTCATATCAGTGACGAGAAGCTCAGCCGCGTGATACATATCTATAATAACGACGGCCCCGGGCTGTGCCCCGAGGTCAGCGACGTGACATTAATAGAAAGGATCCGAGATCTTGTCACGGTCATCCACCCGCGGTACTGTATCTTCGGCAAGATATTTGCCCATAAGTTCAAGGACGTCAGGATCGTCACCAGCTCCGCCAAGGGCATCATGGAGCACGACTCGATCAGCTGGGAGGTCGAACACGGCAAGCTCCGTGAGGCGGATGCTTTTGACCCCAACAGCGAGTGGATCAACGATATCGCGGATAAATGGATTCAGGATGTCAGCCCGAAAGAACGTGAAAAGCTGGTCAAGGTCGTTTTCTCAACGGCGGAGGCTCGCGGCGCAGAGACCTACACCGAGGCGATGCAGTTCGACGTCGACGGCGTTGAGGATCTGATCGTCAACGTGGTGGAATCCGACAGTCTGAAAACGGTGGCAAAGATCCCTGAGAAAGTGTTGTTTGGCGATTTGATCGCGCGACTGCGCACCGGCAAGCTCGCCAAGTTCATCGACGCCAACCAGTTGGTCGAGGGTATCATATTCACCGTGATCGGCCTCTTGATGACGATCTTCACCGATAACGCGTTCCGCTTTATTATCATCGTGTTGTTTGCTGTCGTGGTGGCGTTTCAGCTCGTCTATACGATCAAAAAGCTACGCGAGGATCACTGGAATTTTGTGCGGGAGAAAACGCGCGTTTATATTTTTTTGGTGATCGCGACGCTCTTTGCCATTATATTGGTCAAGAACGAAGCCCTGTTCATCGTCGGCAGCGGTCTGTGCGGCGGATGGCTGTTGGTGGTTGCGTATCGGAGTTTTTTGGCGGTCAAACAGAGTAAGGTGCGTGATTTCGCCTTCTGGAAAAATGTCGTCAAAAGTATTCTGTACTTAGGCTGCGGCGTTTTCATCATCCTCGCGCCGTCCAACACCGTCCAGTGGTTCATGCTGGTGCTCGGTGGTTTGATGGCGATCGACGGTATTAGCGCGATCATCTTCTCGTTCATTGAGGCGAATGACAAGTATTCGAGAAAGTATCACAACCTGAAGGATAAGGTTAGACATAAAAAACAGTAATAGAAGGAAAGAGGTATATTATGGCTTGGGAAGCTGATTTTTTACTGGCATTGCAAAATATTCGCACGCCGTTCATGGATGGATTGATGACGTTCTTCTCCATGCTGGGGCATAACGGTATCTTTTGTCTGATCCTCGGCATTTTGTTGATCATCATCAAAAAGACCCGCCGCTCCGGTATCGAGGTCATCATCGCGATGTTGCTCTCGTTCATCATCTCGTATCTGATCGTCAAGAATCTGGTGGCGCGTGTACGTCCGTTTGAGACCTACGATTTCCTGGTGCCGCTGGGTACTGCGCCGAAGGGTTGGTCGTTCCCGTCTGTTCATTCGACCTTCGCGTTCGCGACGGCGACCGTCATCTTCTGCAATTATAAGAAGATCGGCATTTTAGCACTCGTGATCGCTGTATTGGTCGCGTTCTCACGCCTGTACATGGGCGCGCATTATCCGACCGATGTGTTGGTGGGCTCCGTTTTCGGCGTTATTTTCGCGCTGTTGGCGAATTATCTGATCTTCCCCAAGTGTGAGAAATGGATCCAAAACAGAAAAGGGAAGACAACCAATGCCTGATAATGAGCTGATGATACGGATCATGGACTACGCCCGTGAGCATTACGGCGTAGAGCCGGATTTTCCATTCCCGAACTACCCCGATATCCCTGTTTTGCGCCATCTCGGTACGCGCAAGTGGTTCGCAATCTTCATGAATGTATCGCGTTCGGTGCTGCATTTAGACGGTGACGAGCCTGTCGATATCATGAACGTCAAGTGCGATCCGATCCTTTCGGGATCATTGCGGATGCAGGAGGGCTATTTCCCGGGCTATCACATGAACCATGACCAATGGCTGACGATCTTGCTCGATGGCACCGTGCCGTATGAGGAGATCATCTCCTTGCTCGATATGAGCTTTGATTTGACGTTCAAAGCGCCGAAGAAGCGTAGAAAGCCGAAGGAGGATTGAGATTGCTTTTATGCGTTCGTTTCTTCCTAATATATAGTATCAAAAAACCGCTGAACATTTTTTGCTCAGCGGTTTGCTTTATCTCATCTTGATGTATTCAGCGATCAGGTCTACGATCTTATCCTCGTCCAGCTTGGAGGAATCGATACACAGATCGAAGTTTTCAGCCTGCCCCCATTTTTGTCCGGAATAGAAGCTGTAGTAATTCGCGCGGTTCTTATCCGTTTTGTTGATGATGTGCTCGGCGTGTGCGGGGTCGATGCCGTGCTTCTTGATGCTCTGTTCCTTGCGGTATGCCATATCGGCATAGATGAAGATACTCACGCGCTTCGGATTATCACGCAGGACATAGTCGGCGCATCGTCCGACGATTACACAGCTTTCTTTCTCCGCGATCTCCTTAATGATCTTATGCTGCAGCAGGTAGAGCTTATCATTGACCGGCAGATCACCCATCGCGGGGAATCCGCTGCCAAAGCTGTACATACCCATCGATAAAGAATACAGCAGGCTGTTGGTTGCCTTTTCATCCACGCCCTCAAATACCTCGGGGCTGATGCCGCTTTCCTTCGCCGCAATCGAGATCAGCTCCTTGTCGTAGAACTTGATATCGAGCTTTTTTGCGAGCTTCTCGGCGATGGAGCGTCCTCCGCTGCCAAACTGTCTGCCTATGGTAATGACGTATTGATTCATTTTGCACCTCTATATAATAGGATAGGGAAGAGGCGTGCTTTTCCCTTTGAAGTTGCTAAAATCAGACACAGCAATATCCTGTATGATACTATATATAATACCACAAAATACAGAAAACGAAGTTACAAGTTTGTTACTTTTGGGATTAGGTATTGACCTCAGACAAAAAATGTGGTATAAAATAACACGCGTCGGTTATAATATAATTCGAAACCGCTTATCAATCAGGCTTTTTGAAGCAAAAACCCCGCTTGATTTGTAAGCGATATTTTACGCCCTTTTTTCGAAAAAAGAAACTTCAAAATTTTTTCAAAAAATTTGAAAATTCTTCTTGACAAAGAGCACCAAATCGAATATAATATGACTTACGCTGAGCGTTGAGAGATTACAGCCCTGTAATCTGGAAACGCAAAGCAAAAGGACCTTGAAAATTAAACAACGAAGAAGATAACCCGTAATTACTTTGAGAGC